>NZ_PDJA01000001.1:1905957-2541276 GCF_002563885.1 Marinobacter sp. LV10MA510-1 | reverse complement strand
AACGGGCGTCTGGTAAACTGGCACTATCGATTCGCCAGAATCCGCCAGCCGCGGTTTGAGGATGCATAATGACTGAAGAAAATACCCCAAAGGCTCACGCTAAAAATGGCCGTTCCGATGAGTCCCCGGTAACCACCCGCCGCGGTGTACGCAGTTTCGTGCTGCGCCAGGGCCGGATGACCGAGGGCCAGCGCAAAGCCTACGAACGTAGCTGGCCCATATTCGGCCTGACTCGGGAGCACGGCATGATTGATCCGCGCCAGGTGTTTGGCCGCGATGCCATGCTGAATCTCGAAATAGGTTTTGGTATGGGGCGCTCGCTGGCGGACATGGCGGAGGCCGCGCCAGAGCAGGACTTTATTGGCGTGGAAGTGCACCTGCCGGGTGTAGGTGCTTTGCTAAAAGACATTGAAGGCCGTGGATTGGAAAACATCCGCATTTACAGCATTGATGCCAACGACGTAATTGACCTGTGCCTGGCGGATGCCTGCCTTGACCGGGTAATGGTATTTTTCCCGGACCCCTGGCATAAAAAACGCCATCACAAGCGCCGCCTGGTACAGCAGGAATTTGTTCAACGCCTTCGCCACAAGTTAAGGGTTGGGGGCATTCTGCACTTAGCCACAGACTGGGAAAACTACGCTGAACACATGATGGACGTGATGGCGGATTCCGAAGGCTTTGCCAATACCCAAAGTGAAGGTGGTTTCTCGCCGAAACCGGAAGGCCGCCCGGTGACCAAATTCGAACAGCGCGGCGAGCGCCTGGGCCACGGTGTCTGGGATTTGTTGTTTTATCGAACCAACTGATAAACGGCCAGCTTACGCGTGGGTAAGCGGATGACGCCGGGCGGCGCGAATAATCACCAGGCCCGCGCTGCCCAGCAGTAAACCGGTAAATTTCACTAACGCAGAAAACGTGGCAATCAGGCTGAGCAGGTCGTCTGGCTCTTTCAAATTGTTCAGTAGCAACAGGTTTTCAACGCAATCGCTGAAGGCGGCCAACGCAAAGAGAATAATCACCCAGCGCCCCGCTGTGCGTTCGCGCACACCGGGGCGGTCTTTTAGAAGATGGCGGGTTAGCAGGAACAGGGTAGCGGAATAGAGCGCAACCAGTAAAAAATCCAAAAGTAACGAGACTCTGGCCCACGCTTGTTGTTGCGGGCTCCAGCTTTGCAATATATCGCGTGTATGTGCAGCGTTGCCGGCCAGCTGTAGATTAACAATGCCTTGAGGCGCCTGGGGCGTATGCAGCAACTGGTTGATCAGCAGCAGGGCGATAGCGAGGAGTGCGGACAGCGCAAGGCCGGCCTTTAGTCGCGCAGGCAGCCGCCGCCTGTTTGGCGGGCGTTGAGTTGGGGCAGATTCCATCGGGTGTGCTCCCTTGCCACTGGCGCCAAGATTATTGCCGCCTCTATCATCGCTGGCATCACGTTGCCATCACACTGACATCACATTGACGTCAATACAGCCGTCTACAAAAACCGCTGCAGCAGGCTGTTCAAATAGCGTTGGCCGAGTTCGGTGGCTTGAATGCGTTGAGGGTGCATCAGCTCCTCTCGCCTTAATGTGTCAAGTTGTACCGCAATCGTGCTTAAGGGTAAACCCGTGCGCTGTTGAAACAGGCTTTCGGGCACGCCCGCGGCCAGGCGCAGCGCGTTCATCAGAAACTCCAGCGGCCGCTCTGCCACGGCTATCGCCTCGCTGCCGGCGGTGCGGCTACCTATTCGGTTCAAATAGGCTTGCGGTTGACGGGTTTTCCAATAGCGCAGAATCTGGCCATCCGGCTGGCTGATTTTGCCGTGACCCCCTGCGCCCAGGGCCAGGTAATCGCCAAACGTCCAGTAATTCAGATTATGCCGTGATGCCATATTTTGCTGGCTCCAGGCGGATATCTCGTAATCGGTAAAACCGTGGCTGCGCAGGTAGTCGCCGCCCCGGCTGTAAATATCCCACAGCCGGTCGTCGTCTGGCAGCACAGGTGGCTGGCTGTAGAACTCGGTGTTGGGCTCTACCGTCAGTTGATACCAGGACAAGTGCGGTGGTTGATACGACAGCGCCTGGGCCAGGTCGTCCAGTGCCTGTTCAGGCGTTTGCTCTGGCAAACCGTGCATCAGGTCGATATTGAAGTTGTCAAAACCGGCCTGGCGCGCCGCTGTTATGGCGTTGTGGGCGGCCTGGCTGTCGTGAATGCGCCCAAGCGCCTGCAAGTGCTCTGGGTTAAAGCTTTGCACGCCTATCGACAGCCGGTTGATACCAGCTTCACGGAACGCCTCAAAGCGGCCCTGCTCGAGAGTGCCGGGATTTGCCTCCAGGGTGATTTCAGCGTCTGCCGCAAATTCCAGCCGTGTTTTCAGCTCGCAAAACAGATCCTTGTAAAAACCGCCGCTCATCAGCGATGGCGTGCCGCCGCCAATAAACACCGTTTGGATGGTGCGGCCTGCGGCCAGGAGTAAATCCTGATCGAGGTCGTCCAGCAGCGCCTTTAAATAAGCGCTTTCAGGAATATCCCCGGTAATGGCATGGGAATTGAAATCGCAGTAGGGACATTTGCGCACGCACCAGGGCACGTGCAGGTACAGGCTAAGCGCAGGCTCAACGGCCGCAGGTGTCGGGTTTAAGCTCAAGATGCGTCCCGCAGCTCACGTTTCAGCTGCTCGGTCATCATCGCCAGCGCCTGGCCGCGGTGGCTAAGCCGGCCTTTTTCTGCCTGGCTTAGCTCGGCGGCGCTGCAGCTGCGTTCGGGCACAAAGAAGATCGGATCGTAACCAAAACCGCCGGCGCCTGACGCCTGGCGCAGTATACTGCCGTGCCATTGGCCGTGGCACACCAGCGGGGTAGGGTCATCGGCGTGGCGCAAGTAAACCAGTACGCTGTGGAATTGGGCGTTGCGTTTGCCGTCTGGTACATCGGCCATGTTGGCTAACAGCGCATTCAGGTTGTCTCCATCGCTGGCGTCGTCGCCGGCATAACGCGCCGAGCGCACGCCCGGCTGGCCGCCTAGGGCGTCTACAGCCAAACCGCTGTCGTCTGCCAATGCCGGCAGGCCGGTAATACGGGCTGCGTGGCGGGCTTTAAGAATGGCATTTTCAACAAAGGTGACCGCCGGTTCTTCGGCTTCACCGACGCCCAATTCTCCCTGAGCAACGGGCGCCAGCCCCAAGGGGGCCAGAAGATCATTGAATTCTGCAATTTTGCCAGGGTTGTTGCTGGCAATAACCAGTGTCTGGGGCATTGAAGGCTCAGTTGTTAAGGGCTTAGTCGTTAAACAGGGCCTGGGAAAATCGTACCGGCAGTTCCTGATTGTGACCCGTTGGGCGCGCGGTGACATTGAACGTCAGCAATTCAGCCGTGCCATACTGGTACTCGGCAATGAAGTATACCGCGCTGCCTTCCTGTATGCGGCGAAACGCCAAAAAGCGAACTTGCTGGATGTCGTTGGTGACTCGGCCCTCTACCTGGCCCGCTACCGGCGACAAGGCACCGTCGGCGTTGGTTTGCATGATGGCAACGTTCACAATGCCGATGCTTTTACTGCGCTGCAGGTTGTTTTCTTTCGCTATTTCCGGTGTCAGGAATGTACTGGGCAGCACGCTCCAGGAAACGGTGTATTCACCGAAGCTCTTACTGTCGGCTTGGGCCAGGCCAGCAAAGCACAACAGCACCAGCGCAAACGCCGAGCGCATAAAAACCGAGTGTTTGGCAATCATCATTGTGAATTCTCCTTGGTGATGCGGTAAATAGCGATTTCGCCCAGCAGGTTTGGCCACAAACGGGCTACCCAGCTGTTCTGATGCTGGCCGTCTACAACCTTGCGGCTGGTGATGCGTATGCTTTTCTGGCGGCACAGAGCTTCAAAGTCCTGGAACGTGCACAGCCGTATGTTGGGGGTGTTATACCACTTATACGGAAGCGCTTCGGATTCGGGCATGCGCCCGCTCAACGCCAATCCCCAACGCAGGCGCCAATGGGCAAAGTTGGGAAAGGTAACAATGCCCTCGTTGCCCAGGCGCAGCATTTCGTCTAGCACTTTGTCGGGCCGGCGTACCGCTTGCAAGGCCTGGGTCATCAGCACAACATCGAAACTGTTGTCGTCAAAATTAGCCAGTCCCTGGGTGTCGAGGTTTTGTTCTATTACTGATACGCCGCGGCTCATACAGTGCGTGATGTGCGCTGGATTGATCTCCAGGCCATAGCCGCTTGCGCCGCGTTCGCGCTGCAGAAAATCGAGCAGCGTGCCGTCACCGCAACCCAGATCCAATACGTGATGGCCCGGTTTTATCCACTGCTGGATAATTTCAAGATCGGCTCTCATGCTCCAATCTCCCGCGCAACACGGTCCATATAGGCGGTGAATACATCGGTATAACGTGGCGTGGGAATCAGAAACCCATCGTGGCCCCAGGGTGCGTCAATTTCAGCGTAGCTGACTTTGCAGCGAGCGGCGATCATGGCTTTAACCAACTCTTCAGAGCGCTCTGGCGCAAAGCGCCAGTCGGTACTGAACGACAGCACCAGGAATTCGCAACGTGCGCCCTGCAGAGCTTTTGCCAGGTCGCCGTCGAATTCGTAGGCGGGGTCGAAGTAGTCCAAGGCCTTGGTCATCAGCAGGTAGGTGTTGGCATCGAAGGATTCGGAAAAGCGTTCACCTTGATAGCGCAAATAGCTTTCTACTTGAAATTCGGCGTCGTAGCCGAATTTGTAGGCTTCTTCGCGCAGCTCACGGCCAAATTTCTCACCCATGGAGGCATCAGACAAGTAGGTAATGTGGCCCACCATGCGCGCCAGCATCAAACCGCGCCGGGGTAGTGTGAGATTGTCGCTGTAGCGCCCGGCGTGAAACTCCGGATCACTCGTAATGGCCTGTCGCGCTACCTCGTTAAAGGCAATGTTCTGAGCGCTCAGGCGCGGTGTTGACGCGATAACCGCGGCGTGGCGTATGCGCTCGGGATAGGTAAGGCTCCATTGCAGTGCTTGCATGCCGCCCAGCGATCCGCCCACCACCGCAGCCCAGCATTCTATGCCGAGCTTGTCTGCCAGCCGCGCCTGGCTGTTGACCCAGTCAGTTACCGTGACAACTGGAAAGTCCGGGCCATACAGTGAGCCGGTGTCCGGATTGGTGCTGCTGGGGCCGGTGCTGCCGTGGCACCCGCCCAGATTGTTAAGGCTCACCACAAAAAAACGGCGGGTATCAATGGGCTTTCCGGGACCAATACAACTGTCCCACCAGCCTGCTTTGCGTTCGTCGGCGCTGTGATAACCGGCGGCGTGATGATGGCCGCTGAGGGCGTGACACACCAAAATAGCATTGCTGGCGCTGGCATTCAGTTCGCCATAGGTTTCCACCACCAGCTCATAGCGGTTCAGCACCTTGCCGCAAGCAAGCTTCAGCGGTGTATCAAAATGGTAGGTCTGCGGGGTAACAAGCCCAACAGAATCTGCGGGCAATGGATCGGGCATTGGCGCGATGACTTCCTGGCTGGAATCGAGAAATACGGATACGCCTTAAGGGAACGGCGCCCAAGCGACTCAGTTTAAAGGCGGCAGCAGCGAGCTGCAACCGCCGACCTGAGTTACATTCCAGCCAAAAGCGCCGGCATGCCGGTGGCGACCTTCATGTGATCAATCATCACAGTAATCACCTGCAGTATCAGAAATACAATAATGGGTGACAGGTCCAGGCCGCCCAGTGATGGCACCACTTTGCGCACCGGGCGCATGACCGGTTCGGTAATCTGAGCCACCAGCTGAATCGCCGGGTGGCTGCTGCCGGGCGCGATCCAGCTGATAACCACCACGGCAATCACCGCCCAGAAATACAGAGTTGCTACCAGTCCCGCCACGTTCAGCACTGACCAGGCCAACAGCCACGCCGGATTGAAAAGCGCCGCGCCGGCGTCATACAGCAGCAATACCAGGGTAAAGGTGATGGCTTGAATCAGTATGGCTAGCACGATAGCCGCGCCATCAATACCGCCCCAGCCAGGAACAAGTTTACGCACAACGCGCAGCGGAGGATTGGTGACCTTCACTACGAACTGCGAAATGGGGTTGTAAAAATCGGCTCGTGCCAGCTGCAGCAAAAACCTCAGCAGTACCAGGGTCATGTAGAACGACGAGGCGATCGACAAAATTGTGAGCAGAATCTTCGGCAGCATCAGCGGGTGTCTCCGTTTGCTATGGTTATTTACCGGCCAGTTCTTTGGCCATTTCCTGGGAGCGGGTATAGGCCGCTGAGTAGGCTTTTTGCACCAGTTCGCGCAAACCGCCTTGCTCAAACGTATTCACCGCCTGCTCGGTAGTGCCACCGGGTGACATCACATTACGTTTGAGTTGCGCCGGTTCCAGATCACTGCGAGCCGCCATTTCTGCGGCGCCTGCCATGGTTTGGATCGCCAGTTCGCGCGCTGTTTCTGCTGCCATGCCAGCGTTAACGGCAGCTTCTTCCAGAGCTTCAAGCATCAGGAAAAAATAGGCAGGGCCACTGCCAGACAAGGCGGTTACCGCGTGTAGTTGTTCTTCCAGCTGCACCCAGTTGGCAGAACCTACGCTGTCAAAAATGGCCGTAACGTCATTTTTTTGCTGCTCGCTGACCCGTGAGTTGGCAAACAGCCCCGCAGCACCTTTGCCCACCAGCGACGGCGTATTGGGCATTACCCGCACCATGGGTACGCCACCGCCAAGCCACCCGTCGATCGTGTCGGCGGTTAGGCCTGCTGCGATTGAAACCATCAATGGCCGGGTATTGCGCACCACCGCGGCAATGTCTTCACACACGCTGGCCATGACTTGCGGCTTTACCGCCAATACGACAATGTCAGATTGTTGGGCGCAGTAGCGGTTGTCGGTGGTAACACTGATTCCGAAACGCTTGCGCAAGCCTTGCAGATGCTCGTCGTCTGGGGCACTGACCCAGATTTTACCGGCTTTATAGCCGTTATCCAGCATGCCGCCAATAATGGCGCTCGCCATATTACCGGCACCAATAAATGAAATGGTCGGTGATTTGCTCAAGATTCACTCCAGGGTTTGACCCAATCGAAAAAAATAGTTGTGCCTGTTGCCGATCATAACAGGAACCGCAGTTTTCAGCTCTTTTGCGGGCGTGGGCCAAACACGGCGGTGCCTACTCTTACCCAGGTTGAGCCTTCGCCAATGGCCAGCTCCAGATCGTCAGACATGCCCATAGATAAGGTGTCCAGCGGCCCGGTGCCGGGCTGGTCCTGGCGCAACCGGATCAAGGCATTGTTCATGGCCCGAAAGCTTGCCCTCAATGCAGCTTCCCCGCGATCCGGGTCTGGAATCGCCATAAGTCCGCGCAATGTCAGTTGCGGCAGTTCGGCAATGGCGGCGACCAGCGCCGGTAGTTCGTCCAGCGAGCAGCCGGATTTGCTGGGTTCATTGTCAATATTAACCTGCAGGCAAATATTCAGCGGCGGCAAGGCCGTGTTGCGCTGGTCGTTCAGGCGGCGGGCTATTTTCAGGCGTTCAACACTGTGTACCCAACAAAACGCCGAAGCTATTTGTGCGGTTTTATTGGATTGAATCGGCCCTATGAAATGCCAGCGTAACTCCGGCATATCCTGCAGGTTCGCTATTTTGTCCAGCGCCTCTTGCAGGTAGTTTTCACCGAAATCCTGCTGGCCTGCTGCTGCGGCTTCGCGCAACTCGTCCGCCTGGCGGGTTTTACTAACCGCCAACAAGCGCACAGAATGGGGCTTTCGGCCCGATTGTAGTGTTGCTTTTTCGATGCGCTGGGTTACGCTCTTGATGTTGTCTGCTATGCTGCTCATAGTGTGAATTCGCTCTACTTGTACAGCTTCGGGTAGCATCACACGTTACCCGCAGGTCACTGAAATGCCAAGTGATCACCGGTCTTGATGTGCTGGTTACGGCAGCCGGCGAAAAAGAAAAACTCCCGGGGAACTCTATGGATATTACCGAACTGCTTGCCTTTTCGGCGAAACAGGGCGCGTCAGATTTGCACCTTTCTGCTGGTTTGCCGCCGATGATTCGTGTGGACGGTGATGTACGCCGTATTAACCTGCCTCCTTTGCAACACAAAGAAGTGCACGGTCTGATTTACGACATCATGAATGACAAGCAGCGCAAAGACTACGAAGAGTTCCTGGAAACCGACTTCTCGTTCGAAGTGGCCGGTGTTGCCCGCTTCCGGGTTAACGCCTTTAACCAGAATCGCGGTTCCGGTGCGGTGTTTCGGACCATTCCCTCGAAAGTGCTGACCATGGAAGACCTGGGCATGGGCCAGGTGTTCAAAGACATTTGCGCAGTGCCACGGGGGCTGGTGCTGGTAACCGGACCCACGGGTTCTGGTAAGTCCACCACGCTGGCGGCGATGGTGGACCACATCAACGACCACCGTTACGAGCACATCCTGACCATTGAAGATCCCATCGAGTTTGTGCACGAATCGAAAAAGTGCCTGGTTAACCAGCGCGAAGTGCACCGCGATACTCTGGGCTTTAATGAAGCACTGCGCTCGGCGCTGCGGGAAGACCCGGACATAATTCTGGTGGGCGAACTGCGTGACCTTGAAACGATTCGCCTGGCGTTGACCGCAGCCGAAACTGGCCACCTGGTATTCGGCACCCTGCACACCACCTCAGCGGCAAAAACCATTGACCGGGTAGTGGATGTGTTTCCGGCCCAGGAAAAATCCATGGTGCGGTCGATGCTGTCAGAATCGTTGCAGGCGGTTATCTCGCAAACCCTGATGAAGAAAATGGGCGGCGGGCGGATTGCTGCCCACGAAATCATGATTGGCACCTCGGCCATTCGCAACCTGATCCGTGAAGACAAAATCGCGCAGATGTACTCGTCTATACAAACGGGTGGCTCGCTGGGCATGCAGACCCTGGATCAGTGTCTGGAACGCCTGTTGCAAAAAGGCCTTATTTCTCGCGACCAGGCGCGTCTGAAAGCAAAAATGCCCGATGCCTTTTAAGCCTGACAGGATCTTCGCCGGCTGATACAAAACGACTCGGGCGCTTGGGCGCGCTCAACGAAAGGTGATAAAAATGGAATTTGAAAAGCTACTGCGGCTGATGGTTGAGAAAGGTGGCTCGGACTTGTTCATTACCGCCGGCGTTGCACCCAGTATGAAAGTGAACGGTAAGGTGTGGCCTGTCACAAAGACCGCCCTGACGCCCGATATGACCCGTGAGCTGGTTTACGGCGCCATGAGCGACAAGCAACGCGCCGAGTTTGATCAAAGCCACGAGTGCAACTTCGCCATCAGCGCCCGTGGCATTGGCCGCTTTCGGGTTAGCGCGTTTTTCCAACGCAATCAGTGCGGTATGGTGTTACGCCGCATTGAAGTAAAGATACCGGAAATCGACGACCTCTCGCTGCCCGACATCGTTAAAGAGCTGGCCATGACCAAGCGCGGGCTTATCATGTTTGTGGGCGCCACCGGCACAGGCAAGTCCACCTCGCTGGCTGCCATGATTGGCTACCGCAACCACAACAGCCGTGGCCATATTATTTCTATCGAAGACCCGATTGAGTTTATACACCAACATCAGGGTTGCATTGTGACCCAGCGCGAAGTGGGCATAGACACCGACAGCTTTGAAGTGGCGTTGAAAAACACCCTGCGCCAGGCGCCAGACGTGATTTTGATAGGTGAGGTGCGAACCCGCCAGACAATGGAATATTCCGTACAGTTCGCCGAAACCGGGCACTTGTGCCTGGCGACCTTGCACGCCAACAACGCCAACCAGGCGCTGGACCGGATTATCCAGTTTTTCCCACCCGAACAGCACGGCCAGATCTGGATGGACCTGTCGCTGAACCTGCGCGCCATTGTGGCGCAGCAACTGGTGCCCACGCCAGACGGCAAGGGCCGGAAAGCGGTTATTGAGGTGCTGATCAATACGCCGCTGGCGGCTGACCTGATTCGCAAGGGCGAAGTGCACAAGCTTAAAGACCTGATGGCCAAATCCAACGAGATCGGCATGCGTACCTTTGACCAGGCGCTCTATGAGCTGTATTCCGAAGGTTCGATTACCTATGAAGATGCCCTGGCACATGCCGACTCACCCAACGATTTGCGTTTGATGATAAAGCTTGGAACCGACGCCCAGGGGGTGGACAAGTTGTCGTCTTCGGTGGACAAGCTGACCATTCAGCAGGACTGAGGCGCTAAGACAAACGTCTTAAATATGTGTTATTAGCAATTGATGGCAAATGCAATTGTGACGGCCGTAACCACCTGAGTATACTCCGGCCGTTCATAATCAGGAGCCATCAAAAAAATGAAATCGACCCGTCTTGCCCGTGCTATCCGCCTGACCACCTTGGCTGCCATCGCAGCGCCTGCGACTGTTTTTGCCGGTGGCTTTTCCCTTAACGAACAGAGCGCCAGCGCGATGGGCGTGGCGAATGCGGGTGCCGCAGCGAATCCGGAGAACGCATCCACGGCGTTTTTTAACCCAGCGGGTATGAGCCAGTTGAAAGGCACCAATATGTCATTTGGTGTGGCCGTTCTGGATATTGATGCTGAAGCTAAAAGTGCCAGTGCCACCAACGTGGTTGGTGGTCCGGTTAAGGGCTCAAACGGTGGTGATATTGCCGATCTGGCAGTGCTACCCAATTTTTTTATAACTCACGAAGTGAGCGACTCTATCGACGTGGGTTTTGGTATCCATGCGCCCTATGGTTTGGCAGCCGACTACGACGATGATTTTGTTGGCCGTTATTTTGCCGACAAAACCGAGCTAACGGCGATTTCTTTCACACCCTCTATTTCCCTTAACAACGCTAAGGGCCTTTCAATGGGCCTAGGCATGAACATCATGTACGCTGAAGCGCGTCTAACAAAGTTTCAGGACACTCGTGCAAAATTGGGAACGTCTGCTAATGGGTACGAAGCAAAGAACGGGGCGCCCTATTCGGATATAAACGGCGATGATATAGCTGTTAATTTCCGCGTTGGTTTTTTGTATGAACTATCTGACCGCACTCAATTTGGTTTGACGGCACAAACCGGCACTGAACTTGAGCTGGAAGGCGAAGCCGAAATAACTAACTTCCCTTCGGCAAACCTGACTCCGACAACCCTCAGCGAAGACGCTAGCGTGCCGCTGGCCATTCCAGAGAGCATTACCGTTGGCGCCCGCCATCAGTTAAATGATTCTGTGACGTTGCTCGCAGGTGCCACTTACGCCCGCTGGAGTCGGTTCGAAGGTCTTGATGTATTCAGCACGGAAGGCGACAGCGGCGAGATATCTACAGCCCTTGGGCGCACAGGCGACCAACCGCTCAGTCACGTTACTGAAAAATGGCAGAATACCTGGCAGTTCAACGTGGGTGGAATCTGGCAGGCTACGCCTGCCTGGGCCTTTAAGGCGGGCTACGCGTGGGATGAATCGCCGGTCGACGAATTCGTAACCGCCCGCGTTCCTTCATCAGACCGTCATTGGCTCACTCTGGGTACGCAGTGGAAAGATGCGCAAAGCGGCTGGACGGTGGATGCCGCCATTGGCACCCTGCTGTTTGTGGACGATCCGAAGATTAAAGAATTCGTTTATCAATACGATGCCCCAAGCCAGAAGGATCCGGCTGCGGGTAAGTCCAACTACGAAGGCGAATACGAACTCGACGCCTGGAGCGCTTCACTACAAATCAGCAAAGCCTTCTAACGTTTGATTTCGAAGCTATAACGACAGGCCGATTTTACCCGCCTGTCGCAGTCACAAAAACGCCCGCTTGAGCGAACACTCAACGGGCGTTTTTCGTTAGTGGGCCTGGTCCCAGTTATCACCCACGCCAGCCTCTACCAGCAAGGGCACAGCGAGTTCCGCAGCGCCCGACATGCGCTTGATCAGTCCTTCGCGCACCGCTTCTACCGCCTCTTCTTTTACTTCGACGATCAGTTCGTCGTGTACCTGCATGGTCATGCGGGCGCTGTCCGGGTATTCGGCCAGCAGCCAGGCTTCCACATCAATCATCGCGAGCTTGATAATGTCGGCAGCGGTACCCTGCATGGGCGCGTTAATCGCGGTGCGCTCGGCGGCCTGCTGCAGTTGCTTGTTGCGGGCGTTGATTTCGGGCAAGTACAAGCGCCGGCCAAACAGAGTCTCCACGTAGCCGTCTTCGTGAGCCTGTTTGCGAATATTGTCCATGTACGTCAGTACGCTGGGGTAGCGTTCGAAATAACGGTTGATGTACTGCTGGGCCACTTTGCGTTCGACATCCAGCTGCCGCGCCAGGCCAAACGCCGACATGCCGTAAATCAGCCCGAAGTTGATGGCTTTGGCGCTTCGCCGTTGGTCAGTGTTCACCTCTTCCAGAGATACCCCGAACACTTCCGCTGCGGTGGCTTTGTGAATGTCTTCGCCCTTGGCAAACGCGGTTAGCAGGCCTTTGTCTTCCGACAGGTGCGCCATAATGCGCAATTCAATCTGGGAATAGTCCGCTGCCAACAGCTTGTAGCCTTTCTCGGCGATAAACGCCTGGCGAATGCGTCGGCCCTGCTCGCTGCGAATGGGTATGTTCTGCAGGTTGGGCTCTGAAGACGACAGGCGCCCGGTGGCCGTGACTGCTTGATGGTAAGACGTGTGCACGCGACCGGTACGATGGTGGATCAGATCTGGCAGAGTGTCTGTATAGGTGGACTTGAGTTTGCTCAGGCTACGGTGTTCCAGCAGCAGCCTTGGCAGTTCGTGGCTGTGGGCCAGTTCCTGCAGCACCGGTTCGGCCGTTGAGGGCGCACCCTTGGGCGTTTTTTTGAGAACTGGCAAACCCAGCTTTTCATAAAAAATAACCTGCAGCTGTTTTGGCGAGCCCAGGTTGAAGGTCTCCCCGGCGGCTTCATACGCGGCTGTTTCCAGTTCGGCCATGCGTTCAGCCAGTTCCTGGCTGTGCTGGCGCAGTGTGCTGGCGCTGATCAGCGTGCCCCTTTGTTCCATGCGCGACAGCACCGGTACCAAGGGCAAATCAATGTCTTCATACACCGACTGCAGCTTACCGGTGGCGGCTAGTTGCGGGCGCAGTGCCTGATGTAAGCGAAGGGTGATGTCGGCGTCTTCGGCGGCGTAGGGGCCGGCTTTATCAAGCTCCAGCTGGTTGAACGTCAGCTGTTTGGCACCTTTGCCTGCCAGGGATTCAAAGGTTGTGGTTTCCTCGCCCAGATAATGCAGGGCCAGGGCGTCCATATTGTGGCGTGAAGATACCGAGTTCAGCACATAGGATTGCACCATGGTGTCTTCGGCAATGCCTTCCAGGCAGATGTCGTGGTTGGCCAGCACGTTTTTGTCGTACTTCAGATTTTGCCCGACTTTTTTATGGTCGGGGCTTTCCAGTAGCGGTTTGAGCTGGGCCAGCACCGTGTCGCGGTCCAGCTGTTCGGGCGCGCCCATGTAGTCGTGGCAAAAGGGCACGTAGGCTGCTTCAAACGGTTGTACCGCAAACGATACGCCCACAACCTCTGCAGCCATGTATTTCAGACTGGTGGTTTCGGTGTCAAAGGCAAACAGTTCTGCGGCTTTTAAGCGCTCTATCCATTCATCCAGTTCTGCCTGGTCGGTAATAATGCTGTAGTGCTTGTCACGGCGCTGAGTGGGTTCACCAGGGCTGCTTTGATGTGCAGTGCTATTATCTGACGTGCTCTGATCAGACGTGCTTTGATCAACACCGGACTGCGCAGCAGCAGACCCGGCGGTTTGGGGGCCTGAGTTTTCGAGTTCGTTGATCCAGCTGCGCAACTCGTATTCGCGGAACAGCTCCAGCAGGGCGCTGTTGTTCTGCTCGCGTTCCAGAAGATCTTCCAGTCCGAACGCCAGCTCTACGTCCAGTTTGATGGTGGCCAGTATCCGGCTCAAGGGCAGGGTTTCCCTGGCATCCCGCAGGTATTCCCCAACCTTGCCTTTGATGTTGTCGGCGTTGGCCATCAGGTTGTCGATGTCTTGGTATTCCTGCAGCCATTTCACCGCAGTTTTCGGGCCGCACTTGTTTACGCCGGGTATGTTATCCACCTTGTCGCCCACCAGCGCCAAGTAGTCGATGATCTGCGCCGGTGTTACGCCAAACTTTTCTTCAACGTCGGCTGCGTCCATGTGGGTATTGGTCATGGTGTTGATCAGCGTTACGTGCGGGCTTACCAGTTGGGCCATGTCTTTATCGCCCGTGGACACCACCACGTCAATGCCCTTGCTGGTGGCCTCGTGGGCCAGGGTGCCAATCACGTCATCGGCCTCTACTCCCTCCACAATCAGCAGCGGCAGGCCCATGTGCCTGACAATCTGGTGAATAGGCTCAATCTGCACGGCCAGGTCGTCAGGCATCGGCGGGCGGTTTGCTTTGTAATCCGCGTACAGGTCGTTGCGGAAGGTTTTGCCTTTGGCATCGAACACCACCACAATTTTGGAGCCGGGGAAGTCCAGGTCTATCCGGCGTATCATGGCAATAACGCCCTTGATGGCGCCGGTTGGGTGGTTTTTGCTGGTCATGAGTGGTGGAAGTGCGTGGTAAGCGCGGAATAGATAAGAGGAACCGTCTACAAGAACCACGGGTGGAGTGTGTTGTTCAGTCATAGATGCCTGTGCCTGCAATCGTATTGAAGCGTGGGTTGCCTTGTGTAACTCTGATGGTGACAATTAAGGCAATGATAAAAAGTACGGTAATAATAAAAAGTACGGCGATTATTTCGGGCGCGAAACTGGCTTGAAAAAGCCAGGAAACCGGCAATAAGCGCACCATAAACAGATAGTCAAAAGGGTATCACGAAAATGAAAAAAATCATTTTACCACTTGTGTTGTTGGCGTGGCCGTTAGCAACCGTTGTTGCCCAGGAAACCGGCAATCTGGACGACACCGTTGTGGAAACGCCAAAACAGCCTGTGATTATCTCGGACTATCAGCCGTCTAACGCAGGCACCCAGATTGTTATCCGCAGCGGCGAAAAAGAGGTGTATTACGAGTACCGGGTGAATGGTCAGGTGATGGAAATAAAGGTTGTGCCCCAGATAGGACCGGAATACTACCTGGTGCCTGCCGACGGTGGCTGGGCCCGTGAAAGTGAATCCGGCATGCTGGTGCCAAGCTGGGTGCTGTTTCGCTGGTAGTCATGAGCGCGTTGTTAAGCAGGCCGGTAGAATAATTTTTGAACGATTTCTGATTTTAGTGTGAACACTCTAACTTTTCTCCTTAATCTACACTCATCGATCGAAAACACTTTTGATCAACAAACGTAACACAGGGGATTTATTATGGGTGTACTTACCACGTATCAGCAACAGCTTCAGGATATGGTTAACAAGGGTATCGACGCCGCTGAGAAGCAGCAGAAGCGTTTGTCTGCCAAGCCTTTCGACATGGCTGAAAAGCTGGAAGAAAGCGCTCGCACTCACAGCGTAAAATCCCTGCGTAAGAGCTATTACGGCTACAGCGAAAACGTGTTTGACCAGCTGCGCGAACTGAACGGCATGGTTGGTGAATTCACCGCCCAGCTGATCTCACGCGTTGAAAAGCAGGTAACTGAAGGCGCTGATGCTGTAGAAGAAGGCGCAATTGATGTTGCCGTAAAAGCAGAAGACGTAAAGGCAGCTGTTGAGCCCAGCAAAGAAGCTCGCAAAATCAGCGCCAAGAAAACCAAGGCCGCTCCTGCAGCCGCTGTTAAGGTCGAAAAAGCTGAAGACAGCAAAGAAGTAAAAGCAGAAGAAGCTGAGCCGATTAAGGCCAGCGACGCGAAAACTGAAGAAACGGCTTCTGCCTGATAGCGTTCAGCGGCCCGCAAGCTCACCAAGAGCGTGGGCCGGTTGAAACCGGCGAATGCCAATAAAAAAGGAAGACTGGTTTAGTCTTCCTTTTTTTTGTCGGTTAATTGTTCAAGCCGGCGAATATCGATTTCGTAGATTTCCCGCTGGGTCTGAATGTCTTGGGTCTGGGTTTCAATTTCCTGTTCAATATCCAGGATCTGCGTTTCCAGCCGACGAATTTTCTCCAGGGTTGCCTCGGGAATTTTTCGTCCAGAGCGTTCCAGATCGGCGGCGCGGCTTTGTTCGGCGTTCAACTGCCCGGAGATGACAGTGATATTGCCTTTTTTCAGGCTGATCAGTCCCTCCAGTTCGCGAATTTTCCGGTTCATGGCGCTGCGCGCCTGATCTGGGTGACTGAAGCGCTTTAGCAGTTTTCGGTCCTGTTCGCGTTGGAGTTCCAGGGCGTCCTGGCGTTGTTGTTCGGCACTGCGTTCGGCCAGTTCCTGTTCCGTGGGGGCGGGCGCAATGATGGTAACGACACGCCCGTTGCTGTTAAGAATGTCATAGCCCCGTTGCGTTGCTTCCTGCGGAATGCTGCTGCCAATGACCACCTGGCCGTTTTCATCCGTATACCGGTACATGCCGGCGTGGGCCGTAGTGGCACTGATGGCACCGGTGCCAATCAGGCTAAACATGAGGAGTGAAGCGGTCAGGTGTTTTGCCATTCGTCAAACTCCGTAAGATTCCCGGTAGCGGGTCACCGCATTAGCGTGTTGGTCGAAAGCTGGGTTGCTGCTGACGTAGTCCAGTACCTGATCAAGCCCGATAATGCTGACCACGGGTATACCGAACTGCTGTTCTACTTCCTGGATGGCAGACAATTTGCCTTTGCCTTTTTCCTGGCGGTCCAGAGCGATCAGTACACCGGCGGGTTCAGCCCCCGCTTGATGGATGATCTCAATTGCTTCGCGAATAGCGGTGCCAGCGGTAATGACATCATCTATAATCAGCACCCTACCATTTAAGGGCGCACCGACAATGCTTCCGCCTTCACCGTGATCTTTCTTTTCCTTACGGTTAAAGGCAAAAGGTTTATTGTTACCAGCTTCTGCTAACGCCATAGCCGTTACGGTAGCCAACGGGATGCCCTTATAGGCGGGCCCGAAAATAATGTCATAATTCAGAGCGCTGCGTTCAATGGCTGCAGCGTAGGCTTGGCTTAACTGTAGAAGATCATTACCGGTATTGAACAGGCCCGCGTTAAAAAAGTAGGGGCTGATGCGACCGGATTTGAGTGTAAATTTGCCAAAACGCAGCACATTTCGCTGTATGGCGAACTCGATAAAATTTTTTTGATAATCATGCATGGCGCGGCTTCTAGGGCTGTTGGTCTTTCAAAAGTAGTTAAAAAGTGCTTAAAATCGGTATCATACACACAAACCGAATCAGGGAATACGTATGCGGGTAGTATCAATCAGCGTCAACGGTCTTGAACAGGCTGTTGAAAAAGGTTTTTTTGACTGGATAGCAGGGCAAGACGCCGACGTTATCTGCGTTCAGGACCACCGCATGCGCGCCTACGAGGTTGAAGACCGCCAGCTGGTGCCAGAAGGCTACCAAGCCTATTTTATTGACGGCGAAAACAATGAAGATGGCGGTGTTGGAATTTATACCCGCCACTTCCCGAAAGCCATCATGTATGGCTTTGCCAATGAGCAGGCTGACCGCGAAGGCCGGTTTATTCAGGCCGATTTCGACAAAGTCTCCGTCGCCAGCGTGCTGGCGCCCTGCGCGCTTGGCCTGGAAGACGACCCGATTGGTGATGATGACCTGACCGTTCTGGACCATAAAGACGATTTCATGGACGCGTTTGCCGTACACATGCAAAAAACCCTGCGTAAACGCCGGCAGTTTATTGTGTGTGCCAACCTGCAAAGCGCTCATCACGTTACCGACGCCAGTTCGCGCTATCACAAATTGGACGTATCCGGCTTTTTGCCTCACGAGCGTGCGTGGCTAGACCGCCTGTTCGACGAAATGGGCAGCATTGACGCGTTCCGTGATATTAACAAACAAAGCAATCAGTTTACCTGGTGGCCGGAGTGGGCTTCAGGTTGGCGCAAGCAGTCGGGTATTCGGGTAGATTATCAGATTGCTACGCCGGGTATTCGAAAGACCATTCAAGATGGCTGGATTGATGACGACACCCGGTTTTCCGACCACGCGCCGGTGGTGATGGATTACGACATCGAGATTGGATTTTAGGTTGACCTTGAACATAGGGGGGCGAGGTAGGGGACGGATTTAAAATCCGTCCCCGATTTAGATCAAATCTATGGCCCTCGACACCCACGGTTTTGAGTTAGCCGTTAAGCGCTTCGTTCTGCAGCGCAAATAATTTTTCAATACCCTGTTTTGCCAGTACCAGCATGCTGTCCAGTTCTTCCTGAACGAAAGGCGCGCCTTCTGCCGTGCCCTGAATTTCGATAAAGCCGCCTTTATCCGTCATCACCACGTTCATGTCAGTTTCCGCAACCGAATCTTCCGGGTAGTCCAGATCCACAACCGGCTTGCCTTTGAAAACGCCGACGGATACCGCGGCAACCATCTGCTTCAGCGGCGATTTCTTCAGGCGCTTTTGTGCTACCAGGTAATTCAGCGCGTCTACCAGCGCTACGCAGCCACCGGTGATGGCCGCGGTGCGGGTGCCGCCGTCAGCCTGAATAACATCGCAATCGATGGTGATGGTATGCTCGCCCAGTGCTTTCAGATCCACCGCAGCGCGCAGTGAACGGCCAATCAGGCGCTGGATTTCAACCGTTCGGCCACCTTGTTTGCCGCGAGCTGCTTCGCGCCCCATACGGCTGTTGGTTGAGCGGGGCAGCATGCCGTATTCCGCGGTAATCCAGCCCTGGCCTTCGCCGCGCAAAAACGGTGGCACCTTGTTTTCCACCGATGCCGTGCAAATTACTTTGGTGTCGCCGAACTCGATCAGCACAGAGCCTTCGGCGTGACGGGTGTAGTTGCGGGTAATGCGGATGTCTCTGGGTTGTTCGGGGGCTCTGCCACTGGGTCGCATAAAAAAATTCCTGATGGGTTAAAATGAGCAGCGTGCCTGGGCTGCAGGCCTGCTTGTACAAATGAATTGGCGCGCAGTATAGCACGGCCATGCCGGCTTCCGACCCGTCAGACCCAAGCGCTGTGGTGCCGCCGCAGAATCCGCTTACTGCGGTTCGCCGCTCGGCGCTCTAGCCTGATAGACTCTGTAAAAGCTTGGCTGAACAGGCTGATAAACTTATGCCGGAGTGACCATGATTCGAAGTATGACTGCCTTTGCGCGCCAGGAAACTCGTGGAGCCTGGGGTGCACTGACCTGCGAAATCCGCACCGTTAACCATCGCTATCTGGAGCCGTCATTTCGTTTGCCGGAGTGCCTGCGAGAGCTGGAAAACGATTTTCGCGAACAGCTGCGCAAACAACTGAAGCGCGGCAAAGTAGACGTGAGCCTTCGCCTGCACGCCAGCGACCAGGCCCAACACAGCTTCGCCATCAATGAGCCGCTCACCCAGGCGTTGAACGACGCGGCCAAGCGCATTAGCCGGATTCTGGACAACCCTGCCCACATCAGTGCGCTGGATATATTGCGCTGGCCAGGTGTTATGGCAACGCCCGAGCAGGATTACACCGAGGCCAAAGCCGCCGCGGCCAGCCTGTTTGAGCAAACCATAAACGAACTGATAGCGGCAAGAACACGCGAAGGCGAGCGCTTGCTGGCTATATTGGAACAGCGTCTGGTCGCCATACACGCCCAAGTGGCTGACGTGCGTGAGCGCATGCCGCAGCTGCTTCAGGCTCAGGAGCAACAGCTGCGCGAACGCTTTGAAAAAGCCAAAATTGAGCTAGACCCGGAACGCATAGCTCAGGAAATGGTGATGCTGGCGCAAAAAAGCGATGTCGCCGAAGAGCTGGACCGCCTGGATGCCCACGTGGCCGAAGTACGCGATACCCTGGCCAGTGAAGACGCCGTCGGCCGACGCCTGGATTTTTTGATGCAAGAGCTGAACCGCGAAGCCAATACCTTGAGCAGCAAAAGTATAGACGCCGGCCTGACCCGCGCCGCGGTGGACTTGAAAGTGTGGATTGAGCAGTTGCGGGAGCAGGTGCAGAACATAGAGTGATGTTCTACAACCATACGTTTAGTCACAAGGCAATAGAGCGCTGGACCAGTGTATTAAAGTGGAGAATGAACGTATGAGTGCACTGGTTCGGTTTAATGATGACTGCGGCACAGGCGATAGCCAGCACGTCTTTGAGGCTATTGCGGCAGACTTGCTGGAGAAAGGCTACAGCATCAAACCTAATGCCCTGCCCACAAACCTGCTGAGCGGGCTTTGGCAACAGCTGCGTACTATGCCCGGCCACCAGTTTGATCCCGCCGGTGTTGGAAGGCAGCAAGCTCACACGGTCAATAATTTTATACGCAGCGACGCCATAAGCTGGATAGAGCGCGATACGCCTGCGGGCGAGGACTGGCTGAACTGGGCCGCTGAGTTGCAGCAGTATCTTAATCGCCGTTTGTTTCTCGGTTTATTCTCCTTTGAAAGTCATTTTTCGCACTACGCGCCGGGTGATTTCTACAAGAAGCATCTGGATGCTTTCAAAGGGCAGTCAAACCGGGTGTTGTCGGTGGTGCTGTACCTTAACCCGGACTGGATGCCGGACGATGGCGGCGAGTTGGCGCTTTATCACAGCGATCAGTGTCATCACGGTGAACAGAGCCAGAGCGTACTTAAAGTAACGCCCAGCATGGGCACTTTGGTTGCCTTCCTTAGTGAAGAATTCCCCCACGAAGTTCTCCCGGCCAAACGCGACCGTTATGCTATTGCTGGCTGGTTCCGGGTAAACACCACCAGTACCGGGCGGGCAGATCCGCCGGATTAAAGCCGGGACAGATTTTAAATCTGTCCCGGTTCACTCATCGAGGCTCGCGTAATCCCGCTTTGTCGCCGTCACTTGCGCGATTCCGATTGCGCCGGCAGCGCTCCGAGCAGTGCACCACTTCATCCCAGCAGTTTTGCCACTTTTTGCGCCAGCTGAAGGGTCAGTCACAGGTAGGGCAGGTTTTTTGTGGTAGAGGTTTTTTGGCGGTCATCAGCGTCGTCTTTGGTGAAAGTTGTTGCTGCCTGGTGCGTTTACGTGGCGTTGTAATATGCGCTCGCCTTCCTGCTTTACTTCCGGCCGGCTCCGCCATTCCCAAAGGCGATCCCGCGCTGCTGCGTAAGCAGGCGCCAGTTCGAACAATGGCGCCGGGTAATGCTGGCCAATCTGCAAATCAAACATCTGTTCTTCCATCGGCGTCAGAAGCCACGGCTTGTGCAACAGGGTGTCTGGCAGTTCGGCCAACTCCGGCACCCACTGGCGGATAAACGTGCCCTGTGGGTCTTGCTCCTGTGACTGCAATACCGGGTTATAAATCCGGATGGTGTTGATACCGGTCACGCTCGCCTGCATTTGAAATTGCGAGTAGTGAATACCCGGTTCGTAATCCAGGAACATCCGCGCCAGATGGTGCACGCCCCGCTGCCAGTCGATATTCAGCAAATGGCATAGAAAACTCACCAGCATGGCGCGCATGCGGAAGTTGATGTAGCCGGTGGCGTGCAGGCAGCGCATACAGGCGTCTACCAGCGGGTAGCCGGTGCGGCCATCTTGCCAGGCTGCCAGATCGGTGTTCACGCCGTCGTCTGTGCGGTAGGGGTAGGTCAGGTATCCGTGATTCACCGGCCGCTGCTCCATGGCACATTCGCTTTCAAATTTCTGAATGAAATGGCAGTGCCAGTGCAGGCGCGAGGCAAAAGCTCGCAGTGAGCGGTCCCAGCCCGGATTTTGTCGGCTGGCGCGATACTGCTGATAGGCTTGGCGCAGGCTGATATTGCCAAAAGCCAGGTAGGGTGAAAGCCGCGAACAATAGGTGCGGCTGGAGATGGGGCTTGACACAGAGCCACTATAAAGCCGGCCTCTAGCGTTGAAAAAACTATCCATCCACTGATGTGCTGCGGTTTCGCCGCCGGTTTGAAATTGCGGATCCGGGAGCAACCATTCGTTGGACGGTTGCCAGTCGGTAAGGGCGTGCGGATGTATAACGCGGAGTTGCCGCAGGTCCGCGTGTTGCTGCGGCGCGCCCATCACTTGCTGCCAGTGATGGTCCCAACCATCGCGATTGAACGCCCCGCGAATCACCGCGCCGGTCGCGAACTCCTGCCAGTTGAAGCCCTGCTGCTGGCACCACTTTGCAACCTGTTGGTCGCGTTCAAAGGTGCTGGCATCGCCGGTTTCTTCGTGGCTGAACAGCGTGTGAATGCGGTGGTGCTGCTGCAGTTGCTCCAAAATTTCAATGCATTCGCCGAGCGCCAGCGTAACGCTAGCCTCGCAACCAGCACGTGTGAGCTGGCTGTTCATATCGCTTATCGACTCAATAACAAAGCGCCAATGGCGCTGGCTAAGGTGAGGGTTCTGCCTCTGTGAGGGCTCTACCACATACAGCAAAATAATAGGTAACCCTGTCTTGCAGGCCGCATACAGGGGAGCGTGATCTGTCAGCCTGAGATCGCGTTTGAACCAAACTACATTAACGAACGATTGCTCTGGGTGCATGGCGCCTTGCCACTATTGTGAGTCGAATTTTTCTTCTGTGCTCGATACGAATCGAATCGGGCTCCCGATCTGTTTCTGCATAACGCCATCTCCGCGGTCAACATCGCGCACCAGCCCGCGAGCCTTTATCTGTGGGTGATTTGCGGCCTCTGTAATGCTGAGTACCGGCTCTACGCAGGCGTCCTGGGGCTGAAAAAGTGTTTGCCAGTGGGCCAGGGTGTGTTTGAAAATCCTGGCTTTGAGCGCCACTTTAAGCAGTTGCTGATCTTCGGATTTCGGGCTTTGTGCCAACGCGGCCAGGTGGGGCAGTTCCAGTGTGTCGAACAGACGTTTTGAAAACTGGGGTTCCAGGCTGCCAATCGACAGCCAGCGGTTGTCACTGGTCTGGTAGTAGTCATAAAAGCTGCCACCGTTAAGCAGTGTCTGCTCCGGCTTCTGATCAACGCCGCCGGCAATGGCTGCGGCGCCGGTCATGGCGTTCAGCGCAAACGCTGCATCGGTCATACTTATGTCAATAAAAACACCCTGTCCAGTTTGCTGGCGATGAATGACGGCCGCCAGTATGCCCATCACGGCGTGGTGGGAACCCCCCGCAATATCGGCAATTTGAACGCCCAGCGGTGGCGGCCCGCCGGCTTTGCGACCGCAATGACTGGCCACTCCTGACAGCGAAAGATAATTGATGTCGTGGCCAGCGCGATTTCTGTATGGCCCGGTTTGGCCGTAGCCGGTAATGGCGCAGTAAATAAGACCGGGGTTGATTGCGCGCAAGGTTTCATAATCGAGCCCGAGACGGTTCATCACACCGGGCCGGAACTGCTCCACCACAATGTCGTAATCGCCAACCAGTGTTTTTACCAAGGCCACCGCAGACGGATCTTTCAGGTTTAGCTTTAACGACTTTTTACCGCGGTTTAACAGGGAATACCCGGTGGCCAGATCGCCGTCGAAGGGCGGCATGGTGCGAACCAAATCAACGCGATCCGGGGCTTGAACCGTGAGTACCTCTGCGCCAAGATCCGCGAGCATCATGGTGGCGAAGGGCCCCGGCAGCAGTGTACTGAAATCCAGAACTTTCAGAGAATTGAGTGGCTTTGTCATGGTGTTTCCTTTCGGTGCAGATTTTTGTTGTGCCATGGCCTCAGCAGGAAATTCGCCAGTTCAACTTTTTGCCTCAACGGGTTTCAGTGCCAGCAGGTCGGTTTTCAGGGCGGTCAGCACTTTTTCTGCGGTGTTGCCAATAACTCGTGCCCGCAGGCCGGTTTTACCGGTGGTGCCAATTACCACCATGTCGGCTTTTATCTCACTGGCTACGCGCGGTATCACTTCCTGCGCCAGCCCGGCCACCAGGTGCACCTGCTCTGGTTTCAAGTGCCAGGTATTGCACAGGTGCTCCACCTTCGGGAGCAGTGCCTTGTATTGTTCCTGGTGCAGCCTTGCCGGGTGAATCATGTCCAGTTCGGCCAGCAGGGTGGGCGTATGCAAGGCGTGCACCAGATGCAGTTCGGCGCCCAGGGCTTTGGCCAGATGATACCCGCGTTCAATCAGGCGGTGGTTCAGGGCCTGTTTCACCGGGTTGGCGGAGCTTAAGTCCACGGCGACCAGAATTGGCCGAGCCTGGTGCCATTTTGCGGCTGCCACCAGCATCACCGCCGCCGGGCATTCGCGAATCAGGTGCCAGTCGGTGGGTGTATAAAGAAATGTTTCGGAGCGATTGCCGGTTTTCAGTACGGCATCCACCTGTTGTTCGCTACACCGCGCAATCAGCCACTGATGTATGTGCTTTTCCCAGACCGTGAGCGTGCTGGTTTTAAGGTCTTTGCAGTTGGCCATGGCCAGCATGCGTTCAAGCCAGGTCTGGCGCATTTGCAGCAATGAGTCCCTGGCGCGTTCACGAACCTCAGTTTTGTCGGGCAAAGCCTCCAGAAACTCGTGCACAAACGCCACAATTTCCAGGCTGGCACCGGTGGCGCGGGCCAGTTCTATGCCGCGGCCCAAGGCATGCTGATGTCTGTCGTGTGGGTCCATAACAATCAGGAGTTTTTTCATGGCAGAGTCTCCACATGGTGACGGCAAGGTGAATCGATTGCGCCAATAGTAACAGTAGGGGTGCGCTGGGGTGCGGTGCCAGGTCAAACGCCGTATAATTTTTGCTTTAACGGTTCTGCTTACGGGCCACCATTCAAGATTGGGGAGTTATTTGCATGAGTCATGCCGGAGAGCAGGGCACCCTGTTTATTATTTCTGCCCCCTCCGGGGCCGGTAAAACCAGCCTTGTGGCACAAATGCTGAAGCACGATGCAAAGCTTGGGGTGTCTGTCTCACACGCTACCCGCGCAATACGCAGCGGTGAACAGGATGGCGTAAACTACCATTTTGTCAGCCGCAGCGAATTCGAGCTTATGATTGGCCGCGGCGATTTCCTGGAACACGCCGACGTGTTCGGCAACTATTACGGCACATCACAGGTATGGGTGCGCCAGACTCTGGCGGCGGGCCGCGATGTAGTGCTGGAAATTGACTGGCAGGGAGCCCAGCAGGTTCGACGTTTGCAGCCAGGCTGTGTGAGTGTGTTTATCGTGCCTCCGTCTGCTGAAACACTGCGGGGGCGCCTGGTTGGTCGTGGCACCGACAGCGCGGAAGTGGTTGAACGGCGCTTGGCGGAGGCGGAAGATGAGTGTAGCCACGCCGTCGAGTTTGATTACCTTGTTGTTAATGATGACTTCGACCATGCCTTGGCGGATTTGCTGGCCATCGTGCGCGGCCAGCGTTTGCGTATGAATGTACAGCAGCAGCGTCACGCTGCGCTTTTGGCCGGGCTTTGCAACCATCGCGGGCGGCAAGAGTAAGGACTTTTACGGTATACAAATTGACCGTCTGGCAGTACACTGGCTGGTCTGCAAAATCAGTCATTTTATTTGTCGGGGAAATCATGGCACGAGTTACCGTTGAAGATTGTCTTGAACACGTTGATAACCGCTTTCAGCTGGTGATGCTGGCTACCAAGCGCGCGCGCCAGATTGCCACCAAAGGTGCGGAGCCCATGGTGCCACCAGAAAATGACAAGCCGACTGTAATCGCGCTGCGTGAAATTGCTGCGGGTTTGGTCAGCCGTTCATTGCTGACCGAAGATTTAGACGATTAGCAATAAGGCATTGAAATCTGTCCACACGGTTTTATAGTGTCAAGATAGCAGCGTGCTTTAAGGACTAAGGAAGGACCCGAATGCATGCATTCGGGTTTTTTTGTTTCCGGGTTTCATAAACAGGTGAGGGCGCGGTGTCATCAGAAGCAGCGGTAGACATGTTAACCAGAGAGCTGAGCAGCTATCTGGACACCAATCGCATCAATCAGGTGCGCCGAGCCTACTATTTTGCGGAACAGGCCCACGAAGGCCAAATGCGCAAGAGTGGTGACCGCTACATAACCCATCCCTTGGCCGTCGCCCGCATTCTTGCTGAAATGCGGCTGGATCATCAAAGCCTGATGGCGGCCATGCTACACGATGTGATTGAAGACACCGGCATACCCAAAGATGCGCTCGCTGACCAGTTTGGTGAAGATGTCGCCGAACTGGTAGATGGCGTCAGTAAGCTGACCCAGATTGAATTTCGCACCCGCGCCGAAGCCCAGGCCGAAAATTTCCAGAAAATGACCCTGGCCATGGCCCGCGATATTCGCGTAATTCTGGTCAAGCTGGCGGACCGCCTGCACAACATGCGCACGCTGGGCCCCATGCCCTATGAAAAGCGCAAACGCATCGCCACTGAAACATTGGATATTTACGCACCTATTGCCAATCGCCTGGGTATGCACAGCATTTCGACGGAGCTGGAAGACCTCGGGTTCTCGACCATGTACCCCATGCGTTCGAAATTCATTTCCAAAGCGGTGACCAAGCTGCGCGGCAGCCATCGGGAAATCATTGATGAAATTCGTGGCCGCCTGCACGAAAAGCTGGAAGAGCGTGGTATGCCCGGCCGGATTTTAGGGCGCGAAAAACACTTGAACAGCATTTACAACAAGATGAAGTTCAAGCAGAAATCATTCCATGAAATCATGGATGTATACGCGTTCCGCATCATTACCGACAACGAAGACGATTGTTATCGAATTTTGGGTGCCGTGCACAGTTTGTATAAGCCCATGCCCGGGCGTTTCAAAGACTATATTGCCATGCCCAAGGTGAACGGCTATCAGTCGCTGCACACCACCTTGTTTGGTATGCACGTGAATATCGAAGTTCAGATTCGCACGGAAGAAATGGAGAACATTGCCAACAACGGTATTGCCGCTCATTGGCTGTACAAGAATGAGCCGTCTAACGGCACTAGCGTGAATCAGACCCGGGTAGACCGCTGGGTGAAGGGTCTGATGGAAATGCGCGAGCGCGCTGATGATTCGCTGGAGTTTATTGAAAGCGTTAAAGAAGACCTTTTTCCTGACGAAATTTACGTATTTACGCCCCGTGGTAAAATCATGGAACTGCCCGGCGGTGCCACGCCGGTGGATTTTGCCTATGCCATCCATACCGATATTGGCAACGCTACCGTGGCCTGCCGCATTAACCGCAATCTGGGCTCCCTAAGCCAGCCTTTACAAAGCGGGCAGACGGTGGAAATTATCACCGCGCCCGGCGCGAGGCCGAACCCCGCCTGGCTCAACTTTGTGGTAACCGGCAAGGCCCGTGGCAGTATTCGCCATGTGGTGAAAAGCGACAAACATGCGGAGTCTCTGGAGCTGGGTCAGACGCTGCTTAAGCGTTCCCTGAAAGGTTTTAGCACGCGTCTTGGTGATATCACTGACGCTCAGAAGCAGCGGGTTGTGGCTCACAATCAGGTCAACAGCTTTGAGGACCTGGTTAGCGAAATTGGTTTGGGCAATCGCATGGCGTTTCTGGTGGCGCGCCAGTTGGTGGTGGGCGCGCCCGAAGCTGAAGGTGATGCCCCGGCGGCAGCCGCGCTTCAGGAAAGCGGGCGCCAGGGCCCGGTGACGATTTGTGGCTCAGATGGCCTGCTGCTGAAATTTGCCAGTTGCTGCAAGCCCATTCCTGGTGACCCGATTGTGGGCATCATGGACTCGGGTAACGGCATGGTGATTCACTCAGACACCTGCTCCCATCTGCCAGACAACGAGCAGGGCAGGGCCATGCTGACCGATCTGAAATGGGCCAAGGACATTACCGACCAGTTTTCAGTGGAGTTGCGGGTGGAAATGGAGCGTCAGCGTGGCATTATTGCGGAAATGGCCAGCGCCGTCGCTATGGCCGACGGCAATATCGAACGCATTAACGTGGAAGATCAAAACGCCCGTTTTGGCGTTGTCAGCCTGGTGGTACACGTAACCGGCCGCCACCATTTGGCGCGAGTAATGCGACGGGTACGCAATATTCGGGCGGTTACCCACATCAGCCGGGTTCGCTACTAAAGGCACATAAGTCTCTGCTATCGTAGTTCTCTGCTATCGTAGGTCTGTCAGATTTAACACTCGGCGTTATGGCGGGTGAGGATTTTTATTTATTAACAACAGGGATATAAATAACCATGACCAACAAATCGATTATTGAAACCGAAAATGCACCGCAAGCAATCGGGCCTTATTCCCAGGCCGTAAAGGCCGGTGATACCGTATATATTTCTGGCCAGATTCCGCTGGTGCCAGAAACAATGGAACTGGTGCAGGGCGATTTCGCCGCAAACACCCGTCAGGTATTTGATAACCTAAAGGCCGTTTGCGTGGCATCCGGTGGTTCATTGCAAGATATTGTCAAGCTGAACATTTATATGATCGATTTGGCCAATTTCGCGGCTGTGAACGAAATTATGGCCACTTACTTCCAAAAGCCTTACCCGGCGCGCGCAGCGATGGCCGTTGCTGCGCTGCCAAAAGACGTACCCATCGAAATGGAAGCGGTGATGGTGCTGACCTAAGCGCCTTTGCGCTGATCAATCAGTTCACGGTATCCGGCGCGGAAGTCCGGGTACCGGAACTGAAAACCGGTTTTCAACAGATGCCGGTTACTGCATAGTTTGCTCCCCGCCCGGCCACCATCGCGGGCGTCGTCGGCTGGCGCTTTGCAATCAGTATGCTGGCGAATCCATTGCACCACTTGATCCAGCCTTGCCGGCTCGCAGTCGCTGGCCAGGTAGCAGGACTGCAGAGTTTCACCGGCTGCCGCCATGGTGCTTAAGTGCACGATAGCCCGAACGGCATCTTGCTCGTGAATTCGGTTGCTGTAATGTGAGTTGGCCGGCGGATTCAGACGCCCATCAATCACTGCTTGCAAAAAACCCTGGCGCGACGGGCCATAAATGCCGCTGAACCGGACCACTGTGGCGGAAATACTGCTAGTCAATGCGGTCTGCTCTCCCAGCAACACCTGCTGCCCGCTGAACCCGCTCGGTTGCGTAGGGCTCCTCTCATCCACCCAGCCGTTATCGTCTTGCCCGTAAACCCCGGTGCTACTGACAAAGAACAACCGGCTTGGCGTCTGTCCCTTTAATTCAACCAGCAGGTTTTCCAGGGCTGTCACATAAGCCGCGTGGTAGCCCTGTTCGGTATAATCCGACGGCGTCAGGCAATAAATAACCTGGTCCAGCCGCGGTGGAAGTGTGTTTTTCAGGGTCGCGGGCTGGGTCAAATCCGCGGCTACCGGCGTGATACCTTGGGGCAGTTGATCTGTTCTGCGGCGCAGGCCAAACACTTCGGCCCCGGATTGCAGTAGCCGGGTGGCAATGGCGCCCCCCAGGTTGCCGCACCCGGCCAGCAAAATTCGTTGGTTTTTCAGGCTTTCAGCGATTGCCATAGACAATTTCAATCCTTATGCTTTGAACCATAGATAAATCAGACACTGAACGCTGTTCAGCACCGGAGCCTGCCATGACTCTTACCGAGTTACGATACGTTGTTACGCTTGCCCGTGAAAGGCATTTTGGCCGTGCTGCGGAGCGCTGTCACGTCAGTCAGCCCACCCTCAGCGTGGCGGTACGAAAGCTTGAAGTAGAGTTGGGTATCCCATTGTTTGAGCGCAGTAAAAGTAACATTCGGGTCACCGAAAGCGGACTGCGCATTGTCGAGCAGGCGCAGCGGGTGCTGGATCAGGTGGGTGTGATTAAGGACATGGCGCAGGATGGCAAAAACCAGCTTAGTTCTCCGCTAAAGGTCGGAGCCATTTACACCATAGGTCCCTACCTGTTCCCGCATTTACTGCCGGAGCTGCGGCGCGCGGCGCCAGATATGTCGTTGTATATAGAAGAAAACTACACCGCGAGTTTGCGCCAGAAACTGCGCCATTCAGAATTGGACGCGATCATTGTGGCGTTGCCGTTTGCAGAAGCCGAAGTGGTTACCCTGCCGCTTTATGACGAACCCTTTGTGGTGCTACTGCCGGCAGATCATCCGCTGACCGCCTGCGATGAAATTACCGCGGAGCAGCTGGCGCAAGAACAGCTGCTGTTGTTGGGGCCGGGGCACTGCTTCCGTGACCAGGTACTTGAATCGTTTCCGCCTTTGGTTGCGACCGTTACCCGACGCAGCGAAGGCAATGGCCCCACGCTGGTGACCGAAGGCAGCTCGCTGGAAACCATTCGCCACATGGTAGCCTCGGGCTTGGGCGTGACCGTTGTGCCGCTGTCAGCGGCCACCGGCATGCACTATCACGAAGGCGTGCTGGCGGTACGGCCATTTGCTGCGCCAGTGCCATTTCGGACCGTAGCTCTGGCTTGGAGGGTAACTTTCCCGCGGCCCAAAGCCATTGACGTGCTGTCGCTGGCGGCGAGCCAGTGCCGGGTTGTGGCAAAAGCCAGTGCAGCCAAGCCAGCAGCGGCTAAGGGCTAGGCCGGCTATGATGGCACTGGACGATATACCGGTCACTCAGCTTAAGGGCGTGGGCAACGCGCTCGCAGAAAGGCTGGGCAAGCTGGGTATCGCCTCGCTTCAGGATTTACTGTTTCACTTGCCTCACCGCTATGAAGATCGCACCCGCATTACAGCCATGGGCAGCCTGCGCATTGGCGACGTGGCGGTGGTGGAAGGTGAGGTCATGAAAACCGACATTGTGATGGGCAGGCGCCGCAGCTTGCAGGTCACCCTCAAAGACCACAGCGGCTTTGTCAGCCTGCGCTTTTTCCATTTTAACGCGGCCCAGAAAAACCAGCTTGCCGAAGGCACCCAGGTGCGTTGTTTTGGCGAAGTGCGGGCGGGCCGTTCGGGCTACGAGCTGTATCACCCCGAATACCAGACCAATCCGACGCCCATGGCGGATGAAGGCAGCGCCACATTAACCCCGGTATACCCACTTACCGAGGGTATTCAGCAGCCCCGGGTGCGGGCTTTGTGCCAGCAGGCGGTGGCGTATTTGAAGCGTTACCCCATTTACGACTGGCTGCCGCCCTGGGTGCTGGCGGATTATCAGTTACCGGCCATCACCGCCGCGGTAGAGCTGGTGCATTCACCACCCGCTAGCGCTTCGGTGGCGCAATTGCTGGAAGGGCGCCATCCGGCCCAGCAGCGGTTGGTGATGGAAGAGCTGCTGGCGCATCAGCTAAGCTTATTGCAGGTGCGCGAACAAATTCAGACGCGCCAGGCGCTACCGTTGCTGCCCCGGGGCGATTTAAGCGAGCGCTTTCTGGATTCTTTACCGTTTCGCCTAACCGGCGCTCAACGCCAGGTGTTGCAGGAAATCCGCCAGGACCTTACCCAACCCCTGCCTATGCTGCGTTTGGTGCAAGGCGATGTGGGCTCAGGCAAAACCGTGGTCGCAGCGCTGGCGGCCTTGCAGGCCATTGCGGCGGGTACTCAAGTGGCCTTGATGGCGCCCACTGAGATTCTGGCGGAGCAGCACTACCAGAATTTTTGCACCTGGCTTGCGCCGCTGGGTATCCAGCTCACCTGGCTGTCGGGCAAAGTGAAAGGCAAGGCGCGCCAGCAAGCCCTGGAAGCTGTAGCAAGCGGTGCCGCCGGTATCGCTATTGGCACCCATGCGCTGTTCCAGAACGATGTGGCATTCGACCGTCTGGCGCTGGTGATTATTGACGAGCAGCACCGCTTTGGCGTGCATCAACGCCTGGCATTGCGGGAAAAAGGCGCTGGTGGCGCGCTGGCGCCCCACCAGCTGATTATGACTGCCACGCCCATTCCGCGTACACTGGCCATGAGCGCCTATGCCGACCTGGACACCTCGGTCATTGACGAGCTGCCACCGGGGCGCAAACCCATCGAAACCATTGTTGTGCCTGACGGTCGCCGTGACGATGTGGTAGAGCGGGTACGCAATGCCTGTCAGGCCGGGCGGCAGGCGTATTGGGTGTGCACACTGATTGAAGAATCCGAGGTGTTACAGTGTCAGGCGGCAGAAGTAAGTGCGACTGAGCTCGCCGAACGCCTGCCAAACCTGCGCATCGGATTGGTTCACGGGCGATTGAAAAGTCAGGAAAAAGCCGAGGTAATGGCGCAATTCAAAAGTGGTGCACTAGACCTTCTGGTGGCTACCACCGTAATAGAGGTGGGGGTGGATGTGCCCAACGCGTCGCTGATCATTATTGAAAATCCTGAACGCCTCGGTCTGGCCCAGCTGCACCAGTTGCGGGGCCGTGTGGGGCGTGGCGAACAGGCCAGTTACTGCGTGCTGATGTACCACCCACCGCTATCGCTGAACAGTAAAGCGCGGCTGCAGGCTTTGCGCGATAGCCAGGACGGTTTTGTAATTGCGGAAAAAGACCTTGAACTTCGTGGCCCTGGCGAGGTTTTAGGTACTCGTCAGACCGGCATGATGCAGTTCAGGCTGGCGGATTTCGAGCGTGATCAGCACTGGATCGAAATCGTTCGTGAAATAGCTCCGCGACTTATGGGCAATAAAGCCGCGGTGCAGGGCCTGGTGCGGCGCTGGTTGGGTGAAAAAACCCGCTACGGCGAAGTTTAAACCTCATCTGCATTTGACGAATGGCAACGTTGTTGTCCTCAGGTGGGCTACTGTAATAACTGAAGAACGATCAACACGAGGTTATGTCCAATGGAAGTTCCGGCTACGGTTCGCCAGGCTCTTGGCGAGTGCGCAACCAGCATTGCATTGCGGGATGTCGATAAAGCTGACCCGGATCAACTGCTGCGAATGGTGCTGCTTAGCGACGGCTGCCACAAGCTTCAGGTCATTTACCGCAGCTGTGACTTGCTGGATCTTGAAACGCTGAACACGCAGCTGGGCTACAGTTACGCACTGTTGCCGCCGGCCGAACAGCAAAGGCTGTGCGGCCGGCTGGGATTGGCTGAGCTGCCTGCACTGCCGGCGCTGACGGGCTGGCACACGGTTATCGATTCGGCGGTAGATGCGTGCTCTGCAGTGGCTCTGGTACTGCAAGATCCTCACGTGGCCATGGTTATGCCCGCTAATGATTTTATAAATCTGTGCGGGGAGGCCGATCGCCTGGGCTGCGCAGTTGCTGTCGCGCCCCTGGCCGAGGCTGTAGCAGACCACGGAAATGATCGTGATCAGGTTCATTTTGCCATCAAGCGCTTTACCAGTTTGCGGATACGTCAACGCCTGGAAGACACGCTGGAGCTGCCGCCGCTTCCGGAAACGGCCCGCCGTATTATACGCCTGCGCACAGATCCCAATTCTGTATTGGCTGATCTGGTAGACATTGTGGAGAGCGACCCCAGCCTTGCAGCGCAAGTCATCAGCTGGGCATCGTCGTCGTTTTATGCGGCTCCCGGCCGGGTAAACTCGGTGCACGATGCCATATCCCGTGTGTTGGGATTTGATATGGTGATGAACCTGGCAATGGGGCTATCGCTAGGCCGGGTGCTGCGCCCGCCGGCACACGGCATTCGCGGCTATCTGGATTACTGGCAGCAGGCCGCTTGGCTGGCTCACGGTGCAGGGCTGCTGGCCAGCCTGATAACCGGCGCTCAGCGCCCTGTTTTCGGTTTGGCTTATCTGGCTGGCTTGCTGCACAATTTCGGCACTCTGGTGCTGGCTCATGTGTTCCCGCCCCATTTCAGCCTGCTCTGCCGCGCGCAAGAGGTGAATCCGGGCCTGGATTCGTCCATCGTCGAGCGCCACTTGCTGGGTATTACCGGCGGGCAGATTACAGCGCAACTGATGGAAAACTGGAGCATGCCGGAAGAGGTCACCAGCGCCATTCGTCAGCATAAAAACCCTGATGCTGCGGGTGAGCATCAAATCTATAGCCAGGTGCTTTGGCTGGCACGGCAGCTGCTTACTGAACGCGGAGTAGAGCTGGGAGTGGGTCAGCCTATCACCCCAAGAATATACCGACAGCTAGGGCTGGATGCGAAGCGGGTAAATGAACGTTTCGATCGGCTGGTCGCCAATCGCGATAACGTGCTGGAAATGGCCAGCATGTTGACGCCCTGCTAGCGCGCACCCTCGCTGAACACATGCACCCGAATGGCCGTGGCTGCGCGGCGAATTTCGTCAGCGTGGCCCTGTTCAATGGCATAGCGTTCTTTGTCCATCTTGTTGACAAACTTTGGCTCCGTTGCCAGACGGGCCTGATGGGTAGGCATATGTTGTAACTTGTCGTGTACCTGCTGAAAAACGGCAAACGGCGATTTTTGCAGCAGTGTTGGCTCCACATGATCCAGCAGGCCTTTGATGCGCAAGCAGGCCTCAGAATACTCCACCTGATCCGCCTCTACCGCCTGTGCCAGAATACGGATACTTTCAATCATCGATTCCCGCCGCTTGCGCGCAAACTCGCTCGCCTTTTCACTGCGTCGCTGATCAGCGCTTAATGCATCGCGTTGGCGATATATAAAAAGTGCCAGAAGGACAATAGCGCCCAAGCCAAATGCAATTAGCAGCCATTCTTGCCAGCTTTCCATGAAATGCTCCGTGTTGACGATATGTTTGCGGGCTTTGGAGGTGCTTCAAGCTTTGACAGATATACGGGTGGTGGGCCTTGCTTCTCTTGAACTCAGTCCGTAACCATCTGTTATTAAAAGCTATTGTATTTCGCTTTCTTGAAAGTACCCCCATAAGTACCTCCAACTTTGCGATGCTACCACGGGTACTCAACAGACTATACGGGAACATTAACAGGTGGCTCAAAAACATTTCTTATTTCGTGTGTAAAAAAGTAAACCTAAGGGAGGCGGTCGACCAAAAGCCAGACCTTGAGGTTTTACACTCCCCCCCCCCGCCAGTGCGGTGACGGCGATCCCCTAGCCGGTACATGTGAGCTTGCCGCATTTGCCGCAGGTTGCCGGGCCTCAGAAACACATAAGGCGTAAATATCCTCACCGTTTTTGCAGGTTTCCCGAGGCCATCAAATTGATGGTCTCGGGCGTTCAACGCTGGCGGGCTTTATGGTCGCTGTATGCGGGCTCGAAGCTCTGGGCGCAGCGGTGATGGATCAGACGCAGCGGCGGGTATTCCAGGGCGAGACCGTGCCGGCGGATAAGAAGGTCTTCAGCCTGTTCGAGCCGCATACCGACATCATCATCAAAGGCGCCAGAGACGTCGCGTTCGGTCACAAGCTGAATCTCACCACTGGCCGCAGTGGGCTCGTGCTTGATGTGGTGATCGAGTCAGGCAACCCGGCTGATACCGCCCGTTTCCTGCCGATGATGGCGCGGCAGACAACGATCTACGGACGTCCACCGCGCCAGGTCGCCACGGATGGCGGCTATGCCAGCCAGGAGAACCTGGCGGCGGCCAAGGCGCTGGGCACCAAAGACGTGGCCTTCCACAAGAAGAAGGGACTCAAGGTCAGTGAGATGGTCAAGAGCTCCTGGGTGTATCGCAAGCTCAGGAACTTCCGTGCCGGCATCGAGGGCAACATCTCCTGTCTGAAGCGGGCTTATGGTCTGTCCCGTTGCACCTGGAAAGGACTTGAGCACTTCAGATCGTACGTCTGGTCTGCGGTGGTATCAAGAAACCTGCTGTTGCTGGCACGACTGCTTCAGACTTGAACTGAACACAGCTGAACAAGAGACATATCACGCCAGAATGAGTGGCACGGCCTTCGGCCGTCTGCAGAATGGCCAAAACGATGGCCCCAGAACGAGATGCCGCCCGCTGCAGTTAATGGTAGATTGACCACCACACGACTGTATAAAATACGATCAGAGATGGTGCTGGAAATCACTGGTTTCCGGATGGACACTTGCTAATGAGGCGAGCGGCCGCGAATGAAACCCCAGCGGATGCAGTGTCGTGAAAGCACGAATTTCCGCAACTACTCTCAAGCGTTTAGGCGCGCTTGAGCAACAGCGCGGGGAGAACCGCCCCGCCGCCATGTTCCCGCGATTGGTGCAGGTGGACGAATGGGGAGCGCTGGCAAGTCGGATGCAGGGGATACTGAAAGACAATGTGGTCAAGGATGAAGCGCCGGATTATGGCGACCTACCGAAGCTGGAACTGGTGGCGAGTCGATAACCACAACTTCCAAGGTGTCGATGTGGGTTTGCGCCATATGAATTTATGGCTATTTATCTGAGCTTTTTATTGCCAGTACTATCGTTGACTTGTGCGGAAATGCCAAGGTATTCGACCGCAAGTTCAGCGAAGACTTCTTGGCGTTTGCTTTCATTGACTAAAAGCATGGAGGCGCCAAGGATTAAGCTGGTCACAAGAAAGGACGACACTATGCCGGGGATGCCGGAAATCAACCAGTTACCAAGCTTCTCAAACCATGACTTGTGAGAGCTTTGATATTCCCTCATGTTCTTGAGAATTTTGGCTTTTTCTTTTTTGAAGGAAGATTGGTGCTGCTTCTCGATTTTGGCCCTTTCTCGCGCAAACTTTTCCCGCTCTTCGTTCTCTATTTCCAAGAAGAGGCTATTAAGATAATTTGTCGCTTTTTCCCTGTAATCATCAAGACTGTTATTTTGAAGAGTTTGGTCGTGAAAGGTGTCCACTTGTTGCTGGATGCTGCCCTCCTCTTTGCCTTGAGATCTTAAGTTGGTGGCTAAAGTATGCTTTTTGTGTTTATAGAGAGCGTATGCAACTAGACCTATTGCATCCTTATCATCTTCAACAAGAGAATTAAAAACCCACTTTTTACTCAACTGTCATACCCCTAGAAACGAAAACGCCCCAGTGAAGGGGCGCAGGCAGTGCCTTCCTTTTTATCTTAGGCACTTACAGCTGAAAGCGCCTGTGTCGATAGTCGCTTAATATAACGCTCGCGATCCTTCGAAACGATTTTTCTGTTTGAAAGACGGTCTGAACTAAAGCTGACTGAGCGTGTGACTTTGGTCACTATGCTATTGTTTTTTAATTCTTTCTTAGCAGCTTTCATATGAACCTCCTTGAAGGGGGCTATGCCACCCACACACACAGTGTAGCCACTGCAAAAAAAATGTGTAGTAGTTTTTCTGTTGAAATTTACTGAGGTGCCTCTGTCTATGCGAATGTATTCGGCAAACTCAGTTTCGCTAATTTTGAGAACACATCCCGAAACCTTATGGTTTGAGGCTTTGTATGGTGGGCCCAGGTGGACTTGAACCACCGACCAATCGATTATGAGTCGAGTGCTCTAACCAACTGAGCTATGGGCCCGAAACTCTAGGGGTGTACCCTGTGTTGCTTACAAGCCGCTTACCTGGAGTGGCAGTTGCATTTCGATTACACGTGGTAAGCGATTGTATTGTGTATCTTTTCTCTTCACTTTCCAACCCCTGACCAAAGGATTATGAGTCGACTACTCTAACCAACTGAGCTAAAGGCCCGTAACGCGGGGTATTCCGATGCTTCTGTTTGCGAAGTACAAACAAAAGCGAGCGCCATTATAGCGATGAGAGCAGGCGCTCGCCAGTGTTGTGACGCTTAAGTGTTGCCTTGATCGTCGATAAAGCCGCGCAAATGGTCCGAACGCGATGGATGACGCAGTTTACGCAGGGCTTTGGCTTCAATTTGACGAATCCGCTCGCGGGTAACATCAAATTGTTTGCCCACCTCTTCCAACGTGTGGTCGGTGTTCATTTCGATACCAAAGCGCATGCGCAGTACTTTTGATTCGCGGGCGGTTAAGCCGGCCAACACCGAGCGGGTGGCTTCGCGGAGGCCTTCGGCTGTGGCAGAATCTACCGGCGACAATGCTTGGATGTCTTCAATGAAATCGCCCAGATGGCTGTCTTCGTCGTCGCCAATTGGGGTTTCCATGGAGATCGGTTCTTTGGCGATTTTTAGTACTTTGCGAATCTTGTCTTCCGGCATTTCCATACGCTCGCCCAGCTCTTCCGGCGTGGGCTCGCGGCCCATTTCCTGCAACATCTGGCGCGAAATGCGGTTCAGCTTGTTGATGGTTTCAATCATATGCACTGGAATACGGATGGTGCGGGCCTGATCCGCGATGGAACGGGTAATGGCCTGACGAATCCACCAGGTAGCGTAGGTTGAGAACTTGTAGCCACGGCGATATTCAAATTTGTCGACCGCTTTCATAAGGCCGATGTTGCCTTCCTGAATCAGATCGAGAAATTGAAGGCCGCGGTTGGTGTATTTTTTGGCAATAGAAATCACCAAGCGCAGGTTCGCCTCTACCATTTCTTTCTTGGCGCGGCGGGCCTTGGCTTCGCCAATGGATACCCGGCGGTTGATTTCCTTGATGTCGGCAACGTCTAAATTTACATCCAGCTGTACGTTTTTGATGCGCTTTTGTAAGCGCACAATTTCGTCCAGGCGCTCAGAAATTGCAGAAGCATAGGGCTTCTTGCTGCGAGCGATTTTTTCAGCCCATTCTAAGTTGATCTCGTTGCCGGGGAACGATTTGATAAATTCTTTACGATCCATCTTACTTTCGCGAATGCAGATGCGCATGATGGTGCGCTCATTCTGACGGATCATGTCGTTGGTGGAACGAACAACGTTCACCAGTCCATCAAACGCTTTGTTGCCTAGCTTGAACGGGGCAAACACCGCACCCAGCTCGTTCAGGGCTTTTTGGGTGCGCTTGTCGCTGCGGCCGTGCTGTTCCAAAAGCTCATTGGCGACTGCCAGTTTTTCTTTTAGCAGGTCAAAGCGCAGGCGGGTCTCTTCGGGATCTGGACCGCTCTCGGTTTCTTCTTCAGCATCATCCGCATCGTCGTCGCTGTCTGCTTCTTCGGTGCTGGCAGATGGTGCCGGGGCAGGCTCTTCTGGCATGAACGGCTCTGCGTCATCCGGATCCAGAAAACCGGCAACAATATCGCTCAACCGGCCTTCATTCTCGACAATGCGATCGTAGCCTTGGATTACGGTACCGGTGGTGCCGGGAAAGTGCGCAACCGCCGCCATCACGTCGCGAATGCCTTCTTCGATACGCTTGGCGATAACAATTTCGCCTTCGCGGGTCAGCAGTTCAACGGTACCCATCTCGCGCATGTACATTCGCACCGGGTCGGTGGTGCGCCCGGCGTCGGACTCTACCGCGGCCAGAGCCGCTGCGGCCTCGGCAGCTGCCGCTTCATCGGCGGTTGTATCACCATCGGTCATAATCAACGTGTCAGCGTCTGGTGCAACTTCAGATACCTGAATGCCCATGTCGTTGATCATGCGAATGATGTCTTCGACCTGGTCCGGGTCAGCGATGTCTTCCGGAAGGTGATCGTTCACCTCGGCGTAAGTCAGGTAACCTTGTTCCTTGCCTCGCGCGATGAGGTCTTTTAAACGTGATTTTTGCGAATTGCCCGACATAGACACCCTGTAAGCCCGCTAAAGTAAATAAATATTAAGCAACCAGTATAGCTGCCGACCTAATGCTCTGCCACCGAATGATTAAATGGTGACCAGTGCTTAAATTTTCAAGTCCCGTTGTTCTTTGTACCACTGCTCAATGTACGTAATTCACTGCGTTCTTCAGGGCTCAGGTTGGCAAAATTCCGCAGTAACGCGGCCAGTCTTTGCTGTCGCGATGCTTCCTCGTCTGGGCTTAGAAGCTCCCGCGCCGCTTCCAGCGTATGTTCGCGCGCGGGTATGTGCTCAATGCCGTCAAACAAATGAAAAAAACGGTCCCTTGCTTGAGCGTCCGTAGCCAAAGCGCTGATCAGTGCCGGCTGGTTGGCAAGTTTGCGTTCCAGAATCCAGCTGGCGAACGCCGCCGCCTGAATAAATTGCCGTGAGCCACGAGCGGCTTCGGCTACTTCTGCGGCCAGGTCTGGCGCTTCTGTCAACGCCAGGCACAGCAAGCTGTCTTTGCTCAGTTTTACGTCAATCCGCTGTTCTTGTATTCTCTCCCGCTGCCAGCCTTTGGCGCCGCCCCGTTCCTGCCAGGGTTTTTTCTGCCATTGGTCGCGGCCGCTGCAAAGGCGCAGCATTTCATGCCACATGGCGTCGCGCAGCGTGCACTTTGGCATTCTGTTGAGCATGGGCTCGGCCCGGGCGCGCAACTCTCCGCGGTGTTCGGGCAACTGTAAGTCCAGGCCATTGCTCTGGCGATCAAACAGATAGCGTGACAGCGGTATAGCCGCTTCAATCCGTTTACTGAAGGCTTCGGCGCCTTCTTTGCGAATCAGGGTGTCCGGGTCTTCGCCTTGGGGCAGCATCAGAAATTGCAGATGCAGACCGTCGGCCATTAGTTCCAGTGCGTTTTCCAGTGCACGGTCTGCCGCGCGAAAACCCGCTGTGTCGCCATCAAAACAGAACACAATGTGGCGTACCTGGCGCATTAAGGCGCTCAGGTTGTCATGATTGGTGGCGGTGCCCAGCGTTGCCACGGCAAACTGAATGCCGTGCTGGGCCAAAGCGATGACGTCCATGTAGCCTTCTACAACCAGCAACTTGTCCAGCTGTTTCAAGTTCTGCCGCGCTTCATACAAGCCGTATATTTCACGGCTCTTATGAAAAACATCAGACTCCGGCGAGTTGATGTATTTGGCTTTGTCGTCACCCAGAGTACGCCCGCCAAAGGCGATGGTTTTGCCGCGGGTGTTGCGGATTGGAAACATCACCCGGTTGCGAAACAGATCTCTGGGCCGGCCATACTGGTCGGATACTGTTTTGGTTTCCAGCAGTGGTTCTTTAAAACTTGTGCCTGTGGCGTCGCATAATGCTGTGCCGCCGGCGGGGGCAAATCCCAGCTGATATTGCTGGATGATCGCCTGGTCCAGCCCCCGTTGCTGCAGGTAATCGCGGGCAAATGCACCAGCCTCGCTGCTCAGCGCCTGCTGATAAAAACGGCTGGCGAAATCCAGTGCCTCTGTCAGCGTGCGAGTTTGCTGCATTTCCTGCTTGGCAGCCTGATCGTAGGGCACTTCCATTCCGGCTCTGCGCGCCAGATCTTCAACTGCTTCGGTAAAACCCAGGCCTTCGAATTCCCTTAAAAAACTGATCGCGTCGCCGTGTGCGCCACATCCGAAGCAGTGGTAAAAACCTTTGTCTGGCCGCACATTGAACGACGGTGTTTTTTCATCGTGAAACGGGCAGCAAGCTTTGTAATTCGCACCGGCTTTCTTCAGGGTAACGCGAGAGCCAATCAGCTCGGCCAGATCGATCCGGTCTAGCAGATCTTCAACAAACCGTTGCGGGATCAGTCCGCTCATTCGGGCTCCGAGTGTGGCCTTAGACGGGGCCGTAATAGCAGGATAGACAATAGACAAAAATGCCGCCGAAGCCAGGCCTCGGCGGCATTTTTAAATCGCTTTGAGCGGCCTGTAGCCGTTCAGGCGATTAATTTTTGCAGTCAAGCAGCGTTGCTAAAACTCAGTACAAACGCTCAAACTTACGCTGTTCACGCTGAAGTTTTTTGAGGTGACGCTTGACGGCAGCAGCAGCTTTACGCTTACGAACAGAAGTCGGCTTCTCGTAGTGCTCACGACGACGCACTTCGGAAAGGACGCCTGCTTTTTCGCAGGAACGCTTGAAGCGACGTAGGGCTACGTCAAACGGCTCATTCTCTTTCAGTTTAACAGCTGGCATTCGGAAATCACCTACCTGGGTCTATTTGGTTCTATGGGTTCCGCCGGGCTTGCCCTGTGCGGTTCTAACACTGGCGGGGATGGTTAAAACTCGACCAGTGCGTAATTTAGGGCGGCAACTATATCCCCTGGGTAGGGCTGAGGTCAATGTTTGTTCTGTGAAACTGCAGATGCACCTCGGGTTTCTGTTAAAATGCTTCGCCTCTGCATTTAGCTTCTTTTACTTTAATGGCCCATAACTATGCTGATTTTAGGTATCGAGACGTCTTGTGACGAAACCGGCGTGGCACTCTATCACACCGAGCGTGGTTTGCTGGCCCATGCGTTGTTCAGTCAGGTAGCGATACACGCTGACTACGGCGGGGTGGTGCCCGAGCTGGCCTCCCGCGACCACGTTCGCAAGCTGTTGCCATTGATCGAGCAAATTCTGGCTGAGGCAGGGCTTGCACGTGCAGACATCGAAGGCATTGCTTACACCGCCGGTCCCGGCCTTGTGGGCGCGTTAATGGTGGGCGGCGCCGTGGCTCACGCTTTGGGTTTCAGTATGGGCATTCCAGTATTGGGTGTGCATCATATGGAAGGGCATTTGCTGGCGCCAATGCTGGAGCAGAACCCACCGGCTTTTCCTTTCGTTGCGTTGCTAGTGTCCGGTGGCCATACCCAGCTGGTGCAGGTCATCGGTATCGGCGAGTACATTCTTTTAGGTGAGTCGGTTGACGACGCCGCCGGAGAAGCGTTCGACAAAACCGCCAAAATGCTGGGACTGGATTACCCGGGTGGGCCCAGAGTCGCGGCGTTGGCTGAAAAAGGGCAGGCCGGGCGTTATCGCTTCCCGCGGCCGATGACAGACCGCCCGGGGCTTGACTTTAGCTTCAGCGGGTTGAAAACCTTTACTCTGAATACCGTTAATGCCGCGCGCGAGGCGGGTGATTTGGGCGATCAGACCCGTGCTGACATTGCCCTGGCCTTCGAATCTGCGGTAGTGGATACCCTGGCGATCAAATGTAAGCGCGCGTTACAGCACACCGGGTGCAAACGCTTGGTGATCGCCGGTGGCGTCAGCGCTAACACGCGACTGCGAGCCGGTCTTGGGGCGATGACGGCGAAACTTGGTGCATCGGTGTTTTACGCGCGGCCAGAGTTCTGTACCGATAATGGAGCGATGATTGCCTATGCGGGGGCCCAGCGATTGCGGGCAGGGCAGCAAGACGGTGATCGCATTGCGGCCGTGCCGCGCTGGCCGCTGGATACTTTGCCGCCCTTGAATCAGCGTTGCGATGACGGCCTGGCGGGTGCCTGATGGTTAGAATTTGGAGTGTAGGCAGCACTATTAAGTTGGAGGCAGTGCTGACTAGAAGCGGGTTTCGCGCCCCTGCGCCATTCGAATCAGGTTGTTGCGGTGGCGAATTAAGATCAGTAACGCCAGCAGACTGAATACCGGCAGAGTGCGGGGTTGAAGCATCGCGCTGAGCAAAGGCCCGCTGAGCACTGCTACCAAGGACGCCATCGCCGAGATGCGCCAGCGCCACATGACCAAAAGCCATATTGCGGCCATCAACAATGTGGTTGTGTGTGCCAGTGCCAGGCCGGCACCGAGAACCGTAGCGACGCCTTTTCCGCCCTTGAAGCGATAGAACACCGGGATCATGTGGCCGGTGACTGCGCACAGGGCGATCGCCGCCTGAACGGTTGTCGATAGCCCCCATTGTTGTGCCGCCCATACTGGCAGCCAGCCTTTGCCGGCATCCAGCATCAGCGTCAGCGTTGCCGGTGCCCAGCCTCCGCTGCGAAACACGTTGGTGGCGCCCGGATTGGTGGAGCCCTGGGCGCGGGGGTCAGGCAGCTGCCAGGCACGGCTAACGGGTATGGCGAACAGCACCGAGCCGCCAAGATAGGCTGCGGCACACAGCAGTACCGTTACAACGGGGGCACTGGCAAATGTCATAGTGATGTGTCCTGGCTGGCGCAGACGGCTTGAGTCAAACTGTGCGAAAATCATTAAATATGTCGAGTCTGATAGCTAACCTTAGCTGCGCTGTCGGGCCGATTCAATCCGAAAAATGTGCAGCATCATCTGGAGTGCCTGTGGCAGATCGCGTGTTTATTGAAGGCTTGGAGGTCGAGGCGGTTGTGGGAGTCTACGACTGGGAGCGGGATATCACCCAGCGCCTGGTGGTAGACCTGGACATGGATTGGGATAACCGCGTGCCCGGCGCGTCTGATGACGTCAAGGACGCGCTGGATTACGCCGCGGTCAGTGACTGCGTGATCCGCTGTCTGCAAGCGCTGCAACCCAAATTGCTTGAGCACGCTGCAGAGGTACTGGCGGCCGAGTTGCAACGGGCGTTTGGTATCGAGTTTTTGCGGCTGAGCATTCGCAAACCCGGCGCCGTTCCGGCCGCGTCCGCAGTGGGCGTCAGCATCGAGCGTGGGCGCCGCCTGTGAACACTCCGGTGCTGGTGGGTATAGGCAGCAACCAGAACCGCGAAGCCTGTTTGCAGGTGGCATTAGATGCCTTGGCGGACTGGTTTGGCGAGTTGGCCTTGTCGCCGGTTTATGAAAGCCAGGCGGTAGGTTTTGACGGTTCGCCGTTTTTGAATATGGTTGCCGGATTCAATACTGCAATGCCGCTGGCCGAGTTGTCGCGCCGCTTTAAACAGCTGGAGGCCAACCATGGCCGGCTTCGGGGCAGCGCCCGCTTTGCAGCACAAACGCTGGATATCGACATTCTGACTTACGGCGATCAAGTAGGAGTGTTTTGCGGTGTGGAATTACCACGTGCCGAAATATTGGTGAACGCGTTTGTGCTAAAGCCCTTAGCGGACGTGGCCGGGTCGCGTTTACACCCACAACGTGGGCAAAGCTATCAGGATTTGTGGCAGCTGCACCGCGCTGGCCCACCCCTGCACAGGGTCAATTTCAGCTGGCGCGACCGTGTAATTTCAAACGCCGTTGGCGGCGCGGAAACGAGCGATCAGGGCATCGGTTGAACTGTCACTATTACCCGCGTTTGCCGGCGCCGGCTGGCCCAGCAGGCGCGGCAAAATGGTCTGCCCCAGCTGTTTGCCCAGCTCTACTCCCCATTGATCGAACGAATCCAGATCCCAGATGACACCCTGTACAAAGGTGCGGTGTTCGTACAGGGCGATCAACGCGCCCAGTGTGTAGGGCGTAAGCTGCTGCATCACCAGGGTGTTGCTGGGTTGGTTGCCAGGCACCACTTTATGTGGAGCAAGACGTTCAACGTCCTGCTCTGTGCGGCCCTCGGCAATCAGTTCACGGCGGGCCTGTTCCAGCGTTTTTCCGGCCATCATGGCCTGGGACTGGCTCAGGCAATTGGCGAACAGATCGGCGTGATGATTCGCAATGGGGTTATGGCTGACCAGCGGAATAATGAAGTCTGCCGGAATCAGCCGGGTACCCTGGTGAATGAGCTGATGGTAGGCGTGCTGTCCGTTGGCGCCGAGCCCGCCCCAGATGATCGGGCCAGTATGGTAGGTGACCGCAATGCCTGCGCGAGTCACGCGCTTACCGTTGCTCTCCATGTCCAGCTGCTGAAGGTGGTCCGGCAGGCTCCGTAAATACTGGTCGTAGGGCAAAATGGCGTGGCTGCAGGCGCCCCACAAATTGCTGTACCAGACACCCAGCATGGCCATCACCACAGGCATATTCTGCGCCAATGGCGCTTGCACGAAGTGGTCGTCCATGGCTTGGGCACCCACCAGCAACTGGCGGAAATTGTCCATGCCAATGCTCAAGGCAACCGGTAAGCCAATGGCCGACCAGAGCGAATAGCGCCCACCGACCCAGTCCCACATAGGGAACAGGCTGTCTGCCTCAATGCCGAAGGCTTGAGCGGCCTCAGCGTTCGCGGATACTGCTGCAAAGTGGCGTGCAACGGCGTCTTTTTGCGGGCAGTGCTGAATCAGCCAGTCGCGGGCGACTTTTGCGTTTTCCAGGGTTTCAGGGGTTTTGAAGGATTTTGACTGCACCAGAAACAGCGTGGTGTGCGGGCTTACCTGGCGCAAAATCTCGCAGATCTCAGTGCCGTCGATATTGGCTGCGTAATGGCAGCGCAAGCCGCCGTGGTGATAGGGCGTTAGAGCCTCTGTCGCCAGCTTTGGCCCCAGGAAAGAGCCACCAATGCCAATGCTGACCACGTCGGTAAAACGCTCGCCCGTGCAGCCTCGGCGTTCACCGCTTGCGACAGCGTTAACAAACTGCTGCATGTGTTCCAGCGTGGCGTGAACTTCCTCTATCACATTCTTGCCGTTTACCTGAATAGTCTGATCTGCACTCGCCCGCAGGGCGGTATGAAGCGCGGGCCTGTTCTCAGTGTTGTTCACCGGATCACCGGTAAACAGTGCACGGCGACGAGAGGCCAGTTGGCACTCTTCGGCCAGGGCCATCAGAGCGGCGAGGGCACCATCATCAAGGCGATTCTTGGAAAAGTCCAGAGTCAGGCCGGCTGCTTCAAGCAAATAGCGTGATGCCCGTTGGCTGTCCTCGGCAAACATCTTTGCCATGGGCTGTGTTGCTAGCCGCTTTTGTTGGCGCAGCAGCGCCTGCCAGGCTTTTGTAGCGGTTGGTATAGATGCATGGCCTTGCATGATGGCATCCTTAGCAAAATGGCCGGCGCTTGGGTCGCCGGGCGCAGAGTCTTCCGTAACAGGGCGAAGCCGGTCAGCGGACCAGTGAAATATTGTCGATGAGCCGGGTAGTGCCCAGAAACACCGCGGCCAGAATGGCAAGCTCGCGATCATCCGCGGTTGCTGGCTTCAGGGTCTGGCTGTTAACGATGTTAACGTAATCGGGTCGCAAACCGGCATTCAACAGTTCTATTTTCGCGTGTTCAGACAGGCGTGTAAAGTGTGTGTCACCCGCTCGCAGGTCTTTTGCCATGGTCTGAAGAATCTTTTGCAGAGCCGGTGCAAGGGCACGGTCTTCAATGCTGAGATAGCCATTACGGGAGCTTTTTGCCAAGCCGTCGCTGTCGCGCACGGTGGCGCCGCCGATAATTTCTACCGGAAGCATCAAATCGCGCACCAGCTTGCGAATAATGGTTAGCTGCTGCAGGTCTTTTTCGCCAAACAGAGCAAAATCCGGTTGCACTATATTGAACAGCATAGTGACAACGGTGGCCACGCCGTCAAAGTGGCCCGGCCGGCGGGCACCGCAGTGGTCTTCGCTGACGTCAGGCACTACCACTTTTGTCTGATGGGCCAGACCCGCCGGATAGATGTCCGCGGCGGAAGGCGTAAACAGCAGCGTATTACCGGCTTCCACCAGCAGGCTCTGGTCTTCCACCAGAGTGCGGGGGTAGCTGTCGAGGTCTTCGCTGGCACCAAACTGCATGGGGTTCACAAAGATGCTGGTGACCACGATGTCTGCGACTTCTGCGGCTCGTCGAACCAACGACAGGTGGCCTTTGTGCAAGTTGCCCATGGTGGGCACCAGCGCGATGGTTTTGCCTTGCTGACGCCAGCCGCGCACCATGGCGCGCAGCTCTTTAATGGTATTGACAGTTCTCATGCTTTAAACGTGTGCTCTTCGGCGGGGAATGTGCGCTCGCTAACGGCTTTGGCGTAGGCTGCCAGGGCGTTGGCAACGGAGCCGCTTTCAGCCAAGAAGTCTTTCACAAAGCGCGGTTTGCGGCCAGGGGTCATGCCCAGCATGTCGTGTACCACCAGCACTTGGCCGTCGGTGTCGGCGCCTGCGCCAATACCGATCACCGGAGCTTTGACGGCTTTTGCAATGCGTGCAGCCAGTGCGGCGGGCACGCATTCCAGCAGAATAACATCGGCGCCGGCGGCTTCCAGCTCGCAGGCGTTTTCAACCATCAGGTCTGCGGCCTTTTCGTCTCGCCCTTGCACTTTATAACCGCCGAACTTGTTGACGAACTGCGGTGTCAGGCCCAGGTGCGCGCACACTGGAACGCCGCGTTCGCTGAGCGCCTGAATGGTATCTCGCATCCAGTCGGTGCCTTCCAATTTGACCATATGGGCGCCGGCACGCATGAGCTCTGCCGCGTTTTCCAGCGCGGCTTCGGTAGTGCCGTAGCTCATAAATGGCATGTCGGCCATCACCAGTGAGCCGCGATTGCCTTTGGCGACGCAGCTGACGTGGTACACCATTTGGTCCATGGTGACGGGCAGGGTGCTGTCGTTGCCCTGCAGGACCATGCCAAGCGAGTCGCCGATAAGAATGACGTCTACGCCGGCTTCGCTGACCAGCTGGGCAAAGGTGGCATCGTAGGAGGTCAGTGCGGAAAATGCTTCGCCGCGCTGTTTGTATTCCCGCAGTGTATTGATGGTAACGGCCATAAATTCCTCGCCTTTGCGATAGTTGGTCTAAATACCGGCTATGCCGGATCTCCACAATTGAATCTGCCACTGAAGCAGTATCGTTCCAACCCCAACACTAGCAAATTTCGGGCGGTTTAGGCGTGCCCGTTTGTAGCGACTGGGGGCAGTTTTCGTAATTGGTTATCAGGGCACCGCTGGCGCAGCAGGGCTAATGCGGTGCCGTCGGGCAGGGTCAGTTTCGGATTTAAGTCCAACAGAGGTTGCAAGGCAAAGTCCCGCTGCGAAAGTTGTGCGTGGGGCACCGTCAGTCGGTCATTGTTTAGCGTTTGTTGGCCGAAAAGCAGCACGTCCAGGTCCAGAGTGCGTGGCCCCCAGTGCTGCAGACGCTCGCGGCCGTGGGCCTGTTCAATATTCTGTAAATGGTCTAGCAGAACGTGAGGCGTCAGGCCGGTATTCAGCCATGCGGCACCGTTGACATAATCTGGCTGGTCCTGAGGGCCCACCGGTTTGCTGGCGTAAAATGGGGATTGCGCAACCAGCGTGGTGTTTGGCAGCGCTGCCAACTCTGCAATTGCGCTGCCCAATTGCGCAGCCGGGTCTGCCAGGTTGCTACCCAGGCCAACGAATACGTCGGTCATCATGAATCCTGCGGGGGCCGCTTAACCGGTTTACGCCGGCGCTTGCGAGGTTTGGCTTCACCGCTGTCAAGATCTGTAATCATGCGTTCCTGGGCACGCTCGTCAAGTCGTTGAAACTGTGTCCACCACTGGCCAAGACCGGGCTCAATCTCGCCGGCGCTCTCGCGCACCAACAAGAAATCATAGGCGGCGCGAAAACGCGGATGCCCTAAGGTGATCAGTGCGCGTTTTCCCTGGCGCCGTGGCAGGCGCATCTGCAGTTCCCAGATTTCCTTCATGGGCCCGGAGAATCGCTTGGGGATAGACGTCGCCTGTACCTGGCGGCCAATCACCTTGGAAATCGCACTGTGCAGAGCCGGTTGTACCGGATCGCCGTTGTCTTGGCGCCGGCGCCATTCGGCTTGCAGCGCAGGCCACAACATGGCGGCGAACAGGAAATACGGGGTAACGGATTTGCCTTGGGCTATGCGTGAGTCGGTGTTGCGCAGGGCCTGGCGGATTAGTTCGTCGGGTTCACCGGCTGCCAGCGCGCTGGCGGTGTCGGGAAATAACGGTGCCAGCAAGTCGTAGTGGCGTAGTTTGTCAAAGGTTGCTTCGCCGTAGCCGGCGGAAAACAGTTTTAGCACTTCGTCAAACAGCCGCGCCGCGGGAATGTGAGTGAGCAGCGGTGCCAGCTCGCGAATGGGGGCCTCGGTGGCCGGCTCGATGGCAAAATCGAGCTTGGCGGCGAAACGAATGGCGCGCAGCATGCGCACAGGGTCTTCCCGGTAACGGGTTTCCGGGTCGCCAATCAACCGCATCTGGCGGTTGTTCAGGTCATCAACGCCGTTTGCGAAGTCAATAACGCTGAAATCGCGAATGCAGTAGTAAAGGGCATTGATTGTGAAATCCCGGCGCAGCGCATCTTCTTCGAGGTTGCCGTAAACGTTATCGCGCAGCAGCTGCCCGTGTTCGCTGGTTTTGCGATCGTCATCGTCATCATCGGCGGGGTTGGCATTGCCGCGGAAGGTTGTTACCTCGATGACTTCGCGGCCGAAGACCACGTGCACAATGCGAAACCGGCGGCCAATCAGGCGCGAGTTGCGAAACAGTTCGTGCACTTCTTCCGGCGTTGCGTCGGTCGCAATGTCGAAATCTTTGGGTTGGCCACTGAGCAGTATGTCGCGCACGCCGCCGCCCACCAGATAGGCTTCGTAGCCGGCTTTGTTGAGGCGATGCAGAACTTTTTTGGCGGGCTCACTGATGGCCGTGCGGGAAACGCTGTGCTGGTCCCGCGAAATGTCCCTCCGCTGATAGCCAAGGGGTTTCTTCCGGGAGCTGCCGGGCATGAACGAGCGCAGTTTGTCGACGAGTCTTTTAGGCATTGAAATCCGTTGCGGCCATAGCGGCGATGAGCAAAAACCATGAGTTTAACGGTTTGCGCCGCTTTTGCACACGTTTGCTGCGGATTGCTATGATTTGCCCATGCCCGGTTATTTACCTGGGCCCATAAATTAAAGGGCGGATCCGCTTACACGAACCCGCCCACTAAAATCTGACGATCTAAATTATTTTTGTTATTGCCGGGATTTTTCTTACTTTTTGTGTCCCACCGTAAGCCCCAATATCAGGGTATTTCAAACAAACAGAAAACTTTGAATACTTAGAGTGGTCAAAAGCGTTGTTCAAGTCTTACGTATCCGCAGCGCCGTCTGGTTGACGATTCTTATCTGCTTCAACAACCTTCACAAGCTAAGGGACCGCTAAAAAGCCAGGCATCCAAAACACTCTATTCGCTCGCGCTCTATTTTTATTTTTGTTGCTGAGCGCTTCTCGCAGCTATTTTTTTGTTTTTGTTGGCACGCTGCACTGTCACGTCTTGTTTTTGTTGTTGTGCCCTATATACATAGCAGTCGCCGTGCCAGTTTTATGAATATGACTATAAACAATGGCTTGGCGTTTTCTTCTGGATAGGTGTTACCCCGTATTTGGGGAAAGTGTTACCGGTAAGTCATAAATGGCGGGGAAAGTGTTACCAAGGGAAACAGTTGGTAACACAAAGCAGAGTGGTCGACAGCAGCCGATGTCAGCTGCCAGACGTTTTTTTGCGAGGAATGCCCAGGCGCTGGCGCCTTTCCCATAAAGATTTACGACTGATACCCAGTTTTTGGGCCAATTCGGTTTCACTCATGCGGTCCTGATTCTCCAGCACAAAGTGTTGAAAGTAGTCTTCCAGCGACAGGTCGCCCTGGCTGTCTGCACTTTGGGTATGGGCTTGCTTGTTGTTACCGGCCACCAGAGTTTCGGGGATGTACTCGCTGTCGCCGTCGCCGTTCAGATCCAGCAGTGCAGGGGTAATCAGTTCGGAATCACATAAAATAGTGGCCCGTTCAATGGCATTTTCCAGTTCCCGTACGTTTCCCGGCCAGCGATGCCGCTCTATAGTGCGCACGGCGTCTGCGCTGAGCTGTAAATCGGGTTTGCCCATTTTGGCACCTTGGCGCTTTAAAAAGCGCTGCGCCAGTATCAGAATATCTCCTTGGCGATCGCGCAGCGGGGGGATGCGCACCTGCATGACGTTCAGGCGATAGAACAAATCTTCGCGGAATTCGCCGGTGCGGGTCATGGCTTTTAAGTTGCGGTGGGTGGCTGCCAGCATGCGCACGTTTACTTTGAGGCTTTGGGTAGACCCCACCTTACGGATTTCGCCCTCTTGCAAAACCCGCAGTAGCCTGGCTTGAGCTTCGGCGGGCAGTTCGCCTATTTCGTCCAGAAACAGACTACCGCCGTTGGCAGCCTCAATCAGCCCGGTACGGGCGCCGACGGCACCGGTGAAGGCACCTTTTTCGTGGCCGAACAGTTCCGATTCAATCAAGCTTTCGGGAATGGCCGCGCAGTTAACGGAAATCAGTGGAGCCGCCGCCCGCGGGCTCATCAAGTGAAGGGCGCGAGCTGCCAGTTCCTTGCCGGTACCGGACTCACCCTGAATAAGCACCGTGGTTTCGGTGGGTGCCACTTTGCGAATCAGGGTGAACACCCGCTGCATAGGTTCGCACTGACCAAACATGATACTTGCCGGGTCTGACTCGGAGGCCTGGGTCACTGTTTTGGTGGTCACGGCGCCGCTGTCATCAGCCGCCGCCGGCGTGGATTTGCGCGCCAGAATGGCGGCTACCGACGCCAGCATTTCGTCGTGATCAAAAGGCTTGGCGATGTACTCCACGGCCCCCAGTTTCATAGAGTCAACGGCAGAGCGCAGGCTGGCGTAGCTGGTCATAATCAGCACCGGCGTTGCCGGTGCGCGTCGGATCATTTCGGTGCCCGGAGCACCGGGTAATCGAAGATCGGATATGATCAGATCGAAACTGCCCAGGTCATGCTCTTCGGCTTCCTCCACCGAACCAGCGTCGGTGACGTCGTAGCCGGCGTGGGTCAGCATCTTACGGACTGCGGAGCGAATGATGTCTTCATCTTCAACAATCAGGATACGGGGCATATCTGTGCTAGGACCTTTGATTCTGGCTGTAGGCAGCGGGTGTATCTTCGGGCTCGTAAGCAGGCAGCTTCAGGCGAATGCAGGTGCCCGGGTTGCGGCTGCCTGCGGCGTTGAGCTGCGCCGGGCTATACGCCGGACTCTGCGCCTGAATATTGCCATAGTGCTCTTCAACAATGCTGTAAACCAGAGCTAGACCAAGACCTGTGCCTTTATTGGTAGGTTTGGTGGTGTAAAACGGCTCAAAAATGTGATCAAGCTTGTCAGCGGCGATGCCGCTTCCCTGGTCAATGACTTCGATGATAGCCGAGTAGTCATCGGCCTTGCCAATCACCCGCACTTCGCCGCCGTCCGGCGAGGCGTCACGGGCGTTGGTCAGCAGGTTTACAAACACCTGCACCAGCCGCTGCTCATCCCCCAGAATGAGCAGTTCCGGAGGGCACTCGTTGAGGTACGAAATGCCCAACCCCTTGTCGCTCAACGACAATAAATTGATGGACTCTTGCACGCAGCGGCGTATTTGCACAGGCTCGTAACGGTTGGCGGGGGCGTGATTGCCGGTGCGGGCGAAATTCATCAGTGACTGCAGAATATTCGAGATGCGCCGGGTTTGCTGCTGAATCTGGTCGGCGGTGTCCAGAATATCCGGGTTATCGGTTTCCAGTCGCAGATTTTGCGCCAGCGAAGAAATGCCGGTAACCGGGTTGCCGATCTCGTGAGCGACACCGGCGGCCAGCCGGCCCACTGAGGCCAGCCGTTCGCTGTGCATCAGTTCGTCTTCGAGCAAGCGAATCTCGGTTTGGTCTTCGACCATAATAATGCTGCCGCTCTCGGCATGGTCGGGCCCGCTCAGGGCGGCTTTGTGCAAGTTCAGCCAGTGTGGCCGGCCACGCAGGTCCAGGCGGTGTTTGTAGCGGTGCACGTCTTCGCCCTGGTTAAAGTCGTCCAGAAGCTGGTGCCAATGCGGCGGCAAGGTGGCCAGGCGCGCGCCAACCACTTCGTCGGCGCTGATGCCCGTCAGGCGCTCCATGGTCTGATTCCACATCAAGATCTCGCCGTCTTCACCCACTGAACAGGCGGGTATGGGCAGATTTAGCAGGGTCTGACGATAATGCCGGCGCAGATTGTCCAGCTCACCGGCTAACCCGGTGAGCCGGTTCTGATAGTCGCCCAAGGCGCCTTCCACGTAGCGAATATCCTGAGCTGCTCGCTGCATGGGTTTGAAACCCAAATGGCGCTTGAGCATATCACGGGCGATTTCCGGCCCCATCAGGCCCGACAGATTGGCTTCCACCTGGTCTCGCAGGCGCCTTAGCTGATAAGGGCGGTACTCTACTTCGGGCAGTTTCAGTTGCAGCAGTGCACGTTCCACCTCGCGCTGGGCGCCATCTTGTCCCAGAGGAGCGCTGAGCTGGCGTACAAAGTCTGCAGACGATGTGGCCAGCAATTCGCGCCGCTGCGGCCGCGACAAGGCCCCAAGCGAGCAGGCTTGGGCGGCGCTGCGTTCTTCACTGTTGCTGGAGCTAAGCACAGACACCACCACGAACATCGCGACGTTGGTGCCCAGGCTGAGGAACATAAACAGGTGCCAGTTACCGGCAGTCGGCACTACCGGACTGCCCAGCCACAGCAGTAGATTTGCAGCGCCGGAAAAGGGGAACATCAGGGTGGTCACCCAGATTGCCAGTCCGGTCAACAGGCCGGCGATCAGACCGCGACGGTTGCCTTCGGGCCAGAAGATGACACCTAAAGCGCCGGGTAATAGTTGCAAGGTGCCGCTCAGGGAGATTGCGCCAAGAATCGACAGCTGCAGATTTTTGCCCAGGGTTTCATGAAACATCAGAGCCAGAAACAGGATCAGGGCAATCAGCAGCCGCTTGACCCATTGCAGCCAGCGGTAGATGTCGGCCTGATCTTTGGGCGTTTTCAGGGGCAATACAATGTGGTTCAGGGCCATACCCGCAAGCGCCAGGGTGCTTACAATCATTAAGCCACTGGCGGCAGACAGCCCTGCAATGTACATCATCAGCGTTAACGCCGGGCTGCCCAGGGCCTGGCCAATGCCAATGCTGTAGTAATTGGCAGTTGTGGTTACCCCAAGCTCCTGGCCACCCCAGAGAATCAGCGGTATCGGCAGGCCTAGCAGCAACAGGTACAGGGGGAAGCCCCAGCTGGCTTTGGCCAGCGACGCCGGAGACGGGTTCTCGCTGAAAATCATGTGGTACATGTGTGGCAGAACCAGCACCGATGCAAAAGACATCAGCATAACCGCCCGCCAACTGGCGTCGTCGATACTCATGGCCATGTCAACAACGGGAGTCTGGTTCTGGTCCAGCCAGAGCTGAAGGGCATCGGGGCCGCCAAATACACCAAACAGAATGATGCCGCCTAATAGCAGCAGTGCCAGCAGCTTCACCAGTGAATCAAAGGCGATGGCCACCACCAGCCCCCGGTGATTGCTGGCGTGGGCGCTGCGGCGGGTGCCAAACAAAATGGCGAACAGCACCACAGTTACGCTGAACAGAGCACTAATAACGTTAGGCGACACATCGGGGGCAAGAATGCTGGCAGAACTGGTGACGGCCTGAATCTGCATGCTCAGCAACGCCAGAATGGCGGCGCCAGAGCACAGTGTGACCAAAGTGCCCGCCCATTGGCTGCGATAGCGATACGCAAAAAGGTCAGCCAACGAGGTTAGCTGATACGCCCGCCCGATACGCATGTACGGATTCAGCAGCACCGGTGCCAACAAAAACGCACCGCTGATGCCCACGTAATAGGCCAGAAAGCCGTAACCGGTTTCCGCCGCGGCACCCACCGATGCATACACCGACCAAATGCCGGCGTACACGCCCAGGCTAAGAACGTAAATGAGCGGGTGGCGCACCAGCTTGCGTGGCAGCAAGCCACGCTCTGATACCCAGGCAATGCCGAACAGCAGGCTCAGATACGCAACGCTGACCAGCAGCAGGCCGGCAGCACTAAAATTCATTGGGATCACGCCGCCATTCCAACCATACGCCAATGGCAATTAATCCGGCCCAGATCAGATACGGGCTGTACCAGGCATTGCCGGACGACATCCACCAGTCAAGAATGTTGGGAGAGAATACGTAAATCGCCAGGACCAGCAAAAAAACCAGACGATAGATATACATCTAGGGTAACCGTGCCGCAGTGGATTCATGGCTTTATAACATGATCGCGCCGTTGCTGTCAGAAATGGCGGGCTACCAGTGCTGGGCGGTGGGCACAGGAATCGCGCTGCGCTGCCAATGGGCATGGGCCCAGGCAAGAACGTTGGCGGGTGGTTGCTGGGCCAACTGCGCTGGCGGTTGTTGGCCTAAAGCGTTCAGCGCGGCCATTAAATTTGCGCTGGGATTGGCGTCGTCCAGCGCCGGGGCGTGGTTCTGCTTGCTCAGCTTCTGGCCTTGCTGGTTGCGTATCACCGGAATGTGCAAAAACTGCGGCACGACGGCACCCAGCGCCTGAAACATCTGGTGCTGGGCGGCGGTCATGGTGCGCAGGTCTGAACCGCGCACAACGTGGCTGATGGCCTGATCGATATCGTCAACCACGACGGCCAATTGGTAAGCGTAGAAGCCCTCTTTACGCAGTATCACCGGGTCGTCTGTTTCTGCCTTCAGGTTCTGTTGCTGTTCACCCAGCAGCTGGTCAGTCCAGCGACAGCGTTGGCTGCGCAAGGCAAAGCGCAGGGCGAAGTCACCGGGCGGCCAAGGGTGTTCGTTTGGTACGCTGGGGTTGAGGTAGTGGTTGAGGGAATGTTTGCGGCAATGGTTGGGATGTTGACCTTGGTTGGCCAGCAGCTGTTTGCGTGAGCAGGGGCAAAAATAGGCGTGCCCGTTTTTCAGCAGGGTTTCAGCAGCGGCGCGATAAGCGCTATGGCGTTGGGATTGAAAGCGTACAGGTTCATCGCCAATCAGACCGTGGGCGCTCAAGCTGCGGAGTATTCGGGGTGTCGCATCTAACGGTTGGCGTAATGGGTCCAGATCTTCAACGCGCACCAGCCATTGGCCCTGGTGGTGCTTGGCCTCCAGATAGCTGGCCAACGCGCTCACCAGTGAGCCGAAGTGCAGAGGGCCGGTGGGCGATGGCGCAAAGCGGCCGCGGTAAGAAACGTTAGGCGTCATGGTGAATCACGCCGGCGCAATAGCAGCCGGCGCCGTTTTGGCAGGTTGGCAGGCAGGTCAGATGCCGGTCTGGCGCTCGCGGATTTCCGCCAGGGTTTTGCAATCAATGCACAACGTGGCAGTGGGCCGGGCTTCAAGCCGGCGGGCGCCTATTTCCACGCCGCACTGGTCGCAAAAGCCGTAATCGTCTTTGTCGATGCGATCAACGGTTTTGTCGATCTTCTTAATCAGTTTGCGCTCGCGGTCACGGGTACGCAGTTCCAGGCTGAACTCTTCCTCTTGGGTAGCTCTGTCGCTGGGGTCTGCGTAGTTGGCGGCATCTTCCTGCATGTGGTGCATGGTGCGATCTACTTCTTCCATCAGCTCCTGCTTCCACTTCAGCAGTAGGCCTTTGAAGTGTTCAAGCATGTGCGCGCTCATGTATTCTTCACCCTTTTTCATTTCGTAGGGAGTGAAGTTGGTGAAGTTTTCGCTTGAATTAGCTGTTTTATTGGTCATTGAACCCGGCCTCTTGTGAGTACTGCTACAAGAACGCTTTGCTTCCTTTCGCGTCAGCCCCCGTGGCTGTGCGGTATAAAACCTGGATTATAAAGCATTCGCCCTGAAACGGGATTTTGCGGAAAATAGCAGATAAGTTGCGGGGGTACCAGCTTTGCTGCAATACATACGACTAAGAGGTATGCATGAAGTTTGAACAATCGTTACTGGAGGGGCGGCTTATTCGCCGCTACAAGCGCTTTTTGGCCGATGTGCGACTGGCTGATGGTAGTGAAGTAACCGCCCATTGCCCAAACACCGGCAGCATGCTGGGTTGTCAACCGACGGACGGCAGGGTATGGCTGAGCCGCAGCGATAACCCTGCGCGCAAGCTGTTGTATACCTGGGAGCTTGTTGAAACGGCTCCCGGCACTTTGGCTTGTATAAATACGACAAGACCGAATTCCCAGGCCCGCGAGGCGATTGAAGCGAGCCGTATCACTGAGCTGACTGGGTATAGCCATTGCCGCCCGGAAGTAAAATATGGCGAAGAAAAAAGCCGGATTGATCTGTTACTTTCCGGCCATGAAGCCAAGCCGGATGCCTGGGTAGAAGTGAAAAACGTAACGCTTGAGGACAACGGTCAGGGCTTTTTTCCAGACGCCGTGACAACTCGCGGGCAGAAGCACCTGCGAGAACTTATGGCTCAGGTTGCGTTAGGTGATCGTGCGGTGCTGTTTTTTGTGGTGAATCACACGGCTATCGAAACCGTGCGGCCGGCAGATCATATAGACCGGCATTACGGCCAGCTGTTGCGACAAGCCTGTGACGCAGGCGTAGAGATCATGGCCTACCGGGCAAACCTGGCCAACGATGACGGTACCCCGTCCGGAGAGATGACTCTGACCGAACCGGTGCCGGTTATTCTTGAAGTCTGACGTCCGGTTCAGTTAAGGCGTCCAGCTTCATCTGCCTGCTTGTTACGTGCCTGTGCTGTACCGCATACGCGTGCCATGGTTCAGAGACATTAAAATCTCATCGGCTTGAAGCCGGTCAGGAAAGAAACTGCCGGAAATCTTGGCACCCGCAATACTGGCTCCTTCCAGGTTTGAGTGACTGAAATCTATACCTCTGAGGTCTGCGCCTCGAAAATAGGCGTGGCTCATGTCGAGCCCTTTGGCATCCATGCCACGCAAGTCCAGCCCTCTGAAATCCCCATGAGCAAAACTGGGAAGATCGCCGCGAGCTGATTTTTTAGCATTGAAGGCACTAATATCCTCAGTGCGAAGCGTTTCGTAAAGTGGGTCTTTAATATGGTGTACGGTGTCTGTTGGCATGATGTTTCCTTCTAGCGTTCTGTTCCGGCTTTATAACGAGCATCGTCCATGCAGTCCGTTTTGGCCTTGGTAGCTCCAAGGTCTTACCTGGGTGGAAGGCCAAAATGCTGTCGAATTCGGTCTGCAACGGCTTCTGCCACATGTTCCTGATCGGTACGAAGGTGGGCGGTATAGATTTTTTCTTCAGCGGTCAGGGGTTCAAACCAGTCTTTCTGGGCATTCAGCAATTCTTCTGTGGCTTCCGAGGCGTCGCCTTTGCGTTTGCGTACCCATTCTTTTCGCAGTTCCTCTGGCGCTTCGCAATGAATCAGCGCAAACGGAACTCCCTGGCTTTCCGCAACAGCGGCAAACAGCGCGCGCTCCTGCTCTTTCAGGCAGGCCGTGTCGGCTATAACCGGGAAGCCTGCAGCAAGCAGGCTGCTGGCAAGCTTCGCCAAACGTTCATAAGTCTTTGTGTTGGCTTCGGCGGAGTAGAGGTTGCCTCCGGTAGGTGACTGACTGCCGTCCAGCGGTGCCAGCCCATGCAGACGTTTACGTTCAACGTCTGATCGCAGCCGAATAAGACCCAGTTCGCCAGCCAAAGCGGCACTGACACAGGTTTTACCGCTTGCGGATAAGCCGACGGTGGCAATAAAGTAGCGGTTAGGAATGCTGCTGTAATCTTCTGCAAGCTGAGCGTAGGCGTTATAACGCTGCATCAGCTCTTCTTTTTCACTGTCGCCCAAGGACGGATTACCCATAGTGAACAGCGCAATCTTCGCTCGCACTATTGCCCGGTAAGCCTTGTAAAGCGGCAGCAGAGGCAGCGCCTCAAAATCGTCGCGATATTCCAGGTAGGTGTTCAACACCAAGTTGGCTTTGGCGGTTTCGCCTCGGGATTCCAGGTCCATCAGCAGGAATGCCAGATCGTTAATAACATCAATCCAGCGGAACGGCTCGTTGAACTCGATACAGTCAAACACCGTTACCTGATCGTTATAAATAGTGATGTTCGCCAGATGCAGATCGCCATGGCATTCACGCACCAGGCCTTGTTGGTGGCGTGCAGCAATCAGTGGTTGATGGCGTTCGAAGGTGGTGCGGGTCCAGATTTCCAGATTGTCCAGCTGTGCAAGCTGGCCGGCATCGCTCAGCAGCGGCCGAATCTGGTCGAAATTCTCCTGCATGGCGGCGTAGACCGCGTCGGGCGCTCCTAGCGGGCTTGCGGGGTCAACCGGCGGCAGGCTGTCGTGAAACTCCGCTGCTTGTTGGGCCAGTGTCGCTAGGCGCTCCGGCTCCAGTTCGCCCCGTTCCTGCTGGCGATCGAACAAATCGTCCTGGCGGAACTGGCGCATTTTCAAAACGTACTCAAAGGCTTCCCCGCTGCCACCCAGCACCGGATTTTGTGGCGTGCCGGTAATGGGGATAACTTGCAGATACAAAGGCGCTGCCAGGCGCCGGTTCAGCCGCAGCTCTTCTTCGCAGAAATGCTTGCGCCGCGGCAAGGTGGAAAAGTTGAGGAAGCCAAAATCCATCGGCTTCTTGATTTTGTAGGCAAACTCACCGGTCAGAAGAACCTGGGAAATGTGGGTTTCGATAACCTGAAACTGGTGAACCGGATGGTCGTACAAAGCCGGATTTTGTAAAGCTTGAACCAGTGTGTTCGCAGGCGAATCGCTCAAAGTGTTTTCCTCGTGTTGCTTGAACCCATTAATTGTCTATGTGACATCATAATGGCTAGATTACGGAAATAACACACAACTGGCCTGCTGCGAAGGCTAGTGTCTTGTCTGGCTAATTCGCAAGCCCCCCAGAAGGTCAGTAGGTTTACCAATTAGTCACACCAGACACCAGAGCGTTCGTTATACTGCCGCCATGAAAAATACCGACAAGGCCCGCAAGCCCGGCCGCAAAAAACCGGCTTCTCGTAAACAGCCCGCCGCCGCACAGTCCCGCCGCAAGGGTTTCTGGCGTATTTTACTGCGTCTGGCACTGCTTGGCCTGGTATTGCTGGCGGGCTGGATGGTGTATCTGGATGCGCAGGTCACATCGCGCTTTGAGGGTCGCCGCTTCGAGGTGCCATCGCGGGTTTACGCCCGGCCGCTGGAACTTTACAGCGGTGCGCCAGTAAGTGCCGCTGCGCTTGAGCAGGAGCTGGCATTGGCGGGCTTTCACAAAGGTGATGGTTCGCGCTCGGGCAGTTATCAGCGCAGCGGTGGGCGCTTTCTGATCAGCAGTCGCGGCTTTGATTTCCCCGATGGCAAAGAGCCGCGGCGGCACCTGGCGCTGAATATAGCGGGTGACCAGGTGCAGAGTTTGAAGGTTGTTAAAGGCCCTGATAGTGGGATTGTGCGCCTGGAACCGGCGCAGATTGGCGGTATTTATCCGGCGCATCAGGAAGACCGGATTTTAGTACAGTTGGATAAATTGCCAGAGTTGCTGCCGGCCGCGCTGATGTCGGTGGAAGACCGCAGTTTTTACGACCATCACGGTATTGCGCCGCTGTCGATTGCCCGCGCCATACTGGCGAACATTCGCGCTGGTGGCATTGTTCAGGGTGGTAGCACGCTGACCCAGCAGCTGGTGAAAAACTTTTTCCTGACCCGCGAGCAAACTCTGCTGCGCAAGGGTAACGAAGCTTTGATGTCGATTCTGCTGGAGCTGCATTACAGCAAGAGCGACATTCTTGAAACCTATCTTAACGAGGTTTATCTGGGCCAGGCGGGCACACGCAGTATTCACGGTTTTGGCCTGGCCAGCCAGTTCTATTTTGCCGAGGCATTGGAGGATTTGCTGCCCCACCAACTGGCGTTGCTGGTGGGCATGGTCAAGGGGCCGAGTTATTACAACCCCCGCCGCCATTCACAGCGGGCCACCGCAAGGCGCAACCTGGTGCTGGACCAAATGCAGCAAGCAGGCCTTTTGGGTGAATCTGACGCGCAGCGCGCCCGGTCTTTGCCTTTGGGCGTGAGTGACAAGGCTTCTTTTTCGCAGAATCGCTACCCGGCCTATATCGATCTGGTTCGCCGCCACCTGGCACGGGATTACAAAGAGGAAGACCTGCGCAGCGAAGGCCTGCGGATTTTTACCACTCTTAACCCAGCTATGCAGATGGCTGCGGAGAAAGCGGTAACGGAAACGCTGCCGCGGCTGGGCGACGAAGCGCTGGAGTCGGCGTTGGTGGTGACCGCGAAAGACAGCGGCGAAGTGCTAGCCCTGGTCGGCGGGCGCGACCCGCGTTACGCCGGTTTCAACCGGGCACTGGATGCCAGCCGCCAGATTGGTTCATTGGTGAAGCCCTTTGTGTACCTGGCCGCCTTGTCGCAGCCCCAGCGTTACACGCTGATTACTCCGTTGCAGGACACGCGCTTCACCCTGAAATTCGAGAATGGCACGGTGTGGCAGCCAAAAAACTACGACGGTCTGGAACGGGGCGAAGTGCCTTTGCATCAGGCGTTGTCTAAATCCTACAACCTGCCAGTGGTTCGGGTGGGTCTGGACATCGGATTGGCCGAGGTGAAGTCCACGCTGCAGGTGTTTGGTACTAGCTCGGCTATTTCCGACTATCCGTCTATGTTGTTGGGTGCTGTGGCAATGACGCCGGTGAATGTGGCGCAGATATACCAGGGCCTTGCGACCTCAGGGTTTAACACCCCGCTGCGCACCATTCGGGAGGTGACCGACGCGGGCGGCGAACCGCTTAGCCGCTACAGCTTGCAAGTGAACCAGGTGGCCGACCCGGCCGCAGTGCACCTGCTGCAATACGCCATGCAGGAAACCATGCAAGAGGGCACGGGCCGTTCGGCCTATAACACGGTTCCCCGCGCTTTGGCGCTGGCGGGCAAAACAGGCACCACCGATGACGGCCGCGATGCCTGGTTTGCCGGCTTTAGCGGCGACTTGCTGGCGGTCGTCTGGGTAGGGCGGGACGACAACGGCGCTACCCGGTTAACTGGGGCCAGCGGAGCTTTGCCGGTGTGGTCGAATTTTATGGCGCAGGTGCCGCAAAACAGTTTCACGCCGGTGGTACCCGATGGCGTGCAATACCATTGGGTAAATGTACAACAGCAGGCGTTAACCGATGAACAATGCGAGAATGCGCGCCTGATGCCGTTTATCACCGGTAGCGAGCCAAAGCAGACAATCACCTGTGCCGGCGCTCTGCCGCAAAAAATCCGTGGTTGGTTTGAAGGGTTGTTTCAATGATGAGAGTACAAAAGGACATGCAGAATAAAGCACAGATGTTTCGCCGCGCAGTTGTTTGTGCCGTTTTGCTACTGGCGGGCTGTGCCAGTGGGCCTGGTGGCGGTATTTACGTGCCTGCCGGAGAGCGTCCGCAGGCGCCTAAGCCGCCACTGACCGACGGCGCCGCCAAACCAGCCGATGAACCGCAGGTATGGCGCAAAAGCGAACAGCCGCCTGAACAGAAATCACAACAGCCAACAGGCGTGCCCGGGTACCGCGAATCTGGTGATCAGATGCCTGCTGCGGCAGCGGGCTTGGTAAAAGAGGCCGATACCCTGATTGCGCAAGGTAATGGGGCTGCGGCGATTACCCGCCTGGAACGGGCGCAGCGCATTGCACCGCGGTCTGCGGCGGTGTATTTCAAGCTGTCTGAAGCCTACGTGATGACCGGCCAGCTTGCTAGCGCTGAACAGTTTACCCTTAAGGGACTGTCGCTGGCGGGGCGTAACGAGCGCCTGCAGCGTTCAGGCTGGTTGCTGTTGGCCGATATTCGTAAAGCTCGGGGCAATGTGGCCGGTGCGCAGCAGGCCGAAAGCCGCGCCGCGCGGCTGTAATTCAGGCAAAACCGTCGCCCACATAAAAATGCGGGCAGAAAAAAAGGCCACTGCGTTGAGCAGTGGCCTTTTTGCTTGGGTAACGCCTCACGGTGTTTTACAGCGTTGCGAATACCTTGCGTGCTGCGTTCAGAGTGAACTCGATGTCCTCATCGGATATGGCGGCGCTGGTAAAGCCGGCTTCAAAAGCTGACGGTGCGAGGTAAATGCCCTCGGCCAGCATGCCCTGGAAAAACTTCTTGAAGCGTTCGATATCGCATTCCATTACTTGGTCAAAGCGGGTGACGGACGATTCTTTACTGAAGAAGAAGCCAAACATAGCACCAGCCCCTTGTACTGCCAGCGGAATACCCGCCTCGTCGGCTGCTGCCTTCAGGCCAGCGCAGATTTTTTCAGTTTTACGGGTCAGGGCGTCGTGAAATCCGGGTTCGGAAATCGCGTTCAGGGTTGCCAGACCAGCGGTCATCGCCAGCGGGTTACCGCTCAAGGTGCCCGCCTGGTAAACCGGGCCCAGAGGCGCAATGTGTTCCATGATTTCGCGTTTGCCACCGAAAGCACCTACCGGTAGGCCGCCACCAATCACTTTGCCCAGCGCCGTCAAGTCTGGGGTTACGCCGTACAAACCCTGGGCGCCGCCGAGAGACACCCGGAAACCGGTCATCACTTCGTCAAAGATCAACACCGTGCCGTACTCGTCGCAGATCTCGCGCAGGCCTTCCAGAAAACCCGGAACCGGTGGAATGCAGTTCATGTTGCCGGCTACCGGCTCTACAATAATGGCCGCAATCTCGCTGCCCATGGTGCGGAAGGTTTCGCGCACGTCATCAATATCGTTGAAGTTCAGGGTCAGGGTGAGTTCGGCGAGGCAAGCGGGTACACCGGGAGAATTCGGTACACCCAGAGTCAGCGCGCCGGAACCGGCTTTAACCAGCAGTGAATCAACGTGACCGTGGTAGCACCCCTCAAATTTGACCACTTTGTCGCGGCCGGTGTAGCCACGGGCCAGGCGCAGTGCGCTCATGGTGGCTTCGGTGCCGGAGTTCACCATGCGCACCAGTTCGATGGACGGCACCAGTTCACACACTTTCATCGCCATCTCGGTTTCGATGGCGGTTGGTGCGCCGTAGCCTATGCCTTTTTCAATCTGCGCGTGCAAAGCTTCTTTTATAAGCGGGTTGGAGTGGCCAATAATCATTGGTCCCCAAGAGCCGATGTAATCGATGTAACGGCGATCGTCTTCATCGTAAAGATACGCGCCTTGAGCACTTTTGAAAAAGATGGGCGTACCGCCAACACCGCGAAAAGCCCGTACCGGGGAGTTAACTCCACCAGGAATGTATTTCTGGGCCTGTTCGAACAGGGTTTCGGAGTGCGTCATGTCTTGGCTCCTGTTAAATGTTTTGAGAAAATTGAGAACGATGTTGGGCAAACAGCCGGCTAAACTCACGGGCGCGTTTTGCGGTGGCATTAATGTCGGTGCTGAAGAGCCCACCGGCCACCGCCAGCAAATCGGCACCAGCCCGAATCAGAGGTTCGGCGTTGCTCAGGGTAATGCCGCCAATGGCGGTCACCGGGAGCTTGAACTGTTTGGCCAGTCCGATCACTTGCGTGTCGGCGGCGGGAGCGTTCGGTTTTGTGGTTGAGGGATAAAACCGGCCAAATGCCAGGTAATTCGCACCTTGCTCACAGGCGGCTTGCGCCAGCGCCAGGTCGGCGTGGCAGGTAATACCAATAATGGCCTGGTCACCGAGCAACCGCCGGGCGTCGGTCAGCGCGGTATCACCTTGGCCGAGATGCACGCCGGCTGCTTGCACCCGCAAGGCCAGCTCGATGTTGTCATTAATCAATAGCGGCACGCCGGCATTGCTGCAGGCGCATTGCAGGGCGCTGGCCTGGCGCAGCTGTTCGGCCGCCGGCAAGCGCTTTTCACGGTATTGTACCAGTACCGCGCCGCCTTCCAGCGCGGCTTCTACCGCCGTTATCAGTGTGTCGCCAGGGGTTAAATGGCCGTCGGTGATGGCATACAGACCGGGTTTTAGCGTTAATGTTCCCACAGAATCCCCCGATCGGGCACCGGTTGCCCCTCGCCCACTTTCAGCGCTTGAACAATGGCGCGATGCACGTAGTTCTGCGCCTGCGCGATAGCAGCGCGCTGCGACAGGCCACTAGCACGGCCTGCGGCAATAGAAGACGCCAGCGTGCAACCGGTGCCGTGATATTCGCCACCAATACGTTCGATATGCCAGCGCTGGGGCTCGGCACCACGTCGGTACAGCACATTGATGATGGCTTCGCCCGTTCCGTGGCCACCTGTGGCCAGCACGTCACCGCAGCCAGCCAGCTGGAGTTTTATGGCGGCTTTTTGCGGATCAGGTTCGCCGGTTAGTAATTCCAGTTCCACGCCGTTGGGCGTGATCATTTCCGCCAGGGGGAAGAGCCGTGTCAGCATGGCGTTAATGAGTTCTGAGTCTGCCAGATCACCGCCGCCGGCAGCTTTAATTACAGGGTCTACAATCAGCGGTATGTGCGGCCGTTTGCGGACGAATTCTACCAGTACGTCCACCACGTCGGCATTGCCCAGAGCGCCGGTTTTGATAGCGTGAATGGGCGTGTCGCCAGCCAGGCATTCAAGTTGACGACGAATCAGATCGGCGTCAATCGGCTCCGCGGCATAAACGTTGTGGGTGTCTTGCACGGTCAGGCAGGTTAGCACGGGCAGCGGGTGACAGCCCAAAGAGGTAACAGATTGAATGTCGGCTTGCACACCGGCGCCACCGGAGGGGTCCAGCCCGGACAAGATCAATACTTGAGGACGGCTACGGAGTTTGATGGCTCTTTCCTTGCGCTGAGATTGTTGTTGGGAATAGTGGTGGGGTGATGGCCTAAAATGGCCGTACAACCGCAAGAATAACGACCGCCAGCAGTACAAATACGGGCAATTCGTTAAACCAGCGGTAAAACACGTGGCCACGGGTGTTGCGATCGTCGCGGAACACTTTGACCAGGTGGCCACAATAAAAGTGATAAACGACCAGCAGCGCTACCAATACAAGTTTGACGTGGAGCCAGCCCTGGCTGAAATAGCCAGACAGGTTATAGCTGAGCAGCCAAACGCCAAAAATTACCGTGGCAATCATAGACGGCGTGGTAATCCCGTTGTACAGCTTGCGCTCCATAATTTTGAAGCGTTCGCGACCCGGCTGGTCTTCGCAGGCCGCGTGGTAAACAAATAGCCGTGGCAGGTAAAAAATGCCGGCAAACCAGCACACCATCGAAATTATGTGAAAAGCCTTAACCCAAAGCATGTTTAACTCCGCCGATATTGATAGTAACTTTCGATATCTGATTTCAGCACAACCCCATGAACCCTCTGGATCATTGGCGCCACGTGGCGCTGAACATAAAGAGCTTCTGCGCTGCTGTTATCAAATTCATACAATGCCTCCTCGAGCGTGGCCTGATATTGCACCGGTGCCAGATCGCGACGGTTTGCCGGTATGTTCATCAGGTCAATCTGCTCGGGCAGGGGCTGGTCTTCGGTTTTCAGCAGTTTTTCGCTGTCCTCCAGAAAACGTGCCAGATCTACCGCCGGCATTAGCGACGTTGGTCCGTTGCTGCCGTCAATTACCAGCCACTTAGGCTCGGATTTGAGGATTTTGCGTGCTTCTTCCGGCGTCAGCCGGCGTTGGATACGCAGGATACTCTTATCCATGATGGCTGCCACCGATACCCGCCGCAATGCTTGAATCACCGGAGAGTTCTGATAGCTCAGGCCCTGGGATTTGAGAATGGTCAAAAAAAGCGATTTACGGCCAAACGCTTCGCTGGTCACCAGGCTTGAGGTGGTGATAATCAGCATGCCCGGCAAAATAATATTGGGGTTGCGGGTCAGTTCCATCAACGCCATCAGCGCCGCTAAAGGCGCCTGCAATACCGCGCCCATCATCGCGCCCATGCCCAGCATGGCGTAAAAGCCAACAGAGGAGGCGTGGCCCGGCATGATTTCTGCACCGATCAACCCCATGGCTCCGCCGAGCGTCGCGCCTATGAAAAGCGTAGGCCCTATGATGCTGCTGGGCATACCCAGGCCAACCGTTAGCGCGGTAATCAAGAGTTTTGCGACTCCCACGCTCAAGAGCAGCCAGAAGCCGAGTCCGCCGTTTATAGCGTCATTGACCGTGTCGTAGCCGATCCCCATGGTTTGGGGTACGAAAATGGCGACGGGAACCATTAGAACGCCGGCAATAATGACGCGTAATAAGATAGGGCGGTGGTTGAAGCGCCCCATGTATTCCACCAGGTAAATGAAAAGCGCCGCTGCAACACCCATAATGACTGCAATAACCAGAATCCAGGGTATCTCCAGCAGTGAGTTCGTCATCAGTGCAGGAACATTAAACGCGGGGTCTGGGCCGTACACGATCTGGGTGACTATCGCGGCGCTGACGGCTGCAAGAATGATGGGAGTGAAGCCGGCGATGGTGTATTCCATCATCACCACTTCCATTGCGAAAATCACCCCTGCAATAGGCGTGTTGAACGATGCCGATATGGCCGCAGCGCAGCCGCAGGCCACCAGGGTGCGGATGCTGTTGTTGGGCAGTCGCATCCACTGACCCATTAAACTTGAAAAAGCCGCCCCTAAATGAACTGCGGGCCCTTCCCGGCCTGCAGATTGCCCGGTAACAACGGTTGCAACGCCTACAATGAACTGAATAAAGGCGCTTTTGGCAGTAATATAGCCCTGGTGGTAGTTCAGGCGTTCCATAACATGAACAACACCGACTTTACGGTCATGAGTCGCCAGACGATGCAGCAGCACGCCAAGGCCAAACGCGCCGACCAGAGGTAAAACCCCCCGTGTGACAACATCCAGACCCTCGAAAGCCTCGGAGGGGAAAGCCCCGGTTCCATCCCCGGGTAGGAAATATTTCAAGGGCCACTCAATGGCGAGGCGGAAGATCAGAATGACGCCGCCGGTGACCAAGCCGGAAAGCAGGCCCAGCAAGGCTAGTTGCGGCAGCGCGTCTGCCCCGGATATCCGGCGTCGGAAGCTGGCTTTCATTTTTGCCGTTAGCTGGCGTGTGGAACGGATCATAGTGGGTGCATGCAGGGCCTGGGCCGGTTGATGATTTTCATACCGGGTCTAATCCGGCGCAGACTGTCTTTGGTATTGTAGCCACCTCGGTCAGGGCTGCAATAAGCGGTTGGCTTATCATGATAGAATGGCCGCTAAAAATGCAATTTCAGGAAACAGACAAGCAGGAGCTTAAACGTGATTAAAGTAGGTATTGTAGGTGGTACCGGATACACCGGCGTAGAATTGTTGAGGATTCTGGCGGTGCATCCCCAGGCACAAGTGCATTGCATTACTTCACGTTCGGAAGCAGGTATGCCAGTTTCTGACCTTTATCCAAATCTGCGCGGCCACTTTGATCTGGCGTTTTCAGAACCCGATGTGACTGTACTTTGCCAGTGTGATCTGGTGTTTTTCGCCACGCCTCACGGCGTCGCTATGCGCATGGTGCCAGAGTTGATGGCAGCGGGTGTGCGAGTCGTGGATTTGTCAGCCGACTTCCGCCTGAAAGATCTGGGCGTGTGGGCTAAATGGTATGGCATGCCACACGCGAGTCCAGAGTGGGCAGAAAAGGCCGTTTACGGTTTGCCAGAAGTCGTGCGCAGTGAACTCCGTGATGCCCAACTGGTGGCTAACCCGGGTTGTTATCCTACCGCGGTGCAACTCGGTTTTCTGCCCTTATTGGAAAACCGGCTGGTAGACAGCTCCCGCTTAATCGCCGACGCCAAGTCGGGCTCCAGCGGTGCCGGCCGTCAGGCCAGCGTGGGTATGTTGCACGGCGAGGTTGGTGAAAGTTTCAAGGCCTATGGCGCCTCTGGTCATCGCCACCTGCCGGAAATTCGCCAGGGCTTGAGCCAGGCTGCAGGAACCGCGGTGGGTGTTACATTTGTGCCACACTTGGTGCCGATGATTCGCGGTATAGAAGCAACGCTTTACGCTGAATTGAATAACCCGGGCGATTTTGACCGGTTGCAGAAACTGTACGAAGAACGTTATCGGGCCGAGCCCTTTGTGGATGTGATGCCGTTTGGCAGTCATCCGGAAACCCGCAGTGTGCGTGGTGCGAATCACTGCCGCATGGCGCTGCACCGGCAGGAAGGCAGCAACGTGGTTATTGTCACCTCGGTAATTGATAATCTGGTGAAAGGTGCTGCCGGCCAGGCCGTACAGAATATGAACGTCATGTTTGGCATCGCTGAAACCATGGGCCTGGAAGCGCCGGCCATGCTGCCATGAGAGCCGCAACAGCTGTAACACGAGCTACTGGTGTGGCCTTTAAGGGTGGCTAACTCCGCCCCTCAAACAAGCAAGCGTGGACGTGTCGGCCGGCGCAGGCTGACGTTGGCGCTGGTTTGTGGGACGTTTTTGGCCGGCGGCTACTGGGCCGGTGTGCAGCACGGCACTGATAGTGAAATTGCACGCTTGGGCCAGGTTGAAGTTGAGCGTGACCAGTTAAAGGCGTCTGCGACAAAGCTACGCAAACAGTATCAGGCAGCCCGCCAGCAACAATGGCTCACTCACGGTGCCCGACGGGTTTGAGCCTCTGGAAGTGCAGGTAGTCGCGCAGCCAGAAGGCAAAGAAACAGTGCAGGCCGAACGCACCTTTTGTGGAGCAAGCTGGTGGCGAACTAGCCTGCGGTCCAAGGCGCCTCAATGCGTAATGTTTGAGCTCTGGTAATAGTTGATTGTTTTAGTCAAGAATACGATAATCATTGAAATTCAGCCAACATTCCGGAGGGGAACTTGAGCGCAGTTCAGCAACAGGTATCAGCCCCGCTGTTTTTCAGTGACAGTGCGGCGGCCAAAGCCAAAGAGCTTATTGATGAAGAAGGCAACGCCGATCTCAATTTGCGGGTGTATGTAACCGGTGGGGGATGTTCTGGCTTTCAGTACGGGTTTTCATTCGATGACGCCCTAGACGACGAAGATACAATCATCGAGCGTGACGGCGTTAAATTACTGGTAGACCCGATGAGTTATCAGTACTTGGTAGGGTCGACGGTGGATTATCTGGAGGGCCTTCAGGGATCCCAGTTTGTGGTGAACAACCCTAACGCCAGCGCCACTTGCGGCTGCGGCAGTTCTTTCTCCATATAAATCTGACGGGCTGTTGGCGTTGTCTGTCTAACTGGCTGCCGGCAATGCCTGATGAACTGTTCGTACTCTGCGTTTATCAGGCCGGGTAGATAGCTCCCAATACTCTCGGCCCGCTGGCGCCGGTTACTTCTGGAAGGTTTCCACTCAGTCCCAGAACGGTGCGACGGGCCAGCCAGGCAAACCCGACCGGTTCCACCCATTGCGGGTCGAGCCCAAGCTCCTCCGTGCTGCACACGGCAGCCGGGCTAAGCGCCTGGGACAGTTCGCGCATTAACACCGGATTCAGCGCCCCTCCGCCACACACGTACACTTTAAACGCGTTCGATTGCGGCATTTGCTGAGCAATACTGAGCACTGTCAGCTGCAGCAGTGTGCGCTGCACATCGGGGGCAAGTAAGTTTGGGTAACGCTGCAGCCGGGTTTTTATCCAGCCCAGGTTAAAACGTTCTTTGCCGGTACTTTTCGGTGCCGGGCTTGCAAAGTAGGCGTCAGTAAACAGATCACTGAGCAGCGCCTCGTTGACAATGCCTTCTTCGGCCAAACGGCCGTCAGAGTCAAAATGACGACCAGTCTGGTCAGCACACCAGGCATCTAACAGGGCATTGGCCGGGCCTGTGTCGAACCCGTAAACGCTTCCTGTTCCGGCCCTCGGCAGCCAGGTAATATTGGCAATGCCACCCAGATTGATAATGCAGCGATCTTCCTCTGCGCTACTGAAGAACGATTGGTGAAACAGCGGCATCAGTGGTGCGCCTTGACCCCCAGCGGCCATGTCACGGCGACGAAAATCGGCAACAGTGGCTACTCCGGTGTGCTCGGCGATAATGCTGGGATTGGCAATTTGCAGGGAAAATGACGCACTGCCGCTAGGCTGGTGGCGTATGGTTTGGCCATGGCTGCCCACTGCGCCAATATCTGCTAAGGGTATGCCAGATTGCTGAATAACGATGTTGGCAGCCTCGGCAAACAGTTGGCCCGTCAGTGTGTCCAGTTCACCCAGCTCATCGGGTGTTGCGTGATTCTGTGCGGCCAGTTCTAGTCTGGCTCGAAGTTCGACAGGGTAAGGCAGAGTGTGGCGAGCGTGAAATTTTATGGTGTTGGTTTCAAATGACACCAGCACGGCGTCTATGCCGTCCATGCTGGTGCCAGACATCAGCCCTATCCAGGCAGTCATGTTTACTTCCCTGAAGCCAGAGTCAAAGGCTGTTTTTCATTGCCGCGTAACGTGTTGAACTGCGCCAGCTGTTGCTGTGTGACCTGTTTGAAGCGGGTCAGTTCAGTTTTCGGAATGGGTTTGGCGTCTGGCAGCTTAACGGTGCGTGAGTTGCGCGGCGCACCGTTAACCCGAAACTCATAGTGCAAGTGCGGGCCAGTGACCATGCCGGAAGAGCCAACGTAGCCAATGGTTTCGCCTTGCTTCACCCGTCCGCCATTTTTGATGCCTTTGCCAAGTCTGCTCATGTGGGCATAGAGCGTTGTAATATTGTCGCCGTGTGCCAGCACAACCGTGCGGCCGTAACCGCCTTTCCAGCCGGCAAATTTGATTCGACCGTTGCCTACGGCTTTGATGGGCGTTCCTGGGGGCGCCGCGTAGTCGGTGCCTTCGTGGGGCCTGACAACATCCAATACCGGATGCCGGCGCTGCAAGTTAAAGGATGATGAAACCCGCGCGTTCAGTGGTACGCGCAAAAAGGCTTTACGCATGCTTCTGCCGGTGGGGCTGTAGTAATCAGTGTCACCCTGAGCGTCTGTGTACAGCATGGCAATGTTGTCTTCGCCGCGATTAACAAAGTTAGCCGACAGGATGCGTCCGCTGCCAAATTTTTCGCCGTCAAGATAAAGCTCTTCATAAATCACTTCAAAGCGGTCACCTTTGCGCACGTCGTATACAAAATCGATGTCCCAGCCAAAAATGCCAGACATTTCCATTGTTAGCCGGTCGCCCATACCAGCGGCGCGGGCGGCCAGATAAAGGGAACCATCGATGGTGCCTTTGGCAAACGCTGTTCGCACCTCTGGTTCACGAACCACCTTTTTTCCAGTGAAGCCGTCGGTGCCAAGAGTTATGCTTAAACGTTCCAGTTTGCTGCGTTGCAGCTCAACCCCTGTAAGGATGCCTTCAGAGTTCGTGGCGAAGCGGATGGTTTCACCAGCGTAGAGGCGCTGCAGTTTCTTCGCTTCGCCTGCTCCGTGAATAACCGACAGCATAATGCCGTCGTTAAAGCCGGCTCTTTTGAACAAAGTCGATAAAGTATCACCTGAGCGAACATCAAACGATTGCCAGTTTATTGCCGGCTTGCCAAGGCTGGGGAGAAGGACCTCCTTCGCCTCATTGGTACGAATGGTTGAAGGCGCGACGGTCGCCGTCAGGTTCGAATTTACGTCGGTTGGAGTGCTCGATGCCTGGGGTGCTTCTGTCTTTGCCCCGGGCACTAAAGATGCTGGCACCGTAGAAAGAGTAGTAACAACGGTGGTGGCTGTGCCCGATTCAAGATCAAGCGCGATGGACATACGCTTGGCTTCTACATCTGCACTCGGGCTCATCAGCGCGGCAGTGGTAACAACAACGGTCGCCGCTGCTGCGATTGTAATGTGGGTCTTGGGGAATGTTTTGAACACGTATTTCACCCGTTTAAGTCGAGATTCCGGCAGCGTGTGCCGCTGTATTAAAGCCGATTTTAGTAATTCGACTGATAGATTACCGTATAAGAATCACCGGCAACAGACGTCAACATTACAGTTGCGGTGTTTGTTACGCGGATTTCTCGGAGCGCGATTGTTACAATGCGTCGCCACGGCTGTGCAGTGATGGTCAAAAACCGAACGATAGTATCTTAGCAAAGTCGCGGCGAATAGGCAGGGTTGTCATTGAACTCTGTGAACTGGAGCTGTTTCAAGTCAAATTATGAGGTGGGGTTTTCATGGCATCGATTGATGAATCGCTGGCGCTGATCAAGCGTGGTATCGACGAGCTAATTCCTGAAGAGGAGCTTGTTGCCAAGCTCAAAGAAGGGCGCCCGCTGCGTGTAAAGGCTGGTTTTGATCCCACTGCGCCCGATCTTCATCTTGGTCACACGGTGCTGATTAACAAATTACGCCAGTTCCAGGATTTGGGCCACGAGGTCATTTTCCTGATCGGCGACTTCACCGGTATGATTGGTGACCCGTCGGGCAAGAGCGCTACCCGGCCGCCGCTGACCAGCGAGCAGGTAGCGGCTAATGCGATTACGTATAAAGAGCAGGTGTTCAAAATTCTGGACCCTGCCAAAACCCGCGTGGCTTTCAACTCTGAGTGGATGAGCAAAATGAGTGCCGCCGACATGATTGCTTTGGCGGGACAGTATACGGTGGCCCGCATGCTCGAGCGCGACGATTTTGACAAGCGTTACACTGGTGGTCAGCCGATTGCGATACACGAATTTCTATACCCTCTCATTCAGGGATACGATTCGGTCGCCCTGGAGGCAGATGTCGAGCTGGGCGGTACCGATCAGAAGTTCAACCTGCTGATGGGTCGGGCATTGCAGAAGCACTACGGCCAGAAGCCGCAAGTCATATTGACGGTGCCCATTCTTGAAGGCCTGGATGGTGTACAGAAGATGTCCAAGTCGTTGGGTAACTATGTGGGTGTGAATGACGCGCCTGGTGAAATGTACACCAAGCTTCTGTCCGTACCCGATGAGTTGTTATGGCGTTACTTTGAACTACTGAGTTTCCGGCCTCTGGCTGAAGTGGAAGCGTTCCAGGCCCAGGTAAGTTCCGGAGCCAATCCGCAGGACTATAAGAAGCTGCTGGCAGAAGAGCTGATCACCCGCTTCCATAATGAAGAAGCGGCGAAGACTGCCCACAAGTCTGCGGGCAACCGTGTGACGCTAGGCGAAATACCCGACAACGTGCCAGAGGTAAGCGTTGCGTTGGAGGGGCGGGAGCAGCTGGCGATTGGTACGGTGCTGCGTATGGCCGGACTGGTTAAGAACGGTGCGGCAGCGCGGGATGTACTGGGCCGCGGGGCCGTCTTTATAGATGGGGTGAAGCTTGAGGGTGACAGAATGTTTGCCGAAGGCGACATCTGTGTCATCCAGGCCGGCAAGAAGAAGGTTGCTCGTATCACTATGGTGAAATAGGCGGATAACGGGGAATTTGAACTTTCTTCATATTCCCCGTTGACCTGTCCCGAGAAGTCTGTAGAATGCGCATCTCGCTTGAGGGACGGCCGGTTTTAGAAAGGCAGGAATCGAGTGGAAACTGTTTAGTAAGACGTTGAAAAGTTTAGGAAATGTGATTTAAACTTTGAACGCGAAAACGGTTGACACGGTTCGGATACGCTGTAGAATGCGCCTCTCGAATCAAGCAGTACCGGCCGGTTAGGTTGGGGGGTTTGGAAGGAAATGCTTCTGAAGCTTCTCGAAATAAACGGTTGACAGGGCAGCGAAACGATGTATAATTCGCCTCCTGATTGAGCCACGGCTCAAACGCTCTTTAAAAAATTAACCAAGTAATTCGTGTGGGCGCTGACTGGAGTATTTCGGTAAGAAATACCAAGTCAACGACTCGTCAAGAATTGAGTTTTTGTCTTGAGCAGATTTAAGATCTTCGGATCTTGTATGATTTAAACTGAAGAGTTTGATCATGGCTCAGATTGAACGCTGGCGGCAGGCTTAACACATGCAAGTCGAGCGGAAACGATGGTAGCTTGCTACCAGGCGTCGAGCGGCGGACGGGTGAGTAATGCTTAGGAATCTGCCTAGTAGTGGGGGATAGCCCGGGGAAACTCGGATTAATACCGCATACGCCCTACGGGGGAAAGCAGGGGATCCGCTCTTCGGAGAGGACCTTGCGCTATTAGATGAGCCTAAGTCGGATTAGCTTGTTGGTGGGGTAATGGCCTACCAAGGCAACGATCCGTAGCTGGTCTGAGAGGATGATCAGCCACATCGGGACTGAGACACGGCCCGAACTCCTACGGGAGGCAGCAGTGGGGAATATTGGACAATGGGCGCAAGCCTGATCCAGCCATGCCGCGTGTGTGAAGAAGGCTTTCGGGTTGTAAAGCACTTTCAGCGAGGAGGAAGGCCTTAAGCTTAATACGCTTGAGGATTGACGTCACTCGCAGAAGAAGCACCGGCTAACTCCGTGCCAGCAGCCGCGGTAATACGGAGGGTGCAAGCGTTAATCGGAATTACTGGGCGTAAAGCGCGCGTAGGTGGTTATGTAAGCGAGATGTGAAAGCCCCGGGCTCAACCTGGGAACGGCACTTCGAACTGCATGGCTAGAGTGTGGTAGAGGGTAGTGGAATTTCCTGTGTAGCGGTGAAATGCGTAGATATAGGAAGGAACACCAGTGGCGAAGGCGGCTACCTGGACCAACACTGACACTGAGGTGCGAAAGCGTGGGGAGCAAACAGGATTAGATACCCTGGTAGTCCACGCCGTAAACGATGTCAACTAGCCGTTGGGGATCTTGAATCCTTAGTGGCGCAGCTAACGCACTAAGTTGACCGCCTGGGGAGTACGGCCGCAAGGTTAAAACTCAAATGAATTGACGGGGGCCCGCACAAGCGGTGGAGCATGTGGTTTAATTCGACGCAACGCGAAGAACCTTACCTGGCCTTGACATGCAGAGAACGTTCCAGAGATGGATCGGTGCCTTCGGGAACTCTGACACAGGTGCTGCATGGCCGTCGTCAGCTCGTGTCGTGAGATGTTGGGTTAAGTCCCGTAACGAGCGCAACCCCTATCCCTAGTTGCTAGCAGGTAATGCTGAGAACTCTAGGGAGACTGCCGGTGACAAACCGGAGGAAGGTGGGGATGACGTCAGGTCATCATGGCCCTTACGGCCAGGGCTACACACGTGCTACAATGGCGCGCACAGAGGGCTGCAAACCCGCGAGGGGGAGCCAATCTCACAAAACGCGTCGTAGTCCGGATCGGAGTCTGCAACTCGACTCCGTGAAGTCGGAATCGCTAGTAATCGTGAATCAGAATGTCACGGTGAATACGTTCCCGGGCCTTGTACACACCGCCCGTCACACCATGGGAGTGGATTGCACCAGAAGTAGTTAGTCTAACCTTCGGGAGGACGATTACCACGGTGTGGTTCATGACTGGGGTGAAGTCGTAACAAGGTAGCCCTAGGGGAACCTGGGGCTGGATCACCTCCTTAAACGATGCCGAACGCTTCGGTCAGAGTCCACACGAATTACTTGGTTGATTGATTAAAGAGAGCAAAGGGTCTCGACCGACCCGCTGAATTAGCGCGACAGATTGTTGAGTCTGGCAAGGCGCGGATGGAGTGAAGACGGGAGCGTACTGTTGTACGTGACCAACTGAGTGAGAGCCGCAACGCAGTCCAGGCACGACAAGATGGCGTGATAATCGGGTCTGTAGCTCAGTTGGTTAGAGCGCACCCCTGATAAGGGTGAGGTCGGTGGTTCAACTCCACCCAGACCCACCAGAATCTTGTAACTCGTCGTTATTTCCGGACTTGCATAGAAAGCTATGCGGCGACCGAAAATGCCTAGATTTACAAAATTCTAGAAATAGCTTTTTGGGGCTATAGCTCAGCTGGGAGAGCGCCTGCCTTGCACGCAGGAGGTCAGCAGTTCGATCCTGCTTAGCTCCACCATTACACAGATTTGTGAATGTGTGGGTTCGTAGACGTTCTAAGTTACTTGGTTACCCTGAATGCCTGACTTCGGTCAGTGTACAGAAATAAGTGTTTCAGTTTAGCGTCCGCTAAGTCTGAAGGTCTTCTTTCTGATCACTGGGTCAGATTTGCTCTTTAACAAATTGGATGAGATAGAACACGAATACGTTTCTCTACGGTCTTTGAGAGACGTGTTCAAGTGATAACGATTTTTTCAAGCGTTATCCGGTGTTGTCGTTGAAGTGGTTGTGTATGACTTCGAGTGACTATCTCTAATCAGTTCCACCTGGAACGTCTTGGCTTCGGCTAAGGTGTCTTTTCGTGGTTCTATTTAGAGTCAGTTGTCTTGGGGTTATATAGTCAAGCAACTAAGCGCATACGGTGGATGCCTAGGCAGTCAGAGGCGATGAAAGACGTGGAAGCCTGCGATAAGGTTCGGGGAGCTGGCAAACGAGCTGTGATCCGGACATTTCTGAATGGGGAAACCCACCCGATCTAGGTCGGGTATCTTACACTGAATACATAGGTGTAAGAGGCGAACCGGGAGAACTGAAACATCTAAGTACCCCGAGGAAAAGAAATCAACCGAGATTCCCTAAGTAGCGGCGAGCGAACGGGGACTAGCCCTTAAGCTAGACAACGGGTAGGAGAAGGCTCTGGAAAGTGCCGCCATAGTGGGTGATAGCCCTGTATCCGAAACCTGAGTCTAGTGAAATCGAGTAGGACGGGGCACGAGAAACCTTGTCTGAACATGGGGGGACCATCCTCCAAGGCTAAATACTCCTGACTGACCGATAGTGAACCAGTACCGTGAGGGAAAGGCGAAAAGAACCCCTGTGAGGGGAGTGAAATAGATCCTGAAACCGTATGCGTACAAGCAGTCGGAGCAGACTTGTTCTGTGACGGCGTACCTTTTGTATAATGGGTCAGCGACTTATGTTCAGTGGCGAGGTTAACCGTTTAGGGGAGCCGTAGGGAAACCGAGTCTGAATAGGGCGAATTAGTCGCTGGGCATAGACCCGAAACCGGGCGATCTATCCATGAGCAGGTTGAAGGTTGAGTAACATCAACTGGAGGACCGAACCCACTGTCGTTGAAAAGCCAGGGGATGACTTGTGGATCGGAGTGAAAGGCTAATCAAGCCCGGAGATAGCTGGTTCTCCCCGAAAGCTATTTAGGTAGCGCCTCGGACGAATACCACAGGGGGTAGAGCACTGTTTCGGCTAGGGGGTCATCCCGACTTACCAACCCGATGCAAACTCCGAATACCTGTGAGTACTATCCGGGAGACACACGGCGGGTGCTAACGTCCGTCGTGAAGAGGGAAACAACCCAGACCGCCAGCTAAGGTCCCAAAATTCCAGTTAAGTGGGAAACGATGTGGGAAGGCTCAGACAGCTAGGAGGTTGGCTTAGAAGCAGCCATCCTTTAAAGAAAGCGTAATAGCTCACTAGTCGAGTCGGCCTGCGCGGAAGATGTAACGGGGCTCAAACTGGATACCGAAGCTGCGGCTGCATACTTTGTATGCGGGGTAGGGGAGCGTTCTGTAAGCCTGCGAAGGTGAGTTGAGAAGCTTGCTGGAGGTATCAGAAGTGCGAATGCTGACATGAGTAACGACAATGCGAGTGAAAAACTCGCACGCCGGAAGACCAAGGGTTCCTGCGCAACGCTAATCGGCGCAGGGTGAGTCGGCCCCTAAGGTGAGACCGAAAGGTGTAATCGATGGGAGACGGGTTAATATTCCCGTACCTTGGATCACTGCGATGGAGAGACGGAGAAGGCTAGGTAAGCCGGGCGACGGTCGTCCCGGTTTAAGCGTGTAGGGAGGGGACTTAGGCAAATCCGGGTCCTCAATTCTGAGACGCGATGACGACTGCCCATGTGGCGGGAAGTTATTGATGCCATGCTTCCAGGAAAATCTTCTAAGCTTCAGGTGATTTGAGACCGTACCCCAAACCGACACAGGTGGTCAGGTAGAGAATACCAAGGCGCTTGAGAGAACTCGGGTAAAGGAACTAGGCAAAATGGTGCCGTAACTTCGGGAGAAGGCACGCTGGTGGTATGTGACACCCCTCGCGGGTTGAGCAGAAGCCAGTCGAAGATACCAGGCCCCTGCGACTGTTTATTAAAAACACAGCACTGTGCAAACACGAAAGTGGACGTATACGGTGTGACGCCTGCCCGGTGCCGGAAGGTTAATTGATGGGGTTATCCTCACGGAGAAGCTCTTGATCGAAGCCCCGGTAAACGGCGGCCGTAACTATAACGGTCCTAAGGTAGCGAAATTCCTTGTCGGGTAAGTTCCGACCTGCACGAATGGCGTAACGATGGGGGCGCTGTCTCTACCCGAGACTCAGTGAAATTGAAATCGCCGTGAAGATGCGGTGTATCCGCGGCTAGACGGAAAGACCCCGTGAACCTTTACTATAGCTTCACAGTGAACTTTGAACATGTTTGTGTAGGATAGCTGGGAGGCATTGAAGCGTGAACGCCAGTTTGCGTGGAGCCAACCTTGAAATACCAGCCTGGCATGTTTGAGGTTCTAACTTGGTCCCCTTATCGGGGATGAGGACACTGTGTGGTGGGTAGTTTGACTGGGGCGGTCTCCTCCTAAAGCGTAACGGAGGAGCACAAAGGTGGGCTAAGTACGGTCGGACATCGTACGGTTAGTGTAATGGCACAAGCCCGCTTGACTGCGAGACAGACACGTCGAGCAGGTACGAAAGTAGGTCATAGTGATCCGGTGGTTCTGTATGGAAGGGCCATCGCTCAACGGATAAAAGGTACTCCGGGGATAACAGGCTGATACCGCCCAAGAGTTCACATCGACGGCGGTGTTTGGCACCTCGATGTCGGCTCATCACATCCTGGGGCTGAAGCCGGTCCCAAGGGTATGGCTGTTCGCCATTTAAAGTGGTACGCGAGCTGGGTTTAGAACGTCGTGAGACAGTTCGGTCCCTATCTGCCGTGGACGTTGGAGATTTGAGGAAAGCTGCTCCTAGTACGAGAGGACCGGAGTGGACGAACCTCTGGTGTTCGGGTTGTCACGCCAGTGGCATTGCCCGGTAGCTATGTTCGGATAGGATAACCGCTGAAAGCATCTAAGCGGGAAGCCCCTTCCAAGATGAGATCTCCCTGGGCCCTAGAGGCCCCTGAAGAGCCGTTCAAGACCAGGACGTTGATAGGTCGGGTGTGTAAGCGCTGCGAGGCGTTGAGCTAACCGATACTAATTGCTCGTGCGGCTTGACTATATAACACCCAAGACAATTGGGTTTGACACAACACGGATAACGACGAAAAAATCAATATCACGGCCCAACAAGCCAATGTTCTATCTCATCCCCCAGTGATCAACCGTTTTGTCTGACGACCATAGCGGCCTGGTACCACCTGATCCCATCTCGAACTCAGAAGTGAAACAGGCCTGCGCCGATGGTAGTGTGGTTCGCCCATGTGAGAGTAGGTCATCGTCAGACTCTTATTGCTAAAAGCCCCCTCCGCTTACGCGGTGGGGGCTTTTTTTTGCCTGGAAAAAGCGAAACAGGGGACGGATTTAAAATCCGTCCCCTGTCCCCGAAGAAAGGTAAGGGACAGATTTCAAATCCGTCCCCCGGTATGTTCCCGTTTGGTGATTTACCAGTTACGAGATCAAACGTAGACTTTGAATTGGTACAGATTTAGTGTGTAATCCAGCGTTTAGTCATTGGCCACGGGCATCCCTAAATGAAAACCAAGGTACTGATAACCCGTTTGAATGACGGCAAAATCCATTCTGGACAGTCAATGGCCATCGAGTTCGGCGTTAGCCGCACCGCGATCTGGAAGCTTGTGCGCCGGGCATTGAAGGAAGGCTTTAACGTACAAACCGTGCGTGGCCGTGGCTATCAGTTAACAACTCTTGTGGACTTTCTGGATCAGGAGGCCATCGTAAAAAACCTCAACTCCGCTAGTTCGCGGCCGCTGACGTTGAGCGTAGTTGATGAAATTGACTCGACCAACGCGGAAGTGATGCGCATGCTGGTCAGAGGAGAGTGTGCAACGCCTGTTGTTACCGCCGAAACACAAACAGCCGGCCGTGGCCGTCGTGGTCAGCTCTGGGCCAGTCCGGCGGGTGAGAATATCTATCTGAGTGTGGGGCTGTCTTTGTCCGGTGGGTTTTCGGCAGTGGATGGTCTTAGTCTGGTGCTGGGGGTAGCCGTCGCAGAAGCGTTGGAGCGTCTTGGAGCTGCGCCGGTAGGGTTGAAGTGGCCAAATGACATTTTCATTGATGGCGTAAAGGTTGGCGGAATCCTTGTTGAGCTCCAAGGCGAGCTACAGGAAGGTGTAGTGCATGCCATTGTAGGCCTCGGTCTGAATGTGCACATGACCGAAGCGCCGGACATTGACCAGCCTTGGACCAGTCTTGCACTGGCGCGGCCGCAACTGACTTGGAACCGCAGTGCCCTAGTAAGCAATCTTACGGCTAGTATTGTAGATGCCAGCGAAAAATTTCAGCGTGTTGGCTTTGCTGGGTTCCGTGACTCCTGGCAGTCGCGGGACGAGTTTTTTAACCGTGAGCTCATGGCCCGGGACGGAGAGCGGCAAGGCACTGGGCAAGGCGTTGATAGCAGTGGTAACTATGTGTTGCGCACAGATAAAGGCGAGTTTTCTGTGCGCTCGGGTGAGATTAGCTTGCGGGCCGCTTCGTGATATTGTTGGTCGACTCCGGAAACACCCGCCTTAAATGGAGGCTTGAGCGCCAGGATAGTGCTGAGGTGCTTGCCCTTGGCTATGGTCTTTTGACTGACCCTGACCCTTTACACGCTCTGTGTCTGCCTAAAGGTGAGCGGGTGCAATCCGTAGCAGTATCGACTGTAGCCTCCGAGCATAGCCGACGTAACCTGATGGCAGCTCTGGAGTTGCAGTTTGCTGCTCCGGTCATCTGTTACTGGTCTGAGCGCGAGCGCAATGGCTTGGTTAACGGTTACCAGCAGCCTCAGAAGATGGGGGCAGACCGTTGGCATGGCATGTACGCTGCCTGGCAGAGCGAACACCAGGGTTTCGTGATGGTTGATGCTGGAAGTGCAATGACGGTCGACTATGTTGCTGCAAGCGGGCGTCACTTGGGCGGCTTTATACTTCCTGGGTTGCAGATGATGCTGCGCAGCCTGAGTAGCGATGCGGCGCGCATTGGTTTTGAGACGGAGTCGGGCGAGAATATTCGCCCCGGGCTGTCGACCAGCGAATGCGTCAATCACGGGCTAGCGTGGTTAGCTGCGGCGCTGTCCGATCGAATAATGGAAAATATGCAGAGCTATGGTTTGCGTGACGCGATACTGACCGGCGGCGACGCCGCACGACTCCAGCGCATCGGTCTGCAGGGGCGCTTGGAGCCGGAACTGGTGCTTAATGGCCTTGCGCAAATTCATCGTGAGCAGTCCTGTTAATAATTTAAAGCCATAATTGCGTCGTTGGTTCAAAAAAGTGGGCCGAAACCTCAGCTAAGGGTGGCCAAGATGACGTGATTTCGGCTAAGCTACGCCTTCGTTTTTGCATGGAGCTGCTCATATTGATGAGCAGTCTTTCCGGTAATTGCAGGTTGTTCTTGGCGAATCCATTTTGTTGCTCTCAATGAGCGCCAAGGTGTTGCAAAGCCAAAAGATAATCCGTAGTATACCGGCCTCGTTGTTAAGGCGAGTGTGGGCTGGCGTAGCTCAGTTGGTAGAGCAGCTGACTTGTAATCAGCAGGTCGGGGGTTCGATTCCGTCCGCCAGCTCCAATTTAAAGTTTTTGCAGATCCGCGTAGCGGATTTAGCTCGGAGGGGTTCCCGAGTGGCCAAAGGGATCAGACTGTAAATCTGACGCGAAAGCTTCGCAGGTTCGAATCCTGCCCCCTCCACCATTATTGCTCGCGGGCATCGTATAATGGCTATTACCTCAGCCTTCCAAGCTGATGATGTGGGTTCGATTCCCACTGCCCGCTCCAATTTAGTTCTTGTGCTCATGTAGCTCAGTCGGTAGAGCACATCCTTGGTAAGGATGAGGTCAGCGGTTCAACTCCGCTCATGAGCTCCATTATTTGCCGGTCAACGTTACAGTCCTGGTTGATTAGGGAGTTTGTCAGATGTCTAAGTCTAAATTCGAACGTAAAAAGCCACACTTGAACGTGGGCACCATTGGTCACGTTGACCATGGTAAGACCACTCTGACAGCTGCCCTGACGCGTGTATGTCACGACGTATGGGGAACAGGTTCCGCAAGTGCCTTTGACCAGATCGACAATGCTCCTGAAGAGCGTGCGCGTGGTATTACCATCGCGACGTCTCACGTTGAGTATGATTCCCCGAACCGTCATTACGCACACGTAGATTGCCCGGGCCACGCTGACTATGTGAAGAACATGATCACGGGTGCGGCGCAGATGGACGGCGCTATTCTGGTTTGCTCCGCTGCTGACGGCCCTATGCCGCAGACCCGCGAGCACATCCTGCTGTCACGTCAAGTAGGTGTTCCTTACATCGTTGTGTTCCTGAACAAAGCGGACATGGTTGACGATGAAGAGCTGCTTGAACTGGTAGAGATGGAAGTACGCGATCTGCTGGAAATGTACGACTTCCCGGCTGACGATACTCCGATCATCACTGGCTCTGCGTTGATGGCGCTGGAAGGCAAAGATGATAACGAAATGGGCACTACCGCTGTTCGTAAGCTGGTAGAAGCTCTGGATTCGTACATCCCCGAGCCTGAGCGTGCGATTAATCTGCCGTTCCTGATGCCTATCGAAGACGTATTCTCTATCTCTGGTCGTGGTACAGTTGTAACCGGTCGTGTAGAGCGTGGTGTTGTCAAGATTGGCGAAGAAGTGGAAATCGTTGGTCTTAAAGACACCGTTAAGACGGTTTGCACCGGCGTTGAAATGTTCCGCAAACTGCTGGACGAAGGTCGTGCAGGCGAGAACGTTGGCGTACTGTTGCGCGGCACCAAGCGCGATGACGTTGAACGTGGTCAGGTTCTGTGTAAGCCAGGCAGCATGAAGCCGCACACCAAGTTTGAGTGCGAAGTGTACGTACTGAGCAAAAACGAAGGCGGCCGTCATACTCCGTTCTTCAAGGGCTATCGCCCGCAGTTCTACTTCCGTACCACCGACGTCACCGGTGCTTGTGAATTGCCAGAAGGCGTAGAAATGGTTATGCCAGGTGATAACGTGAAGATGGAAGTGACTTTGATTGCTCCGATCGCCATGGAAGATGGTCTGCGCTTCGCGATTCGCGAAGGTGGCCGTACCGTAGGCGCCGGTGTTGTCGCCAAGATTCTCGAGTAATATCCGAGTTAGGGTGTTACTAGGGTGAAAGTGCACTGAGTTGTTTCGGTGCAGGCCAGTAGCTCAATTGGCAGAGCAGCGGTCTCCAAAACCGCAGGTTGGGGGTTCGATTCCCTCCTGGCCTGCCATTTTTTAACATCTAGATACATAAGTTGATTCCTATGGAGTCAAGATCTGTTCAATCAAGCAGCCGCTTGGATGTTGTAAAGTGGCTTGTAGTATTTTTGCTGGTCACGGTTGGCGTGGTCGGTAATCAGTATTTTGCTGCTGAGTCTTTGCTTTATCGCGTGATTGCATTAGTGGTATTAGCTGCTATTGCGGCTTTTATTGCAGTGCAGACATCACGTGGCGGCCGCTTTGCTGCTCTTCTAAAAGAAGCGCGTGTCGAAATTCGCAAAGTGGTTTGGCCCACAAGGCCGGAACTCATTCAGACAACAGCTATAGTTATTGTGTTTGTTTTAGTTGTGGCTTTGTTGTTGTGGGTTATGGACTCGCTAATCAGTTTGTTGGTCGCCGGATTTATCGGTTAACGGGAGTGGGCAATGGCTAAGCGCTGGTACGTGATACATGCGTATTCTGGCTTCGAAAAGCATGTAATGCGCACCCTGAAGGAGCGCATTGCTCTTAACGGACTGGAAGAGCAGTTTGGCGAGATCCTGGTTCCGACCGAGGAAGTCGTTGAGATGCGCGACGGCAAGAAGCGCAAAAGCGAACGTAAATTCTATCCTGGATACGTATTGGTCCAGATGGAACTTGAAGACGCAACATGGCATCTTGTAAAGAATACACCGCGCGTTCTTGGGTTCATTGGTGGTACGAAAGAAAAGCCGGCGCCTATTACTGAAAAGGAAGCGGACGCAATTCTACGCCGCCTTGAAAGTGGCGCTGACAAGCCCAAGCCTAAAACTCTGTTTGAGCCAGGCGAGGTTGTTCGTGTCGTTGAAGGACCCTTCGCGGACTTTAACGGTGTTGTTGAAGAAGTTGATTACGGTAAGAGCCGTGTCAAGGTTGCTGTATTAATCTTTGGCCGATCCACCCCGGTTGAACTGGAGTTTGGTCAGGTAGAAAAAGACTGATTCGGTAGCAATAAGATAAGAGCTCGCGCGCCATGGCGTTGCGGGCTTTTTGTGTCTGCAAACGGGGAGCTGAAAAGCGTTTGAACCCATAGGAGAGTTATCATGGCAAAGAAAATTGATGCCTATATCAAGCTACAGGTTGCTGCCGGTAAGGCCAATCCAAGCCCCCCGGTTGGCCCAGCTTTGGGTCAGCGCGGCGTAAACATCATGGAATTCTGCAAGGCGTTCAACGCCAAGACGCAGGACATGGAGCAGGGACTGCCTATTCCTACCGTGATCACAGTATACAGTGACCGCAGCTTTACGTTCATCACCAAGACGCCGCCCGCACCGGTACTGCTGCTAAAAGCCGCAGGCGTGAAAAGCGGTTCTGGTCGCCCGAACACCGATAAAGTTGGCAAGGTAACTCGCGAACAGCTCGAAGAAATTGCGAAAATGAAAGAGCCGGACCTAACCGCCTCCACTATGGAAGCAGCGGTTCGGACTATTGCAGGTACAGCCCGCAGTATGGGCCTGACAGTGGAGGGCCTGTAACATGTCAAAGCCAAGCAAACGCCAAACGCTGATTCGTGAAAAAGTAGAAGCTGGTCGTGCATATTCTATGGAAGATGCGGTCGCCCTTCTGGTTGAGTTGGGTCAGCACGTCAAGTTCAACGAATCTGTAGACGTTGCCGTAAATCTGGGTGTGGATGCGCGTAAATCCGATCAGGTTGTCCGTAGCAGCACGGTTCTGCCGCACGGTACTGGTAAAACGGTTCGCGTTGCTGTATTTACCCAGGGCGCTAACGTTGAGAAAGCCAAAGAAGCCGGTGCCGACATTGTTGGTATGGATGATTTGGCCGATGAAATTAAAAAAGGCAATATGGATTTTGACGTGGTTATTGCCAGTCCTGACGCTATGCGCGTTGTGGGCCAGCTTGGTCAGATCTTGGGCCCTCGCGGTCTAATGCCAAACCCGAAAGTAGGTACTGTAACCCCAGACGTAGCCACGGCGGTTAAAAACGCCAAAGCAGGTCAGGTTCGCTACCGTACTGATAAAAACGGCATTATCCATTCTCCATTGGGTAATGTTGAATTTTCTGCGAAGAACATTCAGGAAAACCTGGAAGCGCTCTTGGCAGATCTGAAAAAGGCCAAGCCTTCATCGTCGAAAGGCGTGTATCTGAAAAAGATAACACTGTCCTCGACTATGGGTCCTGGCCTGACTATCGATCAAAGCGTCCTGGATATCTAGGCGATTGGCGATAGTTGCTTTGTAGTCTGGGCGGAAGCCAAGGCTGTCAAAGACCGCAGGCCCCCGAAGCGGCTCTCTCGAGAGTGCTACAAGGGTTAAAGCAATACCTGCGCAGACGGTGTGAAGACGTTCTCTGAACCCAAACACCGTTAGGAGCCCGCAGAAAGTCGACCGCAGCCGCTACAGAAAGTAGCGTTTTGCTGAGAAGCTTTCGAGGGCATAGATGGGTTTGCCGGGATTTTCCCGGCGAAATCGAGGAGAAATCCAGTGGCAATTAGACTCGAAGACAAGAAAGCGATCGTCGCTGAAGTCAACGAGACTGCCGGTGGTGCTCTGTCTGTTGTTCTGGCTGACTACCGTGGTGTCACCTCTGGTGATATGACGGCTCTGCGTGCAAGAGCTCGTGCTGACAATGTGCATCTCCAGGTCGTTCGTAACAACCTGGCTAAGATCGCCATTCGCGGCACTGAGTTCGAGTGCATCGGCGAGGCCCTGGTCGGCCCGACTATTCTGGCTTTTTCGATGGAAGATCCAGGCGCCGCTGCGCGTCTGTTGAAAGATTTTGCCAAAGAGAAAGAAGCGTTCGAAATCAAAGGTCTTGCCGTTGGCGGAGTTTTGATGAGCGCAGACCAGATCGATCGCCTTGCCAAGCTACCAACGCGTCACGAAGCGTTGACTATGCTGGCAGCGGTTACACAGGCACCAATCACCAAGCTCGCACGTACTTTGATCGAAGTTCCAACCAAAGTAACCCGTGCAGTAGCGGCAGTTCGCGACCAGAAGCAAGAAGCTGCTTGATTCTGTTGAACACCATTTTATTATTTTTCGGAGAAAGTCATGGCTCTGTCCCACGAAGAGATTTTGAACGCAATTGCTGAAATGAGCGTAATGGATGTTGTTGCTCTGGTTGAAGCAATGGAAGAAAAATTCGGCGTTTCTGCTGCCGCTGCTGTTGCCACTGCACCTGCTGCCGCTGCCGCTGAAGTTGTTGAAGAGCAAACCGAGTTCGACGTAGTATTGACCGGAATTGGCGAAAAGAAAGTTAACGTCATCAAAGCCGTTCGCGAGCTGACAGGCCTGGGCCTGAAAGAAGCGAAGGAAATGGTTGACGGCGCTCCTTCTACTATTAAGGAAGGCGCCAGCAAAGCCGAAGCTGAAGAAGCCAAGAAGAAGCTTGAGGAAGCAGGCGCTTCTGTTGAGCTTAAGTAGTAGTCGGTTTCTGATCGGCGCCATGCACTAGCATGGTCAGGCTGGTGGCTTATGAGCCACCGGCCTTTTTCTGTTGTATATGCTACAGAGTCTGAAAGCGGTTTTTGGTTGATTTTGAGCCACCTTGCCGTAATCAGGTTCACGTTCAAGACGGCGCGATATGCCGAGCAATTCGGCCCCGAAGCAGAACAATGATTGCTTCTTGATACCAGGTATCAGATTTAACGCTGGGGAATGCAGATGAGTTACTCCTACACTGAAAAAAAACGGATCCGCAAAGATTTTAGTAAGTTGCCGTCCGTGATGGATGTCCCCTATTTGCTGTCTATTCAGCTGGACTCGTTCCGGGACTTCCTTCAAAGCGAATCTGCTGCTGAAGATCGCCGGGAAACCGGTCTTCATGCGGCCTTCAAATCCGTATTCCCGATTGCCAGTTACTCTGGTAATGCCGCGCTTGAATACGTGAGTTACCGTATAGGTGAGCCGGTTTTTGACGTCAAAGAATGTCAGCTTCGGGGCGTCACCTATGCCGCGCCTTTGCGCGTAAAAGTTCGCCTGATTATTTATGACCGTGAATCGTCCAACAAGGCGATCAAGGACATCAAGGAACAGGAAGTCTACATGGGCGAAATGCCCCTGATGACTGAAAACGGTACCTTCGTTATCAATGGTACCGAGCGTGTTATCGTTTCCCAGCTGCATCGTTCACCTGGTGTATTCTTTGATCACGACAAGGGTAAGACCCACTCCTCCGGCAAACTGTTGTACTCAGCCCGGGTGATTCCTTATCGTGGTTCTTGGTTGGACTTCGAGTTTGACCCGAAAGATGCCGTATTTGTGCGCATCGACCGTCGCCGCAAATTGCCGGCGACCATCCTGCTGCGCTCGCTGGGTTACACCTCCGAGCAAATACTGGCAATGTTCTTCGAAACCTCGAAGTTCCACATTGGCGCTGAAACGTGCAAGCTCGAATTGGTTCCAAGCCGGCTTCGTGGCGATATCGCAACTTTTGATATTAAAGACAGCGACGGTAACGTGATTGCTGAAGAAGGCCGCCGTATTACCGCGCGCCATATCAAGCAGCTTGAAAAAGCCAATATCTCCGAGCTGCAAGTGCCGACCGAGTATTTGTATGGCCGCGTTTTGGCCAAAGACATGATCGACACCAAAACCGGGGAAATGCTGGTTGAGTGTAACGCGGAGCTGACGGCAGAGCTGATCACCACCATCCTGGGCGCCGGTGTTACGGACATTGAAACGCTGTACACCAACGATCTGGATTGTGGTCCGTTCATGTCGGACACCTTGCGCAACGATCCTAGCCGCACACCGCTGGAAGCACTGGTAGAAATTTACCGGATGATGCGTCCCGGAGAGCCGCCCACGAAAGAGTCGGCGGAAAATCTGTTCAACAATTTGTTCTTCTCTGAAGAACGCTACGACCTGTCTGCAGTCGGCCGTATGAAGTTGAACCGTCGTTTGCGCCGCGATGAAAGCACCGGTGAGAGTATTCTGACCCACGCCGATATTATCGACGTGCTTAAGACGCTGATCGACATCCGTAACGGACAAGGCCAGGTAGACGACATCGATAACCTGGGCAACCGTCGTGTGCGTTGTGTGGGCGAGATGGCCGAAAACCAGTTCCGCGTTGGTTTGGTGCGCGTAGAGCGCGCCGTGCGTGAGCGTCTGAGCCTGGCAGAAAGCGAAGGTTTGATGCCTCAGGACCTGATCAACGCCAAGCCAGTTGCGGCGGCGGTGAAGGAGTTCTTTGGCTCCAGCCAGCTGTCCCAGTTTATGGATCAGAATAACCCGCTGTCAGAAGTGACTCACAAGCGCCGCATTTCTGCGCTTGGGCCAGGCGGTCTGACCCGTGAGCGCGCCGGCTTTGAGGTTCGCGACGTACACCCGACCCATTACGGACGTGTGTGTCCGATCGAAACACCGGAAGGCCCGAACATCGGCCTGATCAACTCTCTGGCGACTTTTGCCCGTGCTAACTCCTACGGCTTTTTAGAAAGCCCGTACCGGAAAGTAGCCGACGGCTTGGTCACTGACGAGCTGGTGTATCTGTCTGCTATTGAAGAAAGCAACTACGTTATCGCCCAGGCCAGCGCAGAGATGGACGACGGTAATCGTCTGGTAGAGGAGCTGGTAACGGTTCGTCACCAAAACGAAACCACGGTTATGCCACCGGAAGCGGTTAACTTCATGGACGTGTCACCGCGTCAGGTTGTTTCCGTAGCCGCGTCGCTGATTCCATTCCTCGAGCACGATGATGCTAACCGCGCTTTGATGGGTGCGAACATGCAACGCCAAGCCGTACCTACGCTACGTGCACAAGTGCCTTTGGTGGGTACTGGTGTAGAGCGTATTGTGGCCCAGGATTCTGGCGTGTGCGTAACCGCTCGTCGTGGCGGCGAAATTGAAAGCGTTGACGCGGCACGTATTGTAGTGCGTGTGAACAACGAAGAGACCGAAGCTGGTGATGCGGGTGTGGATATTTATAACCTCACCAAGTACACCCGCTCGAACCAGAACACCTGTATTAACCAGCGCTCGATTGTGCGTCAGGGCGATGTCATTGCTCGTGGTGACATACTGGCCGACGGTCCATCGGTAGATCTTGGTGAGTTGGCGCTGGGCCAGAACATGCGTATCGCGTTCATGCCCTGGAACGGTTACAACTTTGAGGATTCCATCCTTATTTCCGAAAAAGTGGTGCAGGAAGATCGCCTGACCACCATTCACATCCAGGAACTGACCTGTGTGGCGCGGGATACCAAGCTGGGTAGCGAAGAAATTACCGCCGACATCCCGAACGTGGGTGAAAGCGCGCTGTCCAAGCTCGATGAGTCCGGTATTGTCTATATTGGTGCGGAAGTCAGCGCCGGAGATATTCTGGTCGGCAAGGTAACACCGAAAGGTGAAACCCAGTTGACGCCGGAGGAAAAGCTTCTAAGAGCTATCTTCGGTGAGAAGGCGTCTGATGTGAAAGACACCTCCTCCCGTGTGCCGACAGGCACCCGTGGTACGATTATCGATGTTCAGGTATTTACCCGTGACGGCATCGAAAAGGACCAGCGTGCGCAAGTGATTGAAAAGCAGCAGTTGGACAAGTACCGCAAAGATTTGAAGGACGAGTATCGCATTGTTGAAGGCGCCACCTACGAGCGCTTGCTGAATGCCCTTGAGGGCCAGGAAGTGATCAGTAGCCCAGGCCTGAAAAAAGGCAGCAAGCTGGAAGCGGATTATCTGTTGAATCTGCCGCGTCCGGAGTGGTTCAAATTGCGTATGAAAGGCGACGATTTGAACGAACTGCTGGAGAAATCCGAGCAGGGCCTGGAAGAGCGCAAGAAAGATCACGAAGCGCGTTTTGACGACAAGAAAGGTAAGTTGCAGCAGGGCGATGATCTGGCGCCGGGCGTTCAGAAAATCGTCAAAGTGTACTTGGCTATCAAGCGCAGCATCCAGCCAGGTGACAAGATGGCGGGTCGTCACGGTAACAAGGGCGTAATTTCGGCGGTCAAGCCGATTGAAGATATGCCGTATGACGAGTTCGGCAACACCGTTGATATCGTTCTGAACCCTCTGGGTGTGCCTTCGCGCATGAACGTGGGTCAGGTGCTGGAAACCCATTTGGGTGCCGCAGCCAAAGGCCTGGGCGAGCGTATCAGTCGTATGTTGGACGAGCAGCGCAAGGTTGCTGAACTTCGTAAACTGCTGGATGAGATTTACAACCATTCAGCTGAAGTGACACAGGTAGATCTGGATTCCTTGAACGATCGGGAAATCCTCGACCTGTGCAACAACCTTCGCGGTGGTGTGCCCATGGCTACGCCGGTGTTTGATGGTGCTCAAGAAGCTGAAGTTAAACACATGCTCGAGCTCGCAGGTCTTAGCACAACCGGTCAGACCCGACTGTTCGATGGTCGTACCGGTGATGCTTTCGATCGTCCGATCACAGTAGGGTATATGTATATCCTCAAGCTGAACCACTTGATCGATGACAAGATGCACGCTCGTTCCACTGGGTCGTACAGCCTGGTTACCCAGCAGCCGCTGGGTGGTAAGGCGCAGTTCGGTGGTCAGCGCTTTGGCGAGATGGAAGTGTGGGCTCTGGAAGCCTACGGTGCAGCGTATACACTGCAGGAAATGCTTACCGTCAAGTCTGATGATGTAAACGGTCGGACCAGAATGTACAAGAACATTGTTGATGGCGATCATCGTATGGAGCCGGGCATGCCCGAATCCTTCAACGTTCTTGTCAAAGAAATTCGCTCGTTGGGTATCGACATCGAGCTGGAATCCGATTGAGCCGAATTGTTTTTGGCAGCGTGAGCGGGCACCAAAGGTGCCCGCCCGAGATTAACGCCATCCGGAGCTTTTACTGATGAAAGATTTATTGAATCTTCTCAAGAGCCAGAATCAGAGCAAAGAATTTGATGCCATCCGTATTGGTCTGGCATCACCTGACATGATCCGTTCCTGGTCCTTCGGTGAAGTGAAAAAGCCTGAAACGATCAACTACCGCACGTTCAAGCCAGAGCGTGACGGTTTGTTCTGTGCCAAGATTTTTGGCCCGATCAAAGACTACGAGTGCCTGTGCGGAAAGTACAAGCGCTTGAAGCACCGCGGTGTTATTTGCGAAAAGTGTGGCGTGGAAGTGGCTTTGGCCAGCGTCCGCCGCGATCGCATGGGTCACATAGAGCTGGCCAGCCCGGTAGCTCACATCTGGTTCCTTAAGTCGCTGCCGTCACGCATCGGTCTGATGTTGGATATGACTCTGCGCGATATCGAGCGGGTGTTGTACTTCGAATCCTTCATCGTGATCGAACCAGGTATGACGACGCTGGAGCGCGGTCAGCTGCTCAACGACGAGCAGTATTTCGAAGCTCTGGAAGAGTTCGGTGATGAGTTCGACGCTCGCATGGGCGCCGAGGCCATCAAAGAGCTTCTGCAAGCCATCGACCTGCAGGAAGAAGTTGACCGTTTGCGTGAAGAAATTCCGCAGACCAACTCGGAAACCAAGATCAAGAAATTCAGCAAGCGTCTGAAAATTCTTGAGGCGTTCCTGTACTCCGGCAACAAGCCGGGCGACATGGTGATGACCGTTCTGCCGGTGCTGCCGCCAGACCTTCGCCCCTTGGTACCGTTGGACGGTGGTCGTTTTGCGACCTCCGACCTGAACGATTTGTACCGTCGGGTGATCAACCGTAACAACCGCCTGAAGCGCCTGTTGGAGCTGAACGCTCCCGATATTATCGTGCGTAACGAAAAGCGCATGTTGCAGGAAGCGGTTGACGCGTTGCTGGATAACGGACGCCGTGGCCGTGCCATTACTGGCACTAACAAGCGTCCGCTGAAATCTCTTGCCGATATGATTAAAGGCAAGCAAGGTCGTTTCCGTCAGAACTTGTTGGGTAAGCGAGTCGACTACTCTGGCCGTTCGGTCATCGTAGTAGGCCCGTACTTGCGCTTGCACCAGTGTGGTCTGCCCAAGAAGATGGCGCTGGAATTGTTCAAGCCATTTATTTTCTCCAAACTTGAACATCGCGGCCTGGCCACCACCATCAAGGCGGCCAAGAAAATGGTCGAGCGCGAAGAGGGTGTGGTCTGGGACATTCTGGACGAAGTCATCCGTGAGCACCCGATCATGCTGAACCGTGCGCCTACGCTGCACCGTTTGGGCATTCAGGCGTTCGAACCGGTACTGATTGAAGGCAAGGCTATCCAGCTGCATCCGCTGGTGTGTGCTGCTTACAACGCCGACTTCGACGGGGACCAGATGGCGGTACACGTACCGTTGACTATCGAAGCCCAGCTGGAAGCGCGGGCGTTGATGATGTCCACCAACAACGTGCTGTCACCGGCAAACGGCGAGCCTATCATTGTGCCGTCGCAAGACGTGGTACTGGGTTTGTATTACATGACCCGCGAGCGCAAAAACGCGCTTGGCCAAGGCATGGTGTTTGCCGATGTTAAAGAAGTACACCGCGCTTACGGCGCAGGCAAAGTACACCTGCAAGCCACCGTTAAAGTCCGCGTAAGGGAAGTGGTGATCGCCGAAGACGGCAGCCGCAGCGAGAGTTATAACATCGTGGAAACCACGGTGGGTCGTGCGCTGTTGTTTGACATTGTGCCTGACGGTCTGTCTTACAGCCTGATCAACAAGCCGATGGTCAAGAAAGCGATCTCTAACCTGATCAACATCTGTTACCGCGACGCGGGTCTGAAAGAAACGGTTATTTTTGCTGACCAGCTGATGTACACCGGTTATCAGTACGCCACCGTATCCGGCATTTCGATTGGCTTTAATGACTTCGAGATTCCTCCAGAGAAGTACCAGCTGGTGGATGCTGCGACACAGGAAGTAAAAGACATCGAAAACCAGTACGCGTCCGGTCTGCTGACCCAGGGCGAAAAGTACAACAAGGTTATCGATATCTGGTCACGCGCGAATGACAAGGTCTCTAAGGCCATGATGGAGCGCCTGTCGAAAGAAGCGGTTATGGGGCCTGACGGCAAGCCGTTGATGGATGAAAACGGTGAGCCGGTCATGCAGGAGTCTTTTAACTCCGTTTACATGATGGCCGATTCCGGCGCTCGGGGCTCCGCGGCGCAGATTCGTCAGCTAGCAGGTATGCGTGGCTTGATGGCCAAGCCGGATGGCTCGATCATCGAAACGCCGATTACCGCTAACTTCCGTGAAGGTCTTAACGTACTGCAGTACTTTATTTCCACCCACGGTGCTCGTAAAGGCTTGGCAGATACCGCTCTGAAGACCGCGAACTCCGGTTACCTGACCCGTCGCCTGGTGGATGTGTCTCAGGATCTGGTGGTTACCGAAGTAGATTGCGGAACCACCGAAGGTCTGCTGATGATACCGCACATCGAAGGCGGCGACGTTGTTGTGCCTTTGGGTGCGCGGGTATTGGGCCGGGTAACCGCACGTGATGCGTTTACGCCGACCGACAAAGACAACGCCATTATTTTGGCCGGTACTTTGTTGGATGAAAAAGCCATCGAAGCGATTGAAGGCGCGGGTGTCGACGAAGTATGGGTACGCTCTGCGATTACCTGTAATACCCGACACGGCATCTGCTCCAAGTGCTATGGGCGTGATTTGGCCCGTGGCCATCAGGTGAACGTGGGCGAAGCTGTTGGTGTTATAGCAGCTCAGTCTATTGGTGAGCCGGGTACTCAGCTGACCATGCGTACCTTCCACATCGGTGGTGCGGCAAGTAGGGCTTCTGCGGTAGACAATATTCAGGTCAAGCACGGCGGTACCGTTCGCCTGCACAACTTGAAGTCGCTGGAAAAGAGCAACGGTTCGCTGGTTGTTATCTCCCGCTCCTCGGCGTTGGCGATTGCCGACGAACAGGGCCGTGAGCGCGAGTGGTACAAGTTGCCTTACGGTGCTGTACTGTCAGTGAAAACCGGCGACGTGATTGAAGCGGGTGTCGTGGTCGCCAAATGGGATCCACACACTCACCCGATCATTGCCGAAGCCGAAGGTACAGCCAAGTTCGTTAACATGGACCAGGGCATTACCGTGCGCACCCAGACCGACGATCTTACCGGTCTGTCGACCATGGAAGTTATCGATCCGAAAGAGCGCCCGGCCGCTGGTAAGGACATTCGTCCTGCTATCCAGATGTTGGATGAAGCCGGCAACGATGTTGATCTGCCGATGGGAGGCGCGGCGATCTTCTTCCTGCCTGCCAACGCTCTGGTAACTATGGCCAACAGCGCGCGCATCGAGTTGGGTGACGTGGTTGCACGTATTCCCCAGGAAAGCTCGAAGACCCGTGACATCACCGGTGGTCTGCCGCGGGTTGCCGATCTGTTTGATGCTCGTCGCCCGAAAGAGTCGTCGATTCTTGCGGAAGTCAGCGGCACAGTGTCGTTTGGCAAGGAAACCAAAGGTAAGAAGCGCCTGGTGATCACCCCGCGTGACGCCGATGTCTACGAAGTGCTGATTCCCAAGCACCGTCAGATGAACGTGTTTGAAGGCGAAACGGTTGAAAAGGGTGAGGTAATCTCGGACGGCCCGTCAAACCCGCACGATATTTTGCGTCTGCTGGGTGTGGTTGAGCTGGCAAGGTACATTACCAACGAAATCCAAGACGTTTACCGTCTGCAGGGCGTAGTCATCAACGACAAGCACATCGAAGTTATTGTGCGTCAGATGCTGCGCAAAGTTGAAATTACAGATCCGGGCGATACCCAGATGATTTCCGGCGATTCTGTCGAAATCAACAGGGTACTGGAAGCCAACGAAGCGGCTAATGTCGCCGACAAAGAACCGGCACGGTTCGAGCGTCTGTTGTTGGGCATTACCAAAGCGTCGCTGGCAACCGAATCGTTTATCTCTGCGGCTTCGTTCCAGGAAACCACGCGGGTACTCACCGAAGGTGCAGTAACCGGTAAGCGTGACTACCTGCGCGGCCTGAAAGAAAACGTGGTGGTTGGTCGACTGATACCTGCGGGTACTGGTCTGGCGTATCACGCGGCGCGTCGTCGCAAACGCGAACTGGAACAGCAGGGCGTGACTGCGGCCGATGTAGAAGAAGCACTGAGTGCCGAGCTCAACCGCGAAGGCTGAGGTAAACGGCGGCCACCTAGGGGTAGTTACTCACACCTGGGTGGTTAAAAAGAGAACAGTCACCTTGACTGTCCGGGGGCGTGGGCCTTAAACTTGCGTCCCCTAAATTTTACCCTCTTCATTGGGGGTAAGTTTCATTGATACGGTTTTTGGAGTTTGCTTACATGGCAACGATTAATCAGTTGGTGCGTAAGCCTCGTAAACGCAAGGTAGCCAAGAGCGATGTTCCTGCTCTTCAGGCATGTCCTCAGCGCCGTGGTGTATGCACTCGTGTGTATACCACAACGCCAAAGAAGCCGAACTCAGCACTGCGTAAAGTGTGTCGTGTTCGTCTTACTAATGGCTTCGAGGTTTCCTCTTACATTGGTGGTGAAGGTCACAACCTTCAGGAGCACAGTGTTGTGCTAATCCGTGGTGGTCGAGTAAAAGACCTTCCGGGTGTGCGCTATCACACTGTTCGCGGAACACTGGACACCCAAGGTGTACAGAACCGTAAGCAGGGTCGCTCCAAGTACGGTACAAAACGACCCAAATCCTGATCTTTGATCGGGTGTCTTTTATCGTTGCTTGTTAGAACGATGAGAGTAAGGCTGAGTAGCTGATGCTATCTCAGGGGTTCCTGAAGACCTTTTGACATTAAGGGCTTATCGATGCCTAGAAGAAGAATTGCAGCAAAACGGGATATCATCCCAGATCCTAAGTTCGGCAGTGCGCGTCTTGCCAAATTCATCAACCACGTGATGGAAAGCGGTAAAAAAGGCGTAGCAGAGCGTATTGTTTATGGAGCGCTCACTATTGTTGCCGAAAAATCCAAGGAAGAGCCGATCGACATGTTCGAAAAGGCCCTGGAAAACATTCAGCCGATGGTAGAGGTTAAGTCCCGTCGTGTGGGTGGTGCTACCTACCAGGTGCCGGTCGAAGTGCGGCCTTCCCGTCAGCACGCACTGGCTATGCGTTGGCTCGTTGACTTTTCACGGAAGCGTGGTGAGAAATCCATGGCACAGCGCCTTGCCGGGGAAATCCTCGACGCTGTAGAAAGTAAGGGTGCCGCCGTTAAGAAGCGGGAAGATGTTCACCGCATGGCAGAAGCCAACAAGGCGTTCTCTCACTTCCGTTTCTAAACAGCCGAGGTTTATACAGTGGCACGTAAGACTCCGATTACGCGATATCGAAACATTGGTATTGTTGCGCACGTTGATGCGGGCAAAACCACAACTACCGAGCGGGTTCTGTTTTACACAGGTGTCTCGCACAAAATCGGTGAAGTCCATGATGGCGCGGCCACCATGGACTGGATGGAGCAGGAGCAGGAGCGTGGTATTACTATTACGTCTGCTGCAACGACCTGTTTTTGGCAGGGTATGGACAAGCAGTATCCTGAGCATCGGATTAATATTATCGACACTCCGGGACACGTTGACTTTACCATCGAGGTAGAGCGCTCATTGCGTGTGCTTGACGGCGCTGTTGTTGTGTTCTGTGGTTCTTCCGGTGTCGAGCCTCAGTCCGAGACAGTGTGGCGCCAAGCCAATAAGTACGAAGTGCCGCGCATGGTGTTCGTCAACAAGATGGATCGTGCTGGCGCTAACTTTCTGCGAGTAGTCGATCAGATCAAAAAGCGTTTAGGTGCAACCTGTGTTCCGATTCAATTGCCGATTGGCGCTGAAGAAGATTTTGCTGGTGTAATCGACTTGATTCGAAACAAAGCGATTTACTGGAACCCAGACGACGCTGGCGTAACCTACGAGGAACGCGACGTTCCTGCCGAAATGTTAGATGAAGTGGCGCTGCATCGCGAAATAATGATGGAAGCCGCCGCAGAAGCGAACGATGAACTAACGATGCGCTACCTCGATGAGGGTGAGCTCAACGTGGTAGACATCAAGAAAGGTCTTCGGATGCGCACTTTGGCAAACGAGATTGTTGTAGCGTGCTGCGGTTCTGCGTTCAAGAACAAGGGTGTTCAGGCTGTACTGGATTCTGTCGTTGAATTTTTGCCGGCGCCGGATGAAGTTAAGGCGATTCGTGGTGAAGTCGACGAGAACGGGGCCGAAGAGACCCGTAAAGCTGACGACGCTGCACCTTTTTCCGCTCTGGCATTTAAGATTGCAACAGATCCTTTTGTTGGTACCTTGACGTTCTTCCGGGTTTACTCTGGCACGCTTCAGTCTGGCAACGCCGTTTATAACTCCGTGAAGGGCAAAAGAGAGCGTGTCGGCCGTATGGTTCAGATGCATGCGAAGGATCGGCAAGAGATCAAGGAAGTGCTTGCAGGCGATATTGCTGCTGCAATTGGTCTGAAGAACGTTACCACCGGCGATACTTTGTGCGACGAAAATCACAAGATTATTCTTGAGCGTATGGAGTTTCCGGATCCGGTTATTTCCGTAGCGGTTGAACCAAAGACAAAAGCTGATCAGGAGAAGATGGGCGTTGCACTTGGCAAACTGGCGCAGGAAGATCCGTCTTTTCAGGTCCGTACCGACGAAGAGTCCGGTCAGACGATTATTTCCGGTATGGGTGAGCTGCACCTGGATATCATTGTTGATCGCATGCGTCGCGAGTTCAGTGTTGAAGCAAACATCGGTAAGCCCCAGGTGGCCTATCGTGAGTGTATCCGCAAGTCGGTGGATGTAGAAGGTAAGTTTGTGCGTCAGTCAGGCGGTCGCGGTCAATACGGTCACGTTAAAGTCAGGATTGAGCCGCTGCCCTTGGACCGGGAAGACGCTGAAAACTTCATCTTCGTCAACGAAATCGTTGGTGGTACTGTGCCGAAGGAATACATTCCAGCGGTTCAGCAAGGTATCATTGAGCAGATGCAGAATGGCTGTCTGGCTGGTTACCCGCTGCTGGGTATCAAGGCAACCTTGTATGACGGTTCCTTTCACGATGTGGACTCCAACGAAATGGCGTTCAAAATCGCGGGTTCCATGGCGATGAAGAAAGGCGCGCTAGAGGCGAGTCCAGCTTTGCTGGAGCCGATGATGAAGGTTGAGGTGGTAACACCTGAAGATTACATGGGTGATGTGGTAGGTGACCTGAACCGTCGCCGTGGTCTGATTCAGGGCATGGAAGACGGTGTTAGTGGAAAGATTGTGCGTAGCGAAGTTCCGTTGTCGGAAATGTTCGGTTACGCCACAGATCTGCGCTCTGCTACTCAGGGCCGTGCGTCCTATGCGATGGAGTTTTCGCGGTACGCCGAAGCACCGAATAACATTGCCGAAGCAATTATCAAAAAGGGTTGATACCCAAGACTTGAGTAACAGGAAGAGGTATAACTGTGTCTAAATCTAAATTCGAACGTAAGAAGCCACACTTGAACGTGGGCACCATTGGTCACGTTGACCATGGTAAGACCACTCTGACAGCTGCCCTGACGCGTGTATGTCACGACGTATGGGGAACAGGTTCCGCAAGTGCTTTTGACCAGATCGACAATGCTCCTGAAGAGCGTGCGCGTGGTATTACCATCGCGACGTCTCACGTTGAGTATGATTCCCCGAACCGTCATTACGCACACGTAGATTGCCCGGGCCACGCTGATTATGTGAAGAACATGATCACGGGTGCGGCGCAGATGGACGGCGCTATTCTGGTTTGCTCCGCTGCTGACGGCCCTATGCCGCAGACCCGCGAGCACATCCTGCTGTCACGTCAAGTAGGTGTTCCTTACATCGTTGTGTTCCTGAACAAAGCGGACATGGTTGACGATGAAGAGCTGCTTGAACTGGTAGAGATGGAAGTACGCGATCTGCTGGAAATGTACGACTTCCCGGCTGACGATACTCCGATCATCACTGGCTCTGCGTTGATGGCGCTGGAAGGCAAAGATGATAACGAAATGGGCACTACCGCTGTTCGTAAGCTGGTAGAAGCTCTGGATTCGTACATCCCCGAGCCTGAGCGTGCGATTAATCTGCCGTTCCTGATGCCTATCGAAGACGTATTCTCTATCTCTGGTCGTGGTACAGTTGTAACCGGTCGTGTAGAGCGTGGTGTTGTCAAGATTGGCGAAGAAGTGGAAATCGTTGGTCTTAAAGACACCGTTAAGACGGTTTGCACCGGCGTTGAAATGTTCCGCAAACTGCTGGACGAAGGTCGTGCAGGCGAGAACGTTGGCGTACTGTTGCGCGGCACCAAGCGCGATGACGTTGAACGTGGTCAGGTTCTGTGTAAGCCAGGCAGCATGAAGCCGCACACCAAGTTTGAGTGCGAAGTGTACGTACTGAGCAAAAACGAAGGCGGCCGTCATACTCCGTTCTTCAAGGGCTATCGCCCGCAGTTCTACTTCCGTACCACCGACGTCACCGGTGCTTGTGAATTGCCAGAAGGCGTAGAAATGGTTATGCCAGGTGATAACGTGAAGATGGAAGTGACTTTGATTGCTCCGATCGCCATGGAAGATGGCCTGCGCTTCGCGATTCGCGAAGGCGGCCGTACCGTAGGCGCCGGTGTTGTCGCCAAGATTCTCGAGTAATCTACTCTTAGGATCTGGAAAAGGGGCTGATGTGATCAGCCCCTTTTTCTATTTCAGTTGCAATGTACGCGTCAGCCGGGTCAATCAGCATTGCTGTTGACAGGGTTGTTTATTATGCATACAATGCGGCTCCTTTTTTGAAGGTCAGCGACGGGTTCGCTGCTACGAGTGGAGTTTGGTGCAACATGCAAAGCCAAAAGATTCGGATTCGGTTGAAGGCGTTCGATTACCGCCTGATCGACCAGTCTACGCAAGAGATTGTCGACACCGCTAAGCGGACCGGCGCTCAGGTGCGCGGACCTATTCCTTTGCCTACGCGCAAGGAAAAGTTCACGATTCTGGTTTCACCGCACGTCAACAAAGACGCGCGCGACCAGTATGAAATTCGTACCCATAAGCGTTTGCTCGACATTGTTGAGCCGACGGAAAAGACAGTAGATGCTTTGATGAAACTAGACCTGGCAGCAGGTGTAGACGTTCAGATCAGCCTCGGTTAATACCGCCCGGTATTAACCTGTGTAACTGTCATAAGGCCATAGAGGGTGAAAGCCCCGTACACTTAGAGGTGAAACATGGCAATTGGTATTGTCGGTCGTAAGGCCGGTATGACCCGTATATTTACGGAAGACGGGCAAGCGTTGCCCGTAACGGTGATCGAGGTTGATTCTAACCGCATCACTCAACTCAAAACTCTTGAAAATGACGGCTACCGTGCTGTTCAGATAACGGTAGGTTCGCGTCGTTCCTCTCGTGTTAACAAGAGTGCAGCAGGTCACTTCGCAAAAGCCGGTGTTGAAGCGGGCCGTAGCGTATGGGAATTTCGTTTGGCAGACGGCGAAGGTGAAGACCTGGTTGCCGGCGGCGAAATTACTGCGTCTGTTTTTGAAGACGGTCAGGCCGTTGACGCCACAGGTACATCCAAAGGTAAAGGTTTCCAGGGCGGCGTAAAGCGCTGGAACTTCGCCATGCAGGATGCTACCCACGGTAACTCCCTGTCTCACCGTGCTCCGGGTTCTATTGGTCAAAACCAGACTCCGGGCAAGGTATTCAAAGGCAAAAAGATGGCGGGCCAGATGGGTAATGCGCAGGTTACTGTGCAGAACCTGAAAATTGTCCGTGTCGACGCTGAGCGCAATCTTCTGCTGGTTAGTGGTGCCGTCCCCGGCGCGACTGGTGGCGATGTTGTCATCAAGCCTGCTGTTAAAGCCTGAGGAGCGGTTCGATGGAATTGACAATTACAGGTAGCGGTCAGGGAATTACGGTTTCCGAGGCTACTTTCGCAAAAGATTTTAATGAAGCACTGGTTCACCAGGTAGTTGTAGCCTATATGGCTGCTGGCCGTCAGGGTACCAAGGCTCAGAAGACCCGTTCAGAAGTCAGGGGTGGTGGTAAGAAGCCCTGGCGTCAGAAGGGCACTGGTCGTGCCCGTGCTGGTACTATCCGCAGCCCAATTTGGCGCTCCGGTGGTGTTACCTTTGCAGCGAAGCCTCGCAGCTACGAGCAAAAGGTAAACCGGAAAATGTACCGCGCTGCAATGCGCTCCATTTTGTCCGAGCTGGTCCGTCAGGAACGCCTGATTGTGGTTGACGATTTTTCAATCGACACCCCAAAGACCAAGGCCTTTACTGCCAAGTTGGCTGATATGGGTTTAAGCAACGTGCTGATCCTGTCAGAAAATCTTGATCAGAACCTGCACCTGGCCTCGCGCAACGTGCCTCACGTCGATGTGCGTGATGTTGCTGGCCTGGATCCGGTTAGCCTGGTTGCTCACGAGAAAATCGTGGTGACTGTTCCCGCTCTGAAGAAAATCGAGGAGATGCTGGGATGAATCAGGAACGTATCTACAAGGTTCTGTTAGGGCCTCACGTATCGGAAAAAGCATCTCGCGTGGCCGAACATGGCCAGGTAGTGTTTCGGGTCGCCCCGGATGCTACCAAGCCCGAGATTAAAAAAGCCGTTGAGCAATTGTTCAACGTCACCGTCGAAGGTGTTCAGGTTCTGAATCGTAAGGGCAAGCTTAAACGCACAGCTCGCGGGTTCGGCAAGCGTAATGACATTCGTAAGGCTTATGTAAAGCTGGCTGAAGGTCAGGACATCGATTTTCTGGATGTGGAATAAGGTAAAGGGGTCGTAATATGCCGATCGTCAAAACCAAGCCAACATCTCCCGGACGCCGTCACGTTGTAAAGCTGTACAACCCGGATTTACACAAAGGGCGCCCTTACGAACCGTTGGTCGAATCGCAAAGCAAATCGGGTGGCCGTAATAATAATGGCCGTATCACTACCCGTCACATTGGTGGTGGCCATAAACAGCACTACCGCATAATAGACTTCAAGCGGATTAAAGATGGTATTCCTGCGACAATTGAGCGCATTGAATACGATCCTAACCGCTCGGCGCACATCGCGCTGATCAAGTACTCGGATGGCGAGCGCCGTTACATTATCGCTCCCAAGGGCATGCAGATCGGTGAGCCCGTGCGCTCAGGAATCGACGCGCCTATTAAGGTGGGAAGTACATTGCCGCTGCGGAATATCCCGGTTGGTTCTGTGATCCATTGCGTTGAGCTCAAGCCTGGTAAAGGTGCACAGTTGGCTCGCTCTGCGGGCGCATCCGTACAGCTGGTTGCTCGGGAAGGCGCTTACGCGACTATCCGCCTGCGCTCAGGTGAAATGCGAAAGGTGCTTGTAGATTGCCGTGCTACGTTGGGTGAAGTATCCAACAGTGAACACAGTCTCAAGCGGCTTGGCAAAGCGGGTGCATCACGTTGGCGCGGAAAGCGTCCAACGGTACGTGGTGTGGCTATGAACCCAGTTGACCACCCACACGGTGGTGGTGAAGGGCGTACCTCTGGCGGGCGTCACCCAGTTACTCCATGGGGTGTTCCGACCAAAGGGCATAAGACTCGTAAGAACAAGCGTACTGACAAGATGATAGTACGTCGTCGTTCAGCCAAGTAAACGACTAAATAGAGGTAAATGCTGTGCCACGTTCTTTAAAGAAAGGTCCTTTCATAGACCTGCATCTGTTGAAGAAGGTCGAGGCAGCTCTGGAAGTGAACGACAAGCGACCAATTAAGACCTGGTCGCGTCGTTCCACGATTTTCCCAGAGTTCGTAGGCTTGACCATCGCAGTCCACAACGGCAAGCAACACGTGCCGGTTTATGTTACCGAAGATATGGTCGGTCATAAACTAGGTGAGTTCGCAGCAACGCGCACTTATCGTGGCCATTCGGCCGACAAGAAAGCGAAACGCTGATTGTGAGGGGAAATGAAATGGAAGTAGCAGCCAAGTATAAGGGCGCTCGCCTCTCAGCTCAGAAAGCTCGTCTTGTTGCCGATCAGGTTCGCGGCAAGGCTGTTGAGGACGCTCTGAATATTTTGACTTTCAGCCCTAAGAAAGCAGCTGGGATTATCAAGAAAGCTCTTGAATCCGCAATTGCTAACGCTGAGCATAACGAAGGTCTGGACGTAGATGATCTGCGGGTCTCCACCGTGATGGTGGATGAGGGCCCGACGCTCAAGCGAATTAAAGCTCGAGCCAAGGGGCGCGCTGACAGAATTATGAAGCGCACCTGTCATATCACCGTCAAGGTCGCCGACAAGTAGGAGATGCTCAGATGGGTCATAAAGTAAATCCGATCGGCTTTCGCCTGGGTGTGATCAAAGAGCACAACTCAGTATGGTATGCCGATAAAAAGGACTACGCGAAAAACCTGTTGAACGATATTCAGGTTCGTGAATTCCTCGACAAGCGTCTGGTAAAGGCGTCTGTCAGCAAGATTGTGATCGAGCGCCCTGCTCAGAACGCCCGTATCACGATCCATACCGCCCGCCCGGGTATTGTTATCGGGAAGAAGGGTGAAGATGTTGACCGTCTGCGTCGTGAAGTTAGCGACATGATGGGTGTGCCTGTGCACATCAACATCGAAGAAGTCCGCAAGCCGGACCTGGATGCCCGTTTGGTAGCGCAAAACGTTGCCGGTCAGTTGGAGCGTCGTGTGATGTTCCGTCGTGCTATGAAGCGCGCGGTACAGAACGCCATGCGTCAAGGCGCCAAGGGCATCAAGATTCAGGTTGGCGGTCGTCTCGGGGGAGCTGAAATTGCCCGTTCCGAGTGGTATCGCGAAGGTCGTGTTCCGCTGCATACATTGCGTGCAGATATTGATTACTCGACCTACGAAGCGCATACCACTTACGGCGTAATCGGCGTCAAGGTATGGATCTTCAAAGGTGAGATTCTTGGTGGTATGGAACAAGTCCGTGCTGACAAGAAAGCCTCTGGGAAGAAAGGTTCTAAGTAAAGGGGCACTCTTATGCTGCAACCAAAACGCACCAAATTTCGCAAGGTAATGAAGGGCCGTAATACCGGTCTTGCTCACCGCGCTAACAAGGTGAGCTTCGGTGAATACGGATTGAAAGCGGTTACTCGCGGGCGTATGACTGCTCGCCAGATTGAAGCCGCACGTCGTACCATGACCCGCAAGATCAAGCGGGGTGGTAAGATTTGGATTCGCGTCTTCCCGGACAAGCCAATTACTGGCAAACCGCTGGAAGTTCGAATGGGTAAAGGTAAAGGTTCTGTCGAGTACTGGGTGGCTGAAATTCAGCCGGGCCGTATGCTCTATGAGATGGAAGGTGTGACTGAAGAAATCGCACGCGAAGCTTTCACTCTGGCGGCTGCGAAGCTGCCGGTACAGACCACCTTCGTAACGAGGACGGTGATGTGATGAAAGCAACAGAGCTGCGTGCAAAATCAGCCGAGGAGCTGAATAAAGAGCTGATCGGTCTCCTTAAGGAGCAGTTCAACCTGCGCATGCGTAAAGCGACAGGTCAGCTGAATCAGTCTCATCTTCTCCCTGGGGTGAAGCGTGATATTGCTCGCGTGAAAACAGTATTGAACGAAAAGGCAGGACAGTGACATGACCGAAGCTACCCAAACTGCCAGAACTCTGAGCGGCAAGGTCGTGAGCAACAAGATGGAGAAATCCATCGTGGTGTTGGTCGAACGTCAGGTGAAACACCCTCTGTACGGTAAGTACATGAAGCGTTCAACCAAGATTCATGCTCACGATGAGAGCAACCAGTGCAATATCGGTGACAGCGTAACCATTAAGGAAACCCGTCCGGTCTCTAAGACCAAAAGCTGGGCCTTAGTGGAAGTCACTGAACATGCATCCAAGGTGTAAATCGCCCGGAGAATAACCATGATTCAGACTCAAACAATGCTTGAAGTCGCGGATAACAGCGGTGCGCGTCAGGTGATGTGCATCAAGGTCCTGGGCGGTTCACACAGGCGTTATGCTGCAATCGGGGATATTATCAAGGTAACCGTCAAGGAAGCCATTCCCCGCGGTAAAGTGAAAAAAGGCCAGGTACTGAAGGCTGTCGTAGTGCGCACCCGTAAAGGTGTGCGTCGTCCAGATGGATCTTTGATTCGTTTTGACGGCAACGCGGCCGTACTTCTGAACGCCCAGGACGCGCCCATTGGTACCCGTATCTTCGGACCGGTTACCCGTGAACTGCGAAATGAGAAGTTCATGAAGATTATCTCACTGGCACCCGAAGTACTTTAAAGGACCAGAGGCCGGACATGAAAAAGATCAAACGAGATGACGAAGTAATCGTCACTACGGGGAAAGACAAAGGCAAACGTGGTAAAGTTCTGAAAGTTCAGGACGATGGCAAGGTAATTGTTTCTGGCATCAACATGATGAAGAAGCACACCAAGCCAAACCCGGCGCTGAGCACCCCTGGTGGCATCGTCGAAAAAGAAGCGCCTATCCAGGCTTCTAACGTGGCTATTTTTAATCCGCAGACCGGCAAAGCCGATCGTGTTGGCTTCCAGATTAAGGAAGACGGCGCAAAACAGCGGATCTTCAAAGCGACGAAAGAAGCTGTCGATAACCAGTAAGCGGTGGTGGTTACGATGCTGAACATGAAAGAGCAGTACAGTAAGGAAGTGATACCCGCCCTGCAGCAGGAGTTCGGCTACAAGAACATCATGCAGGTTCCGCGTATCGAGAAAATCACCCTGAACATGGGTGTTGGTGAAGCTATCGGTGACAAAAAACTGATTGATAACGCAGTCGCTGATCTTGAGCGCCTGGCGGGTCAGAAAGTGGTTGTGACCAAAGCGCGTAAATCGGTTGCGGGTTTTAAAGTCCGCGAAGGTTGGCCAATTGGTTGCAAGGTTACTCTGCGTGGCGAGCGTATGTGGGAATTCTTTGATCGTCTGGTGCACATTGCGGTTCCCCGCATTCGTGACTTCCGCGGTCTGAACCCTAAGTCGTTCGACGGCCGTGGTAACTACAGCATGGGTGTGCGTGAGCAGATCATCTTCCCTGAGATTGAATACGACAGGGTTGATAAGATTCGTGGTCTGGATATTACCATTACCACCTCTGCCGGTACCGACGATGAAGGTCGTGAACTGTTGAAAGCGTTTGGCTTTCCGTTCAAGAAATAAGGAACGAGAGTAATGGCAAAGGTTTCCATGAAAAACCGTGAGCTCAAGCGCGAGCTATGCGTTGCGAAATATGCGGCCAAGCGAGCTGAGATCAAGGCAATTATCAAGAACCCCAATACCAGCGATGATGACCGCTGGAATGCACAGATGAGGCTGCAACAGCTTCCTCGCGATGCATCTCCTTCGCGTCTTCGTAATCGTTGCCAGATAACGGGTCGCCCACACGGCGTCTTGCGCAAGTTCGAACTTTCACGGATTAAACTCCGTGAGTACGGCATGCGCGGAGACGTTCCGGGTCTGACCAAAGCAAGCTGGTAAGATAGGCTCCCTGACCTCGGTCAGGAGCCTGTTGGTAAGCGGTGCGGCGCGCCGCTGCACAACTAAAAAGATCAGGAGCCTCATACCAATGAGCATGCAAGACACGCTTGCGGATATGTTCACACGTATTCGTAATGCCCAGATGGCATCGAAAGCAGACGTTAAGATGCCATCCTCGAAGATGAAAATCTCCGTGGCTCAAGTCCTGAAGGACGAAGGTTACGTTGAAGATTTTATTGTTTCGGCTGACACCAAGCCTGAGCTGACGATTACCCTGAAGTACTTTGGTGGCAAGCCGGTTATTGAAGCTATCGACCGTGTTAGCCGTCCGAGTCTGCGCCAATATAAAGGCGCTGCGAAGCTACCGAAAGTATCCGGTGGTCTGGGAGTCGCGATTGTCTCTACGTCTCAGGGCGTAATGACAGACCGCGCCGCACGTGCTGCCGGCGTGGGTGGCGAAGTCATCTGCACCGTATTCTAGGAGAATCACATGTCCAGGGTTGCCAATAATCCTGTCGTGCTGCCTTCCGGTGTTGAAGTGAAGCTGAACGGTCAGGAAATTAACGTAAAGGGCTCCAAAGGAGCGCTTCAGTTCTCAATCCACCAAGCGGTTGAAGTAAAGCAGGAAGAAAATCTCCTACGCTTTGTAGCCCGTGATGGTGCCAAACAGTCCCGCGCTCTTGCTGGTACAACCCGCGCTCTGATCAACAATATGGTGACCGGTGTTACCACAGGCTTCGAGCGTAAGCTCCAGCTGATCGGTGTAGGTTACCGGGCTCAGGCGCAAGGTACGAAGCTCAATCTGACGCTGGGTTTTTCTCACCCCGTTGCGTACGAGCTGCCCGAGGGGATTACCGTTGAAACTCCGTCAAACACGGAAGTGATTATTCGCGGTATCGACAAGCAACAGGTTGGCCACGTCGCCGCTGAAATCCGCGCCTTCCGTCCGCCCGAGCCTTACAAAGGCAAAGGCGTACGTTATGCGGATGAGCAGGTAAGACGCAAAGAAGCCAAGAAGAAATAGGGCGGGACTATGAGCGCGAATAACGAAAGATTGCGTCGCGCACGTAAAGTGCGCATGAAAATTCGTGAGCTGGGTACAAACCGTCTGTGCGTTCACCGCACACCGCGTCATATGTATGCCCAGGTTACGACAGCAGATGGCAGCCAAGTGCTGGCCACTGCCTCCACGTTGGATAAGGAACTGCGCCAGGGTGCGACCGGTAACGTGGATGCCGCCAAAAAGGTTGGTCAGCTAATTGCTGAGCGTGCCAAGGCGGCGGGTGTTGAGCAGGTTGCTTTTGACCGCTCCGGTTACCGTTATCACGGCCGTGTACAGGCTCTGGCCGACGCAGCCCGCGAAGCTGGCTTGCAATTCTAAGAGGTGGAGAAGATGAGCGTTAACGAACAGAAGGCGCCTGAGCTCCAGGAAAAGCTGGTTCAGGTAAACCGCGTTGCCAAGGTAGTGAAAGGCGGGCGTGTTTTTGCTTTTACCGCATTGACTGTAGTGGGTGATGGTAAAGGACGTGTTGGTTTTGGCCGTGGTAAGGCGCGTGAAGTGCCGGTTGCTATACAGAAAGCTATGGAAGCTGCGCGCAGAAACATGGTAGATGTACCGCTGGACGGTACTACCCTGCAGTACCCGGTTCGGGCACAGCACGGTGGTTCACGGGTGTTCATGATGCCTGCGTCTGAGGGTACCGGCATTATTGCTGGTGGCGCCATGCGCGCTGTGTTGGAAGTGGCTGGTGTCCATAACGTACTGTCGAAGTGCTATGGCTCTACCAACCCGGTGAACGTGGTACGTTCTACCATCAAGGGTCTTCAGGCAATGAAAGCGCCAGAAGATATTGCAGCCAAGCGCGGTAAATCCGTCGAAGACATTCTGGGTTGAAGTCATGGCGAACGCAAAAACGATCACAGTTACACTGATCCGCAGCCCAATCGGCTGCCAGCCCAAGCACAAGCTTTGTGTAAAGGGCCTGGGTCTTCGTAAAATTGGCCAATCCGTGGTTTTGGAAGATACTCCTTCCATTCGCGGCATGGCTAACCGGGTAGATTACCTGGTTCGGGTTGAGGAGAACTAAGATGCGTCTGAACGAACTAGCTCCAGAACCCGGTTCACGCCCCAACGCAAGGCGCGTTGGTCGTGGTATCGGTTGTGGTTTCGGCAAAACTTGTGGCCGCGGTCACAAGGGTCTGAAAGCCCGTTCCGGCGGCAGCGTTGCCCCCGGTTTCGAGGGCGGTCAGCAGCCGTTGGCACGTCGTTTGCCGAAGTTCGGCTTCACGTCTCGTCAGCAGCGTTACGTTGCTGAAATTCGCCTGAACGAATTGGCGAAGGTAGAAGGCGATGTGGTCGACCTCGACGCTCTGAAAAAAGCAGACATCATTCGCGACGAAATTCGCGATGCAAAGGTCATGTTGTCCGGTGAAATTGACCGCGCAGTGACCGTGCAGGGTTTGCGGGTGACCAAAGGCGCACGCGAGGCGATTATCGCCGCGGGCGGCAAAGTAGAAGACTAACGCGAGTCGAGGACTAAATGGCCAAGACAGCATCATTGCCTGCGGGCGCGGGTAAAGGACTAGCAGAGCTGCGTTCGCGGCTCTGGTTTGTCTTCCTGGCATTGTTGGTGTACCGAATCGGTGCTCACATTCCGGTGCCTGGTATAAACCCCGACCGCTTGGCGGCACTGTTTGAGCAGAATCAGGGCACAATCCTGAGCATGTTCAACATGTTTTCCGGTGGTGCACTTGAGCGCATGAGCATCTTCGCGCTGGGTATCATGCCGTATATTTCGGCCTCTATTATCATGCAGCTCATGACGGCGGTCAGTCCGACGCTGGAGCAGCTGAAAAAAGAAGGCGAGGCGGGTCGTCGTAAGATCAGCCAATATACGCGGTACGGTACCGTAATCCTGGCCCTGCTTCAGGGTACTGGTATTTCTGTCGGTTTGGCGTCTCAGGGCGTTACCTTCAATGACACTCTCAGCTTCCACTTTGTGGCGGTTGTATCGTTTGTGAGTGGCGCAGTCTTCATGATGTGGCTGGGCGAGCAGATCACTGAGCGAGGTGTTGGTAACGGCATTTCGCTGCTGATCTTCGCCGGTATTGTTGCCGGGTTACCCGGCGCAATCGGCCAGACCCTGGAGCAGGCCCGTAACGGTGAAATGAGCTTGTTGTTGGTACTTGGTATCGGTGTGCTGGCAATTGCCGTCATCGGTTTTGTGGTGTTCATGGAGCGCGGTCAGCGCAAATTGACCATTAACTACGCCAAGCGACAGCAGGGTGGGCGGGTATTTGCCCAGCAGTCCAGCCATTTGCCCTTGAAAGTGAACATGGCCGGTGTTATTCCGCCCATCTTTGCATCGTCCATTCTGTTATTTCCAGCATCGCTGGGGCAGTGGTTTGGTCAGGGTGAAGGCATGGAGTGGTTGAGCGATATTTCCCAGGCACTTGCGCCCAGTCAGCCCTTGTATATTATTCTGTTCGCGGCAGCAGTGGTATTTTTCTGCTTCTTCTATACGGCTCTGATGTACAATCCACGGGAAGTCGCGGATAACCTCAAGCGCTCAGGCGCTTTTATTCCGGGCATTCGTCCGGGTGAGCAAACAGCCAAGTATATTGATGGCGTTCTTACCCGTTTGACATTGTTCGGAGCAATGTACATTGCAGCAGTTTCCCTGTTCCCTCAATTCCTGATGGTGGCCGGGAATGTACCCTTCTATTTAGGTGGTACGTCTCTGCTGATTGTTGTAGTCGTCGTGATGGATTTTATGGCTCAGGTTCAGTCGCACCTGATGTCTCATCAGTATGAATCGCTGATGAAGAAGTCCAATCTCAAGGGCTATGGTCGGAACGGGTAAATCCGTTCCCCTTGAAAACTGGAGTCGACAATGAAAGTACGCGCTTCGGTAAAGAAAATTTGCCGTAACTGCAAAGTAATTCGTCGCAATGGCGCCGTAAGGGTCATTTGCTCGGAGCCTCGCCACAAGCAACGTCAGGGCTGATTTCTTCGGGAATAACCCTTGCTTGTAAAAGGTGTACGATGATAGCGCTTGACTCGATACCGGGTCAGGCGTTATTATTTCGCGCCCTTTTAGTGGCGGACAATTCACACAGCATAGCTTTGAACGCGGAGTAATTTAGATGGCACGTATAGCCGGTGTCAATATACCCGATCACAAACATGTTGTTGTATCGCTCACCTATATTTTTGGTGTAGGCAAAACAACAGCTCAAAAGCTTTGCGATGCAACCGGCGTTAAGCCGGACGTCAAAGTCAAAGACTTGACTGACGAACAGCTGGAGGCACTTCGTACTGATGTGCCCAAAGGCACCGTCGAAGGCGATCTGCGTCGTGAAGTACAGATGAACATCAAGCGTTTGAAGGATCTTGGATGCCATCGTGGTCTGCGCCACCGTCACGGACTTCCAGTCCGCGGCCAGCGCACAAAGACTAACGCTCGCACCCGTAAAGGTCCGCGCAAACCTATTCGTAAGTAACAGGTAGGCAAACATGGCAAAGCCAGGTACACGTACCCGTAAAAAGGTGAAAAAAACGGTTGTTGATGGCGTCGCGCACATTCACGCGTCCTTCAACAACACTATCGTGACCATTTCGGACCGCCAGGGCAACGTATTGTCCTGGGCCACTGCGGGTGGTTCCGGTTTCCGCGGTTCACGTAAGAGTACACCTTTTGCTGCGCAGGTAGCAGCTGAAAGAGCCGGTAATTCGGCTGCTGAATACGGCCTTAAAAACCTGGATGTTGAAGTCAAGGGCCCCGGCCCTGGTCGTGAATCTGCAGTTCGTGCGCTTAACTCGTGCGGCTATAAGATCAACAACATCACAGATGTGACGCCGATTCCCCATAACGGATGTCGTCCGCCTAAAAAGCGCCGCGTCTAACACAGGAGACAGTAATTATGGCTCGTTACATAGGCCCGAAGTGCAAACTGTCTCGTCGTGAAGGGACAGATCTTTTTCTGAAAAGCGGTGTTCGCGCTCTCGACACTAAGTGCAACCTTGAAACCCCCCCGGGTATGCACGGTGCGCGTCGCGGTCGTCTGTCGGAATACGGCGTCCAGCTGCGGGAAAAACAGAAAGTTCGTCGTATTTACGGCGTACTGGAAAAGCAATTCCGCAACTATTATAAAGAAGCGGCTCGCCTGAAGGGCGCAACGGGTGAAAACCTGCTGCAACTTCTGGAAGCGCGTCTTGATAACGTTGCTTACCGCATGGGTTTTGGTTCAACCCGCGCGGAGTGCCGCCAGCTCGTTTCTCACAAGGCAATTCTGGTCAACGACAAGGTTGTGAACATTCCTTCCTACCAGGTCAAGCCGGGTGACGTTCTGAGCGTGCGTGAAAAAGCCAAAAACCAGTTGCGCGTTAAAGGCGCTCTGGACTTGGCCTCCGGTCGCGCAGCGGTGAGCTGGGTAGATGTCGACGCCACTAAGATGTCCGGCGTTTACAGTTCAGTGCCAACACGGACTGAATTGCCGGCCGACATCAACGAGAACCTCATCGTCGAGCTTTACTCTAAGTAAAGCCCAGTTAGCAACGATAGCAGATAGGGGCGTCTATGCAGCGTTCAGTACATGAGTTATTGACACCTCGTACCATTGACGTGAAGGAATTCGGTTCCACGCGTGCCAAGGTTACCTTGGAGCCTCTTGAAAGAGGTTTCGGGCACACTCTGGGCAGTGCGTTACGCCGTATTCTTTTGTCTTCAATGCCGGGCTGCGCTGTAACTGAAGCGCAGATTGACGGTGTGTTGCACGAGTACAGTGCCATCGAAGGTGTCCAGGAAGACGTCATAGAGATTCTTTTGAATCTTAAGGGTGTTGCTGTAAAAATGCACGGCCGTGACGATGCAGAGCTTACGCTCAGCAAGAAGGGTCCGGGTGTTGTTACAGCCGGAGATATCAAGTTGGATCATGATGTTGAGATCGCCAATCCGGAACATGTTATCTGTCACCTGAGTGAAAACGGTGAAGTTAACATGCGTCTGAGCATTGCCCGCGGTCGTGGCTATGAGCCTGCTGATCAGCGCGGTCTGGATGAGGACGAAACTCGTGCCATCGGGCGCCTGCAGCTGGATGCTACGTTCAGCCCGGTTCGTCGCGTTGCTTATTCTGTGGAAAGTGCACGGGTAGAGCAGCGTACCGACCTCGACAAGTTGGTTATTGACCTGGAGACTAACGGTACGATTGATCCGGAAGAAGCAATTCGCCGGGCCGCTACCATTCTCCAGCAGCAATTGGCCGTGTTTGTCGATTTTGATCATGAAAAAGAACCAGAGCGTGTTGAAGAAGAGGAAGAAATTGATCCGATTCTGTTGCGTCCGGTCGATGATCTTGAGCTGACCGTACGTTCCGCCAACTGCTTGAAGGCCGAGAACATTTACTACATCGGCGATTTGATACAGCGCACAGAAGTTGAGCTGTTGAAGACGCCTAACCTGGGTAAAAAGTCGCTGACAGAGATCAAGGACGTATTAGCGTCCCGTGGTTTGTCTCTGGGAATGCGTCTTGATAACTGGCCGCCGGCAAGCCTTCGTGGTGATGACCGGGTTCTGGGCGGTTAATCGCCGATTAGTTAAGCTAAGGAATCAGAGCAATGCGTCATCGTAAGAGTGGTCGTAAGTTCAACAGGACCAGTGCGCATCGCAAGTCCATGTTTCGTAACATGTCTGCGTCACTGGTTGAGCATGAGTTGATCAAAACAACGTTGCCGAAGGCTAAAGAGCTTCGTCGTGTAGCGGAACCTTTGATTACTCTGGCTAAAATCGATTCGGTCGCGAATCGTCGTCTGGCGTTTGCACGTCTTCGTGACGATGCAGCGGTTGCCAAGCTGTTTACTCAGCTGGGTCCCCGTTTCAACGAGCGTCCGGGTGGATATCTTCGTATTCTGAAGTGCGGTTTCCGCGCAGGCGACAATGCCCCTATGGCATATGTCGAGCTGATCGGTCGTCCGTTGGATATCGAAGCGGAAGAAGTTGACGAGTAACTTGGCGTAAAGCCTTGTTAGTTGTTTGAAGAAACCGGGTGCCTAAGGGCAGCCGGTTTTTTTTCGTCTGCGGGAAAGCTTGAAGTAACAGGGACAGATTTTAAATCTGTCCCTATCTGCTTCTGCTATCTAAGATCTTTGGGCCTTTTTTTGCTTTTCCAACAGCGGCTTCAGGTAACGCCCGGTGTGGCTGGCTTTGTTTTCTGCTACCTGTTCTGGTGTTCCCTCCGCGACGATCAGGCCTCCGCCGGAACCGCCTTCGGGGCCCAGGTCCACAATCCAGTCGGCAGTCTTAATCACGTCCAGGTTGTGCTCTATGACCACGATGGTGTTGCCGTGATCACGGAGGCGTTGCAATACGGTCAACAACTGCTGGATATCGTAGAAGTGAAGTCCGGTGGTGGGTTCATCCAGAATATACAGCGTTTGGCCGGTATCTCTTTTAGAAAGCTCTTTGGCAAGTTTCACTCGTTGGGCTTCACCGCCGGACAGCGTCACAGCACTTTGGCCGAGGCGGATGTACGACAAGCCCACGTCCACCAGGGTCTGCAGTTTTCTGGCCAGAAAGGGAACGGCGTCGAAGAACGCCCGGCCTTCTTCTACGGTCATAGACAGAACTTCATGGATGTTCTTGCCCTTATAGCGCACTTCCAGAGTTTCGCGGTTGTAGCGCTTGCTTTTGCAGACGTCGCAGGGCACATAGATGTCCGGCAGGAAGTGCATTTCTACTTTGATGACGCCGTCGCCCTGACAGGCTTCGCAGCGGCCGCCTTTAACGTTGAAGGAGAAACGGCCGGGCTTGTAACCTCTTGAGCGTGCTTCCTGGGTGCCGGAAAACAGTTCGCGGATGGGGGTGAACAGCCCGGTGTAGGTGGCCGGGTTGGATCTTGGTGTGCGGCCAATGGGGCTTTGGTCGATGTCGATGACTTTGTCCAGCAGGTCTATCCCTTCAATGCCGGTGTAGGGGCCATGGCTTAGGGTCGTGGCTTTATTCAATGCGGTGGCCGCTATGGGGTAGAGGGTGCCGTTGATCAAAGTAGATTTGCCAGAGCCGGACACGCCGGTAATGCAGGTCATCACGCCCAGGGGTATAGCCAGGTCAACGTTCGTCAGGTTGTTGCCGCTGGCGCCGGTCAGTTTCAGAAATTGGCCGGACCCGGGATTGCGTTTTTCGGGTATGGCGATGCACTTGGTGCCGTTAAGGTACTGGCCCGTTAGTGAATTGGGGTTTGCGAGTATGTCTGCCGGTTTGCCTTGGGCTATTATTTGGCCGCCATGTACGCCGGCGCCCGGGCCTATGTCGATAACGTGGTCTGCCGCCAGTATGGCCTCTTCGTCGTGCTCTACCACAATTACTGTGTTGCCCAGGTCACGCAGGTGGTAAAGGGTTTCTAGCAGGCGGTCGTTGTCGCGCTGGTGCAGGCCGATGGACGGTTCGTCCAGTATGTACATAACGCCCACCAGGCCGGCGCCAATCTGGCTCGCCAGGCGTATGCGCTGGGCCTCGCCGCCGGAGAGTGTGTCGGCGCTGCGTTCAAGGGACAGGTACTCCAAGCCAACGTTTACCAGGAATTGCAGGCGTTGGCGGACTTCTTTTAGAATTTTTTCGGCAATTTCGCCTCTGGCGCCCGGTAGAGTCAGTTGGCTAAAGTAGCGGTGCGCCTCGCCAACCGGCAGGTGGGCAATGGCTGGCAGATTTCGATCATCAATAAACACGTTGCGCGCTGAACGGCGCAAACGTGCGCCGCCGCAGTCCCTACAGGGCTGGGTGCTCAGGTTGCGGGCCAGTTCTTCCCGTACACTTTGGGAATCGGTTTCACGGTAACGCCGTTCCAGGTTGGGTAATATGCCCTCGAACGAATGCAGCCGTTCCATGATGTGGCCGCGGCTGTTTACGTAGCGGAAACTAATGTCCTCGCTGCCCGAGCCATTCAGCATCACCTGTTGCACCGATTCGGGCAGGTCGCACCAGGGCGTGTCCAGATCAATATTGTAGTGTTCGGCCACGCTGCTAAGAAGCTGAAAGTAATACACCGCCCGGCGGTCCCAGCCCTTGATGGCGCCGGAGGCAAGATTGGCCTCCGGGTGCTGAATAATCTTGTCGGAGTCGAAGAACTGCTTCACGCCAAGCCCGTCGCAGGTAGGGCAGGCGCCAGCCGGGTTGTTGAACGAGAACAATCGGGGCTCGAGCTCGCTGATGGCATAACCGCACTGGTTACAGGCATAGCGAGCCGACAGCGTGGTGTCTTCGCCGCTGCCATCCATAGCGGCCACTAACGCGATGCCGTCGGCCAAAGCCAGAGCGGTTTCAAAACTTTCGGCCAGGCGTTGTTCCAGGCCGGGTTTTACCTTGAAACGGTCAACCACAACATCAATATGGTGTTTACGCTTTTTGTCCAGAGCCGGAACGTCATCAATGTCGTAAACCGTGCCGTCTATCCGAAGGCGTATAAAACCCTGGCTGCGCATGGTTTCAACCACTTGCAGATGCTCGCCCTTGCGGTCACGAATCACCGGGGCCAGAATCATCAGCCGCGAGTCTTCCTCCATCGCTAAAACCTGATCCACCATTTGGCTTACGGTTTGCGCTTCCAGCGGCTGGCCGTGTTCGGGGCAGCGGGGTTCGCCGGCGCGGGCAAACAGCAGGCGCAGGTAATCGTATATCTCGGTAATTGTACCGACGGTAGAGCGTGGGTTGTGGGATGTGGACTTTTGCTCGATGGAAATGGCCGGCGACAAGCCTTCAATGTGGTCAACGTCAGGCTTTTCCATCATCGACAAAAACTGGCGGGCATAGGTCGACAGCGATTCCACATAGCGCCGCTGGCCCTCGGCGTAAAGAGTGTCAAACGCCAGTGATGACTTGCCAGAGCCTGACAAACCGGTAATCACAATCAGTTTGTCCCGGGGTATGTCCAGGTCGATGTTCTTCAAATTGTGGGTGCGGGCACCCTTGATCTGGATCTGGTCCATATTACCTCGCAAGGAAAAAGTGATGAGTATACCGCGTTCTGGTGCCGGCTTGTGAACGCCGCCGCTGTGCAACTCCTCTTCGCGCCGGCTGTGGCGGTTCTGTTACACTACGGCGCTTGATTTTAGTCTCTGCTAACGTCTGAGGAACTGTTCCATGAACGCCCTTGAAAAACGCTCGGTTTCTGCTTTGGCGTCGGTGTACGCCATTCGTATGCTCGGGCTGTTCATGGTTATGCCGGTGTTTGTGCTGCTTGGCGGAGAGCTTGAAGGCGCAACACCCGCGCTGCTGGGCTTTGCCATTGGCGCCTATGGGCTAAGCCAGGCACTGCTGCAAATTCCGTTCGGCTTGCTGTCAGACCGGGTTGGGCGCAAGCGCATGATTTATCTTGGCCTGATTCTCTTTGCGGCGGGCAGTCTGCTCGCCGGCTCAGCAGACTCCATATACGTTGTGATTCTGGGTCGGATTCTTCAGGGCGCCGGCGCCATTGCAAGCGTATTGATGGCGTTGCTCAGCGACCTGACCCGCGAAGAAGAACGCACCAAGGCCATGGCCACGGTAGGCATCTCCATCGGTATATCGTTTTCGGTGTCTTTGGTGCTTGGGCCGCTCTTGGGCGAGCGGTGGGGTCTGTCTGGCATTTTTTACCTGACCGCCGCGCTGGCATTGATTGCGCTTTTGGTTGTGTGGCGCCTGGTGCCTACACCCCACCAACGAAAAGTCAGTGCAGAGCAGCAACCGGCCCGGGCTATGGTGGGCCGAGTGTTGAAAGACCAACGCCTGTTGCGACTGGATTTTGGTATTTTCTCCCTGCACCTGGTGCTTACCGCGCTGTTTCTGGTTTTCCCCTCTTTGCTGCAAGATCGCCTGGGCCTGCCCAGCGGCTCACACTGGTGGTTTTACCTGAGCGTGATGCTGACGTCGTTTGTTGCTATGGTGCCGTTCATTATTCTCGGCGAGAAAAAGCGCAAAATGAAGCCGGTGCTGTGCGGCGCTGTGGCCTTGCTGGCGCTGTCTTGCGCGGCCCTGTCGGGAGTGGGCGAAAGCCTGCTGGCCGCCTGGTTTATGCTGTTTTTCTTTTTTATGGCGTTCAATTTACTGGAAGCCAGTTTGCCGTCGCTGCTCAGTAAAGAGGCGCCAGCGGCCAGCAAGGGTACGGCGATGGGGGTGTATTCTACCTCTCAGTTTATGGGCGCCTTTCTGGGCGGCGCCTTGGGCGGTTACCTGCTGCAACACATTGGTGTAACCGGCGTGCTGGGGTTGATGGTGGCTGTACTGGTGGTGTGGCTGCTGGTGGCGCTGACCATGCCGGCCCCAGGGTATACCAGTGGTTTTGTGGTAAAGTTAGAACCAGATGCAGCGTTCAGCTACAGCGATGTAGACAGTTTTCTGCGCGCCCTGCCGGGCGTAAAAGATGTGGTTATAATGGAAGAAGCAGCGACTGCCTATCTGAAGATAGACCGGCAGTTTTTTGATGAGGCCTTGCTTGCCGATACCGGATTTTTGCAGCAAACTGACAGGCCGTGAAATTCTGGTGGCGCGCAAGGAGCGCGAGCCGCCGCGACACTTTATTCAGGAGCAGAACATGGCACGAGGCATCAACAAAGTCATTTTAATCGGTAACCTGGGGCAAGACCCAGACACCCGTTATACCCCCAACGGCAACGCCGTGGTTAATCTGAGTATAGCCACCGACGAAAGCTATAAAGACCGCCAAACCGGGCAAATGGTGCCAAAAACCGAATGGCACAAAATTGTCATGTTCGGCAAAGTGGCAGAAGTAGCGGGCCAGTACCTGCGCAAAGGTTCGAAGATTTATATTGAAGGCAAACTGCAAACCCGCAAATGGCAGAACAAGGACGGCCAAGACGTTTACACCACCGAAGTGGTTGTGGATATTAGCGGCCAGATGCAGATGCTGGACAGCCGCAATAGTGACGGCGGCGGCATGAGCCAGGGCCAGCAAGGCCAGGGCCAGCCGCAAAATCGCCCGCAGCAGGCGCCTGCGCGTCCACAGAATGCCAATCAGCCTCCGCAAGACGACGGCGGTTATAATCAGGGCCACCAGAACGACCATTACAATCAGCAACCGGCCAACGCTCCGTCATCGCCGCAGAAAAACACCATGCCGGATCCGGTGGACGATTTTGATGATGATATTCCGTTTTAGCCGATAGGTGATGAATAGTGTAACGTTTTGGCGTTACGTTCAGTTCTAAGACCCCGCTTTTGCGGGGTTTTTTTGCAGACCATGACGGGCTGCCCGCGCTATAAAAAAGAATCAGCGTTACCTACTGAGACTTTTAGTATCCCGTATAGCGGATTTAGGAGCGAATAAATGAGTGCAAATCCTCAACCCGCAGGCATTCCTAGCGGGCATGCCATTGCTGAATACGCAATCGATGCGCTTCAGCGCGGGGTTCTGTTCTGTGACGTGTTGCGCCAACGCAGTCAAGAGTATTACCAGCACAAAGCGATGATCATGCCCCACGTGTTGGGCTTCGATCTTGAGATGATTCTGGATGCGCGAAACTTCCAGCGCCCCGTCAATTTCTGGCTTGCCCGCATCGCTCCTCCCGCCGGTGTAGTTATCGACGCGCTTAAACGGCCGTTCGTGGTGTTCGATCCCCGGGCAGGCCAAGGGCCCGGAATCGGCGGCTTTAAGGCCGACAGCGAGCTGGGCGTAGCCATGAAGGCCGGGCATACCTGCTATTTCGTGGGCTTCACGCCAGACCCTATGCCGCACCAGACCATCGACGACGTTATGCATGCCCATGGGCATTTTCTCGAGGCGGTTATTGCTTGCCATACCGAAGCCGAAGGCATGCCTTGCGTTATCGGTAACTGCCAGGCGGGCTGGGCGGTGATGATGCTGGCGGCCGTGCGGCCGGAGTTGTTTGGGCCGATTATTATCGCCGGAACGCCGCTGTCGTTCTGGGCAGGCTTGAAAGGGCAGAACCCGTCCCGTTACTCCGGCGGAATGGTGGGCGGCAGTTGGCTGACGGCACTAACCAGTGACATTGGTGGCGGGACATTCGACGGCGGCCACCTGGTCAGCGGTTTCGATAATCTTGACCCTGCCAACAGCCTTTGGAGCAAGTACTACCACCTCTGGGCCAATATCGATACCGAGGCGCCAAGATTTCTCGAGTTCGAAAAATGGTGGGGCGGCCATGCGGATTTATCCGCCGAGGAAATGCAATGGATTGTCGACGAGCTGTTTATCGGTAACCGGATGGCAACCGCAGAACTGGTCAGTGGTGATGGCACCAGGATTGATCTGCGCCACATCCGCTCGCCAATTCTGTGCTTTTGCTCCGAGGGCGACAACATCACTCCGCCGCCCCAGGCGCTGGGCTGGATTTGCGATTTATACAGCTCGGACGAAGACATTTTCGCCGCCGACCAGACCATCGTCTACGCGATTCACGAAAGCGTTGGCCATCTTGGCATCTTTGTTTCCGGTAGCGTGGCCCGCAAGCAGCATCAGGAGTTTTCCTCGAATATCGACCTTATCGATGTTCTGCCCCCGGGGCTTTATCAGGCGGTTATGACGCCAAAAACCGACAGCACGGTTAATCCGCAATGGGTTGAGGGTGATTGGCTGGTGCGCTTTGAGCCGCGTTCGTTGGCAGACGTGGCAGCGATTGTTCAGCCAAACCTGGACGACGAGCGGCGCTTCGCAACGGTCAAGCGGATTTCGGATATCAACCTTGGTCTTTACCGCACTCTTCTGCAGCCCTTGGTACAGGCCCAGGCCAAAGTAATTGCTGCTGTGAGCGCCCAGGCCAATGCGGATGTGACGGAGTGGCTGCATAGATTAACGCCAGCCGAGCTGCCCTACCATCTGTTTTCTGAACGTAATCCGCTAATGGCACCGCTTGCCAGCCTGGCTGAGCGGGTGAAAAAAGCGCGTAAGCCAGTCTCTGGCGATAACTGGCTGGTCAAACAGCAGGAAGGTTACTCCTGTTCCATGGTGGCTGCTCTGGATGACTGGCGCGACTTTCGGGATGGCGCCATCGAGCGCTGTTTTATGACGTTCTACGGCTCCCCTGTTGTTCAGGCGATGGCTGGCCTGAAAACGACAGGCGGGCCGCCTCGGCCGCACCCTGGCAAGACACCGGAAAGTATCGCCCGCGTTGAACGGTGCATGGCCGAAAACCACGGGTGCATTGGCGACGGTGGCGTGCACGAAGCCGTGGTGCGCGGTCTTGTGTATATCGCAATGGGCGGAGGTGGAGTTGATGAGCGGGCATTTAACGCCCTGCGTGAGATTCATGCTGAATACAGCACGCTTTCGCTCAGCTCGTTTAAAAAAACCGTGCGCGAGCAGTTTTTTGTCCTGCGACTTGACCAAAAGGCCGCGCTCGACACCATCCCGGTAATGCTGTCTGTTGAAACTCAGTCCAAAGACAGGGCGCTGAGTGTGATTCACCGGGCGGTATCCGCTGCCGGCAAGCTGACTGCCGAGCAGAGCAGGCGGCTGGCGGTGATTGAAGGACTGTTTGCAGAGTAAGACGGGGACGGATTTCGAATCCGTCCCCAGGAACAAAAGTAAGGCGGGGACGGATTTCAAATCCGTCCCCAGAGACACGTCCCCAGGAACAGACGGGGACAGATTTAAAATCTGTCCCCAAGACCAGCGTCCGGTGAGTCCGCCGAATTCAGCTCCAGCTCATTGATTTTGCGGGTTAGAGTGTTGCGGCCCCAGCCCAGTAACAAGGAGGCGTCGCGGCGGCGGCCCGCGGTGTGGTGCAGGGCTGCGTTGATCATGATTTTTTCAAATTCTGGCAGCGCGCCGGTCAGCAGATCACTGCGACCGCGCTTGAACTCCTGTTCTGCCCAAAGGCTGAGGGCCTCCTGCCAGGTTTTCCCGGTGGCGCTGCTGGCCGCTTGTTGGCGCAGCTCTGGCGGCAGATCGTCGACGTGAACCTCACGGCCGCTGGCCATCACCGTTAACCAGCGACAGGTGTTCTCCAGCTGGCGCACATTGCCGGGCCAGGGCAGGGTAGACAAGTAAGCCTCGGCGTCCGGGCGCAGCAGCTTGGCGTCTACATTCAGCTCTTTTGCCGCACGTTTGAGAAAATAGCTTAGCAGTTGCGGTATGTCTTCCCGGCGCTCGGTCAGCCGCGGCAAGTGTATGCGTATCACGTTCAGGCGGTGGAACAGGTCTTCGCGAAAGCTGCCGGCCTGCACCAGGGTTTCCAGGTTTTGATGAGTGGCGGCAATAATGCGCACATCCACCTTGACCGATGTGGTACCACCCACCCGGTAGAACTCACCGTCGGCCAATACTCGCAGCAGGCGGGTCTGGCTGTCTGCGGGCATGTCACCAATTTCGTCCAGAAACAGGGTACCACCGTCGGCTTGCTCGAAGCGGCCCTGGCGCGTATTGGCAGCGCCGGTGAACGCGCCTTTTTCGTGGCCAAACAGTTCGGACTCCACCAGGTCTTTTGGAATCGCGGCCATATTCAGCGCAATAAACGACTGCCCGGTGCGCGGGCTGTGGTTGTGCAGGGCTTGCGCCACCAACTCTTTGCCGGTGCCGCTTTCGCCGTTAATCAGTACGGTAATATTTGAGTGCGATAGCCGGCCTATGGCGCGAAACACCTCTTGCATGGCCGGTGCTTCGCCAATAATTTCGGCGCTGCCTGCTGTTTTTTCATGAACGCTGTCGGTTTTTGCCCGCCTTTCGCGGCTGTGGCCTGCGGCGCGCTGAACCAGGGCCACGGCGTCGTCCAGGTCAAACGGTTTTGGCAGGTAATCAAACGCGCCTGTCTGGTAGCTGCTCACGGCGCTTTCCAGGTCAGAATGGGCGGTCATGATAATCACCGGCAGGCCGGGGTGGCTCTCGGTAATGCGCGCCAACAGGCTCAGGCCGTCTATGCCCGGCATGCGAATGTCGCTTATGATAACGTCGGGCTGCTCGTGCTCGAGCTGGCGCATGATGTTGTCACCGTTGTCGAAGCTGCGGGTGCGCAGTCCGGCCTGGGTCAGCGCCCGGTCCAGTACCCAGCGGATGCTGCGATCGTCATCAATAATCCAGGCCACTGTCGACGTACTCATGTGCACTCCTCAAGGGGCAGGTAAATAACAAAGTTGGTGTGTCCGGGCTCGCTGTTGCATTCCACCAGCCCATGGTGGCGGCCAATAATGCTCTGGGTAATGGCCAGTCCCAGGCCATTACCGCTGGCGCGCCCGCTGATCATCGGGTAAAAAATATTCTGTTGCAGCTGTGGGCTGATGCCCGGGCCATTGTCGATAACGTCTACCCGGCACACCAAACGGTGGCGCACCGGGCCTATGGTGAACTGGCGCAGGGCACGGGTGCGGAAGGTTATGGTGGCCGGCTCGCTGGTTTTGCCGGTTTTGCTTGAAGAGTTGCCATGGTTGTGAGGGCCACCATGACTATCAGCGTTGCCAGGGCCGTCAGGGCTTTCCAGGCAAGCTTCCATCGCGTTGCGGGCAATATTCAAAAACGCCTGAATCAGCTGTTCGCGGTCAGCGCAGAACTCCGGCAGGCTGGGGTCGTAATCCCGCTTGAACGTCAGTTTGCCATGGCTTTCGGCCTCTAGCAGCGCGCGCACCCGTTCCAGAACCTCGTGGACGTTGGTGCGAATGAGTCTGGGTGCTTTGTTGGGCCCCAGCATACGGTCTACCAGGCTACGCAGCCGATCGGCTTCGTCGATGATCACTTGGGTGTATTCGCGCAGTTCGGCGCTTTGCAACTCGCGGTCCAGCAGTTGCGCCGCGCCGCGTATACCGCCCAGGGGGTTTTTGATTTCGTGCGCCATACCGCGCACCAGCACCCGATTGGTTTCCTGCTGCGACAATATGTCTTCTTCACGGTTAATGCGCAGCAGCTGGTCGCGGCGCCATATTTCCAGCAGCAAGTCACCTTCCGAGCTGATCGGCGTTACCGTGTAATCCACAATCATGCGCGCACCGTTCACCAGCATGTACTCCACCTCATGCTGGCTGAAAGACCGTCCGTGGTCGGCTGCGGCTTTCAGTCGGCGTTCGGTGTCGCCGGCAACCAGCACCATAGCGCTGAAAGCCATGCCATGGCTGCGGGTTGCGCTCACCGCCAGCAGATTTTCAGCGGCCGGGTTCATATAGCGAATAAGCAGATTGCGGTCCATCACCAGCAGCGCGGTGCTAAGGCTGTCAACAATCTGTGGGTAACCGGTCACCGGGTTTGAAGCGTTAGCCATAACAAGCGGGTTCGCTGTAATTGAGTGGGTCTGGTTTTGGCAGACGGCCTGGGTCTAAAAAAAGCAAGAACCGGGCCAGGCTAAGAGTCATTAGCACTACTCACACCCGGGCGAACGCTCAGTTTAGGCGGGAAGGGCGGTGAATGGTGAAGGTAATGCCGGTGCCTGAACCAACCTGAACACCACTACGGTTCACGATGTTGACTCCGGCCTGATGGGTACCGCGGTCCATGTTCTGCACCAAAATAGTGCCTGACGTGCTTTGGCCAACGGGCTGGCCGTCCAGGGTGACTTCGTACTTATGCCCATCGCGCAGTTGCGGGCTGCTGATCACGTTGAATTCTACGTCGCCATTGCCGCTGTTAAACGCCTCGTTATTTCGCGGGTAAGCGATCTTTACCAGTTCATAAAGGGGGCTTGGCGGCTGTTTCTGCTGTGGTTGTTCAAATTGTTCCAGGTCCTGCATTTTCGGCAGCGTAATGGTGGTTACCGGCCTTACCTGTATGGCTTCGGCACCCGAAGAGGGCTCGTCAGAAAAGGTCACATTGCCTTGGGCGTCTACTTGGCGATACACCTCGGCCTGCGCCGCTCCGTTGATCAGTAACAGGGTTGCAGCAGCAATCACAATAGCCGGTTTCATCACGCTTTCCTCGGGGCTGTGTATGAGCTTGATTATCAGCGCCCGGGCGCTTTAATTCAACGCTGCTCGGTGACGATGCAGACACAAAAAAATCGCAGGCACAAAAAAACCGGAGGAGCTGATGGGCAGCCGCTCCGGTTTTTTTGTGGTGTTGCCAAGGGGGCTTTTGCGGGGACAGATTTGAAATCTGTCCCCGGTTTGTCCCCGATCTGCCCCTGGTCCTTAGCAGGAGTAGTAAAGTTCGAATTCAACCGGGTGAGTGGTCATGTTCATACGCTCTACGTCAGCACGCTTGAGGTCAATGTAAGCGCGAATCATGTCTTCGGTGAACACGCCACCACGGGTCAAAAACTCGTGATCGGCTTCCAGGCACTGCAGCGCTTCCTGCAGGGTCTCGGCCACTTTTGGGATGTTCAGCGCTTCTTCTTTTGGCAGATCGTAAAGATCTTTATCCATGGCGTCGCCGGGGTGAATCTTGTTCTGGATGCCGTCCAGGCCAGCCATCATCAGCACTGAAAATGCCAGGTAAGGGTTAGCCGCCGGGTCCGGGAAACGCACTTCAACGCGGCGCGCCTTCGGGCTGTTCACGTAGGGAATCCGAATAGAAGCCGAGCGGTTGCGAGCAGAATAGGCCAGCATCACCGGGGCTTCATAGTGCGGCACCAAACGCTTATAGCTGTTGGTGGCAGGGTTGGTGAACGCATTAATCGCTTTGGCGTGCTTGATAATGCCGCCAACGTAATGCAATGCCATTTCACTCAGGCCCGCGTAGCTGTCGCCGGCAAACAGGTTCTTGCCATCTTTGCTCAACGACATGTGTACGTGCATGCCTGAACCGTTATCACCCACAACGGGCTTGGGCATAAAGGTCGCGGTTTTGCCGTAGGCATGGGCCACGTTGTGCACGCAGTATTTCAGAATCTGCACTTCATCGGCTTTTCGGGTCAAGGTAGCCGCGCCAACGCCAATTTCACACTGGCCAGCGGTGCCCACTTCGTGGTGGTGCACTTCAATTTCCAGGCCCATAGACGCCATAGCGCCGCACATGGCGCCGCGCAAATCGTGCAGGCTGTCTACCGGAGGCACCGGGAAGTAACCGCCTTTTACCCGCGGGCGATGGCCAGTGTTATTGCCATCAAAATCGTTGCCGGACGACCAGGCAGCCTCTTCGGAATGAATCTCGTACATGGAACCCTGCATGTCGGTCTTCCATTTCACCGAATCGAACACAAAGAACTCGGGCTCTGGGCCAAACAAAGCGCTGTCGGCAATGCCGGTAGACTTCAGATATTCCTCGGTGCGGCGTGCGACTGAACGAGGGTCGCGCTCGTAGCCTTGCATGGTGGTGGGTTCCACAATGTCGCAGCTGATGTTGACGGTGGATTCTTCGGTGAACGGGTCAACCACGGCGCTGCTGTCATCCGGCATCAGAATCATGTCGGATTCGTTAATACCTTTCCAGCCAGCAATCGAAGAGCCGTCGAACATTTTGCCGTCGATGAAAAAGTCTTCAGAGGCTTCGGTGGCCGGCATGGTTACGTGGTGTTCTTTGCCATGGGTATCGGTAAAGCGCAAGTCGATCCACTTCGCCTCGTGCTGGGTGATCAAATCAATGGTTTTGGACATCTGCATGCTCCGATGGGGGTGTGAAAGCCAATCTGTTTCAGGATTTTTTTTCAGGATTTGCGAAGCTTAGCAAATGCCTGTGTGAGTTACCTGCCTTTTAGGTCGCCGCTATTTGCCTTGTTACTGGCTCTGTTTCGGCCTTTGCACAATGCCAAGCAAACAGCTTGCCAGTTTCCATGTGGCCAAGCCTATAGGCCTGAACCCTACAGAATGACGGGTTAGCGCGCAGGGTGTAATCGCTACCCAGTGCTGTAAGTGGGCGCCCTTGCATCATATTGGTGCGGCTTTCAGTTTTTCGCCCGATACTGGTGCGCACATTGTTCACGAAATAAACATTCACGCGCATATTATCGAAACCGACTTTTCGCTATAATGCGCGGCCCTCATTGTTCTGGCGATTACCTTGTGCCGGAGCCTGGCCACGCCCAGTGCCAGCGAATGGGTTCATTTTATAGATTTGAGACGGTCCAGGTAAGGCCCAGCCTTCTTAGCGCCCTCTCAGGTCATTGTAAGCACGCCGCAGGACTAAAGTTGTGATTGATAAACTTCGTAATATCGCCATTATTGCCCACGTTGACCATGGTAAAACCACGCTGGTCGACAAACTGCTGCGCCTTTCTGGCACATTGGACCGTAAAGAGCTCGAAAGCGAGCGCGTTATGGATTCCAACGATCAGGAAAAAGAACGTGGCATCACCATTCTGGCCAAAAACACCGCGCTAAAATGGAACGGATACGACATCAACATCGTAGACACCCCGGGACACGCCGATTTTGGCGGCGAAGTGGAACGTGTAATGAGCATGGTGGATTGTGTGCTGCTGGTGGTTGATTCCATCGACGGCCCCATGCCACAAACTCGCTTTGTAACCCAAAAAGCCTTTGCTGCGGGTTTGCGTCCGATCGTCATTGTTAACAAAATTGACCGCCCGGGCGCCCGCCCGGATTGGGTTGTAGAGCAGGTATTTGATCTGTTTGACAGCTTGGGCGCTACCGATGAGCAGCTGGACTTCCCGATTGTTTACGCCAGTGCGCTTAACGGTATTTCCGGTTTGGAGCATGAAAACCTGGTCGACAACATGGACCCGGTATTCCAGGCCATCGTTGACCACGTGCCGGCACCGAATGTTGACCGGGAAGGTGCTTTCCAGATGCAGATATCGCAACTGGACTACAGCAGCTTTCTGGGCGTTATCGGTATCGGTCGCATTGCCCGCGGTAAGATAAAAACCAACACACAGGTGATTGCCATCGGCGCCGACGGCAAAAAGCGCCAGGGCCGTATTTTGAAAATTATGGGCCACTCCGGCCTGCATCGGGTTGAAGTGGACGAAGCCCAGGCTGGCGATATTATTTGTATCAGCGGTTTGGACCAGATTCACATCTCCGACACCCTGTGTGACATCAATAACGTAGAGGCTTTGCCGCCGCTGACGGTTGACGAGCCCACCGTGTCCATGACGTTTCAGGTCAACGATTCGCCCTTCTGCGGTAGAGAAGGCAAGTTTGTGACCAGCCGTAACATCAAAGATCGCCTTGAAAAAGAGCTGCTGTACAACGTAGCCCTGCGGGTTGAAGACGGCGACACCATGGACAAATTCAAAGTCTCTGGCCGTGGCGAGCTGCACCTGTCGGTGTTGATTGAAAACATGCGTCGGGAAAACTTCGAACTGGCCGTAGGCCGCCCGGAAGTGGTCATCAAGGTAGTGGATGGGGTAAAGCAAGAGCCCTATGAAAATGTCATCGTTGACATTGAAGAGCAGCACCAAGGCCCGTTGATGGAGCAGTTTGGATTGCGCAGGGGCGAACTCACCAACATGGTCCCCGATGGTAAAGGCCGTATGCGTCTGGAATACACCATTCCGGCCCGCGGTTTGATTGGTTTTCGGAACTCGTTTCTGACCATGACGTCCGGTACCGGTATTCTGACTTCGACCTTCAGCCATTACGGCCCGATCAAGGCCGGCGAAGTCACCAGTCGCCAGAACGGCGTGTTGGTTTCTATGGCCACAGGGACAGCGCTGACTTACTCGCTGGAAACCCTGCAAAGCCGAGGCAAGCTGTTCCTTGACCCAGGCCAGTCTGTTTACGAAGGTCAGCTGTGTGGCATTCACAGCCGCGACAGCGATCTGGTGATCAACCCAACCAAGGGTAAGAAACTGGATAACATGCGCGCGTCTGGCAAAGACGAAGTGATTCCTTTGGTTCCGCCCATCAAGCACACCCTGGAGCAGGCGCTGGAGTTTATTGGTGACGACGAGCTGGTGGAAGTAACGCCCAAGTCGATCCGTTTGCGTAAAAAGCACCTGACTGAAAACGATCGTAAGCGCGCCGGCAAGAAGTAACGCTGGCAGCGTAGTGAAAAACCGGCCGCTGGTAACAGCGGCCGGTTTTTTTTGGCGTGCCGTTTATCAATCGTGTCCCCGCTGCGCGGTAACTTCGCTACACTATTGCAATCATCCCTATGACTGCGGAGCCGCCATGCGCACCTTGTTCCCCGATATAAAGCCCTACGCCACACACCGGCTGGCGGTTGAAGAGCCCCATCAACTGTACGCTGAAGAAAGCGGTAACCCTGATGGCATACCGGTGCTGTTTTTACACGGCGGCCCCGGTGCAGGCTGCGAGGATTACCACCGGCGTTTTTTTGATGCCGAACGGTTTCGCATTATTCTGATGGACCAGCGCGGCGCAGGGCGTTCAACGCCGCTGGCGGAACTTGCCAACAACAGTACAGATCGTTTGATTGCGGATATAGAAACCCTGCGGGAATTTCTGGGCATTGACCAGTGGCTGCTGTTCGGCGGCAGTTGGGGCTCTACCTTAAGCCTGGTGTACGCGCAGGCCCATCCGCAGCGGGTAACGGGCATGGTCTTGCGGGGCATTTTCCTGTGCCGGCCCGAGGATATTCACTGGTTCTATCAGAACGGCGCCAGCCGGGTGTTCCCTGACTACTGGGAAGATTACCTGGCGCAGATTCCAGAACACGAGCGTGGCGATATGGTGCCGGCCTACTACAAGCGCCTGACCAGTCGCAACGAACTGGAGCAGATTCAGGCGGCAAAAGCCTGGTCTATTTGGGAAGGGCGCTGCGCCACCTTGCACCCCAACCCAGACGTGGTCGAACACTTTGGCCACCCCCACGTGGCAATCGCCCTGGCGCGCATTGAATGCCACTACTTTATGAATCAGTCGTTTCTTGAACCTGACCAAATTGTGCGCGATGCCCACAAACTGGCAAACATTCCTGCGGTAATCGTGCATGGCCGCTACGATATGGTGTGCCCGCTGGACAACGCCCTGGCGCTCAGCCGCGCCTGGCCACAAGCAGATTTGCAGATTATTCGCGATGCAGGCCATAGCGCGTCAGAGCCCGCCATTGTGGACGCCCTGATACGTGCGGTGGAAAACCTGGCTTCAAAAGCTGAGCGGGCGAGTTGACAAAAAAATCGACAGAAAAGAGGACAAAGTCAGATGCTGATTGTAGTGGGGTTGCCATACTGAGCCAGCATGGATAAACTCTTGCCGGTTCGTAATAAACTGTCGACTCCCACCCACGGGGATTTCGAATGAAAGCACTGCTCCAGCGTGTGACACAAGCTAAGGTCACCGTAAACGGCAATACCATCGCGAGTATTGGCCGTGGTGTATTGTTGTTCTTGGGAATCGAGCAGTCCGACACGCCGCAACAGGCACAAGACCTGTGCCGGCGAGCCATCAATTATCGTATTTTCCCCGATCCGCAAGGCCGCATGAATCTGAGTCTGAAAAGTCTCGGCGGCAGCCTGCTGGTTGTTCCCCAATTTACCTTGGCCGCCGACACCAGCACTGGCGCCCGTGCCAGCTTTTCTAAAGCAGCCGCACCAGACACCGCCCGGGATTTGTACGGCCAGTTTGTGGAGGAAGCTTTTGGCGCCCTGGGTAAAGACAAAGTGGAACAGGGTGAATTTGGCGCGGATATGCAGGTGGGGCTCATAAACGATGGCCCTGTCACATTTTTACTGCAGTCGAAGGCTGCATGAATAGCCGAAAAATTGTGAAGATGGATTTTTTGATTATTAAATATGCAAAGAAATCGCTAAAAAAGCCGATAAATGCACATTAAGAATTTGCAAAATTTCTATTGGTGTATTAAAAAGGGCATGTAATGCGATGCATGAAAAACGCTCGCTAACTCATTGAGAGCCAAGCCGGACAATAAGAAATAAGTAGAGAGTTACAACGTCAGTCAGTCTGTGTCACGAAAGTGACACAGAGTTTATGGATGATTTAGTCCACTCAAGCTGGCAAGCGGTATCGAAAATCGGGATTCATCTCGACGTTAAAACCTGAATAAAACCCCAAAAGGAAGACGTAAAAATGAAAAAGACACTCATCGCATCGGCTATCGCCGCGATCTCCTTCTCTGGCGCTGCTGCGGCTCAAGTAACTATGTCTGCGTCTGAGCTAGGGACCAAAATGGATTCCATGCCTCAAGTGTATGGCAACATCCAGCTGGCGATTACCCACGACAGCATTGACGGCGGTCCTTCTAGTGTTGAACACACCGACAACGGTTCCACCATCGGCGTAAAGCACGAGCACATGATCGCCTCAGGCATTACCGGCTTTTTCAAGGCAGAGCTGGAATTTGATGCTGACGACAAGGCTGGAAATAGTGGTCTGGATAGCTTCGACGAAGCATACATTGGTGTGAAAGGCGACAGCTTCGGTCAGATCTGGATCGGTTCAGACGACTCTACTTACGAGCGCGCTGTTGACGAAATTTCCAACTTTTGGGAAGTAGCTTCTCTGAACCTGGGTGGCGGTTACGACACAGGTGAAGGTGACCTAGTTCAGTACATGACCCCGTCTTTTGGTGGCCTGACTCTGGGCGCAGCAGTTCAGTTTAGCGGCGACGGCGATGCTCGCACAGGCGCCGATGCTCGCACTAAAGGCGACAAGTCTTATCCGTACCAGCTGTCTGCAGTTTATGCTGTTGATGCATTAGAGCTGGCTTTTGCGATGGATTCAAACGACGGCTCCACTAAGTACTCAAGCGACAAAGCAAGTGCCAACAACGAAAACACCTACGGCGTGCGTGCCAGCTACAACCTGGACAGTCTGCGCGTGACTGGCCAGCTCCAGACTCGTAAAGACGTTGCTGACACATACGGCTTGATGGGCGTTTACACTCTGGGTCAAAACCAGTTTGCGCTGTCTTATGAAACTCGCGAAAAGGATGGCTCGAATAAGAGCATTACTGGCGATGACACCACAAACACAGTCTCTATCCAAGCTCTGCGCAACGTGTCTGACAACCTGTACATCTATGCTGAAGCCTACTTCGGTGGTGGCGATGATGTATATGGTGGTGTCGATGCAGTCAAAGGAACGTATGATGACAACGCTGGTAAGCCAGCTGTAGCTGCGTATTCTGATGAGCGCACAGTTGCAGCCATTGGCGCAACCTACTACTTCTGATTCAGCTAAGTTAATTAGCTAATCTGGTAGTAACGGGAACCGGTGACTTTCGGGTCATCGGTTTTTTTTACGCCTGAAATTTGTGCAACAGGAGCGCTCATGGCGATTGAACTTGAAATCAAACTGACTCTGCACCCGCAACAGATTCCGCAGGCCGTGGCCTGGCTGCTGGAACAGCGGGAAGCCAGCGAGGGCGGGCGGAAACGCCTGGTGAATACTTACTACGACACCCCCGATAACGAATTGAACGGTCAACGAATCGCCCTGCGTTTAAGGCAGGCTGGCAGCCGCACCATACAAACCCTGAAAACCCAGGGCGAATTTGTCAACGGCGCCCACAAACGCAATGAATGGGAATGGGAAGTGCCCGGCCCTAATTTGCAGCTGGGCTTGCTGGCAGACACGCCGCTGGCGGACAACGTGAATCTGGCGCGGCTGGCACCGGTGTTCCAAACCAACTTTGAGCGCCAGGTGATTATGCTGGCGGACGATAACGCCATTATTGAAGTGGCGGTGGATACCGGCGAAGTTATTGCCAACGGACAAAGTCGCGCGCTCTGCGAAATTGAATTCGAACTAAAATCCGGCAACCCGGACAGCCTGTTGATCTGGGCGCAAAAGCTGGCGCAACAATGCCCGGTGTTTTTGAATCTGGTGAGCAAAGCTGAGCAGGGTTATTTTCTGGCGGATGAATCACTGGCTACTGCACGTGCTATTGAGAGTGATGATGAGAGTGGCGGTGAGGCGACAGCCTCTTTGAACAGGCTGCTCCAGCGTTTGAGTCAGAGCTGGCTAAAACAGCAATCCGTAAGCATGAAGCGTCTGAATCTTGATGCCCTGGTGCAGCTGGTGGCGCGCGGCAACATGGTTCAGCCCTGGTCAGAGCTTGCGGAACAACTGCAAAACGGCACTAAGGTCAGCGATCTGTTGCAGCAGCCATTACTGGGTCAGGTCCAGTTGGCAATGCTGCGGCAAGTGGCGGACGAGCGGGGTGCCTAAGGGCTGAGGATAGCCGTGGCTATGGTGAAGTAAATCAATACTCCGCTAACGTCGGCTATGGTGGTTATCAAAGGAATACTGGCGGCTGCGGGGTCTATGCCCAAGCGGTTCAGCAGCAGCGGTAGCAGAATGCCAATCAGGCCGCCAGCCAACACAACGGCCACCATGGTAATTGCAACGATGGTGGCAATGGCCAGTTCGGTGCGGAATATACCCACCGTCCATACGGTTATGGCCATGGTCAGCCCCAGGGCCGAGGCCACAACCAGTTCTTTCTTGAACAGTTTCAGCCAGTCGCGGTTAACCACATCGCCGGTGGCAATGCCGCGCACCACCAGTGTGGCCGACTGCGCACCGGCGTTACCGGCGCTGGCCACCAGCAACGGCATGAAAAATAACAGCGCCAGATGGGCGCCAATAAGTTCTTCAAAATGAGCAATGCCGGCGCCGGTAAAAATATTGGCAAACACCAGAATCACCAGCCACTGAATACGCGAGCGATACAGTGAAAACGGCGATGCGGCATTAATGCCGTTATCCAGGTTGCTCACCGAGCCGCCTTTGTGGATATCTTCGGTGGCCTCTTCTTCGATGACGTCCATGGCGTCGTCGTAAGTAATAATACCTAGCAGCCGGTTGTCAGCGTTTAGCACCGGCAGCGCCAGCAGGTCGTATTTTGTGATCAGTCGCGCCACCCCGTCTTGCGAGGTGTCGGTGTATGCAAACACCAGCCCGTTGGCAATCAGCGAATCAATAATGGTGTCTGGCGGCGCAATAATCAGCCGGCGCAGCGATACAACACCAATCAGGGTGTGGTGTTCGTCTACCACATAGGTCTGGTAAATCGTTTCTTTGTCGGTGGCGGTGGCACGCAAAATGTCGATGGCGCTGCCCGCGCTTATGCCAGATTCGAACATGGCGTAGTCGGTGTTCATCAAGGCGCCGGCGGTGCCTTCTTCGAACGCCAGAAGGCTGGTCAGGTCCTCCCGGTCTTGATGGCCCAGGAGCTTAATCAGTAGTTGCTGGCGCGATTCATCCAGCAGGTTAAAAAAGTCGGCGCGATCATCCGACGGCATTTCGGTGGCCAGCTCTGCCAGTTCGGCCAGCGGCGTGGCCTGGGTCAGGGTTACCTGATCGGCGGAGTTAATGTAACCCAACACCTTGGCCCGCAGCGCCATCGGCAGCTTCTGAAACAGGCCGTTGCCGGCGCTGTTGCCGATATTCTGCTCAATAAACTCGGCAAGGTCGGCTGCATTGAATTGCTGGGCAGCGTCAACCACCGGCTGGTGCTGGCCGGTGCCTAAAGCGTCAATCAGAAGCTGGAAGGGAATCGGTGTCATAGCTCAGCTCTCAGCGTCACTGCTCTGACTGTCTCGCCATTTTTCCAGAAACTTCCGGTAGCGCTCCAGGGCTTCTTTGACGACGTCCAAACCTGGGGTGTCACTGGAGCGTACCAGCACAATCAGGCCTTTGCCTTTTATTGGTTCTTTGATGTGTGGCTGGCAAATCACCTCGCCATCGTCGTCTATGTAGGCCAGGGCGGTGCCTATGTCGTGGCGAATCAAAGCGCTGACGATGTCGGCCCAATTCAGGTCTTCCAACAGCAAATCGTAGCGGTGGGGGTGGTCATGTTCATAGTTGAACAGGTCTTCCAGCACTTTCTCTGAGCCGGGCGCCACCACCGCGCGCACCATAATTTCCGGATAGGTGCGTATTGGCCGAATCACTGCGCGTATGCCTAGCGCTTTCAAACGGCTGCGATTTCTATCGGCCACACACTCTGAGGTGGTTTGGTAGCCCATGTTGAGTTCACTCAGGCGGTAGGCAATGTCGAACGTTATGCTGTCGGCATTGGCGTCGTTTTCATCGGTGGTCAATACCACAATGTGCCGGGCGCTGCCGGCGTGAACCGCCTGCAAGGCAGACGGGTCAGACCCGGTGCCGTGAAAGTGCACCAGGCCCATATCAGTCAACTCGGGTGGCAAGCCGTCGGGAAACTGGCGGGTGAGCAGCATAATAGGAATGGTTTCATACCCGGGGTTGGAACGTATTTGCGACGCAAAGCGCAAAAAATACTGCTCGCCGCCGTGCTGCGGTGTGTTGATGATAACAATGTGCTCATTCATTTTGTAAATCCAAAGTCCGCGTAGAATACGTTCCCGGCGATAAAACCGGTATTCGATGAAGTCGCTGATAATCAGCGTGAGCACCGTAATGGCGCCTATAAACAACACTATAATAGTACTTAAGCGGCCAATTAGGGTTTTCGGCGCGTAATCGCCGTAGCCTACGGTCGACACGGTAGTCATGGTAATCCATATCGATTCGAACAGGGTCAGGTCTTCCACTGCCCAAATCACCAGAACCTGAAAGGTTAGCAACCCGATCAGCATCGCAAAAAGCGTTTTCATGCGCTTGCGGATCAATCCGCGCATGGGCAGGTGCGATTGAGCGCTTGAGTGAGAGTAAGACTGAGAGTGTTCGGCGTTCAGTGGGAGGCGATTGCGTTGCATCCGGGCGCTGGTGTCCTGTGGGTCTGATTCGTTATACAGTACCTTTAATAGGGTACTAAACCAAAAATATAACAGAGAAACAGAGGTTTGTTTTATGTCTCAGCCTTGGAGCGCACTGCCGCAGGTTTTGGCTGCCGACGTTGCCGGGCGCTGGCCGGCCATTTTTGCAGACGGCGTGCCTTCCTGGCTCACAGAGTCTGGCGCCATTAACACCGAACTGCTGGCGGCGGCCATTGCCAGCAGCCCTTTTTTGGGCCAAACCCTGGAGCGGCAACCCGACGCGGTACGTCAATTGCTGGCCTCGCGTTGCCTCAGCAAACCCACCACCGTTGCCTATCTGCAACAGCGCTGGTTGGAATATCTGGCGCACATTAGTGACGAGCCGGGCCTGCACCAGGCTTTGCGGTGTTTCCGCCGGGAAATCCAGTTTCGCATCATCTGGCGCGACCTTCTGCGCCAGGCTGACCTGGCCGAAACCATGGCCGCCACCAGCGGTTTTGCCGATATCTGCATAGATGGCGCACTTGGCTGGCTTTATGACAGCGCGTGCGAACAGTTTGGCACACCTTGGGGTCTCAGCCCGGTCAGCGGCGAAGAGGCACCGCAAAAAATGGTGGTGCTGGGGATGGGCAAACTGGGCGGGCGCGAACTGAACGTGTCTTCCGATATAGACCTGATATTTGCCTTTCCCAGCAAGGGCGAAACTCGCGGCGGGCGGCGGGCTTTAGACAACCAGCAGTTTTTTGTTCGCCTTGGCCAGCGATTAATTCAGGCGTTAGACCAGATAACCGCTGACGGTTTTGTGTTCCGGGTAGACATGCGCCTGCGGCCCTATGGCCAGAGTGGCGCCCTGGCCCTCAGCTTTGCCGCGCTGGAAACCTATTATCAAGACCAGGGCCGCGACTGGGAACGCTATGCCATGGTCAAGGCCCGGGTAGTGGCCGGCGACCAAGAAGCCGGTGTGGTACTGATGGAAAGCTTGCGGCCGTTCGTGTATCGCCGCTATGTGGATTTTGGTGCTTTTGAATCCTTGCGCAGTATGAAAGCCATGATTGGCCGCGAAGTGCGCCGCAAAGGCCTGGAAAACAACATTAAGTTAGGCAGCGGTGGCATCCGCGAAATCGAGTTTGTGGTGCAGGCGTTCCAGCTGATTCGCGGTGGCCGGGACCGGGAACTGCAGCAGCGCGAATTGCTGCGGGTGCTGAACGAATTTCTGGAGCTGGAACTGCTGCCGCCCCAGGTAATCAGCGAACTGCGAGCGGCCTACGTCTTCCTGCGCAATCTGGAACACGCGCTACAGGGCATGGAAGACCAGCAAACCCAGTTATTACCGGACACCGACCTGGCCCGCGCCCGAGTGGCGCATATTATGGGTTATAGCAGTTGGCCGCTGTGCCAGCAGCAGCTGGATGAGCACCGGGCGCAGGTGGCTACGCACTTCAGCAATATTATCACCAGTGATGACGACGACAGCCCCCAGAACAACCTTGATGATGGCTGGCAAGAGTTGTGGCTTTGCGAAATGGACGAGCCAACCGCCTTGGCCTGGCTGGTTGAAAAAGGCTTTGAAGCGCCAGAAGAAACCCTGGCCGCATTAACCAGCCTGCGCACCAGCCGCACCATAAAATCGCTGCAGACCCAGGGCCGTAACCGTCTGCACCAGTTTATGCCCATGCTGCTGGCCACCCTGACCGAAGTCGAAAACCCGTCCCATACCTTTGGCCGGGTGCAGCCTTTAATAGAAGCCATACTACGCCGTACCGCTTACATGGTTTTGCTACTGGAAAACCCGGGGGCCTGCTCCCAGCTGGTGTCCCTGTGCAGTGAAAGCCCCTGGATAGCGCGCGAGCTGGCCGACACGCCGCTGCTGCTGGACGAGCTTCTAAACGCCGAAAGCCTGTATTACCCGCCCGCCAAAGCCGAACTGCAGGACGACTTGCACCAGCAGATGCTGCGCATTTCCTATGACGATCTGGAAGATCAGATGGAGTCTTTGCGGCATTTCCGCAAAGCCCATACCTTGCGGGTGGCGGCCGCTGAAATGAAAGGTACCCTGGCGCTGATGAACGTCAGTGATTATCTGACCTGGATTGCCGAGGTGGTGCTGGAACACGTGGTGGATGTCGCTTTTGCCAATCTGGTCAGCCGCCACGGCTATCCGCGGCGAGCCGATGGTTCGATATGCGATTCGGATTTTGCGGTGATTGGGTATGGCAAGTTAGGCGGTATCGAACTGGGTTACAGTTCCGATCTGGATCTGGTATTTGTTCACAGCGCCGACCCCCAGCAAAGCACCGATGGCGAAAAGTCCATCGACAACGCTGTGTTCTACACCCGCCTGGGTCAACGCATTGTGCATATTCTGAGCACCCAGACACCCTCCGGCCAGCTTTACGATGTAGATATGCGGTTGCGTCCGTCTGGCAGCTCAGGCCTGTTGGTAACCACTTTGCAGGCCTTTGAAAAATATCAGCACACTGACGCCTGGACATGGGAACACCAAGCTCTGGCTCGCGCCCGCGGCATAGCCGGGTGCCCGCGCACTCTGAAAGGCTTTGAACAGATCCGCAAGAGTACCCTGTGCCAGCACCGCGACCGTCTGGCGCTGCGCAGCGAAGTAGTGGCAATGCGTGAAAAAATGCGCGCCAGCCTGGCCACCCCCGCCAGCCGCCGAGCCGATATGTTCCACGCCAAACAGGACCCGGGTGGCATTGTGGATATCGAGTTTCTGGTGCAATACCTGATGCTGGCCTGGAGTGAGGAATACCCCACACTAACCCGCTGGCCAGACAATATTCGGCAGATGGAAGAACTGGGCCAGGCCGGCGTATTGCCCGCAAGCGATGTTAAAACACTGCGCGCGGCCTACATTGCGCTGCGCTCCGCGATCCACCGCCGTACCCTGCAAGATTTGAACAGCCATTTGTCTGGCGATACGTTCATTGCAGAGCGGGACTTTATCCGTTCCATCTGGCAACGAGTCATGATTGAATAACCGCTAAAACTTTTCCCGGTGATCCTGATAGAATACCGAACTCACAAGAACTGCTTTTTTGGAGCAACCTAGTATGTCGATGGCTGATCGTGATGGTGTTATTTGGCTGGATGGAGAAATGGTGCCCTGGCGTGACGCCAAAGTGCATGTACTGACCCACACCTTGCATTATGGTTTGGGCTGTTTTGAAGGTGTGCGAGCTTACAACACCGATGAAGGCGCCGCTATTTTCCGCATGAAGGATCACACCGACCGGCTATTCCGTTCAGCCCATATTCTGAATATGAAAATGCCGTTCAGCAAAGACGAAATCAACGCCGCCCAGCTGTCTGCGGTACGGGACAACAATCTGGACGAAGCCTACCTGCGCCCAATGGTATTTTATGGCTCCGAAGGCATGGGCCTGCGCGCCGACAACCTGAAAGTGCACGTAATGGTCGCCGCGTGGAATTGGCCATCGTACATGTCGCCAGAAGCCAAAGAGCAGGGCATTAAGGTGCGTACTTCGTCTTACACCCGCCACCATGTAAACATCACCATGTGTAAGGCCAAGGCTAACGGAAACTACATTAACTCCATGCTGGCACTGCAAGAAGCCGTTTCCAGCGGATGTGAAGAAGCCCTGCTGCTAGACAACGAAGGCTACGTGTCTGAAGGTTCTGGCGAAAACGTGTTTCTTCTGCGTAACGGCGTGCTGCACACCCCGGAACTGACGTCCTGCCTGGAAGGCATTACCCGCCAGACCATTCTGGATTTCGCCAAAGAACTGAACATTGAAGTGAAAGAACGCCGCATCACCCGCGACGAAGTTTACGTGGCCGACGAAGCCTTCTTCACCGGCACCGCCGCCGAAGTACTGCCCATCCGCGAGTTGGACGGCCGTTCTATCGGAGCAGGCAAACGTGGCCCGCTGACTGAAAAACTGCAGTCTATGTACTTTGATGCCGTGAAGGGTAAGGCGCCGGAGCGTCGGGATTGGTTGTCGGTGGTTAAGGGCTGATAACGCAAAGGCTGAAAACCTAAAGTGCAAAAGCCGCTGTTCGTTGCGCGCAATCGCACAGTGGCTTGTTGTTTTAATGATTGATTTTGCAGGTGTAGCAAATGGCAGATGTCATAAAAGTTCCGGTTTCCTTCGGTGAAGTTCTCGACAAGATCACGATTCTTGAAATCAAGTCGGAGCGCATCAAAGATGACTCGAAGCTCAAAAACGTCAAGCTGGAACTGAACGAGCTGAACGCAACGTGGACTGATGCAGTTAGCGACCAAAGCGCCATCGCGCAACTGCGTCAGCAGCTCAAGGCGGTCAATGAAGAACTTTGGGTGATTGAAGACGACATTCGTGACCAAGAGGCCGACCAGAATTTTGGTGCCCGCTTTATTGAATTGGCACGGGCGGTTTATGTCACCAACGACAAGCGCGCGTCTTTGAAAAAAGACATCAACCTGGCGTTAGGTTCGCGCTTTGTTGAAGAAAAGTCTTACCAGGATTACACCGCTCGCAAGTAACGGCTTGTCTCCACTGCTTCTTGCCAAAGTTCGGCCCGGAGTCAGGCCCCTCGTTCTGGCTCCGGCAGCTTTGCCTTTATCCACTTGTCCAGCATGTCAGTAGCGTCTGCCACTTTAATCAATTCCATTGCGCCTGCAAACTCTGCTTTTGTGCCCCAACGTGCCTTGTTTGCACTTGTCTGTGCAAACGTTTGCAGCGCCTGATCGTAACGATTAACGCACCAGGGCAATGAATTATACGGCCCTGACCGAAGCGGGTTACTGGCGGCATACAGGCCTAATACATCGGTGCCCATTGCGCTGGCGATATGCGCCGGGCCGGTATCCGGTGCGACAACAATATCTGCGCGGCTCAGCATTGCGGTCAGCTGTTTCAGGGTGTCCTGGCCACAGATGTTAACCGGCGCTTCCTGCATGGCTTGATCAATGGCCTCACAATACGCAATCTCGAAAGGCGCGGGGCTGCCCGCCAGCGTTACCTGCATGCCGTGCTGGCGGATCGCATAATCTGCTAACCGTGCGTAGCGCTCGGCCGGCCAGTTGCGTAATTTATGACTGGCGCAGGGGCTGATCACCATGTTGGCGCGATCGTTGGCAAGGTGGGTATTGGCAAAGGCGTAATCGCTTTCGGTCAGCGGAATCGTCCAGCGCGGCGGGGCTGGCTTTAATCCTAAGGGTTCCAAAAAACTGGCCAGGCAGTCGCGCACGTGCTGGCGCTGTGCCGGCGCGATACGGCGGTTGATGAAAAAGCCGTGCAGGTCTTTGCTGCGCGCCTTGTCATACCCCACCCGGATCGGCGCAGAAATGCACGCTGCAGCAAGATTGGCGCGCAGGGCGACCTGCATGTGTAACAATGCATCAAACTTGCGGCCCTTCAATCGTTTGCGCAAACCGGTATAGGCGCTGCGGCCGGCTTTTTTGTCAAAAACAATGAACTCTACACCGGGTAAGTCGCCAATCAATCTGGCTTCAATTTTGCCAATCACCCAAGTGATTTTCACGCCTGGGAGCTGCTCTTGAAGGCTAAGCACAACCGGGATCACATGAGTGACATCGCCAATGGCGGAAAGCCGGAGAATGCAGATCGATTTCATCGAATGGATATCCGTTGATGCCCTACAAAACAGTTGGTGGAGCTTTGCGGCGGTTCGTTGATAAACTAAGCGTTATTCTATATTACTTGCCAGCCAAGGTCGCGACGGCCTCAATGCTTGGTAAAGAGTTGTTTGTTGGCAGTTAGCGAGGTTTCATGGCGGAAGCGGAAGTGTTCAAGCGGGATATGCAACGTGTATTGCTGATGCATCCCAAATTGGCTGACAGAATAACATTTGACTGGTTTGACTCTGCCCAATGGGGCGATCGTGCGGAGCTTGTGGGCAGCGGAGGGCGAGGAGGAGCCTGGTTTCTTGACGCCGATGGCGGCGACTACGTTCTGCGTGAATACCTGCGCGGTGGTTTGGCATCACGGCTGTCTCTCTGTACTTACGCCTTTACCGGGGAAGATCGTGTGCGCTCTATAATGGAGTTTCGCATGCTGATGCTGTTGTCAACTCAGGGCTTTCCGGTTCCGAAACCGATCGCCGCCTATTACCGAAAATTGCCTGTTCTGCGGTATCAGGCGGCAATCATCGTCGAGCGTATTGCAAACACAGCACCGCTGGCGGACCTGATTGATACCCGCTCAGATGCTGACTGGCGCCGGTTAGGGCAGCTTGTACGGCGCTTCCACGATGCCGGTGCGTGCCATGCAGACCTGAATTGCTTTAACGTACTGGTACGTGGCAACGAGTTCTTCCTGATTGATTTTGACAAGGGGTGCATCATGCCGCCCAATAGCTCGAACGGCTGGAAAAATCGCAACCTCAAACGCTTGGCCCGCTCAATCAAAAAAATCGCCGGTGAGCAGGTATTGAATAAGGTCTGGAGTGCATTTGAACATGGCTATAACGGGAGTGTTACCGCGTGACTGACGAACAACAACCGAAAGCGCTGCTGGCCGTTTTGTGCTTGACCGATGCCTGTGATCGCCCTGAAACCGAGCTATTTATCGGTCTCAAACGCGCCGGTTTTGATGTGGATGTGATGTGTAATTCCCAAGGCCGCAATTATCAGCGCCTGGTTGACGAAAAAATGGTTGCTCAGCCGATGGCCTTAAAAAGCCGCTTTGATAAAGACGGTATAGCCGCTATTCAGAAGCAGTTAAACACCAAAAACTACGACATTATTCATGCCTACAACCCCCGTGCGTTAGCCTGCGGATTGCGAGCATCGAGGGGCACCGATATTAAAGTGGTGGCCTACCGAGGCGTTATTGGTAACGTCAGTTTTTTAAATCCCGAGTCCTGGATTACTTTCCTGCATCCCCGGGTCAGCAAAATTGTGTGCGTGGCCGACGCCATCAAAGACTTTTTTTCCAGCCTGAAATTTTTGTGGCTGCGAGTGCCTGCTAGCAAGCTGATTCGCATTTACAAAGGGCATGACCTGAGCTGGTATCAGGCCGAGCCGGCGGACCTGACGCAGTTTGGAGTGCCCGCCGGAGCTTTCGTGGTGTGTAGCACCGGGCGAAACAACCCGCGCAAAGGTTACGATGTTCTGATCGACGCCTTCAGTAAGTTGCCGGCGGATGTGCAGGTGCACCTCGTATTGGTGGGTGATGCCATCGACAACGCCGAATTGCAGGCCCAAGTCAGCCAGTCAGCGCACCCGGACCGTATTCATTTTACGGGCTATCGTAATGATGCCCCGGCCATTGCCGCTGCCAGCGATGTGTTTGTGTTGCCGTCCACCGAAAGAGAAGGGCTACCAAGAGCGGTGATTGAAGCCATGGCCTACGGTGTGGCGCCCATTGTCACCCATGTTGGTGGCATGCCCGAGTTAGTGGAAAAGGGTGTTAGCGGACTTGTGGTTCCGCCAAAGGATGCTGATGCTCTTGGCGCAGCCATAGAGCAGCTCTATCGCAATCCGGAGTTAACAAAACAGTTTGGGCAAGCCGCTCAGGCGCGCATCGGAAACCATTTTCATACCTCACAAACCGTGCGTGAAACCTCGGAGCTATACCGCTCCCTGGTAGGCAGCCACTGAATGCGCCGATATCTGTTTTTCGTCAATCAGCCTTATTCTTACTCTATTTTGCGGCCTCTGCAGGATGAAATCCGCCGCCGTGGCGACGAAGCCGCCTGGTTTGTAGCGGGCTGCTCAGCTGAGCCATTGCGACCAGACGAGCAGCACTTGAAAACCGTCGCAGATGTGATGGCCTACCAGGCCACCGCAACGTTTGTTCCCGGTGACTGGGTTCCCTATTTTTTCCCTGGCATCAAGGTTGAAGTGTTCCACGGCATGGCGCGCAACAAGCGTGGCCACGGCAGTGAAGACGAAAGTGACCATTACCGCATAAGGGGCTGGTTTGATCTGTATTGCACGCACGCAGTCAGCGATACCGCAAAGTTTCAGGCACTGGCGCAGCAGTACAAGCATTTTGCCGTGGCCCATACCGGCTGGCCAAAGCTAGACCCGCTGATGTCGCAGTCTGTTACGGGAAAGCGTGAGCGCGCGGAGGGTGAGCTGCCAGTGGTGTTTTTCGCCTCTACATTCAGCCGTTCGGTAACAGCGGCGCCCGCGTTGGTGGATAAAATTGCCGAGCTGGCTGCAAGTGGTCGCTGGCAGTTTATTATGACTCTACATCCGAAAATGGACCCGGTCGTGGTGCAGCAATACCGCAGCCTAGCCGGTGAAAATCTAAAATTTATAGAAAGCGAGGAGGATCTGCTGCCTATACTGCCGCAGGCAGATATTATGCTGTGTGATACCTCATCAATTATGTTTGAATTCATGTTTTTGGACCGCCCGGTTGTTACCTTTAAAACCAAGATGCCGGGGCCCTACCTGATCGATGTAGATGCCGTTGAAGAGCTGGAGCCCGCGTTGGCCAAAGCCATGGAATATCCCGATGCGCTAATGAACGCAGCTCGCAGCCTTTGTGATGATTTACACAGCTTTCGTGATGGCGCCTCAAGCGCGCGCGTGTTGGATGCAGTGGACGATTTTATCGCTATCAAAAAGGCCGGGTTAAAACGTAAGCCCCTAAACTTGTTGCGAAAACTGAAAGTGCGACGACGGCTATCCAAAGAACTGCGATATCAGAGTAAAAATTAATGAGTCACGTTAAGTATGAGGGGGTCGTCAGGGTGATTGTCCTGACCCTCCGAGATTCTCTGGACCGGCAAGCGCGGATCAAACGCGCTTTAGGCAAGGCGGAGATTGAGTTTGAGTTTTTTTGGGGCGTTGACGGCCGCAAAGATCCCAATCCGTTATTGGCTTTCTACGACGAGCCGAAAAGGTTACGGGCAAAAGGCAAATCGATGACCCCAGGCCAGCTTGGCTGTTTTGCCAGTCATTTCAATATATGGAAGCGCTGCGAAGCAGAAAACACAAACTACATTGTGCTTGAAGATGATGTTGTGTTTGATGAGGATGGGTTTAAATCCTTTTTAGACGGTTTGTCCGAGCTTCCTAGTCATTTGGAGTGTCTAAGATTATTTGAGAATAAGACCAGAGGCAATAAGCACTACGATGTATCCGGTTTCAAAGGTTTTCGTGTGCTGCGTTACCTTAAAGGCCCGATGAGCGCGATGGGTTATTTTCTTACACCGCGGGCCGCGCGAAAGTTCGTATATTCAACAAATCCGGTCTTTCTTCCAGTAGATATCCACATGGACCGCTACTGGGTAAACAATGTTATCTGTCTCGGGATCGAGCCAGCCTTCGTTTGCCATGACTACGGTTTCGAGTCGTTGATTGGCTACGATGAAAAAGTTGGCCGGCGACCTATACTCGTTCGTTTAAACCGAGAGCTGTTTATGCTGGACGAACGTGTTCGACGTTTTTTTTATAATCTGGTTTTAAAGAAAAAGTTGTACAAAAACTTACCTGATTACTCACGTTAATCAGCCACGCTGCCGCCATTCTGGTATATGCTGATGTTATATACAGTACAGGAGGCAATCTCATGGCACGTAACCCAATCCAATTCCAGCCCGGCCTGTCGTTGCCGGCTTTTCTCAAGCAATACGGCACAGAAGCACAGTGCCAGGAAGCCCTTTTCCAGCACCGCTGGCCCAAGGGATTTGTGTGCCCTGACTGCGGCAATGCTACCGGCTGCCGGCTGTCGAGGGGGCATTACCAGTGCCATCGCTGTCACCATCAGACGTCACTGACCGCCGGCACTATCTTTCATGCGACTCACCTGCCGTTGACCACCTGGTTCCTGGCCATTTATCTGCTTACCCAGCGTAAGAGCGGTCTCTCGGCACTGCAACTGTCTCGGGATCTCGGTGTCACTTATAACACGGCCTGGAAGCTCAAACACAAGGTGCTGCAGGTCATGCACGATCGCAACCAGGGAGAGAGGTTCAGCGGCCGCATCGAGGTTGATGACGCCTATCTGGGCGGCGAACGGTCGGGAAAACGAGGTCGTGGTGCCGAGCATAAATTCCCCTTTGTCGCTGCGGTGCAAACCAATGGCGAGGGCCACCCGATGCGGGTTCAGCTTCGCCGTGTGAGTGGCTTTACCCTAGCCGAGGTGCGTCGCTATGGCCAACAGGCCATTGCGCCCGGAAGCCACGTTGTCAGCGATGGTCTCAACTGTTTCCGGGCCTTTGACACGGCCACCTGCGTCCACGAGCGCCACATCACCGGAGGCGGTCGTGCCAGCGTGGCGAATCCTGAGTTCAACTGGGTCAACACCCTGCTCGGCAACGTCAAGAACGCGATCACTGGAACTTACCACGCTATCCGGGGGCAGCATGCCCCTCGCTACCTCGCTGAATTCGAATACCGCTTCAATCGGCGCTACGATCTCAAAGCCATGCTTCCGCGGTTCCTGACAGTAGCAGCCCGGACACCGCCTATGCCCTATAGGCTGCTAAAGATGGCTGACTCTTATGCGTAATCAGGAAAACTAATAGCGGGTAATTGAGCAGAAAAGTTCGGGTAACCGCGAAGATGCGTGGTTACGGCTATGGGTTTCTCGAACGGCGGTCTAGCGTCCAGAGTCCTACGTATTTGTTGAAGGTAACCTGCGCGTACGTTACGGCTGTTAGGTAGCCGACCGCACCATCCAGAAACCCAAACCGAATAAAGTACACCTGAACAAACGTCATCAGGCCTCTCACGGTCGGGTACAGCATGGTGCGGGTTTTTTTACCTTTGCGGTGTTTCTCTAAAGCTCCCAGCCACGCATATTTGGCACTTTTCTCTAGTGAGTGGCCAAAGTCGCGGTGGGTGTAATGGGTTAGCCTGCCGCGCAGCGTTCTAGTTTTCCGGCCTTTGGGAATCAGAATGCGCTCGTGCACCAATGCATCGGAAAAACTTACGCCCTCGCGCCGGAATAGCCTTAATGGCGCGCGTCCACTGCGGCCGAAGTCCAGGCGGGCACCGTAAATAGTCACAGCCCAAGGTAGCTTATACGCATCGGCGTCAGGATCGGCGAGCCGGTGATTTATTTCACGGCCCAGCTCAGGGGTGATGCGTTCGTCGGCGTCCAGCGACAATACCCAGTCCCCGGTCGCTTTTTCCAGAGCTCGTTGTTTTTGAACGCCAAAACCGGGCCAGTCTGTCACCTCTACAATATCTGCGTACTGTTTCGCGATTTCGACGGTTCTGTCAGTGCTTCCGCTATCAAGAACGATAATTTCATCCGCCACCAGCCGCGCCGATTGCAGGCAGTCTGCAATATGATGCTCTTCGTTTTTGGTGATGATGGTGGCCGATACTTTTACCGATCGCTGCCCGGTATACGATGCGCTGAGCTCGTGGAACAGTGCGGCGGCAACACCCGAAATCGACAGCAGGTAAAAGGTCAGAAAAAGTGTGCGGTTGAACGTGGCTTCAGTCAGTCCGAACAGGAAGTAGCCGGCACTGATCATGGTGCCGGTCACCGCTAGGTGAGCGCTCGGCTTGTGCGTGCTGAAAAGATGCCGGCCGAACAGCGCCAGCGGTATCAGTAACAGAAGCGCCCAGCTCAGAATTCCTGGAATGCCGCTGGTGGCAGCGACGTTGAAAAAGTCACTGTGGGCATGGCCGGTGCAGCATTGAAGCAGAACTTCCGGCGACTCTCCCGATGCTACGGCGGCCTCTATGCCACGGCCGTAACCGCCAAGCCCTGCACCGGTCAGCGGATTTTGGCTGAACATCTGCCAGGCCTGGCCCCAGACTTCAAACCTGATGGAAATACCCGAGTCGGGATCGTTGTGCTGCATCAGGTTGCGTAGGGAGTCCGCCATGCGATCGTTGCTGATAAGCGCGACGGCTATAATAATGGGGATAACAATGGCTAAGACAATCCGCAGTCGCTTTCCCCGCAGCGGCATCAGCAGCAGCAAAAGTACCGGCAGAGCAACCAGATTGCTGCGGGTTTGCGAGAGCGTGGCGACAACAACGGCAGCGGCTCCCAGGAACAGCAGCAAAAAACCTGCGGACTGGCGCTGCGTGTGTAGGAAGTACATACCGCCGGTCAGGGTTATCATGCCGCCCAAGAGCGCAATGTTGCCAAAGATAATGGGATTGATGCCACCTCCGAAGCGGCCGTTTAATAGCTGTTCCACCGAACTATGATCGAATATCAGGGCAACTGAAAGCAAAGCCAGAGTCGACACCGACAGTAGAGCGGTGCCTGCAAAAACGGTGGTTGCGCCAATGCGTGCGTAAGTGAGCGCCAGAAGCAGTGGCCAAAGTAGAATAAAGCGGGCGTGAGTGCCCAATGTTTTGCCACCTTCGTAGCTGAAGCCTTCCAGAGCCCAGGAAACTGTGCTTACAAGAACAAAAAACCAGAAGGCAAAATGCAGCAGTCGCAACTCTTTTGGTTTGTCCCAGCCGTTGTTGTAAAGAACCTTAAGATAGCCGATCACCATACCCGCAATTGCAATAAGCAGCGTTGTGGCCGCTAATATTCTCGACGACAGAAGCGCTCCGCCAATGCCAAAGCAGAAAAGCAGGGCGATGAGCGAGCGGCTAGGTGTGGTCATAGATTTATCCGTGCAATATTTGGAATTGGCATAAGGTTTCCTGATTACGCATAAGAGTCAGCCATCTTTAGCAGCCTATAGGGCATAGGCGGTGTCCGGGCTGCTACTGTCAGGAACCGCGGAAGCATGGCTTTGAGATCGTAGCGCCGATTGAAGCGGTATTCGAATTCAGCGAGGTAGCGAGGGGCATGCTGCCCCCGGATAGCGTGGTAAGTTCCAGTGATCGCGTTCTTGACGTTGCCGAGCAGGGTGTTGACCCAGTTGAACTCAGGATTTGCCACGCTGGCACGACCGCCTCCGGTGATGTGGCGCTCGTGGACGCAGGTGGCCGTGTCAAAGGCCCGGAAACAGTTGAGACCATCGCTGACAACGTGGCTTCCGGGCGCAATGGCCTGTTGGCTATAGCGACGCACCTCGGCCAGGGTAAAGCCACTCACACGGCGAAGCTGAACCCGCATCGGGTGGCCCTCGCTATTAGTTTGTACCGCAGCGACAAAGGGGAATTTATGCTCGGCACCACGACCTCGCTTTCCCGACCGTTCGCCGCCCAGATAGGCGTCATCAATCTCGATGCGGCCGCTGAGCCTCGCTCCCTGGTTGCGATCGTGCATGACCTGCAGCACCTTGTGTTTGAGCTTCCAGGCCGTGTTATAAGTGACACCGAGATCCCGAGACAGTTGCAGTGCCGAGAGACCGCTCTTACGCTGGGTAAGCAGATAAATGGCCAGGAACCAGGTGGTCAACGGCAGGTGAGTCGCATGAAAGATAGTGCCGGCGGTCAGTGACGTCTGATGGTGACAGCGATGGCACTGGTAATGCCCCCTCGACAGCCGGCAGCCGGTAGCATTGCCGCAGTCAGGGCACACAAATCCCTTGGGCCAGCGGTGCTGGAAAAGGGCTTCCTGGCACTGTGCTTCTGTGCCGTATTGCTTGAGAAAAGCCGGCAACGACAGGCCGGGCTGGAATTGGATTGGGTTACGTGCCATGAGATTGCCTCCTGTACTGTATATAATCAGTGTATGCCAAAATGGCGGCAGCGTGGCTGATTAACGTGAGTAATCAGGTAAGGTTTTGCGTGTGCGGCGACCAGCGTTTTTCGTTGGTCGTTTTCAGCACACCCGATCGGGATTATAAGGGTTGATTTCCCCAGGTGGCCGATGTCTTAAGCGTTTGTATTCCCATTGATACTGCGCCGGTATTTTGCGGATGCAATGCTCTATGGACTGATTCATCGCCGTGGTGGCCTGCACCAGATCTTTGCTATCCAGGTTCGGTTCGGCTTCGCGCACAACAAGGCGGAAGCCCTCGGCATTATTGAGCCGTTCGGTGTAAGTCATCAGCACCTTGGCACCCGTGCGTTGCATCAGCTTGGCTACTAGAGTCATGGTTTTCACTTCCATGCCGAAAAAGGGCGCAAAGGCGTTGCCTGCGCCGCGTGGCGATTGGTCTGGAAGAATGCCGGCAACGCCGCCTTCACGCAGAAGTGCAGCAAGCCTTGCCAGCCCGCGGCGGTCACCGCGGACCAGTTCCGACCCTAACCGGCCGCGGACCCTAATCATGTAGTCTTCAAGTTCGGGAACGTTGGGCGGGCTGTAAAGCGCGGCCATTTTGTAGCGTGAGGAAAAAAACAGCCCCGTCAATTCCCAGTTGCCAAGGTGAGGTGCAAGCAAAATCAATCCGCTGCCATCGGCCATGGCCTCGTCAAGCAGTTCCAGGCCCTGGGTGTCTTTCACCAGGTCAAGGCACTTGTCGACCGGCCACTCCCACATTAACGGCACTTCAAGCATGGTCATCCCGGTGCTGGCTAATGACGCCTTTGAGAGTTCTGCGCGCTCAGCCGGTGTTAATTCGGGCAGGCAGATCGACAAGTTGGTTGCCGTGACGTCACGGGGCTGTGTCGGCAATTTCCACAACAGCCAGCCCACCATGCGTCCCAGGCGCTGGGCAGTGGCAAGGGACAGTGAACCCGCAACTCGCAGCAGACCTGCGATAAGAAAATATTTCAGTTTACTCATTTGCGTCCGTACCGGTCTTCGTATCTGACAATGTCGTCTTCCCCGAGATAGGAGCCAGATTGCACTTCAATAAGTTCCAGGTTGATCACGCCGGGGTTTTCCAGAGAGTGCACTTGTCCCACAGGGATGTAGGTAGACTGGTTTTCCGTCACCAGATAGGTTTTCTCGCCGTTGGTAACTTTGGCGGTGCCGCTGACCACAATCCAGTGTTCCGCGCGATGGTGATGCATCTGCACCGACAGCTTGGCCCCAGGCTTCACGGTAATCCGTTTAACCTGGTAGCGTTCGCCGCTGTCGATGGAGTCGTACACGCCCCAGGGCCGGTAAACTTCTCGATGATTCAGGTGCTCGTGGCGTCCGTCTGCTTGCAGTTGCGCCACCAGTTTTTTCACATCCTGCACTTTGTCTTTGTGCGCCACCAGCACGGCGTCTTTGGTTTCTATGATCACCAGATCATCAACGCCAAGTGTCGCCAGCAAGCGGCTGTCGGCGCGCACCAGGGTATTATGGGTGTCTAGAGTCATCACGTCGCCACTGGTACTGTTACCGTGGGAATCTTTAGGGCTGACTTCCCACAGCGCAGACCAGGAGCCGATATCGCTCCAACCAGCGTCTAGCGCCACAACCGCCGCAGCGTCGGTTTTTTCCATCACCGCGTAGTCTACCGATTCATTTGCGCATTCCGCGAAACGGGCTTCGTTGATACGGGTAAAATCAAAATCCTGGCTAACGTTTTCCATCGCTGCCTCGCAGGCGGCCAGAATATCCGGGCGATGTTTGCCCAGCTCTTCCAGATAACGGCCGGCGCGGAACATGAACATGCCGCTGTTCCACAGGTAGTTGCCAGATTCCAGATAGGATTTTGCGGTTTCTACATCGGGCTTTTCAACAAAGGCTTTGACAGTGTGGCCGTGCTCGTTAATAGCGTCGCCGTGGCAAATATAACCGTAGCCGGTTTCCGGGTGCGTTGGCGTAATACCAAACGTCACCAGTTTGTCGGCTTGTGCCAGAGTGCTGGCCTGTTGAACACACCTTTGAAAGGCCGGCACATTCTGAATAAGATGGTCTGCCGCAAGAACCAGCATTACCGGGTCTTCTTCGTCTTGCTGGCGGGCCCTTTGCAATTGCAGTGCGGCGAGCGCGATGGCCGGCGCTGTGTTACGGCCGCAGGGCTCGAGTATAATATGAGCACCCTGAAAGCCCGCCTGGCGCATTTGCTCAGCGGCAATGAAGCGGTGCTCTTCGTTACAGATGATCAGCGGCGGCTGCACCGGTAGGCCATTGAGCCTGGCGACGGTGGATTGCAGCATCGACCGCTTCGGGTCCGTCAGTTTTAGAAACTGTTTGGGATTAAGCTGGCGGGAGAGTGGCCAAAGTCGTGAACCAGTGCCACCGGCGATAATTACCGGATAAATCATGAGCTTACTCCGGACTTGATTGAGCGCAAAAGCGCCATGATGAACATAGGGTTAATCGGCGTAATGTTACCACAGAGAGGTGATTATATTGCTTTTGCCCAAGTCACAATTAAAGCCTCAGCATAAATCCGCTGACAAGCTTCCGGTTTCTGTGTATTACATCACCCAAAATGAAGAAGCACGCCTGCCTGAATCGCTCGCGAAGGTGACAGGCTGGGCTGATGAAGTGATTGTCGTCGATTCCGGCAGTACCGATAAAACACAAACGATAGCGGAAAGCGCTGGCGCGCGTTTTGTGCACAACCACTGGCAGGGCTTTGCCTCACAAAAAGCATTTGCGGCCAGCCTGTGTCGCAATGACTGGGTGTTGGACCTGGACGCAGACGAAGTGCTGTCTGATGCCTTGGTCAACAATATTAAAGAGCGTTTTTCCACGTCGATTGCGGATGATATAGCGGGCTTTCAGATGCGCTGGGTGCTGTCTCAGCCGTATCCGGAACATCCTTTTCGTTATGATCGCCCCAAGAAGATTCTGCGCCTTTACCGCCGTTCAAAAGCCGCGATCAAGCCGGAAAAAGACAGCAACAATGATCGTCCACAAGTTCGCGAAGGGCGCGTTGCGTTTCTTAAAGGGGATGTACTTCACCGAACGCTTATCACGCTCGGGCAGATGGAAGAAAAGTATCTTCAGTTATCGTCAGAGCAGGCGAGATTTCTGGCAGCGAAAGGTCGCCGTATTTCTTCGTTGAGATTGTTTGGAGAATTTCCGCTGAAATTTCTGAAATACTATCTGCTACGCCGTCAGTTCATGAACGGCTGGTTTGGCCTCAGTTTGTCTATCATCGCGGCAAATCGAAATTTCATGCGATTGGCAAAAGCGAAAGAACTTCAGGTATTGGCGCAGATTGAGCGTAGAAAAAGCGCCGAAGCCGCTGCCAACAAAGAATAAGGGCAGGGCCACTTTAAGATCGCACGAATGCCTTATGATAAACGGCCACCGTGCTGTTGATCATGGCCTCTATCGTCAACTCTTTGTAAGCGCGTTCCCGGGCACCGGCCTGATCCTGGTAAACGGTGTCTAGATCGCCATTCAGCAGGCTGGCGAAACCGTCGGGTGTGTTGCTGCGGTAAATATGCTGTTCCGGCAGAAACTCGTTGGCGATAGGTACGTTGGTCGAAATGACCGGTTTTGATACCAGCATGGCTTCGGCGAACACATAGGAAAATCCCTCCCGCTGCGAGGAAATCACCACGCCATTGCAGGCGGCCATTAACGCCGGAATATCGTCGCGATGGCCGAGCAAGGTAACTCTGTGTTGCAGTTCGTTATCGAGAATTTTCTGTTGTAATAGCGCTTTGTCAGGGCCATCGCCTGCTATGTACAGGCATCCCTTCACGTCTTTAAAGCTGTCGATCAGGAAGTCGAAACCTTTCACGCTGACCAGGCGCCCAACCGCAAGCCATACCGGTTTTGGCGCGGCTGTTATCAGCATCTCTGAAGGAGTTGCCTCGCCGTATTCGGCTGGCAGACCGTTGTACACAACGTGAACCCTGGCACACGGTAAGTGCTGAGCAAGCGCGTTGCTGACGGCAATCACCGCGGTGAAGCGGTGCAAGGCAGGGTAGCGGGATTTGAAACCGTGAAAGCTGGCCACCAGGGCTGGCGCAAGTGAGTGCGAAAAACGCGCCAGTGTTGCTATTAGCGCAGCGGCTTTGGTGCCCTGAGCATGCACCAGGTCGTACTTCCCGTCGCGAATTTGCTTATAAAGCCTCGCTAATAACAGAGGGTTGTAGCGAGACTGTTTTGGGTTCAGAGTAATATGCCCAATTCCTTGGGCGGGTCCATGCTGGTGCGCAGTGGCGCAGATGACGGTCACGCGGTGACCGGCTTTTGCCAGGCCGTTCGCCAACTCACGGGTGTGTTTCTCCAATCCGCCAACACCGGGGTTTGCCGACACCATTACCAACAGAATGTTCAAAGTGTTCGAATCGGCCACTAGCGCTTCCGCTCCCGTGCTGCCAGAACGCGTTCATACACGCCCAGGGTGGTGTCGGTTTGCGCCTGCAGTTTGAAGCGGTAGGGAATTTCGATGATGTGCTGGTTGTGGCTGAGCAGGTGTTGAGCTGTTTGTGCAAAGCCGGACACATCGTTTGGCGTGACCAGTCCTTCGCGAAAGCAGGCTTGCAGGGTTTCGGCGGCGCCGCCGCGGTTGAACGCGGCAACCGGCGTGCCGGACGCCAGTGCTTCGGTAACCGTACGGCCGAAGGGTTCGGGTTTGGTGGACAGATGACACACCAGGTCGGCTAGCTGGTACAGCTCGGCCATATCGCTGCGCTGGCCCAGAAAGCTGACGTGTTGCTGCAGGCCAAGCTCGGCACGGCGCTGGGTCAGTTCTTCCATAAAGTGTTTCTTACCCGGTTCGGCTCCGCCCACCACAATACCGTGGTAAGGCCGTTCGTTTGCTCCAACAGGGGTGTTATGAACCAGCTCAGCCATAACGTCCAAAAATTGTAACTGCCCTTTCCAGCGGGTAATTCGCCCGGGCATCATCAGAATGCGCTTATCACTGAGTTGGGGATAGTTTTGTAACAAATCCTGGCGCCACTGCTCGGAAGGCGGGCGCTTGCGGAAATAGTTCACGTCGACACCGCGCTGAATCACGGTAATTTTTTGCTCGGGCACAGAAAAATTATTGATTACGTAATCTTTTACGCAGTTCGACACCGCAATAATATGGTCTGCTCTGGCCATCACCGCGCTGTAGGGGCTTACCGAATACATTCCATGGAAGCTGGTAACAATGGCCGGGCGCAGTTGTTTATCCAAGGTTTTCAACGCCAGTCGAATAATCCAGGCGGGCATGCGCGAGCGCACGTGCACAATATCGGGTTGCACCTCTTTCAGTAGCCGCGCCATTGGCCGGATCTGGCCAAATGAGGCCAGTGATTTGCGGTGTATGGGCATGGTGATGTGGGTGCTGCCCTCTTGCTCCAGCATATCCGCCAGGGGTCCGCCGCTGGATACAACATAGGAACTGTGGCCCAAGTGCGTTAGCTGTCTGGCGAATTCAACGGTGCCCCGCTCTACACCACCGCTGTGCAGCGCTGGCAGCGCCTGAAGAATTTTCATGGTTTAGGCCTGGTTGGCAAAAAGTGCGTCATAACCCAGCGCGCCGCTGCGTCTGCCTGCCAGAATAGAATACGCGATCCGGGGCTAGCGGTCATAACCTTGTAGTGGTCATCCCAGGTGGCCACCAGATGTTGATCTTGCATGGCGGCCAGGCCCAGGGCAACGCGGCTGCGGCGTTTGGCTGGCAGCTGGAACACCCCGGTGGGCACGCCAGACGTTGCCGCTTCGCACACCATCGAATTGCTGTCTGGCGTTATCCAGGCGCAGCGGCTGTGCGCCAGGGCGGTGCTCAGCCAGTGTTCACCGGTATCCTGCGGTGTTAATACTTGAATCCGGTTGGTTTCCAGCGCGGCCAGCGCTTGCAAACAACTCGCCGGCGTTCGCCGGGAGCTGCTGATAACCCAGCTCCATTGCGGGTAGCTGTGCAGCAATTCCTGGATCTGCGCCATGACGGCATCGTCGTTCCACTGAAAATGCGCCGACGGACCACCTACGAGGATGAGTCCGCGGGGCTGCGTACTCAGTTCTTTAACGGGGGTTACGGCGTTGATCGCGCCTTGAGTCAGAAACAGGTTCGGGCCCGGTTTCACTCGGTCGTGTTGGGGAATGATGGCGCCACTTACCCAGCGCAGTGGGAAGCCCGGTTTCATCAGCACCAGTGTGCGCGCACCTTTAATCTTGCGCAGGGCCAACAGTAAGCGATGGGATCCGGAGCCGGCGGCGATGATAAGGTCTGGCTTTGGTAGAGCAGGGTCGAGCGCGGGCGGCCGCCCCAGAAGCACTCGCCATAAGGGCGTTTTGACGGTGCTCACGTCTATCCAGTGCAGCGAGGCGCCAGCCAACACCCGCAGGCGGTTACCCAGGCCTTTGAGTTGGTTGCGATGGCCCGGTTTGTTGTCGGTTAGCAGCCAGATAACCGGGCAGGATGTGTTAGCGCTTGCGGCCATAGAAGCCTGGGTCATCTGGATCGGGTCGGGTTTTGAAACGACGGTGCATCCATAAGTACTGGTCCGGTGCGCGTTTTATTTCCTGCTCTATAGTCTGGTTGATCGCGGTTGCGTCAACAAGGTCGTCGCCACTTGGAAAGTTCTTCAGAGCTGAATGAAAATAGATGTCGTAACCCGGTTTGCCGCTGCGGCGAAAGTGGCTGAAGGGCACCACCTTGCAGCCACTGCGTTCGGCAATGCGGGAGGTGGCGGTAATGGTGCCGGTTGGTATCCCGAAGAAAGGCGCAAACACGATGTCTTTGCGTCCGTAATCCTGGTCGGTAGCGTACCAAACGGCGCGGTTCTTTTTCAGACTGCGAAACAGTCCGCGCAAGTCGCGGGCGCCATGCACCATGCCGTAGCGGCGTTCACGGGCCCGGGTCATTATCGCGTTCACCAACGGGTTGTTATGGTCCCGCTGCATGACGCTTGATTCTATGAAATGGGTGGCAAGGCTGCCCCCCATTTCCAGTGTGCTGTAGTGCCCGCCGACCAACAGCACGCCTTTGCCACCTTCCAGCGCGCGTTCGAAGTGCTCTAGTCCATGTAAGGTGGTAATGGCTTTGAGTTTGGCGGTATCGCAAAACCAACACACCCCAATTTCCAGCAAGCCAATGCCATTGGCGATAAACGATTTTTTGACCAACTCGCGTTGCTGCTGCTCCGTGAGTTGCGGAAAACACAGCCGGATGTTGGTCTCGGTAATGCGCCGCCGGCTGCTACTCAGGCGTAAAACCAGGCGCCCCAGGCCGGAGCCAAGCCACCACTGCACGCGTAAGGGCAGCTGCGCTAACAGCCACATAAAAGACATGGCAGCCCAGGTAGGCCACCAGCGTGGGTGACGATACGCACTCAAGTCCGTATTTCGCGGTTGTTTACGGTATTTATTCTTCACTAGGGTCAAACTCGCACGTTTTTGAAATTTTGGGTGAGCCAGAGCGCCGGCATACCCAGGCGCTAGCAATAACGGGTGCCGCTGTGAAAGGCAAATCGCTGGTGTTTGGTCTATGATAGCGCACTGCCTTATTCGGAGCCCGCTGTGCTGCAATTTATCTATTCCCAACTGATCCGCCTGCTACTGCCTTACATTTTTCTGCGCCTGTGGTGGGGCGGTCGCCATTCTCCGGGCTTGCGCCGTAACTGGGCCCAGCGTCTTGGCTTTGCGCCGACGGTCAGCGCACCTGTTATCTGGGTACACGCGGTGTCGGTAGGGGAGACGATTGCCGCTGCGCCCATGGTGCGGCGCCTGTTGGAACGCAATCCGGATGCCACCATCTTGATGACGGCGATGACCGACACGGGTCTTGCCCAGGCTCAGAAAATGTTTGGTAATCAGGTGCAGTACGCTTACGTGCCATACGATACGCCGGGCTCGGTAAGGCGTTTTCTAGCACGGGTTCAGCCGCGTATTTTGGTGATTATGGAAACCGAAATCTGGCCCAATCTGATCAGCCAGACCCGCAAGGCGAGGGTGCCCATATTTCTGATTAACGCACGCTTGTCTGAGCGTTCGGCTCGTGGTTATGAGCGTGTTCGCGGATTGGCCCGGCCGATCATGCAAAGCATCAGCTGGGTAGCGGCCCAGGCCGAGCAAGACGCCGCGCGATTTCGTCGTATCGGCGTATCGGCCGACAACATTGCTGTTACCGGCAGCGTAAAGTTTGACGTAGATATTGAGCCGCGGGTGCGCACTCAGGCGCAGCAGCTGCGAGCACAGTTTGGCGGCCGCCCGGTCTGGATTGCCGGGAGCACTCACGACGGCGAAAACAGCCAATTGCTGGAGGCGCATCGGCAACTGCTGGCAACCTTGCCCAGTGCTCTGTTGATTATAGTGCCGCGCCATCCGGAGCGTTTCGAACTGGTCGCTAGCGCCGTTACAAAGGCAGGCTTCAGGCTAGCCCGCCGATCTTTGAACGATAGCCCCGCTGCTGCCCAGGTGTATCTGGGCGACACCATGGGCGAACTGATGATGCTCTATGGCGCCAGCGATCTTGCTTTTATTGGCGGCTCGTTGATTGAGCGCGGTGGTCATAATCCTTTGGAGCCGGCGGCCTGGGGGATACCGGTGACCTCTGGCCCCCACGTATTCAACTTCGAGTCGATCTATCAGCGCCTGCGGGAGCACGACGGAGTGACCATTGTAGAGTCTGCTGGGGAGTTGGTGGTTTGTCTGGTTCGGCTGTTAAATAATCAACAGGCGCTGCATGAAAGCGGTCAGCGCGCCTTGGCGGTAGTGGAAAGTAACCGAGGCGCGTTGGACCGTGTGGTGGCAGGCATCAGCCAGCGGGTTTAGGTCCGTCGGCTGACAAATACGGCTACCGGCTTACTGGCCCATTGTTTGACTATTTAAGGTTGTGTCGTCGTTGGCCAGGGCTTCGATGCCCGGTGCGTCTGCGCTCAGCCAGTTGTTCAGCTCTACCAGATCCTGCGGGCTTAGGGTGCCAGCCGACTGCTTAAGCCGTAACGAGTTCACCACGTAGTCATAGCGAGCGTTGGCGAAGTCTCGCAGCGCGACATAGTAAGCGCGTTCGGCCTCCAGCACTTCTACAATGTTACGTGTGCCGACGTCATAACCGGCACGGGTGGCGTTCAATGCGCTGCGTCGCGATATGATGGTCTGGTCCAGAGCCGACGCAGTTTCGATGTTGTTGTTGATGGTCAAAAAACGGCTGCGGGTGTCTACGCGAACGTCACGACGCACCGTGTTCAGCGACTCTTCGGCCACCGTCAGCAAAGAACGCTGCTGGCGCACACCGGCTTGAATGCCACCTCCAGAATAGAGCGGAACGTTTAGCTGGAAGCCAATGACGCCCTGGGTGGTGGTGCCGTTGCGCTGCTCAGTTCTCTGGCTGCTACTATCAAGGCCGCCGATTTTGGACGTGCCGTAAGAGGCTTGAAAATCCACCGTTGGATAATGCCCTGCCTTGGCCGCTTTCAAAGTTTCTTCGCTGGCTTTCAGGTCAAACACGGCCGCCTGAATGGTCCAGTTTTGCTCCAGCGCGGTGGTTTCCCACAAATCCGGGTTCATTGGCTCGGGTGGGTTTAGGGGGAAGTTCTGGCGCAGATTTTCAAGCTGCTCTGTGTATTCCCCGGTCAAACGTGCCAACTGCTCACGGGCGATGTTAAGACTGTTTTCCGCAGCAATTCTCTGGCTGCGGCTGTCATCAAACGTGGCGCGAGCTTCATACACTGCGGTAATCGCAATCAAACCCACATCAAAGCGTTCCTGGGCCTGGTCGTACTGGCGCTGTATAGCGGTTTCGGTGGCGCGCAGGGTGGTCACTGTGTCTTGCGCCCGCAGTACGTCAAAATAGGCTGAGGCCACATCCAGAATCAGCTGCTGCTGGGCAAGATGGTACTGGGCGCGAGCCGAGTCGGTCTGGAATTTGCTGGCATCGTAGTTGAACCAGGCATCGGCGCGAAACACCGGCTGGGTCAACTGCAGGCCAAGGCCCAGGGTTGTGTAGTCCACATTCTGTGACGGGCCATCGCTATCCGTATAATTAGCGTCAGCGGAGGCGCCAAGTTGCGGCAGCAATTTGCTGCGGCTGATATCGCTGGCCGCCTGCTGGGCTTCAAAACTGGCGCGGGCAGACGCAATTCCGGAGTCGTAAGAGATCGCTTTTTCGTAGGTTTCAATCAGGTCCACGGCAAGCACGGGCGACGCCGCAAAAAGGCCGATAAGCCCGGATAGCAATTGTTTCTTCATTTGATCTCCTGAAAACCTGTGCGCTTGGGCGAGTGCCCGCTTGATGGCAAGCAAATCTGCATGCCCCATTATGGCCAATTATCGCCGGTAGCTCTACCGTTGTAGAAGGCATGTATTATCGTGTTCCAGCTCAATTGAGCTCTTAACACTGATTTTATAGATGCGGCCTTACACCATACTTGCAATCAGCGCTGGCCAGCGATTATCTTTCATAACTGTTTTTAGCTTAGGGCAACCCATGACCAAACCGTTCCAGTTTCAAGCCAGCAACGTCAGTATCGAAAAGCGTGAAATCGTGTTTCAGGGTTTTTTCCGCATGGACAAACTGTGGCTGAGCCATCCGTGTTTTGACGGCCGGACCATGCCCACCTTCACCCGTGAGCTGTTTGTTCGCGGCGACGCCACCTGCGTGCTGCCTTATGATCCGCAGCGCGATCAAGTCGTATTACTGGAGCAGTTTCGCCTGGGAGCAATCGGCCGCGACCAGTCGCCCTGGCTGCTGGAATTGGTGGCGGGCATGAACGAAGAGGGTGAAAACCCGGAAGACGTGGCCCACCGCGAAGCCGACGAAGAAGCCGGCCTGAGTTTTAAGCGCCTGGACCCGATCTGCAGTTATCTGGTGTCGCCCGGAGGCACCACCGAAATGATTTACCTGTATTATGGAGAAATCAGCAGTGCGAACGCTGGCGGTCTGTTTGGCCTTGAACACGAACACGAGGACATTCGCGCTCACGTGCTGGCTGCTGAAGACGCCATAGCGATGGTCAAGGACGGTCGTATCAACAATGCCGCCGCCATTATTGCTTTGCAATGGTTGGAGCTGAATCGCCCGCGCCTGCGGGAAGGTATGAATCGATGAATCAGTGGACCATAAAACCCAAACGCTACGTGCCAGACCTGCGGCAGCTGGGCGCTTTAGGTGATGGTAATTATCAAAGGCTGCATAAGCTGCGCCAGCTGGAAGCCGACGGCCAGCCCGTCGCAGAGTTTGAGCTTCACCGCGAACACCAGTATTTAGGCCGGGTGCGTATAGAAATTCTGCAAACCGCGCGCTTTACCGAAACCCTGCTGCTTGAACAGGTGCACAACGCCGGGCGCTGGCTGAACAATCCGAAAATGACCGTGCGGGTTTACCATGACGCCAATATGGCGGAAGTGATCAGCTGCTACCGTGACCGCCAGATTGCGCCGGTGAACGACTACCCCAATCGCTATATGCACCACCCCGACGAGAAAGTGCAGGTGAACAGTTTTTTGGCTGACTGGCTGGATTACTGCCTGCGTTTTGGCCACCTGCCAATGGAGTATGCGGTCTGGAGATCCTCTGTCCCGTGACGACTCAACTTTTATTCCAAGATCCGCCGCAGCAGCGACCGCTAAGAGTTCTGCAGCTGACAGACCCCCACCTGAAAGCCGACCGCGATGGTAAGTTGCTTGGCATGAACACTCGCGACAGTCTGGCCGCTGTGATTGATGACGTACTGAAACGTTGTGGTCAGCCAGATTTGGTGCTGGCCACCGGTGATTTGGCGCAGGATGGCAGCGTTGATGCCTACGAGGCGCTGGCGCAGGGGCTGGCGAGATTCGATTGCGACAGCCTGTGGATTCCGGGTAACCACGACAATACCGAGCGGCTGTGGCCGGTTGCCCGGCGCTACCGTGCCGAACGCAAACACCTGAAGCAGGGCGGCTGGCAGATTCTGATGCTGGACTCATCGGTACCGCGTAAGGTGCACGGCGAGTTAACCCGGCAAGAGCTGGAATGGCTAGACGCAACTCTGATAGCTAATCCCCGGTTGCCGGCGTTGATAGCTCTGCATCATCATCCGGTGGATATAACCGCCAACTGGATGGCCGATATTGGCCTTCACAATCGTGACGCTTTTTGGGCGATTATTAATCGCCATCCACAGGTTAGGGTGGTTACCTGGGGCCATATTCATCAGGAAGTGGACCGGCAGGAAAACGGCGTGCGTCTGTTAGGCACGCCGTCAACCTGTATTCAGTTTACCGCGGGCGCCCGTGAGTTTTCGGTTGAAGAGCGGGCGCCGGGGTATCGATGGCTCGAGTTGGGCAGCGCCGGTGCGTTCACCACCAAGGTGCACCGGGCGCTGGATTTCAAGGTAGTGCTGGATCGCGACAGCGGGGGCTACTAGGCTAATACCTACTAGACCCCTGCCTACTCAACCCGGCTCAAGCGGCTTGCTCTGCCAGTTTCTGGCGCAGCTCCTTGGCGGCGTCCACCATGGCCCGCAGCGCTGGCTGCACTTCTTCCCAGCGGCGGGTTTTCAGGCCGCAATCCGGGTTTACCCACAACCGCTGCGCCGGAATACGTTCTGCTGCCTTGTTCATCAAGCCGGTAATCTGATCCATCTGCGGAATGTTCGGGGAGTGAATGTCGTAAACACCCGGGCCTATATCGTTAGGGTAATCAAAGTTCTTGAAGGCGTTCAGCAATTCCATGTCGGAACGGGATGTTTCAATGGTAATCACGTCGGCGTCCATGCGGGCGATGGCAGCGATAATGTCATTGAACTCCGAATAGCACATATGGGTGTGAATCTGGGTTTGATCACTCACACCGTTAGCGGTTATGCGGAACGCGTCTACCGCCCACTGAAGATAGCTGTCCCAATCGGTCTGGCGTAATGGCAAGCCTTCGCGCAGCGCGGCTTCGTCAATCTGGATGATTTTCACACCAGCTGCCTCCAAGTCCTGCACTTCCTCGCGAATCGCCAGCGCCAGCTGCAAACAGGTGTCGCGGCGGGGTTGATCGTCGCGCACAAAGGACCAGTTCAGAATGGTGACCGGGCCGGTCAGCATGCCTTTAAGCGGTTTGCTGGTGAGCGACTGGGCGTAGTTTATCCAGTCTACCGTCATCGCTTTTGGCCGCGAGATATCACCGAACAGAATCGGTGGCTTCACACAGCGGGAACCGTAAGACTGCACCCAGCCGAAGCGACTGAACACATAGCCGTCTAGCTGTTCGCCAAAATACTCCACCATGTCGTTACGTTCGGCTTCACCGTGCACCAGTACATCCAGTCCCAATTCTTCCTGCTGACGGACACAGTGGGCGATTTCCTCGCGAATGCGCTCCTGGTAAGCGGCGACATCCAGCTCACCCTTGCGAAATTGCAGTCGGGTTTGGCGAATCTCAGTGGTTTGCGGAAAAGATCCGATGGTGGTGGTTGGAAAGGCCGGCAGATTCAAGAGCTGCTGTTGCAGGGCAATGCGCTTGCCAAACAGGCTCTTGCGCTGGCCCAGTTCGGGCGTGATCGCCGCCACCGATGCGGCTACTTTTGGATTGTGCACCCGCGGTGACTGGCGACGGCTGGCCCGCGCTTGAGCGTTGGCGGAAAGCTCTGCGGCAACGGTGTCGCGGCCGTGGGTTAAGGCGCGGGCCAGCAGGTTCAGTTCTTCTAGTTTCTGTTGGGCGAAGGCCAGCCAGTTGCGTACTTCAGCATCCAGCTCGGTTTCCTGTGCCAGGTCCACCGGCACGTGCAGCAGTGAACAGGACGGCGCCAGCCATAGCCGATCGCCCAGTTTTTGTTGTATTGGCTCCAGCCAGTCCAGTGTTGCGGTCAGGTCGGTTTTCCAGATATTGCGACCGCTGATGATTCCTAAAGACAGAACCTTGTGGCTGGGCAGCCAGTCAACCAGGCGTTGAACTTCCGCCGGTGCACTAACGGCGTCCAGATGCAGGCCTGCTACAGGCAGCTCGCAGGCCAGCTGCAGATTTTCCCGCAGTTCACCAAAGTAAGTGGTTAGCAGCAGCTTTACCGGTGCGGATTTGAGCTGGTGGTAGGCGAGAGTGATAGCATGGCGCCAGTCGCTGTCCAGTTCGGTGACCAGCGCCGGCTCGTCAATCTGCACCCAGCTGGCGCCATTGTCCGCCAGGGTTTGCAGCAGTTGGCCGTACACCGGCAGCAGTTTGTCCAGCAGGGCCAGGCGGTCGCTGTCGTCTTTGCTCTTGCCAAGTAATAGATAAGACACCGGGCCAAGAATAACCGGTTTTGCGGCAACGCCTTGGGCACGAGCTTCTGTCAGTTGCGCTACCAGGCGATCGGCGTTCAGACTAAATTCCGTGTCGGCGTGAAACTCCGGCACGATGTAGTGGTAGTTGGTGTCGAACCACTTGGTCATTTCGCCCGCATGAATGTTACAGCAAGCACTGTCGCTGGCGGAGCGGCCGCGGGCCACGCGGAAATAATGGTCCAGCTCGGTGCCGTCGGTGGCGCTAGCGCGCTCGGGCAGGTTGCCCAGGGTAGCGCTCATGTCCAGAACCTGGTCGTATAGAGAAAAGTCCCCCACCGGCACCCAATCTAGCCCCTGCGCTTTTTGTTGCTGCCAGTGTTTGGCGCGTAAATTGGCTGCGGTAGACTGCAGTTCGCCAGCGTCAATTTTGCCCTGCCAGAAAGCTTCCTGGGCAAATTTCAGTTCGCGGCGGGCGCCGATGCGGGGAAAGCCCAGGTTGTGGGTAATGGCCATGTTCATCTCCGGAATAAAGTGTGTGTTTTGATTGCTGTTGGTTATGAGCAACCACATTACCCCCGAGTAGTTATGAAAAATAATGGTATTATTTCACATATCCATGAATTCTATTCACGTTAGGCTGAGCTATGATTGGGCATATCTGTGATTGAACGTAACCATCTGGAAGTTCTGCGGGCGGTAAACGCGGGCGGCTCCTTGACCGCCGCTGCCGAACGCCTGCACCTGACCCAGTCGGCGCTGAGCCATTCCATCCGTAAACTGGAGCAGCAGCTCGGCACGCCTTTATGGTTGCGCGAGGGCCGGCAACTGCAGCTGACCCAGGCCGGCAAATACCTGCTGGCTCTGGCGAACCGTTTGCTGCCGCAATTCGAACACGCTGAACTGCAAATCGATCAGCTCGCCCGCGGCCAGGCTGGCACTCTGCGCATTGGTATGGAGTGCCATCCCTGTTATCAATGGCTGTTAAAAGTAGTGGGGCCTTACCTGGGGCACTGGCCCACGGTTGACGTAGACGTAAAACAGAAATTTCAGTTTGGCGGTATTGGTGCGCTGTTTGACCATGATATTGACTTGTTGGTAACGCCAGACCCGTTGCATCGGCCGGGCCTGGTGTTTGAAGCGGTGTTTGATTACGAGCAGGTGCTGGTGGTGCACAGTGGCCATCGATTAGCACACAACGATTGGATCAGCGCGCAGGATCTGGAACCAGAAATTCTGATCACCTACCCGGTGGCGGTGGAACGCCTGGACGTATACACCCACCTGCTACTGCCGGCCAACATTCGCCCGGCGCGGCACAAAACCATCGAAACCACCGACATTATGTTGCAAATGGTCGCCGCCGGCCGCGGTGTAGCGGCGCTGCCACGTTGGCTGGTGCAGGAGTACCAGCAACGTATGGCTATTGTGCCGGTGCAACTGGGCGAAACGGGCATTGGTAAACAGATCTTTCTGGGCTGTCGCGAGCGCGACCGCAATGTGGATTACCTCAGCGCGTTTCTGAAGCTGGCCACAGAGGTTCGCCGAAACGACATCGCGCTAGACGCTGGATTGACGAATTAGCCAGACGAGACGTCGGTTATTCAGCTAAAATGCGGCCAATCTGTCACTACAAACTTTTTTTAACCTATCAGGATTCGACCGATGAGCGATGTTCCCTCTGATTTGAAATACCTTGAAACCCACCAGTGGGTGCGGGTAGATGAAAGCGGCCTGGCCACCGTGGGCATTACCGATTTCGCGCAACAGCAATTGGGCGATGTGGTCTATATTGGCGTTCCGGAGCTGGGTACCACGGTGACCGGCGGTGAAGAAGCCGGCGTAGCGGAGTCGGTCAAATCCGCCTCAGACGTATTCAGCCCGGTGACCGGCGAAGTGGTCGAAATTAATGAACGGTTGGAAGACGAGCCGGAAAAAGTGAACGAAGACCCTTACGGCGAAGGCTGGCTGTTTCGGGTGAAAATGACCGACGACGGCGAACTTGATGGCCTGATGGATGCAGACACTTACAGCGACCTGGTCGCAGCGGAGTAACACTCTTTTATGAATTTTCCGGTTTTATACCTTCGCAAGGGCGCAGAGCGCCGTCTGCGGGCAGGCCATTTATGGGTCTACAGCAATGAAGTGGATATCAAACGCTCGCCGCTGACCGGCTTTGAGGCCGGTGTTCAGGCAGAGCTGCGCGCATCGAACGACAAGCCTTTGGGCACCGTGTTTGTGAACCCCCATGCGCTGATTTGTGGCCGGCTGATTAGCCGTGACCCAACCCATGGTATGACACCACAACGCCTGACCCAACGCATGGAAGTGGCGCTGGAACTGCGCCAGCGTCTGTTTAACAAGCCGTTTTACCGCTGGGTGTTTGGTGACAGCGATGGCTTGTCCGGGCTGGTGATTGACCGCTTCGGCGACACCGTGGTGGTGCAAATTTCCAGCGCCGGTATGGAGCAGATGAAAGACTCCATCGTACGGGCAATACAAAGGCTGACCCAGGCCAGCTCTATTGTGCTGAAGAACGACGGCAAAATGCGCAAAGTGGAGGGCCTGGAAAGCTATGTGGAACAGGCCCACGGCAACGCCCCTGACATGCTTCAGCTGGAAGAGAACGGCGTGAAATTTGAAGTGCCGCTGGCTGGCGGGCAAAAAACTGGCTGGTTTTACGACCATCGCATGAACCGCGCGCGGTTGCAGGCCTACGCGCCGGGCAAGCGGGTGTTGGATGTATTCAGTTACGTCGGCGGTTGGGGCATACAGGCCGCCAGTGCCGGTGCCACCAGCGTAACCTGCATAGACAGTTCAGCGTCAGCCATTGAATCGGTGCACCACAACGCCCGCCTGAACGGACTGACCAACGTTGACACCATTGAAGGCGACGCCTTTGACGCGTTAAAAACATTGGCGGATGAAAAGCAGAAATTCGACATTGTGGTGCTAGACCCGCCTGCACTGATACCCCGCCGCCGCGACCAGAAAGCCGGTGAACAGGCCTATGCCCGCTTGAATCAGCTGGGTTTGCGCCTGCTGGAACGGGACGGCTTACTGGTATCGGCGTCTTGCTCCATGCACTTGTCCCAGGAAAAGCTGGTGGACATCATTCGCGGCAGCGGCCGCAAAATTGACCGCTTTGTGCAGCTGCTGGAGCAGGGCCATCAGGCGCCAGATCACCCGATTATTCCGGGCATTGCGGAAACCGATTACATCAAATCCTGTTTTGTGCGTTCGCTAACCGGGTTTTTATAGGCCCGGCTGTCAGTATCAGCGGGACAGACTTCAAGTCTGTCCCCGAGCCTTAATCCCGCAGCGACATAACGGGCCAACCGCGCTCGCGGGCCATGGCTTCCAGGCGCGAATCCGGATCGACCACCACCGGATTTGCAACCTGCTCCAGCAGCGGCGCATCGTTGATGGAATCGCTGTAAAACCAGGCACCGTCCAAAGTCTCATCGTTTTCACTCAGCCACTGCTTCAGGCGCGTTACCTTTCCACCCTGAAAACTGGGCGTGCCCGACACCTCGCCGGTTATGCGGCCGTTCACCACTTCCGGGTTGGTGGCAATCAAGTGCTCAATGCCCAAAAGATCGGCGATTGGCCTGGTAATAAAATGATTGGTGGCGGTAATAATCATCAGTGTGTGGCCCTGGCTGCGGTGGTGTTGCAGCAGCTCGGCAGCCTTGGTTTGCAGCATTGGCTGCACGTGGTTGGCCATAAAACGCTCGCGCATGGCGTGCAATTCGTCCATTGAAAACTGCGCCAGGGGTTCCAGCACAAAACGCTGATAGCGAAATACGTCCAGCTCGCCGTTCAGGTAATCCTGATAAAACCGGTCATTGGTTTTGCGGTGCGCATCGGCGTCTACAATGCCTTGCGCCGCCAGAAAAACGCCCCAGGCGTGGTCGCTGTCGCCGTTCAGCAAGGTGTTATCCAGATCGAATATGGCCAGAGTCATCATTTTGCCTCGGTGATTAAAGTGTCTGAAAGCCGGCACTTACCGGCATCTTGACGTGTGCGGCAGTTTATCATGACCGCACGCAAACAGCCGTGATTGCCGATTTCTTGAGATTCTGCAAGAATGAGAGCAACTTGGAAAAATCTGACCGTCGCATCTTGCCGCGGTTAACCGACTCTTAAAGAGGTACTGTACCGTGATTGACTCCGACGGTTTCAGACCCAACGTCGGAATCATTCTGGCCAACCACAAAGGGCAAGTGTTGTGGGCGAGGCGCATAGGCCAAAACTCCTGGCAGTTCCCGCAAGGCGGAATTCATCAGGATGAAACACCGGAACAGGCATTGTACCGGGAGCTTGGGGAGGAAGTCGGGCTGTGCGCCCGCGATGTGGAAATTATCAGTTGTACGCGGGGCTGGTTACGATACCGCTTGCCGCGGCGGATGGTTCGCCACAATTCGCACCCGTTGTGCGTAGGTCAAAAACAGAAATGGTTCCTGCTGAGGATGCTTTCGCCAGACGCGCAGGTATGCGTAGACGGTACCGATTCACCGGAATTCGACGGCTGGCAGTGGGTAAGCTACTGGTATCCGTTAGGGCAGGTGATTTCATTCAAAAAAGAAGTCTACCGACGTGCGCTGCGCGAGCTGGCGCCGCGCCTGTTCCATGACATGGAGCAGGCGCGACGTGCCGAGCACAACCGGCGCTCGAAGGAACAATCATGACGACGGGCTAATCCCAACATGCTGAGTACATTGCGAACGATCGTCCAGGAAGTAAACAGCGCCCGCGACCTGCAGGAGGCGCTGAGCATTATTGTTTCGCGTGTGCAAAAAGCCATGAACACCGAAGTGTGTTCGGTGTATCTGCTAGACCCTGCCACCAACCGCTACGTACTGATGGCCACCGAAGGGCTCTACCGCAAAGCCGTGGGCAAGGTAAGCCTGGGTTACTCCGAGGGTCTTATAGGCCTTGTGGGCTCGCGGGAAGAGCCTATTAATCTGGAAGATGCGCCGTCCCATCCCCGTTACCGTTACTTTCCTGAAACCGGCGAAGAACGCTTCCGCTCATTTCTGGGTGTGCCCATTATTCACCATCGCCGCCTGATGGGTGTTCTGGTGGTGCAGCAGCGTGAGAGTTCCCGCAGTTTTAATGAAGGCGAAGAAGCCTTTATGGTGACCATTTCGGCTCAGCTCAGCGGGGTCATCGCCCACAGTGAAGCCACCGGCGCCATTGGCGGTTTGTCGCTCACCGGCGAAGAAGCCCATGACATCGGTTTTGACGGCGTGCCCGGTGCCCCCGGCGTGGCCATTGGCACCGGTGTAACCGTATACCCGGCGGCAGACCTTGACCTGGTGCCAGAAAAAACCACGGATGATATCGAGCACGAACTGGACCTGTTCCAGTGCGCGGTAAACGCCGTGCGCGAAGACATCGAACGGGTGGCCGCAAGACTGGCCTCGCAGCTGAGGCCGCAGGAACAGGCGTTGTTTGATGTGTACCTGCGCATGCTCAGCGATGAAGCCCTGCCGGACGAAGTTAACGGTAAAATTCGCGAAGGCAACTGGGCCCAGGGCTCGCTGAAACAGGTTGTACAGCAGTACGTGCGCAATTTCGAGATGATGGATGACCATTATCTGCAGGAGCGGGCGGTAGACGTGCGCGACCTGGGCCGGCGTTTGTTGTCACACCTGCAGGAAGGCGAGCAAGCCGGTCTGGAATACCCCGAACGCACCGTATTGGTGAGCGAAGAAATTACCCCCGCCATGCTGGGTGAGGTGCCCAAGGGTCAGTTGGTGGGCCTGGTATCGGTGAAAGGCTCCAGCAACTCCCACGTGGCTATTCTGGCCCGCGCCATGGGCATACCCACGGTCATGGGGCTGGTAGACATACCGATTAACCAGCTTGACGGCAAAGAGTTGGTGGTTGACGGCTTTGAAGGCCAGATATTTGCCTCGCCGTCTGCCGACCTGCGTGCTTATTACGAGCTTATCTGCAAAGAAGAGAACGAACTGATTCGTGGCCTGGAAGCCCTGCGTGACCTGCCTTGCGAAACCACGGATCATCACCGGGTATCAATGCTGGTAAACACTGGCTTGATGACTGATGTGTTGCGTTCGCTGACCCACGGCGCCGAAGGTATTGGCCTGTACCGCACCGAAGTGCCGTTCATGATGAAAGACAGGTTCCCTTCGGAACAGGAACAGCGCGAATACTACCGGGAGCAGCTGGAAGCCTTTGCGCCAAATCCTGTGACCATGCGCACTCTGGATGTCGGCGGCGACAAATACCTGCCGTATTTCCCGATTCACGAGGAAAACCCCTTTCTGGGTTGGCGTGGTATACGGGTAACCCTGGACCACCCGGAGATTTTCCAGGTGCAGGTGCGGGCCATGATGAAGGCCAGTGAAGGCCTGAACAATTTGCAGATTATGCTGCCGATGATCAGCAATATTTCCGAAGTGGAAGAGTCCCTGCACCTGATTTACCGCGTATATCACGAAGTGCGTGAAGACGGTTACAGCATCCATATGCCAAAAGTGGGTGTCATGATTGAAGTGCCGGCGGCGGTATACCAGATACGCGAACTGGCCGACCGGGTGGATTTCCTGTCGGTGGGTACCAACGATTTAACCCAGTATCTGCTGGCGGTAGACCGTAACAACCCCCGTGTGGCGTCGCTTTACCATTCTTACCACCCGGCTGTGCTGCAGGCGCTGGTGCGTATCGCCCAGGACGCCCACGCCGTGGGCAAACCGGTGGGCGTATGCGGCGAGCTGGCGGGGGACCCGGGCGGCGCCGTATTACTGATGGCCATGGGCTACGATTCACTGTCGATGAACGCCGCCAGCTTGCCAAAAGTGAAATCGGTGATTCGCAGCGTCAGTCTTGAATGGGCGACAAACCTGTTAGAGGACATCCTGCTGTTGGATTCGCCCCATGTGATCAAAAGCTGTGTCGACCTGGCGCTGCGTAATGCCGGATTTGGCCGCTATATGCGGCCCGGAAAATCCACTGGCAAAACTTTGGCAGAGGTTGCCTCGGCATCCGCCTGAATAATTTGAGAAGGCCAAGCTATGAATAACGGCAAACTTACAAAAAAAAACCAGCCGGCAAACGCAAAGAACGGTAACAAACCCCGAATCGGTCTGGCGTTAGGCGGTGGCGGCCCGATTGGCGGCATTTATGAAATAGGTGCGCTGAGAGCGCTGGACGAAGCTCTGGAAGGGCTGGACTTCAACGATCTGGATGTTTACGTAGGCGTGAACTCGGGGTCGTTTGTGGCGGCTCATCTGGTAAACCAGGTAACCACGGCTCAGCTGTGTCGAATTTTTGTGCGCAACGAATCCGAATTGCACCCGTTTCATCCCGGTGTTTTTTACCGCCCGGCCTTCGCTGAAATGGGCCGCCGTTTACTGGCCATACCCGGGCTGATTACCACCGCGTTCACCCGCTTCTTTCACAATCCCTACGATCAGAGCCTGCTGGAAGCCTTAACCATTCTGGCCCAGGCCGCACCCGCGGGGCTGTTCAATAACGAAGGCCTGCATCATTACTTAAGGCGCGCGTTCACTATGCTGGGCCGCACCAACGATTTTCGCCAACTCAAGCACCAGCTGTTCATTGTGGCCGCCGATGTGGAGAGTTCGAAGTCGGTGTGTTTTGGTGCGCCGGGGTTTGACGCCGTGCCCATCTCCAAAGCCATTCAGGCCAGTACTGCTTCGGCTGGCATTTACGTACCGGTGGAAATAGACGGCCATTACTACGTCGATGGAACCCTGCGCAAAGGCCTTCACGCTTCGGTGGCGTTTGACCATCAGGCGGATCTGGTGCTGGCAATCAATCCCCAGGTACCGCTAGACGCCACTGCTGCCATGAAAGCCGGTACCTTGGCAGCCGGCGAGATGACCCGCTCTGGCATGCCCAATGTGCTGGCGCAAACCTACCGCACCATGGTGCATTCGCGCATGCAGTCCGGGATAGACCGTTACGCCCAAGACTATCCGGATAAAGACATTGTGCTGTTTGAGCCCAGCAGCGACGACGCCATTCTGTTTGGCGCCAATGTGTTCAGTTTCGAATCCCGGCGTTTGCTGTGCGAACACGCCTATCAGGCTACTCGACGGAATTTGCGCCTTCGTGCTGCAGAACTGGAGCCCAAATTGGCGAAATACGGCATTGCCCTGCGTCACGACTATCTGAATGACGCAGATCGCACGGTCAGCACCAGTCTGTTTGGCGAGCCACCACAGGCCACGTTAAAGGCAAAAACGCAGACACAAAAAAGCCGGCTGGCGGCCGGCTTGCAAAGCGTTAACGGGCAAACAGAAAAGGCCCGGTCTTGATAGCGCGCGACCAGAAAGCATTCTTGCCCTGGTCGCGGCTTTAGCTATCGCCCGCTACAGAATGTAGCGGCTTAAATCCTCGTCTTCCGCCAATTTGCCAAGTTTCTCCTCGACGTACTCGGCGGTCACTTCGAACTCTTCCGTGATCTTGTCGCCGGCATCGAATGACAGGCTTTCCAGCAGTCTTTCCAACATGGTGTGCAAACGCCGCGCGCCGATATTTTCGGTGTTCTCGTTCACTTTCCACGCCACTTCGGCCAAGCGCGTAATGGCGTCGTCGGTAAAGCTGAGCTTCAGGCCTTCGGCGCCCATCAAGGCTTCGTACTGCTGCACCAGCGAGGCATCCGGCTCAGTCAGAATGCGCTTGAAATCGTTTGGCGTCAGCGGATGCAGTTCTACCCGAATCGGCAGGCGGCCCTGCAGCTCTGGAATCAGGTCTGACGGCTTGGTCATGTGGAAGGCGCCAGAAGCAATAAAAAGGATGTGATCGGTGCGAATAGCGCCGTATTTGGTGGTGACAGTGCTGCCTTCAATCAGCGGCAGAAGGTCACGCTGAACGCCCTCGCGGGACACATCCGCGGAGTTGTTGTCAGAGCGTTTGGCCACTTTGTCGATTTCATCCAAAAACACGATGCCGTTTTGTTCAACAGCCTGTACCGCTTTTTGTTTGATATCTTCTTCGTTCACCAGTTTGGCGGCTTCTTCATCCTTCACCCGACGAAGGGCATCAGCCACTCGCATTTTGCGGGTTTTTCGCTTGTCTTGGGACATGTTGGCAAACATGCTTTGCAGCTGGTTGGTCATTTCTTCCATACCCGGCGGTGCCATGATTTCAACGCCGGCGCTGCTGTTGCGCAGATCAATCTCGATTTCTTTGTCGTCCAGCTCGCCTTCCCGCAGTTTTTTACGGAACATCTGGCGGGTAGTCGACTCTTCCTTCGGCTTGCTGTCGTTGTTGACATCCCGCGCCGGTGGCAACAGGGCGTCTAGAATGCGATCTTCCGCGGCGTCCAGAGCGCTGTTTTCGTGGCGCTTCATTTCCTGCTCACGGAGCATTTTCACCGCCATGTCAGCCAAGTCGCGAATGATGGAATCTACATCGCGACCGACATAACCCACTTCGGTGAATTTGGTGGCTTCCACTTTCAGAAAGGGTGCGTCGGCCAGTTTGGCCAGGCGCCGGGCAATTTCGGTTTTACCGACACCGGTGGGGCCAATCATCAGAATGTTTTTGGGGCTGATTTCTTCACGCAGCTCTTCGTTGAGCTGCATCCGGCGCCAGCGATTGCGCAGGGCAATCGCTACCGCGCGCTTGGCTTCCTGCTGGCCAACAATGTGTTTGTCCAGTTCGAGGACAATTTCTCTGGGAGTCAGTGCAGACATGATCGCTCCGGCTTAATCGTTGGCAGAAAGCACTTCAATGGTGCGGTTCTGGTTGGTGTAAATACAGATGTCAGCCGCTATGATCAGGCCTTTTTCGGTAATTTCGCGGGCACTCATGTTGGTGTTCTCTAGCAGCGCGCGGGCGGATGCCTGGGCGAAAGGGCCGCCGGAGCCAATGGCAATCAGGCCCATTTCTGGCTCTATAACATCACCGTTGCCGGTAATGATGAGTGAGGCAGTTTTATCGGCCACCGCCAGCAGGGCCTCAAGTTTTCGTAACGCCCGGTCTGATCGCCAGTCTTTGGCCAGCTCCACCGCGGCGCGGGTCAGGTTGCCGTTGTGTTTTTCCAGCTGCGCTTCGAAGCGCTCGAACAGGGTGAACGCATCGGCGGTACCCCCGGCAAAGCCCGCCAGCACCTGGCCGTTGTACAAACGGCGCACTTTGCGGGCGTTGCCCTTCATCACGGTGTTGCCAAGGGACACCTGGCCGTCACCGCCCATGGTGACTTCGTCGTCGCGGCGTACGGAAAGTATGGTGGTCATGTGGGCTCCAGTTGCCTGATCGAATGTGTTAGCGCAGTTATGGAGGCAGCGCCGCGATTTTCAAGGCAGAACGTTCAGCGCTCAGTGTTAGATTTACGCATCAGGAGCAAAAGAGACTAACCCTTTTTGGGGATTTTCCGCACCAACGGCTGAATGCTGATAGACACCAACTTGTCCACAGCAGCGTTCATGTGACTGCGGGATGTAAACGGGCCTACATTCACCCGATACCACACATTGCCGTCTTCCAGATCGATTTTTTGCACCGCTGCGCGCAAACCCTGGAAAGCAATTTCGGCGCGCTGGCGCTCGGCATCTTCGGCCTTGCGGAACGAGCCGGACTGCAGCATGTAATCCACTTGCGGGCGGCCCGGTCCGGGCGTGTATTCGTCTACCGTAGACGGCATCACCTCGGTTTCCGGTAGCATTTCGTAAAAGTGAAAATTGGGTTTGGTAGCTTCCGGTTTTGCCAGCGCCGGTGCTTTGGCCGGTGCGGGCTGAACCGTGGGTGTGGCGCTTTTAGCGGGTGCGTCACTGCCGGGTAAGCTGTTCAAGTACACAATGAAGCCGATAAAACCGCCCACTGCCGCCAGTGCCAATACCGATTTCATCGACAGGCTTCCGTGTTGAGCCCGGGCCGGAGCCGCCGCTTTCGGCGCTCGGGTGAGGGCAGGCCGGGCCGGCTTGCCCGGCTTTTGACGAGGCGTAGTGGCCTGGTTAGGTGACGATTTGCGGGCGTAGTCTCGCGGCATTTTTTTGATTACATCTCTTCCGGAGCGCTAACGCCCAGCAGGCCCAGGCCATTTTCGATCACCTGGCGTACGGCCAGGTACAAGCTGATGCGGGCATCGCGCAGGGCGGTGTCTTCAATCAGCACCTTATGGGCGTTGTAATAGCTGTGGAACAGGCCGGCCAATTCTCGCAGGTACTGGCTCAGCGTGTGGGGCTCGCGCTGGGCAGCGGCGCTGGCGACCAGCTCTGGATATTTTGCCAGCTGGTTGGCCAGCTCTTTTTCTTCATCCAGCGTCAGCAGAGTCAGGTCGCCTACGCATTCGTGACGGCCACGCTGCACGCCTTCGGTCGCCAGTTTGCGCAACACGCTGCAAATACGGGCGTGAGCATACTGGATGTAATACACCGGGTTTTCGTTGGTTTGCGAGCGCGCAAGATCAATGTCAAAAGTCAGCTGGGAATCCACTCGCCGTGCGGCCAGAAAGAAACGGGTGGCGTCGCGGCCTACTTCTTCAATCAGGTCGCTAAGGGTGACATAGCTGCCCGCGCGCTTGGAGATTTTCACCTCTTCACCGCCGCGGATCACCATCACCATCTGGTGCAGCACATAATCGGGCCAGCCTTTTGGAATACCGACATTCAACGCCTGCAAACCGGCGCGAACGCGGGTAACGGTTGAATGGTGGTCGGCACCCTGTTCATTAATAACCGTGCTAAAACCGCGCTGCCACTTGTCCAGATGATAGGCAACATCCGGCAGGAAGTAGGTGTAGCCGCCGTCAGTTTTGCGCATAACCCGGTCTTTATCGTCGCCAAATTCGGTGGTTTTCAGCCACAGGGCGCCGCCGTCTTCATAGGTGTAGCCGTTTTCCTGCAGGCGCTTTACAGTGGCTTCAACCTTGCCGTCGTTGTACAGCGACGATTCGAGAAAATACACGTCGAATTCGACGCCAAAGGCCTTCAGATCAGAATCTTGCTCGCGGCGCAGATAGGCCACGGCAAAATTCGTGATGGCTTCAAGGTTGTCCGGCTCGGCCTGGCCGGTCACTGAGCGGTCGTCTGCCGTAATCGTCTTTCCGGCTAGATAGGCCTCGGCCACGTCGGTAATATAGTCGCCGCGGTAGCCATTTTCGGGCCAGCTTTCGTGATCCGGTGTCAGGCCTTTTACCCGGGCCTGAACGGACAGCCCCAGGTTGTTGATCTGGGCGCCCGCGTCGTTGTAATAAAACTCGCGGGTAACCTGGTAGCCGTTCGCATCCAGCAGCCGACAAATGCAGTCACCGATTGCAGCACCACGGCCGTGGCCCACGTGCAAAGGGCCGGTGGGGTTGGCGGAAACAAACTCTACCTGGACTTTTTCGCCCTTGCCGCTGTGGTTGCAGCCAAAGTTTTCAGCCTGTTCTAGAACCGTATTCACAACGCCAAAGGCGCTGGCCGTACTCATGAAAAAGTTGATAAAACCCGGCCCGGCAATCTCTACTTTGTCGACCGCTGCACTGGCCGGCAAGTTGGCTACCAGCGCCTCCGCCAGTTTGCGCGGCGCACAGCCCGCAGATTTGGCCGCCACCAGCGCAATGTTACACGCGTAATCGCCGTGGGATTTGTCTTTTGTGTTGCCAATCTGTGGCGCAAAGCTTTGATCTGCCGGCAAAACGCCTTCAGATTGCAGCGCCGCCAGGGCAGATTGAAGCAGGTCGGAAACGGTCTCTTTCATGCTGAAAAATAGCTCGGCTGTACGGAAGTGGAAATGGGGCAGGGCGCCCACGGGAGTAGAAGCGCTCCATTATCGCGGAAACTGGTTTTGTAAGCAAAAGCCAGGCGGAATGGTAGAGCGTGACAGAAGACACTAGCCTGTCTCCTGCGGGTCTACGTCGATCATCCAGCGGCTGCCGGAGGGTTGTTTTTGTTGATCCAGATGCTGGCAAACGTCGGCGAGGGTTTTGTTCAGGCGCTTGCGGTTATCAGCGTTTAACACCAGCTGGGCGCGGTAGCGGTCGGCGCGACGGGCAATCAACGCTGGCAGTGGGCCCCAGATTTCCAGGCCCGGTGCCTGGGCAAGGGGTTTTATGGTGTCCAGTATCTGCAAACTTTTTTCCATGGTGTCGGCTTCGGCGCGGAAGATGGCCATGGCACGGTAGGGCGGCAGCTGGCCGCCTTCGCGCTCGGCCAAAAGCTGTTCGGCCATATCCCCGTAGCGGCCCGTGCAAAGTGTTCTTAGCAGTGGGTGGTCGCTATGGCAGGTCTGCACCAGCACGGTGCCGGGCTTGTCGCCTCGACCCGCACGGCCGCTGACCTGCAGCAGGGTTTGTAGAAGCTGTTCCGGGGCGCGGAAGTCTACGCTGAACAGGCCGCCGTCGGCGTTCACCACAACCACCAATGTGACATTGGCAAAATCGTGGCCTTTGGCCAGCATTTGAGTGCCCACCAAGATGCAAGGCTCGCCGGTGTTTACGGTTTTCAGAATGGCTTGGATACTGCCTTTACGTTGGGTGCTGTCGCGGTCAACCCGCACCACCGGGGTGTCAGGGAAGTCGGTGGTTAGTATGTCTTCGCTACGCTCGGTGCCCTGACCCACAGGCTTGAACGCATCACTTTGGCACTTCGGGCACTGGGTTGTTGCGGCGGCCTGAAAGTCGCAGTGGTGGCAACGCATGGCGTTATCGCGGCGGTGATAAGTCAGGCGGGTATCGCAGCGAGGGCACTCCACCATGTGGCCGCAGTCAAAACACATCATGACCGGCGCGAAGCCGCGGCGGTTCACATACACCAATACCTGCTCGCCGTTGTCCAGAACCTGTTTGATAGCGTTAAGGGCGGGGCGCGACAGGCCGCCTTCTAAAGGCCGGCTGCGAATGTCCAGCAGTTTTATATGCGGTGGCCTGGCGTTGCCGGCCCGCTCCTCCAGTGTGGCCAAGGTGTATTTGCCCTGCTGCGCGTTGTACCAGGATTCCAGCGAGGGCGTGGCCGAGCCGAGTATCACCGGGCATTTGTTCAGGTGGGCGCGGTATACCGCAAGGTCTCGCGCCGAATAACGAAAGCCTTCGCCCTGCTTGTAGGAGCTGTCATGCTCTTCATCCACAATCAGCGTGCGCAAACCGGTAAAGGGCAGCAAAACCGCCGAGCGGGTGCCGATAAGTATGACCGGTTCGCCGTGGCGTATTTTCAGCCAGGTGTCCAGGCGTTCGCTGTCGTTCAGTGCCGAATGCCACACCACAATCCGCTGGCCAAAATAGCGCTGGAAGCGGGCCACGGTTTGCGGTGTCAGGTTTATTTCCGGCACCAGCACCAGGGCCTGATCTTGTTCACCCAAATGTTGTTTTAGGTAGTGCAGGTAGATTTCCGTTTTGCCGCTGCCGGTGATGCCGTATAGAAGGCAGGCGTTAAAGCCCTGAGCCGGGTCTGGGAGCTGCGCGGCGGTATCTGTTTGTGCCGGTGATAAGGTGGGCGCCGCAAAGCTCTCTGTTGAGGCTGTTGCCAGCACAGGTTCGGCGGCTTCAATCAGCTGCTTTTGTTCCAGGGTCTTCAACTGGCTGCGATTAAAGCCGGCACTTAGAATGGCGCTTGTTGCCGCGCCCTGGGAATATTGCAAGAGCCAGGCTAGCAAGGCTTTTTGACGGTGGGCCTGGGGTGGCAGCTCCGCACCGCTGCTGCGGGCTTGCCACCAGGCTTCGGTTTTGCGCAATGCTGGCCGGCCGCGCCTGAGGGCTGGCGGCAAAGCCGTAAACAGGCATTCACCCAAGGGGTGCTGGTAATAGTCGCTGGCCCAACTTAGCAGCCGCAGTGTTTCCCTTGGCAGCGCAGGCCAGTCTTCCATAGCGCTTCGAACCGGCTTTAGCGTAACCCCGGGCGGCGGGGTTACGCCAACCGCAGTTACCAGACCGGTTATCTGCTGGCGGCCAAAGGGAACCTGAACCCGCTGGCCGGGCTGAAGGCTTAGGCCGGCGCCAAGGGTATAGTCAAACAGCCGCCGCAGCGGGCGGTTCATGGCGATGCGTACAACCCTGGTCACGGGTTTTGCGCATCTGAATGGAAGTTGTGCCTGGCAGGCGCTGCAATGGCTATTGGTGTCACGGTATGTTCGTATCCTTGTGCAGGCGCCATTTGCGGCGGCCTGCGCCGGTGGGCATTGGAATTCAGGAGTGTGGCGCTTGCCTGGGTGGCAGTTTGCACGTAATATTCGCGCTCTGTTGGGCAGGGCCGATTGTGCCCCGTCTCTCTTATTGATTCAAATATGCGGTGCCTGGCATACGGAACACTCTCCGGAACATTCTTCGGAACAGCCGTAATCGTGACCAGGTGGCGGCATAACCTGACGAGGTTCGCCATGAAAGAAGGTATCCACCCTAAGTACGAAAACATCACCGCTACCTGTTCTTGCGGTAATGTGATCCATACCCGTTCTACCGTTGGACGTGACCTGCAGTTAGACGTGTGTTCACAGTGTCACCCGTTCTATACCGGCAAGCAGAAAGTTATGGATACCGGCGGCCGTATTGACCGTTTCCAGAAGCGTTTCGGTGGTCGTATTGTTGGCAAGAAAGAAGATTAATGCCAGCGAATTGCGAAAAAGCGCCTTTGGGCGCTTTTTTTTGTCCTAAGAAAATGACGGAGCTGGCATCTGTGGTCGAACATACGCAATAAGACGTATTGACGCTTCACCGGGTGATAGGATTGCCCTTGTCGTTTTCTGCGGCGCGGGCCATAATGCTGCCCCCGCTATAAGTACATCGGTAGTTCAGTACACTGAAAGTTCAGTATACCGAAAGTTCAGTACGGCGGCTTTACACCCTTAAACGTGACAAACGGAATAGTGGCAATGTCTCAAGATCTGAAAGAAGCAGCCCTTGAATATCACGCCAAGCCGCGGCCTGGCAAGCTGAGTGTAGAAATCAGCAAGCCTACGAAAACAGCCCGCGATCTGGCATTGGCTTACAGCCCCGGGGTAGCCGAGCCGGTCCGCGAGATCGCCCGTGATCCGGAAAATGCCTATAAATACACCATGAAAGGCAATCTGGTGGCGGTCATTACTGACGGCACCGCGATTTTGGGTCTGGGTAATCTTGGCCCATTGGCCAGCAAGCCGGTAATGGAAGGTAAAGGCCTTCTTTTCAAGCGCTTTGCCGGTATCGATGTATTTGATATTGAAGTCAATTCTGAAAGCCCTCAGGCTTTTATTGAAACCGTTGAACGCATTGCCGATACCTTTGGAGGCATCAACCTCGAAGATATCAAAGCGCCCGAGTGTTTTGAAATCGAGCGGGCGCTGATTGAAAAGTGCAGCATACCTGTATTCCACGACGATCAGCACGGTACCGCCATTGTAACGGCCGCCGGCATGCTCAACGCGCTGGAACTGCAGGGCAAGAAAATCGAAGAAGCCACCATTGTGTGCCTGGGTGCCGGCGCTGCCGCCATTGCCTGCATGAAGCTGTTGATCAGCTGTGGTGCGCGTTCCGAGAATATCTTTATGCTGGACCGCAAGGGTGTGATCCACTCTGGCCGCGACGATTTGAACCAGTACAAGGCGATGTTCGCCAACGACACTGACAAGCGTACTCTGGACGACGCCATCGACGGCGCCGATGTGTTTGTGGGTTTGTCTGGCCCGGACTTGCTGAGCGGTGAACAGCTCAAGAAGATGGCACCTAACCCGGTTGTATTCGCCTGTTCAAATCCGGATCCGGAAATTGACCCGGCGATTGCTAACGCAGTGCGCGATGATCTGATCTTGGCTACTGGCCGCTCAGATTACCCTAACCAGGTGAACAACGTGCTGGGCTTCCCCTTCATTTTCCGTGGCGCTCTGGATGTTCGTGCGACAGTGATTAACGAAGAGATGAAGATTGCTGCGGTAAACGCTATCCGCGAATTGGCCAAAGAGCCTGTGCCGCAGGACATCTGTGAAGCTTACGGCGCTGACAGCTTCGAGTTCGGCAGGAATTACATTATTCCAAAGCCGATGGACGTGCGTTTGCTGGAAATGGTTCCGGCCGCTGTTGCCCGTGCAGCAGTTGACAGCGGTGTAGCTCGTAACCCGTACCCGGCGCATTACCCGCTTAAATCCATGGACGATATTATTTAATCGGCCAGGCGTTAAGCGAATAAAAAACCGGCGGTGCCCATTTAATAATGGCTCTGCCGGTTTTTTTGTGGGCGCTCGATTCGCTATTTAGAATAACTGCATTTAGGCCAACCGTGACCCGTTGCCTAGAACAGCTGCCGCGAAATATCGTCGGTGTCGCCCGTTCCCAATCCGCCGCGTTCTTCTGCGCTGATGGCCTCGGGTTCGTCTTCTTCACGGAACAGCTCGAATACGCCCTCATCGCCGGGGTGGACGCGCCTGCCGGTATCTGCATTAATGCGCACATTCACAATGCCATTGGGGCGCGGCATATTCGCAGAGGGCGTCTGGTCCAGAGCAACTTTCATGTAGTCGATCCAGATGGGCAGGGCGGTGCTAGCGCCGAATTCGTTTCGGCCCAAGGGTGCTGGCTGGTCAAAGCCGACCCAGGAAATAACCGCTTGCTGATAGTTGAAGCCGGCAAACCAGGTGTCTATTTGCTCGTTGGTGGTACCGGTTTTTCCAGCAAGATCGTCCCGGTTCAGAGCGCTGGCACGGCGACCGGTGCCCAGTTTGATTACGTCACGCATCATGGAGTGCAAAATGTACACCGAACGCTCGTCGGCCAGTCTTGGCATCAGTCGGGCTGGCGCTTGCACAACGCTATCCAGAGGGTCGGCGCTCAGTTCGGTCACAATAAAATCGTCGTTTGTGTCACCGCTGTTGTCTGTGTCCTGCAAGCCGATGTCTTCAATTTCAACGGCGTTACCGCAATTGCTGTCGCAAAGAATCACTTCAGGTGCTTTGTAAATCGCCGTGCCGCGCGCGTCGTCAATTTGGCGGATCAGGAAAGGCTGTACGTCATAGCCACCGTTGGCAATAACGGCCATGCCCCGCGCCAGTTCAATTGGTGATAGCAAGCCGCTGCCCAAGGCCAGAGATAGATTGGCGGGCATGTCTGCAGTGGGTACTTTTAGCTGTTCGAGGTAATCCAGCATCGGCTGGATGCCCAGGTCGCGCAGCAAACGGACAGACACCAGGTTGCGTGAGCGGTACAGGGCTTCGCGCAGGCGTGTTGGGCCGTAGAACTGGCCGGATGAATTTTGCGGGCGCCACGCAATTTCCTGACCTTTTTCTTCCAGAACGATGGGCGAGTCATTAATCAGCGTTGCCGGGGTAAAGCCGGATTCCAGAGCGTTCAGGTAAAGAAATGGCTTAAACGTGGAGCCGGGTTGACGCTTGGCCTGGATAGCGCGGTTGTATTTGCTTTGCCCGAAGCTATAGCCGCCACTCAGTGCTTCGATGGCACCGGTTTCTGCGGTTAAGGCGATCAGCGCGCCTTCTACTCGCGGCACCTGATACAGCGCTACGTTTCGCACCATGTCGGTAAGATCTTGCACTTGGATGTCGTCGGTGGGCTGCGGAGCCGGGTTATTCAGCGCTTTTACATAAACCACATCGCCAGGGCTGAGCACGTCTGACGGTTTTTTTGGCGCCGGGCCGGTCAGGTTTTCTGTGCGGTAACGCTGGGCCCACGTCATGGTGTCAAGTGCCATGGTTACGGGGCCAAAGAAACGGGCATGCAGCTTGGCTGTGCCGTTATTGTCATCGGTTTGCAGAACCACCGCAGGAATTAGCGGCCCGGTTCTCGGGTAAGGGCGCAGGGCCGCGGCGAGTTCGTTGGCGTTCAATGATTTTGTGTCAATGGTTCCCACCGCACCGCGAAATCCGTGACGCCGATCATAGGCTTCCAGTCCCTGGCGCAGGGCGTCAGTGGCCGTTTGCTGTTTTACGCTGTCTACGGTCAGGGTTACCGAATAGCCATCGGTGTAGGCGTTATCGCCAAAGCGCCTGACCATTTCGGAGCGGGCCATTTCAGCGACGTAGTCGGCGTCCACTTCGGTTTCGGTGGCATTATAGGTGGCTGTCAATTCGGCATTAACGGCTTGTTCGTAGTCGTCCTGAGAAATCATCTCAAGCTCTTTCATGCGCCCCAATATCCAGTTTCGCCGTGCCAGAGCGCGGCTTGGATTTGCCAAGGGGTTAAAAGCCGACGGTGCCTTTGGCAGGCCGGCCAGCATGGCCATTTGGGCCAGCGTTAATTCGTTCACGGGTTTGTTGTAATAAACCTGGCTGGCGGCAGCAATGCCGTAGGCGCGGTTGCCTAGATAGATCTTGTTCAGGTAAAGCTCAAAGATTGTGTCTTTGTCCAGCTCACGCTCAATTTGCAGAGCCAACAGAATTTCGTTGAATTTACGAATGAACGTGCGATCTCGCGACAAAAAGTAGTTTTTTGCTACCTGCATGGTAATGGTGCTGCCGCCGGACTGTATTTGGCCGGTAGAAGCCAGTTCCAGTGCGGCTCGCGCTAAACCTCTTATGTCCACGCCGAAGTGCTCATAAAAACGGGCGTCCTCTGCAGCGAGAAATGCTTGCAGTTGGCGCTCGGGAACTTGCTCGATTGTGACGGGTGCCCTTCTTTTTTCACCAAATTCTGCTATTAATTTGCCGTCCTGACTGAATATCCGCAGCGGTGTTTGCAGCTTTATATCAAACAACTGCTCGGCGGCGGGCAGGCCGGGCCGAAGATACAAATAGAAGCCGGAACCGAGGACAAGGGCAACACTCAGTCCGGTTAGAAAAAGCCAGATGAAAAGGCGAGAAGTACGCATCAAATAGGACATTTTTTTCTGACAACAGTTGGATATAGGTCTATGATTTGAACCATTGTATTAGGAAGGAAGACTACTTCGCTGATACAAAAGCCCTGCGTTAAGAACAATAGGGATTGTAATCGGAATACAGAAGAATTTCTCTTAAATAAAAAACATATAAAGTACATAACCGGCTGCAATTAACCAGTTATAGGGTGAGCGCGTGTTTGGATATTTCGGGAAGAAATCCTGTGCTGTGCTGGGCTTGGACATAAGCTCAAGCTCGGTCAAGCTCTTGGAGCTGTCAAAACAGGGCGACCGCTTTCGGGTTGAAAGCTACGCCGTCGAACCTTTACCTGCAAATGCCGTGGTGGAAAAGAACATCACGAACGTCGAAGCCGTAGGTGACGTGATCAAACGTGTGGTATCCAAATCCCGCTCCGGCGTCAAGCAAGTGGCCGTTGCCGTGTCCGGTTCCGCGGTGATCACCAAAGTGATCCAGATGGATGGCGGCATTAACGAATTCGAAATGGAAGACCAGATTGCCCTGGAGGCCGACCAATACATTCCTTATCAGCTGGATGAAGTCGCGATTGATTTCGAGGTACAGGGTCCCTCTGAAGCCAATCCGGATAAGGTTGATGTACTGATTGCTGCCTGCCGCAAAGAGAACGTTGATGTGCGCCAAGGCGCACTGGATATTGCCGGCCTGACCACCAAAGTGGTTGACGTAGAGGCCTATGCCCTCGAACGTGCCTATCAACTGATTGAATCGCAATTGAACTCCCACGCCGACGATCTGGTTGTGGCGATCATGGATGTGGGCGCCACCATGGCTACGCTGAGCGTGATTGCCGAAGGCAAAACTGTGTATACCCGCGAACAGGTTTTTGGTGGCAAACAGCTAACCGAAGAAATCCAGCGCCGCTATGGTCTGTCGCTGGAGGAAGCCGGCCTGGCCAAAAAGCAGGGTGGTTTGCCCGACGATTATGAAGCCGAAGTGCTGAATCCGTTTCGCGAGGCGGTGGTGCAGCAAGTCGCTCGGGCGATGCAGTTCTTTTTTGGTGCCAGCCAGTACAACTCGGTGGATTATGTGGTTTTGGCCGGCGGCACTTCGGCAATACCCGGGCTTGTTGACATGGTAGAGGAAAAAACGGGCACGCCCACGCTGGTAGCCAACCCGTTCGCGGACATGGCTGTGAGCTCGCGGGTTAATGCGTCGGCGTTGAGTAACGATGCCCCCTCGTTGATGATCGCGTGTGGTCTGGCAATGAGGAGCTTCGACTGATGGCAAGAATCAATCTTCGGCCTTGGCGTGAAGAGCTGCGCGCAGAAAAACAGAAACAGTTTGTGGTGATGCTGCTGGGCGCTGCCATTATTGCAGGCGGTTTGGCGTTTTTGTGGAAAAATAATGTAGACAGCCGCATTGCTTACCAACAATCCCGCAATGCTTATATTTCAACAGCCACTAGCAAGCTTGATGAGCAGATTAAAGAAATTGAAAGCCTGAAGCGTAAACGTAACGAGCTGCTGGCGCGCATGAAGGTCATTCAGGACTTGCAGGGCAAGCGCCCGGTTATTGTGCGGGTATTCGACGAGCTGGTCCGCACCGTGCCCGATGGCCTGTATTTCAATGATCTGAAGAAAGTCGGTGACCGCCTGGATGTTGTAGGTATGGCAGAGTCTAACAGCCGGATTTCGTCGCTGATGCGGCAATTTGAAGATTCCGACTGGTTTACCAATCCCAATCTGTCCAACGTGTCGGCGGCGGATGCCCGCCGTGCAGGTTACAGTCAGTTCAATCTGTCCGTCAGTCAGCAAACCCCTGGCGTCGTTGAAGGGGAGGAGAAATAATGAGCCTAGCGGACTCGCTGAAAAGCCTGAACGAATTCGATATCAACGATCTGGACATGAATAACGCCGGTATCTGGCCGGCACCGGTCAAAGCCATTGTGCTTCTGCTGGTGTTTGGCTTGATTATGGGTGGCGGCTACTGGTTCTTTATAAAAGACCAGTTTGCGCAACTGGACCGGGTGAAAAGTACAGAGCTGGAGCTGCGCCAGAGTTATGAGAGCAAGGCTTATCAGGTGGCTAACCTCAGCGTGTTCAAAGCGCAGATGGTCGAAATGGAAGAGACCTTCGGGGCGCTGGTACGTCAGTTGCCGAGTGAAACCGAAGTGCCAGGCCTTTTGGAAGACATTACCAATACCGCGCTGGGTAGCGGTCTGGCTTTGCAGGAAGTGAAGCTGCAGCCGGAGCAGAAACGGGATTTTTATTCCGAATTGCCTATAAATATTCGGGTGTCGGGCTCATACCATAAGCTGGCTGCGTTTGTTAGCAGCGTGGCGAGCTTGCCGCGTATTGTGACTTTGCATGATTTGACCATCAAACCCACCGGAGCGGACAACGATCAGCTGGACATGCAGGTTGTTGCCCGGACCTATCGCTACCGGGCCGGAGAATGAGCATGACGGTAAACCATGCCGGAAAAGCCTGTCTGGGCCTGTGCCTGGCATTGTCGCTGACAGCCTGCTCCCAGAGCAGCGGCTTTTCCGATCTTGACGTGTTTATGGAAGAGACCCGCGCAAAACCCCGGGGTTTTGTCGAACCATTGCCGGAGTTCAACGCTTACGAGGCGTTTAGCTATTCGGCGGCAGATCAGCGCTCGCCGTTTGAGCCGCCCATCGACGTGCAGTTGACGATGATCAGCGAGCAGGAACAGCAAGCGATGAGTGACGTAAAGCCGGATCTGGACCGGCCGCGGGAAGTGCTGGAAAACTTCGATCTGAAAGATCTGGATATGGTGGGCACCCTGCGTAACAGTGCAGGCACGCTGTTTGCCTTGTTAAAAGACAACAGTGGCGGCATTCACCGTATCAACAGCGGCAATTTTATCGGTAAAAACTACGGTCGTATTGTGGGTGTAGGCGAGACCCGCGTCGAACTGTTGGAAATCGTGCCCGACGGCCGTGGCGGATGGGTAGAACGCCCGCGCCAACTGTCGCTGGACGAAGGTGATAGCGATGGAGCGGCACGATGATGAATAACAGCAATATGAATGCACAAAAATGCTTGAAGCCGAGGCTAGCGATGTTCAAAAAACTCAACGTAATTGTCTGCGCGTTAACCGTTGGGTTTTTGTCCAGCCTGGCTAGCGCTGCCACTTTGCAGGATGTGTCGTTTTCTTCTTTACCCGGGGATCGGCTGGAAGTGACTTTGCAGTTTGACGGCCCACCGCCTGAGCCGACGGGTTACACCATTGAACGCCCGGCCCGTATTGCGGTAGACCTGAAAGACACCACCAGCGCTCTGGGTGCCCGCAGCCTGCCGCTGGGTAGCGGGAATGCGCAAAGCATGACCGTTGTTGAAACCAACGACCGCACCCGCCTTATTTTCAACCTGATTGAGCTGGTTCCTTACACCACACAGCGCGATAAAAACTCGTTGGTTATGATTATTGGCGGCGATTCCGCCGACGTAGCCAGTGACGTTTCTGGATCTGACGTTGCCAGCCCTGTTGCCTCGTCAGCGGACGCAGCGCCGGCGTTGGTGGGCGTTGATTTTCGTCGCGGCGCACAAGGTGAAGGCCGTGTGGTGGTGCGTCTGGCCAGTGCGACGACTCAGGTTGACCTGAGCGAGCTGGGCGGAAAAATTCGCCTGACCATGCCGGATCTGACCGTGCCCGAGCGCCTGCGCCGCCGTCTGGACGTCACAGATTTCGCCACGCCGGTACAACGGATCGACACCTTTATTGAGGGTGGCAGTGCGGTCATAGAAATTCGTCCGGAAGGTGATTACGACTACATTGCGTACCAGTCTGGCAACGAATTTACCGTGAGTGTTGAACGGCTAAGCGAGGAAGAGGCGGAAACCCGCCGCGAGGAGAAGTTCCCGTATTCCGGCGAAAAGCTCTCGCTAAACTTTCAGGATATTGAAGTTCGTTCGGTGCTTCAGCTGATTGCCGATTTTACCGGCTTGAACCTGGTGGCCAGTGACACCGTTGGTGGCAGCATTACTCTGCGCTTGCAGAACGTGCCTTGGGATCAGGCGCTGGATCTGATTTTGAAAACCAAAGGCCTGGACAAGCGCCAGATCGGCAACGTGTTACTGGTAGCGCCGGCTGACGAAATTGCGGCTCGTGAACGGCTGGAACTGGAAACCAGTAAGCAAATCGCTGAGCTGGCTCCGGTGCGCCTTGACATCATTCAGGTCAATTACGCCAAAGCGGCGGAAGTGGTAGCGCTGGTGCAGGCTGACCAAGAGCTTATTTCCAGCCGCGGTTTCATTTCCTCAGACGCCCGAACCAACACCATCAGTGTGCGTGAAACCATTGAGAAACTCGATGAGATCCGTCGCCTGGTGTCCACTTGGGATGTGCCCGGGCGTCAGGTTTCCATCGAAGCCAGGATTGTACGTGCGCAGACCAGCGTGGCCGAGAGCCTGGGCGTTCGCTGGGGCGGTGCTTCTTATGGTAATAATGGCAACAACGAAACGATTGTTGGTGGTTCTCTGGAAACGGTCGGCGGTGTAATGAGCGCCGACGGTGCGAATTCAACTTCGGTTACCTTCCCTGGCGCTTTGGCGGTAGATCTTGGCGTATCTGGCGATAGTGCCTCATCGTTTGCGGTTGGTTTCAGTGGCGGCGACTTTCTGGTAGACCTTGAGCTGTCGGCTTTGGAAAGCGATGGCAAAGCAGAAATTGTGTCTCAGCCACGAGTTGTAACCGCGGATCGCCAGACCGCGTCTATCAAATCGGGTACGGAAATTCCGTATCAGGAAGCCAGCAGCAGCGGCGCCACCACTACGTCGTTTAAAGAAGCGGTGTTGTCATTGGAGGTAACGCCGCAGATCACACCGGATGACAAAATCATCATGGACCTTGAGGTGAATCAAGACTCCCGTGGCGAAGACACCCCCGACGGCCCGGCCATAAACACCAACTCGGTGACAACTCAGGTACTGGTCGCCAACGGTGAAACCATCGTTCTGGGCGGTATTTTCGAATCGACCAACACCGAAACTACTACCAAAACACCGTTCTTGGGCGACATTCCCTACCTGGGTAGGTTGTTCAAGCGCACCCAGAGCACTGAGCTGCGCAGTGAACTGCTGATTTTCATTACTCCGAAAATCATCAAAAACGACCTGGTTCGGTAAGTTATCCGCAACAAAAAAACCGCCGCTGCAAATCGGCGGTTTTTTTGTGTTCGGGAAACCCGCTGCAGAACTGGACAATCTTATAGAATGACGGCCCCTATGCTATTCTGACCGGCTTGAACCCTATTGAGCGGACGTTATGTTGTTGCCCAAGCGAGTTATTCTGGTTGGTCCCATGGGGGCCGGTAAAAGTACCATCGGCCGTATGCTGGCGCGTGAGCTGGGCTACCGCTTTTTGGATACCGACCGAATTATTGAAGAGCGCTGCGGTGCCAATATTCCCTGGATTTTTGACGTAGAGGGTGAAGACGGCTTCCGCCAGCGCGAAACCGCCATGCTGAGCGAACTGTCTACCGAGGCCGGTATCGTTCTGGCTACGGGCGGAGGCGCGGTTACGCGCGACGTAAATCACGAACTGCTGCGCCGTAATTCAGTGATTGTTTACCTGCGCACCTCGGTTGAGCACCAGGTAGAACGCACTCGCAAAGACCGCAATCGTCCGCTGTTGCAAACAGCGGATCCGGAAGCCGTGCTGCGCCATCTGTTTGCAATCCGTGACCCCATTTACACTGAGTTGGCCACCATCACCATGTACACGGATCGCAAGAGCCCGCGCTTGGTGGTGCGCCAACTGATTAATCTGCTGAACCCGAAAACACCCCGCCATATACGCCAGATTCGAAAGGAAGGTCGTCATCATGCCTGAATTACTCCGTGAACTTGAGGTAGATCTGGGTGAGCGCAGCTATCCGATACTGATTGGCCGGCAACTGTTGGGCCAATACGATTTAACGCCTTATGTTGGCGGATCTCAGGTGATGATTGTGTCCAACGACACCGTGGCCCCGCTTTATCTGGAGCAGGCAAAAGCCTGTTTTTCAGGCAAGCAGGTAGACTCGGTGATTTTGCCAGACGGCGAAAAACACAAAGACTGGCAAACCCTGAACCTGATTTTTGATGCTCTGCTGCAGCACAGGCACAATCGCACAACCACCCTGGTAGCCCTGGGCGGAGGCGTAGTGGGGGACATGACCGGGTTTGCGGCGGCAAGCTACCAGCGCGGCGTAGCGTTCATCCAGATTCCAACAACTCTGCTGTCGCAGGTGGATTCCTCTGTTGGCGGCAAAACCGGCATCAATCATCCCCTGGGTAAAAACATGATAGGGGCTTTTCATCAGCCCCAGGCCGTGCTGATTGATACCGATACCCTGGTGACGCTGCCAGACCGGGAAGTGTGTGCCGGGATGGCGGAAGTCATCAAATACGGTCTGATTCGTGATCTGCCTTTGCTGCACTGGCTGGATAAGAATCTTGGGTCTTTGCTCAAAAAAGATCCGCTGCACGTGGCAGAGGCCATTTACCGTTCTTGCGTCTGCAAGGCGGAAGTGGTGGCCATTGATGAACGCGAAGGCGGTCTAAGGGCAATACTCAATCTTGGCCACACCTTCGGCCACGCTATCGAGACGTTCGCCGGCTATGGCAACTGGTTACACGGGGAAGCCGTTGGCACCGGCATGTTGATGGCCGCGGATCTGTCCGCCCGCGAAGGTTTTATCAGTGCCGCCGAATGTCAGCAGATTTGCAGCCTGATCAGCCGTGCCGGATTGCCGCCGTTGGCGCCTGCAGCTATGCGCCCGGACGACTTCATAGAGCTGATGGCGGTGGATAAAAAGAATATAGACGGGCAGCTCAGGCTGGTTCTGCTGCAAGCGGTGGGCGAAGCGGTTGTGACCGCCAAAACTGCGCGCAAAAACCTTGAAGCAACCCTGAACGCTTTTTGCCAGCTTTGAACACCGAGCCCGAGACGACATCGCCATGGTCAACGACGACAATCTGAACAGCCAGGAAGTCGGGGGGCTTTTCCCTCGCCTGCAGGAGCGCTTTGGTCTGCGGGCAGACCCTTCCGCGATGGAAGCTCCGTTTTTTGCCGGCGCGCAGCGCCAATCTGCCCTTGAATCCTTGCGTCAGATGAGTGGTTTCGGCGACATGGTCGTTTTGGTTAGCGCCCCATCCGGGCTGGGTAAAACCCGGCTGCTGGCAGAACTGGTGCGCAGTGAATCGTCGCGGCTGGAGTTTCATCGCTTGGGCGGTGCAGCCTTGGGTAGCTCTCAGGCACTGATGCGAGATTTGTCCATAGTGGCCCGCAGTCTGGATTTAGAGGCCGGCCCCAAGGCTGCCCTATCGCAGTTTTTTAAATGGTCTGAGCAGCGTGCCGGCAAAGGCCAGCGCATGGTTCTGCTGATCGATAACGCCGAACAGGCGCCGACAGAAGTGTTGAATCTTTTGCAGAACGGTTTTTTGGGCGCCAACCGCAGTCTGGCAGCCTTGCCGGTGTTCGCCGGCACGGAAGCGCTGCCTGGCATGATGGAGCTGGCGCAACAGGCTTCGGGAAACGTGCACCAGATTACACTGGCGCCCTTAGGCCGGGACGAACTGGCGGACTACCTGCGGCCCAGGGTCAAGCTTGCTGGCGGGAATGCCGGTGAGTTGTTAAGCCCGGATCGCTTAAAACAGATTTATACTCGCAGCCTTGGTAATTTTTCCGCGATTCAGCGTATAACACCCAGTGTGTGGCTGGATATGGCGGGGCGGGCTGCTCCTGCGCAGCATCGTACCAGGATGCCCTGGCGCACTTTGGGGTGGCCGTTACTGGCGTTGATTTTGCTCGCCGCTTCTTGGTGGTTTGTTTCCCGCCAGTACGACACAGTGAAGAGCGAAGAAGACGCCAGCGCCCAGGCGCAAACCCCGGAGCGCGTGCGCAAGAGCATAACCATCGGCCCGGAGGCAGCACCAGAGCAAGGCACGGCAGCGCAGGCAGGGCCGTCAACGGGATCGGCCGCACCAGAGCCGGTCGTTGCCATGGATGATTCAGAGCCCGAACCTGCAACGGTAGCCGAGCCCGAGCCCGAGCCAGAGCCAGAGCCAGAGCCAGAGCCTGTGCCAGAGCCAGAGCCAGAGCCTGTGCCTGTGCCAGAGCCAGAGCCTGTGCCAGAGCCAGAGCCTGTGCCAGAGCCAGAGCCTGTGCCGGCAACGGTAGTTAAAGTTCAGCCTGTGCCTGTACCTTCGCCGCGAACCGCAGCGGAGGCAGTGCCTGCCCAAGCTGCGTTCACGCCGGCCATGCCGGATCGCTTCGTGCCCTTGGCGGAGCGCCGCAGCAGTGGTGGCTGGACCATTCAGCTGGTTGCCGGCAACCTTGAGCAAACCGCATTGAATGCTCTGCGTCGTTATCCGCAGGTCGATGCAATGGTGTATACCCGCGGTGAGCGCAACGGCAAACAGTGGTTTATGGTGTTTCAGGGCAATTATGCTACTAAGGATGCCGCGCAGCAGGCGGCGCAAACGTTGCCCTCTGGTCTGGTTTCAGGTGCGCCTTGGGTGCGTGAGAACCGGAGTTTGTAGTCCCGAAGGGTCAAAATCGACTCGTTTTGGTGCGCTGATAGAGTTGTCGGGTTTTTCGTGACCTGTGCTGGTGCATAACGTTAAAAATTTCAAAAAGCCGTTTGAGCGGCGAATTTTCATCTGCGTAAACTGTCCGACTGATGTTAGAAATGTCAGAGAACTATTTGTGCGATTTTCGATAGCTCTCTGATAAAAAAGCTTTTATAGAGAGACTGCGCTTATGACAACTGGCTTGTACCAACTCGGTGAATTCAAAGATAACTGTGGCTTTGGCCTGATTGCTCACACCAAGGGCGAAGCCAGCCACCAATTGCTACAAACCGCCATTGAGTCGCTAACCTGTATGACTCACCGCGGCGGCATTGCCGCCGATGGCAAAACCGGCGATGGTTGTGGGCTGTTGTTGCAAAGCCCGGACAGTTTTCTACGCAAGATTGCCCGCGCACAGTTTGGCAAGGAACCCGGTGATCTGTTCGCGGTGGGCCAAGTGTTTCTGAGCCCGAATGAAAGCCAGGCAGGCGCCGCAAAGGCGGTTCTGGAAAAGCGCCTGTGTGAACAGGGGCTGGAGGTGATGGGTTGGCGCAATGTGCCTGTGGATACCTCTTTTCTGGGCCCCATGGCGCTGGATTGCATGCCACGCATTGAGCAGGTGTTTGTATTGCCTGCGGGCAAGCCCGAAAGTGACTTTGCCATCAGCCTGTTTGTAGGTCGCCGCTTTGCCGAGCGCGATCTGGCTGACGACAGCGAATTCTATATTTGTAGCCTGTCGCACCGCACGCTGGCGTACAAAGGCTTGATGATGCCTGCGGACCTGGCGAACTTCTATCGCGATCTGGACGACCCGGATCTGCAAACCGCTATTTGCGTATTCCACCAGCGCTTCTCCACCAACACCATGCCGCGCTGGCCGCTGGCACAGCCATTCCGTTACCTTGCTCACAACGGCGAGATTAACACCATTGATGGCAACCGTAATTGGGCGATTGCCCGTGCTGCAAAATTCAGCTCGCCGCGCCTGCCGGACCTGAAAACGTTGCAACCTCTGGTCAACCTGACCGGCTCCGATTCGTCCAGCATGGACAACATGCTGGAAGTGCTGCTGGCAGGCGGTGTTGATCTGTTCCGCGCCGCGCGGATGATGGTGCCGCCGGCCTGGCAAAACGTAGACACCATGGACGCAGACTTGCGCGCCTTCTACGAATACAACTCCATGCACATGGAACCCTGGGACGGCCCTGCCGGCCTGGTATTAACCGACGGCCGCTACGCCTTGTGTATGCTTGACCGCAACGGCCTGCGCCCGGCGCGTTGGGTACATACCAAAAACGATTTTCTCACCGTCGCTTCGGAAATCGGCACCTACGGTTACAAACCGGATGACGTGGTAGCAAAGGGTCGCGTTGGCCCCGGGCAGATGCTGGCCATTGATACAGAAACCGGCGAGATTCTGCACACCCGCGATATCGATCAGCGTCTGAAAACGGCTCAGCCTTATAAACGCTGGCTGCGGGAAAACGCTCTGCGGGTAGAGTCCACGCTGCATCAGGACGCCCCGGATTTCGAACTGCTGGGCGCCGACGAAATTCTGGTGCACCAGAAGATGTTCAACGTGTCATTTGAAGAACGCGACCAGATACTGCGCCCTTTGGGCGAGAACGGTCAGGAAGCCGTGGGCTCCATGGGCGACGATACGCCAATGGCGGTGTTGTCGAGCAAAGTGCGTCACCTGGCGGACTATTTCCGCCAAAAGTTTGCCCAGGTTACCAACCCGCCCATCGATCCACTGCGCGAAGCCATCGTGATGTCGCTGGAAACCTGCTTGGGTGCCGAGCGCAATGTGTTTGAAGAAGCGGCCGAGCACGCCGATCGGGTGATTCTGAATACACCGGTGCTGTCGCCGGCAAAATTCCAGCGTATGCGGGTAAATAAACGCCCCGGCTTTGCGGTAGCAACAATCCCATTGAGCTATGCCCCGGAAGAAGGTCTTCAGCAGGCCGTCAGGCGCGTGTGCGCCACTGCAGAACAGGCGGTGCGCGATGGCAAATCGCAGATTCTTCTGAGTGACAGCGATTTGCAGCAAGGCCAGCTTCCCGTGAACGCCCTCATGGCGACCGGCGCCGTGCACCACCACCTTGTGGCTCAAGGCTTACGCTGCGACTCCAATATTGTGGTAGAAACCGGTTGGGCGCGAGACCCTCACCATTTTGCGGTGCTGTTCGGTTTTGGCGCCACGGCGGTGTATCCATACTTGGCGTACCAGGTGCTTAATGACCTGATTCGCACCGGCGAAATGCTGGTCGACCCCATCGACGCCAAGAATAACTATCGTAAAGGCATCAACAAAGGCCTGCTCAAAATCCTGTCCAAAATGGGCATCTCCACCATTGCCTCTTATCGCGGAGCGCAGCTTTTTGAGGCCATCGGGCTGGCCGATGAAGTGGCTGACCTGTGCTTCAAGGGCGTGCCCTGCCGGATTCAGGGCGCCGATTTCTACGACTTCCAGCACGACCAGGAACAACTGGCCAAGCTGGCGTGGAAGCCACGCAAGCCTCTTTCACCCGGTGGCATTCTGAAGTACGTACACGGTCAGGAATATCACGCTTTCAATCCGGATATTGTGGCCAAGTTGCAAGACGCTGTTACCAGCGGCGACTACCGCCAGTATCAGGAATACGCCGGGTTGGTTAATCATCGGCCGGTGGCTACGTTGCGGGATCTGCTTGGGCTGCGCGAAGGCATTCAGCCGGTGGACCTGGCCGACGTTGAGCCGGTAGAGAAAATTTTCACCCGCTTTGATTCGGCTGGAATGTCCCTGGGTGCACTGTCACCAGAGGCCCATGAGGCCCTGGCGGTGGCTATGAACACCCTGGGTGGGCGCTCCAATTCCGGTGAGGGTGGCGAAGATCCGGCTCGCTATGGCAACGAGAAACGCTCCAAAATTAAACAGATAGCCTCAGGCCGTTTCGGCGTTACCGCTGAATATCTGCGCAGCGCAGACGTTATGCAGATCAAAATTGCCCAGGGCGCCAAGCCGGGCGAGGGTGGTCAGCTACCAGGCGGTAAAGTGAACGCGTTGATTGCTCGTTTGCGTTATTCGGTGCCGGGCGTAACGCTGATTTCGCCGCCACCACACCACGACATTTACTCTATCGAGGATTTGGCCCAGCTGATTTTTGATCTGAAGCAGGTTAACCCGCAAGCGTTGGTTTCGGTGAAGCTGGTGTCTGAGCCGGGCGTGGGCACTATTGCAGCGGGTGTCGTTAAAGCCTACGCGGATCTGATTACGGTGTCTGGTTATGATGGCGGCACGGCGGCCAGCCCGCTAAGCTCTATCCGTTATGCCGGTTCGCCTTGGGAACTGGGGTTGGCGGAAACCCAACAGGCCCTGCGAGCCAACGATTTGCGCGGCAGAGTTCGCCTGCAAACCGACGGTGGCATAAAAACCGGCCTGGATGTGGTAAAGGCCGCCATCCTGGGTGCCGAGAGCTTTGCGTTTGGCACCACGCCGATGGTAGCGCTGGGTTGTAAATACCTTCGAATTTGCCACCTGAACAACTGCGCCACTGGCGTAGCCACCCAGAATGAGCAGCTGCGCGAGGATCACTTCAAAGGCACGGTGGAAATGGCGATGAACTTCTTCCGCTTTGTAGCGGAAGAAACTCGCGAATGGATGGCACAGCTGGGAGTGCGTTCCCTGCAGGAACTGGTAGGCCGCACCGACCTTCTGGTGCGTCTGCCGGGTGATACCGAGCGCCAGCGCAAACTGGACCTGAGCCGCTTGCTAAACAACGATCAGATCCCGGCGGATAAACCGCAAACCTGTCAGATGGCGCGCAACGAACCCTTTGACAAAGGCACGCTTGCGGAAAAAATGCTCAGTGACGTCCGCAGCGCCATAGACAACAAAAGCGGTGGTGCCTGGAGCTACCGGGTAACGAACTGTGACCGCTCCATTGGCGCGCGGCTGTCGGGTGAAATTGCCGCACTGCATGGCAACCAAAGCATGGCGGACGCCCCCATCACGCTGGATTTGACCGGTACCGCTGGCCAGAGCTTTGGTGTCTGGAACGTCGCCGGTCTGAACCTGATACTGGAAGGCGACGCCAACGATTATGTGGGCAAAGGCATGACCGGCGGCAAGCTGGTGCTTTACCCGCCCCGGGGCAGTGTTTTCACGGCCCGGGAAACCGCGATTATTGGTAACACCTGTTTGTATGGCGCCACCGGCGGCAAGCTGTTTTCAGCCGGTACAGCCGGCGAGCGCTTTGCCGTGCGCAATTCCGGCGCCCATGCGGTGGTAGAAGGTGCAGGCGACCATTGCTGTGAGTACATGACAGGCGGCCTGGTGACGGTACTGGGCAGTACTGGACACAACTTCGGCGCGGGTATGACTGGTGGTTTTGCCTATGTGCTGGACCAGAACAATACCTTCGTTGACAAATACAACCACGAGCTTGTGGAGATACAGCGAATCTCCAGTGAAGACATGGAAGCCTATCGCAATCATTTGCGCAGCGTTATTCGTGAACACATTGCGGAAACCGCCAGTGAGTGGGGCCAGCAGCTGTTGGCGAATTTCGACGATTACATTGGTCGGTTCTGGCTGGTGAAGCCCAAGGCCGCAAACTTGCGCAGCCTGCTGGCCAACACCCGGGCGCGCCCGGAATAAAGCCAGCGCGGGCCCGCCCGTCGACACCCAACGGATACGCCCCGCGGCGGATCAGTGCGAACAGACGAATGTAGAGAGCAATCCATGAAAGAGCGACTGAATAACGATTTCCAGTTTGTAGAAGTAGGGCGCGTAGACCCGAAAAAGGTCCCGGCCCGCAAGCGCAAAAAGGAATTCAATGAAATTTATACACCTTACACGCAGGATCAGGCGGCGTCCCAGTCCCATCGGTGTCTGGAGTGTGGTAATCCCTATTGCGAGTGGAAGTGCCCGGTACACAACTACATCCCCAACTGGCTGAAGCTGGTGGCGGAAGGCAACATCATGAAGGCCGTGGAGTTGTGTCATCAGACCAATTCACTGCCCGAGGTGTGTGGGCGGGTGTGCCCGCAAGACCGCTTGTGTGAGGGTGATTGCACCTTGAATGACGGTTACGGCGCGGTGACCATCGGCTCGGTAGAAAAGTACATCACCGATACCGCCTTTGCCCTGGGCTGGAAGCCGGATATGTCGAAGGTGGTGCGCACCGACAAGCGCGTGGCGGTGATTGGCGCCGGGCCCGCGGGCCTGGCCTGCGCCGACGTGCTGGTGCGCAGCGGTGTAACGCCGGTGGTGTTCGATATTTACCCGGAAATTGGCGGCCTGCTGACCTTTGGCATCCCCGAGTTCAAACTGGAAAAGTCGGTAATGGCGCGCCGCCGCAAAGTGTTTGAAGAGATGGGTGTTGAATTTCGGCTGTCCACCGAAGTGGGTAAAGACATACAGATGAGCAATCTGCTCAGCGACTTCGATGCGGTATTTATGGGCATGGGCACCTACACCTCCTTGCAAGGTGATTTCCCCGGCGAAGATCTGGCCGGCGTTCATAAGGCTCTGCCATTTCTGATTTCTAACGTAAATCGTCGCTTGGGATTTGAAGTCAGTACTGAGGACTTCATCGATATGCAGGGTAAGCGAGTAGTGGTGCTTGGTGGCGGAGACACAGCCATGGATTGCAATCGCACCTCCATTCGCCAGCAAGCCGCCAGCGTAACCTGTGCTTACCGTCGCGATGAAGCCAATATGCCCGGCTCACGGCGGGAAGTATCGAATGCCCGCGAAGAAGGCGTGAACTTCATGTTTAATCGCCAACCGGTGGCCATTGTCGGTGACGGTCAGGTGGAAGGCGTGAAAGTGGTGTCTACCCAGCTTGGCGAGCCTGACGAAAACGGTCGCCGCCGGCCGGAAGTGATTCCGGGCACTGAGGAAATCATTCCTGCAGACGCGGTGCTGATGGCCTTTGGTTTTCGCCCCAGCCCGGCAGAATGGTTCGGCCAGCATCAGGTGAGCACCAGCGATTCCGGCCTGGTGACGGCGCCAGAGAAAGCGGATTTTGCCTTCCAGACCAGCAACCCCAAGGTGTTTGCCGGCGGCGACATGGTGCGGGGCTCTGACCTGGTGGTAACGGCCATCTGGGAAGGCCGCCAGGCTGCAGAAGGCATCATGGATTATCTAGATATCTGAAATAAGTTAGAGGTGAATCAGAGGGCGGCCTGCAAAAAACAGGTCGCCCTTTTTTATTGAGGCAAACGGGGTATCATTGCCTGCTGAATGTTATGACCATTTAATGACTGAGAACGCTGGACATTTTTATGACTGAACTGAAGAACGATCGTTTCCTTCGCGCCCTGATGGGCCAGCCTGTAGACCGCACGCCGGTGTGGATGATGCGCCAGGCCGGTCGCTATCTGCCGGAATATCGCGCTACCCGCGCCAAGGCCGGTGACTTTCTCAGTTTGTGCAAAAACACGCCGCTGGCCTGTGAAGTTACTCTGCAGCCGCTCGAGCGTTTCCCGCTGGACGCGGCCATTCTGTTTTCTGACATCCTGACCATTCCGGACGCGCTGGGCCTGGGCCTTTACTTTGAAACCGGTGAAGGCCCGAAGTTCAAACACACCATTCGTTCCGCTGCCGATGTAGACGCGTTGCCAAAAATCAACGCCGAGGTGGATCTGGATTACGTAATGAACGCGGTGTCGACCATCCGCAGTGCGCTGAACGGACGGGTGCCGCTGATTGGTTTCTCTGGCAGCCCCTGGACCTTGGCTACTTATATGGTAGAAGGCGGTTCGTCGAAAGATTTCCGCGAAGCCAAAAAGCTGATGTACGGCCAGCCCGAAGTCATGCACAAGTTGCTGGACCACCTGGCAGATGCGGTTACCGATTACCTGAACGGCCAGATTCGCGCCGGCGCCCAAGTGGTGCAGATTTTTGACACCTGGGGCGGCGTGCTCACCACCTGGGCTTATGAAGAGTTCTCCTTGAAGTACATGCGTAAAATCATCGCTGGCCTGAATCTGGAAAGCGAAGGCCGCAGGGTGCCGGTGATTGTGTTCACCAAAAACGGTGGTCAGTGGCTGGAAACCATTGCAGACTGTGGCGCCGACGCTGTGGGCCTGGACTGGACCACGGACATTGGCGACGCCCGCGCCCGAATTGGCGACAAAGTTGTGCTGCAGGGCAATATGGACCCGACCATGCTGTACGCGCCGCCCGCGCGCATTCGTGAAGAAGTGGGCGATATTCTGCGCCGCTTTGGCCATGGTTCGGGCCATATCTTCAATCTGGGCCACGGTATTACGCCGGATGTAGACCCAGCCCATGCCGGCGCGTTTATTGATGCGGTGGTAGAGCTGAGCCCGCAGTACCACCAAGGTCAAGAGCACCATAAAAATTAAGCGCACCATCAAAATTGATAGCACCATCAAAATTAATAGCATCATCAAAACGAACCGTACCAGAGCTGATTTATGGCCAAAGTGAAAACCTCGTATGTCTGCACCGATTGTGGTGCCGACTATTCCAAATGGCAGGGCCAGTGCACGGCTTGTAAAGAATGGAATACCCTTAGCGAGATGCGTGGGGTTTCCGCCCCGGCCCATAAAAGCGCCCGCGGTTCCCGCTTCGAAGGCTTCGCCGGCAGCCTGTCGGCGGTGCAAAGCCTGAATGATGTCAGCTTGGCCGAACAGGTTCGCTTGAGCACCGGCATGGCCGAGTTCGACCGGGTTCTGGGCGGTGGCCTGGTGGAAGGTTCGGCGGTGTTGATGGGCGGTCACCCCGGCGCCGGTAAAAGCACCCTGCTGTTGCAGGCTGTGTGCAACCTGGCAAGCTCGGTGTCGGCCCTTTACGTAACCGGCGAGGAATCTCTGCAACAGGTGGCCATGCGCGCCAAACGCCTGGGGTTGCCCACTTCAGATCTGAAAATGCTGTCAGAGACTAGCGTCGAGCGGCTGCTGCAGATTGTAGAAGTGGAAAAGCCGCGAATTCTGGTGATCGACAGTATTCAGGTGATGCACGTGGCCGATTCCGAATCGGCGCCCGGCAGCGTGTCCCAGGTGCGTGAAAGCGCCGCGTTTCTGACCCGCTTTGCCAAGCAAACCGGCACTATTTTGCTGTTGGTGGGGCACGTCACCAAAGACGGCAGCCTGGCCGGGCCGAAAGTGCTGGAGCACATGATTGACTGCTCCATTTTGCTGGAAGGCTCAAGCGACAGCCGCTATCGCACCCTGCGGGGTATCAAAAACCGCTTTGGTGCGGTGAACGAACTGGGCGTGTTCGCCATGCTGGAGCAGGGTTTGAAAGAAGTGAAGAACCCCAGCGCTATCTTTTTGAATCGTGGCGAAGAAGCGGCGCCCGGCAGTGTGGTGATGGTGGTGTGGGAAGGCACCCGGCCCATGCTGGTGGAAATTCAGGCGCTGGTGGATACGGCTCAGGGTAGTTATCCCCGGCGAGTGGCGGTAGGGCTGGATCAAAACCGGCTGGCCATGTTGCTGGCGGTTCTGCATCGCCATGGTGGCATGCACGTGGCGGATCAGGATGTGTTTGTGAACGTGGTGGGCGGCGTAAAAGTCGCTGAAACCAGTGCCGATCTGGCACTTCTGGCGGCCGTTGTGTCGTCATTCCGCGACCGTGCGCTGCCGCAAGATCTGATGATTTTTGGCGAAGTAGGCCTGTCTGGCGAAATTCGCCCGGTGCCCAACGGCCAGGAAAGGATCAACGAGGCGGCCAAGCACGGCTTTACCCACGCGCTGGTGCCAAAAGGCAACGCCCCGCGCAAAGCCGTTAACGGCATGAAGGTTATTCCGGTGACAAAGCTGAGTGACGCACTGACGGCTCTCGACGAACTTTAGCAAAATCTGCGCAAACATATTGGTGAAAGAGCAAGGCCAGGGACGGATTTCAAATCCGCCCCTAAGACCAAGGCGCAATACCAGGGACAGATTTGAAATCCGTCCCTAAGGCCAAAAAGTAAGATAGGGGACGGATTTCAAATCCGCCCCTGGTCCGGTCCCCGGTTGTTGCCCAAGAAGTGAGAGGCTCCGTCCAACAGGGCGGAGAGCAGCATTTACGCTAATTTCTTGTACTTCATGCGCTGCGGCACCATGGCAGAATCGCCTTTGCGCTTCTTGTGGTCTTCGTCGTAGTCGCTGAAGTTGCCTTCGTAATAAATCACTTCGCCGTCGTCTTCAAACGCCAGTATATGAGTAGCCACCCGGTCCAGAAACCAGCGGTCGTGAGAGATCACCAAAGCCGAGCCCGGGAAGTTCAGTAGGGCTTCTTCCAGAGCACGCAGGGTTTCCACGTCCAGATCGTTAGTCGGTTCGTCCAGCAGCAGCACGTTGCCGCCCTCTTTTAACAGGCTGGCCAGGTGCAGGCGATTACGCTCGCCACCAGACAAGTCGCCCACCCGCTTTTGCTGGTCGGAGCCTTTGAAGTTAAAGCGGCCGGCATAGGCCCGCGATGGCGTTTCGTAGTTGCCTATCTTGATAATGTCTTGGCCGTCGCTGAGCAACTCCCAAACGGTTTTGCTGCCGTCCAGGTCGCGGTTCTGGTCCACATACGCCAGCTTTACGGTCTCGCCGATGGTAATGCTGCCAGTATCGGGCTTGTCTTCGCCGACGATCATACGGAACAGGGTTGATTTACCCGCGCCGTTACCGCCGATGATACCCACGATAGCGCCCTGTGGTACCTGTAAAGACACGTTTTCATACAGCAGGTGATCGCCAAACGCTTTGCTAATGCCGTTCACTTCAATCACTTGGTCACCCAAGCGCGGCCCGGGTGGAATGTACAATTCGTTGGTTTCGTTGCGCTTCTGGAATTCCTGCGAACTCATTTCCTCAAAGCGTGCCAGGCGGGCCTTGCTCTTGGACTGGCGGCCTTTGGCGTTACTGCGCACCCATTCCAGCTCGTGTTTCACGGCTTTTTGATGTGAGGCTTCTTGCTTGGATTCCATCTCCAGGCGATTCTGTTTGTTTTCCAGCCATTGACTGTAGTTGCCTTCAAACGGAATGCCGTGGCCGCGATCCAGTTCCAGAATCCAGCCGGCAACGTTGTCCAGAAAGTAACGGTCGTGGGTGATGGCTACAACGGTGCCGTCATAGTCGTGCAGGAAGCGCTCTAGCCAGGCGACGGATTCGGCATCCAGGTGGTTAGTGGGCTCGTCTAGCAGTAGCATGTCCGGGCCAGACAGCAGCAGGCGGCACAGGGCAACGCGGCGGCGTTCACCACCGGACAGGTTTTTCACCATCTGGTCCCAGGCGGGCAGGCGCAGGGCATCAGCGGCAACTTCCATTTTGCGCTCAATGTCGTGGCCGTCGGTTGCCTGAATAATGGCTTCCAGTTTTTCCTGCTTTTTGGCCAGAGCGTCAAAGTCGGCATCCGGTTCGGCATAAGCGGCGTACACTTGGTCAAGTTCTGCTAGCGCATTGTGAACTTCGGCTACGGCTTCGTCGACAATTTCCTTAACGGTTTTGCTGTCGTCCAGCTCTGGCTCCTGGGGCAGATAGCCCACATTGATGCCGGGCTGAGGGCGGGCTTCGCCCGAATAATCCTGATCAATGCCGGCCATAATGCGCAGCAGGGTGGATTTACCAGACCCGTTCAAGCCGAGCACGCCAATTTTGGCGCCCGGGAAAAAGCTCAGGGAAATGTCCTTGAGTATCTCGCGTTTGGGCGGAACCACTTTGCCAACTCGGTTCATGCTGAATACGTACTGGGCCATAAGGGTGGAATCCTCCAGAATTTAAAATGTGCGGAATTAACCGCAATAAGGTAGCGAAACAGCCCTGCTATAGCAATTGCAGCAGATTTCACAGGCTAGGGGACGGATTTAAAATCCGTCCCCGGTCAGCAGGGTTAACAGGCAGGGGACAGATTTCAAATCTGTCCCCAAACAGCAGGTTTCGTAGGCAGGGGACAGATTTAAAATCCGTCCCCTGCTTTAAATCTGCCCTCGGTTTGAGCAGTGAGGAACTATGTGTTGGCCTGCGTCAACAGTCGCTGGCGGTTTAAAGGGTGATTTTACCCCCGACAATGAGCTAGAATAGTGGGCTAAAATTTACGGTCAGCCAAGCACACAGAGGCAGCGCATCCATGTTTAATCGTGATATGAAAATCGCCGGTTTTGACGACGAGCTCTGGAACGCCATGCAGGCGGAGAGCCATCGCCAGGAAGCTCATATCGAGCTGATTGCGTCGGAAAACTACACCAGCCCGCGGGTGATGGAAGCGCAGGGCAGCGACTTGACCAACAAGTACGCCGAAGGTTATCCCGGCAAGCGTTACTACGGTGGGTGTGAGTTTGTAGACATTGCCGAGCAGCTGGCTATTGATCGCGCCAAAGAATTGTTCGGAGCGGCCTACGCCAACGTGCAGCCGCACTCTGGCTCACAGGCCAACTCGGCGGTATTTTTAGCGCTGCTGAATCCGGGCGATACGGTACTGGGCATGAGCCTGGCCCACGGTGGCCACCTAACCCACGGCGCCAGCGTGAATTTCTCTGGCAAAATCTACAATGCCGTTCAATATGGTATCGACACCGACACAGGTCTGATCAATTACGACGACGTGGAAGCGCTGGCGGTTGAGCACAAGCCGAAGATGATCATCGCCGGCTTCTCCGCTTATTCGCAGTATCTTGATTTCGCCCGTTTCCGCGAGATTGCCGATAAAGTGGGCGCCTACCTGTTTGTCGATATGGCTCACGTAGCCGGCCTGGTGGCAGCGGGTGTTTACCCTGATCCAGTCCCCCACGCCCACGTGCTGACCACCACCACCCACAAAACCCTGCGAGGCCCCCGCGGCGGTCTGATTCTGGCCTGTAACGACGAAGCCCTGCACAAGAAACTGAACTCCGCGGTATTCCCCGGTGGCCAGGGTGGCCCGCTGATGCACGTGATCGCGGCTAAGGCAATCTGCTTTAAAGAAGCCATGAGCCCCGATTTCAAGACGTATCAGCAGCAAGTGGTTAAAAACGCCGCGGCCATGGCCGAAGTGTTTGTTGATCGCGGTTTTGACGTGGTGTCCGGCGGTACCAAAAACCATCTATTCCTGTTAAGCCTGATCAAACAGGACATCACCGGTAAAGACGCCGATGCAGCACTGGGCCGGGCTCACATTACCGTGAACAAAAACGCGGTGCCGAACGACCCGCGCTCGCCGTTTGTTACCTCGGGTTTGCGCATTGGTACGCCGGCTATTACCACTCGTGGTTTTGCCGAAGCGGAATGTCGCGAACTTTCCGGCTGGATTTGTGACATTCTTGCCGACCTGAACGACGAAGCCGTGATTGACCGTGTGCGCGGGCAGGTTGAAGCCCTGTGCGCCCGCTTCCCGGTATACGCGTAAGTTGCCAGTTGTTACCCCAGGCCAGGCCCGTTTGGGCTGGGCCTGGGGTTCTCTCCAGAGTTTCTGATTATGCATTGTCCATTCTGTGCTGAAGACGATACCAAAGTGATTGACTCGCGCCTGGTGGCAGAAGGCAATCAGGTGCGTCGCCGCAGGGAATGTTTTTCGTGCCGTGAACGGTTCACTACCTTTGAAACCGCCGAGTTGGTTATGCCGCGGGTAGTGAAACAGGACGGCACACGCCAGCCTTTTGACGAAGAAAAGCTGCGTTCGGGGCTGATGAAAGCGCTGGAAAAACGCCCGGTCAGTATTGAACAGATAGATACCGCGCTGAGCCATATCAAAGCGCAGCTGCGGGCCACCGGCGAGCGCGAAGTAAAATCCATGCGCCTGGGCGAAGAGGTGATGACGGAACTGCGCCAGCTAGACAAAGTAGCCTATGTGCGTTTTGCGTCGGTCTATCGCAGCTTCCAAGATGTGAATGAATTCAAAGAAGAAATCGAGCGTCTTACGGCCGGCAGTGGTGATTCGGTGGCAGACGTAACTAAGGCGTTGGCGGATTCGGGCGCGGAAAAAAAGTCATGATCACCACTCGCGACCGGGCCTTTATGGCCCGTGCTGTTCAGTTGGCTTGGCGTGGCCGTTATTCCACCCATCCGAACCCCCGTGTAGGCTGCGTGATTGCCCGCGGGGATCGCATTTTGGGTGAAAGCTGGCACGAACGCGCCGGAGAAGCCCACGCCGAAGTACGTGCGTTGAGCCAGGCCGGTACTGCCGCCCGCGGCTCTACAGCGTATGTCACCCTGGAACCCTGCAGCCATTTCGGGCGCACACCGCCTTGCGCCAAGGCTCTGATAGAAGCCGGAGTTGCACAGGTTTTTTTTGCTACGCTGGACCCAAACCCCAATGTGTCCGGTCGCGGGCTGGAGATGCTCAGGGCCGCCGGCATTCGTGTCCACGTGGGTTTGCTGGCAGACGAAGCCGCCAAGTTGAACCCGGGCTTTATGAAACGCATGATCAGCGGGCGCCCTTGGGTACGGCTGAAAATGGCCGCCAGTCTGGACGGCCGCACAGCTATGGCGTCGGGCGAGAGCCAATGGATTACCGGGCCAGAGTCGCGCAGCGACGTTCAGCGTCTGCGCGCCATGAGTGACGCCATTCTGACCGGAGTGGGTACGGTGCTGGCGGACGATCCATCGTTAACCGTGCGGCGCGAAGAAATGGGCGATATTGGCAGCGCCACCGAGCCCGGGCGGCAACCGCTACGGGTAATTGCCGACCGCGATACCCGCACGCCAGCATCTGCGAAAATCTTCCGCGGAGGTAAAGTACAGGTATTCTGTGCTACCGCCTCGCTGGCGACCAGCGCGGCCCAGGATCTGGCTGCGTTGGGCATACGCCTGCGTGGCGTAGCCTGGCACGATAAGGGTGTGAACGTGGCCGAAATGCTCGACACGCTAGGCGATATAGGCATCAATGAAGTGCTGGTAGAGGCCGGACCAACTCTGGCAGGCAGCTTTATCAGTGAGAATCTGGTGGATGAACTCTGGCTCTATCAGGCCCCGGTATTTCTTGGCAGTACCGGGCGGCCAACGGCCAATTTGCCGCTGGAATCCATGGCAGACAAAATACAATGGCAGGTGCTTGACCGCCGTCAGTTAGGCGCTGACCAGCGGCTGATTCTGGCGCGTCGTTAACTATCAATTCACGGTGGCTCCGGGCAGGAGCGCTGCAAGGGTGCAACCGCGTTATGGCACTGAATACGATCGAAGATATTGTTGAAGATATTCGTCAGGGCAAAATGGTTATTTTGATGGATGACGAGGATCGCGAAAATGAGGGCGATCTGGTCATGGCGGCCGAGCATTGCGAGGCTGAGCATATCAACTTTATGGCCCGTTTTGGTCGTGGGCTGATCTGTATGCCGATGACCCGCGATCGCTGCAAGCAGTTGGGGCTGTCGTTGATGGTTAACCAGAATGCTTCTGGTTTTGGTACCAAGTTCACTGCGTCTATTGAAGCGGCGGAGGGGGTTACCACCGGTATTTCCGCTGCTGACCGTGCCCGTACGGTGCAGGCCGCTGTCGGCCGCGATGCCCAGGCATCAGACCTGGTGCAACCGGGCCATATTTTTCCCTTGATGTCAGACGCCGGCGGCGTGCTCAGTCGCGCTGGCCACACCGAAGCGTCCTGCGATCTGGCAGCGTTGGCGGGTTGTGAGCCGGCGGGCGTCATCTGTGAAATCATGAAAGACGATGGCTCTATGGCGCGGCGCGAAGATCTCGAAGCCTTTGCCGCCGAGCACGACCTGAAAATAGGCACCATCGCAGACCTGATACACTATCGCACCACCAACGAACGTACGGTTGAGTGCATAGAGAAAAACGAGCTAGACACCGAATACGGCCTTTTCAAGCTGCACACCTACCGTGACAGCATTCATGGCACCACTCATCTGGCCTTGACCATGGGGGACATTTCCCCGGAGCAGTCGGTGCATGTACGTGTACATATTACCGACACCCTGCGCGACTTGCTGGGAGCCCGCCGCCGCGATTCCCGCAGCTGGCCGTTGCACCGGGCGCTGCAAAAAGTGGCTGCTGAGGGGCTCGGTGTTGTGGTTTTGCTTAACGGTGCCGAAGACAGTTACAACCTGGAAGACCGTATTCAGGAATTCTATGAGCATGGCCGTAGTGGCGCCGGTAAAGACAGCTCTGGCGTGTACTTTACGGTAGGCACTGGTTCGCAAATTCTGCGTGATATTGGTGTGGGCAAAATGCGGCTGTTAAGTCCGCCGATGAAATTCTCCGCCATTTCCGGTTTTGATCTGGAAGTGGTTGAGTACGTGCCTTACATTCCCGAATGATCAATCCGCTGCCGTATGCTGCGGCAGCCTGACAGGAGCCACCGATGGCGGAAATTCAAGTAATTGAAGGTGATTTTATCCACTGCAGCGGCCGTTATGCTCTGGTTGTGGGGCGTTTTAACGGTTTTGTGGTAGAGAGCCTGGTGGACGGTGCTCTGGATACCCTGACCCGCCACGGTATCGCGGATGAAGACATTGTTGTGATTCGTGTGCCGGGTGCTTACGAAATGCCGTTGGCGGTCAAGCGCGTTGCAGAGACGGGCAATTACGACGCCATTATCGCCCTGGGCGCGGTCATTCGTGGGGGCACGCCGCATTTTGAGTACGTTGCCGGCGAAGCGGCCAGTGGTTTGGGTGCTGTCAGTCTGGAAACCGATATTCCGGTAGCCTTTGGTGTTCTGACCGTAGATTCCATCGAACAGGCTATTGAACGTTCAGGCACCAAAGCTGGTAATAAAGGCGCAGAAGCGGCCATCACAGCGCTTGAAATGGTCAGCCTGTTCAAGAAGCTGGGTGAGTAATGAGCCTACCTGAAGACACTATTCCCGGTGCAATTCCCGGTACAACACCCGGTACAACACCTGGTACAACCCCCGATCCGGCCTCAAGCCCGGGAAAACCTGCCCAGCCTAAAGCCGGTGATCGCCGCCGCGCTCGCGGAATGGCAATGCAGGGGTTATACCAGCGCCATTTCAGTAAAAGCGCGATTTCTAATATTGAAGCCGAGTTCATGGTTGATAACGACATGAGCAAAGTGGACCTGCTGTATTTTCGTGACCTGCTGCATGGCACCAGCCGTGAGCAGGCTGAACTGGATCGCCTGATCGAGCCGTTTCTGGATCGTCCGCTACAAGAAGTAGATCCGGTAGAGCTGGCCATTGTGCGCCTGGGTGCTTACGAGCTTAAATTCCGCCTGGATGTGCCCTACAAAGTGGTCATTAACGAAGGCATTGAAATGGCGAAACGCTTTGGCGGGACTGAAGGCCACCGGTTTGTAAACAGCATCCTCGATAAACTAAGCCGCCGGTTGCGGCTGGCTGAAATTCGCCCCCGCTAATGAGTGCAATGGGAGAGTTTGAGCTGATTCGCCGTTATTTCGCGCCGATGGCGAAGGTGGCCACGCCCGCCTCAGACGGCTCCGGTTTGCTGCTTGGAGTGGGTGATGACTGCGCTATTCAGCGTGTGCCTGCCAATAATGACCTGGTGTTTTCAGTGGACACGCTGGTTGAAGGCGTGCACTTTCCGGTTGGTTATTGTTCGCGCTTTTTGGGTTGGCGCGCGCTCGCCGTTGCGGTTAGCGATCTGGCCGCCATGGGCGCACAGCCGGTGTGCTTTACACTGGCTTTGACCTTGCCTGCCGCCGATGACGCCTGGCTGGAAGGCTTCGCTGCGGGGCTGGCTCAGGCTAGCCAACAGTTTGGCATTGTGCTGGCCGGTGGTGATACCACTCGAGGCCCCCTGACGTTGAGCCTGCAGGTACATGGCACCGTTCCACAGGGCCAGTCTCTGCGTCGCGACGGCGCACGTGAGGGAGACCTTGTGTGCGTTAGCGGCCAGCTGGGTGATGCCGGTGCGGCGCTGGATTTTTTGTACGACACGGTTCCCGCAACGGACGCGGCCAGTGTACTGCAGCGCTACCATTACCCGCAGCCACGGCTGGAACTGGGTATTGCGCTGCGTTCGGTGGCTTCCGCAGCCATTGATATCTCCGATGGGCTGCACGCCGATTTGCTGCACATTTTGCGAGCCTCTGGCGTGGGTGCAACCATCGATCTTGCAGTACTACCGCTGTCGGCAGCCCTGCGGCGGATAAAAGGCGACGCAGCGGCAGGGTTTGCCTTGCAGTCTGGTGACGATTACGAACTCTGCGTCACCGTTCCCGAACAGCGCTGGGCCGCCGCCAGCCGCGGGTTGCAACAGCAACTGACGGTGATCGGGCAGGTGCAGCAGGAGCCAGGCTTGCGGCTAAATGCAGACGCAGGTATGGTTTATTCACGGCGTCCGGGCTTCGATCACTTTTCGATCACTTAGCAGCGGGCGGCTGACATTCTTCATACCATACTGCGTCAGGGCCCCAATGAGCCAGAACGACTTTTCAACAGAATCGGATCTACCGGAAGGCCTATTGCCTCCCGGGTTTTTGCGCGATCCTGTCCACCTTCTTGCGTTTGGCTTTGGCAGCGGCGCAATGCCCCGTGCCCCCGGAACCTGGGGCAGTCTGGCGGCCATTCCCATCTGGTATACGTTTGCCTGGTTACCCCAGCCAATATACTGGGCCATTGTGGCTTTGGCGTTTATTGTGGGTGTGTGGCTGTGCGGAAAAACCGCTCGCGACCTGAAAGTGCACGATCATGGCGGTATTGTCTGGGACGAGTTTGTAGGCATGTGGATTGCCCTGGGGCTGTTTCCGGACCACATCGTTGGCGTATTACTTGCGTTCGTCATGTTCCGTTTTTTTGATATTATAAAACCCTGGCCCATTAACTGGCTGGACGAGCGCCTGCCTGGCGGCTTCGGCATTATGGTGGACGACGTAGTGGCCGCCATCATGGCCCTGGTTTGCCTTTACCTGATTGATCTGTGGCTTATGCCGCAGGTTTTTTCCTGACAACGGCATAGTTTTCGTGAAACTGGCGCCTGCGGCGCTTGCCCTGTTCACGGCCGCTGGTCAGAATGCGTAGAACAAAAACTGGCTGTAGCCGATACAGTTGATTTTGCACCTTTTCTTTATTGTTGCATCAAGGAGATCCAATGAATTATTGCCGTCTGTCTGGCTCGTTTTCTGTTTTCAGGTTGCTGCTTCCTGCCGTTATTCTGGTATTTCTTGCTGGCTGTTCCAGTTCCATGACCCGGGTAGAAACCTGGCAGGGTAACCCGGCTCAGGCCGTGAATGCGGCGACGTTGAAAGCACCGGGAGAAATTCGGGTAACCGAGGTTAACGGGCGCTCCGTAGGCAACTTCCTGATGGACGATCTGGCGCTCGACTACGCTCTTTTGCCCGGCAAGAACGACGTGGTGTTTGTTTACAAAACCATTTGGGCAAAGACCACCGTCGTAGACAATGGCGAATCCAAGGTTGATGTGGTCGAAAGTAAGCCGCAATTGGCCAGCTTTGATGCCAAAGCGGGCACCGTCTACGAATTCCGCTTTAACAAGCCGACGACGCGTAGAGAAGCCGAGCGCGACATGAAAGATTTTTCAGCGGAAATTGTAACCAGTGGTGGCCAGGTAGCGACCGTATCTGAGAATTACGTGCCAAGCCAGGCTCTGGCCAGAACACCTATTCCGGGAGCCGCGGGCGTACAAGCGACATCAGCCGCAGTGCAAGGCAATGCTTTGGACACTCTGAAAGCCGTTTGGGCAACCGCCTCAGACGAAGAGAAAAAAAACTTCCTGCGCTGGGCGTTCGAATAACGCTCACGCCTTGGAAAGGCTGCGTGCCACAAAAAAACCTGCACCGTTGCGATGCAGGTTTTTTTGTGAGTAAAGGGTTTAAATTGCCGGGTAGTTGTTGTTTAACTAATGCGGGCAACCGCAATGTCGGCCAGCAGGTGGAGCGCGTCCAGGTGTTCGCTGGCGGGTAGGCTTTGCAAGCAGTCCTTAGCCTGCTGCGCCTGATCTTTGGCTTTGGCCATGGCGTAATCCAGTGCGCCGGTGGTGTTTATAATCGCCAGCACCGGTTGCAGATCGTCTAGCCCGCCCTTGCGGATCGCGCGGCGAATCAGCTGTTTTTCGTCATCGTTGCTGTTGGCTATGGCATAAATCAGCGGTAATGTGGTTTTGCCTTCGGCCAGATCGTCACCCACGTTTTTACCCATGGTTTCGGCGTTACCGCGATAGTCCAGTACGTCGTCCACCAGTTGAAATGCCAGTCCCAGATGATTGCCGTAATTCTTCAGTGCCGTCTCCTGGGTGTGGTTTGCGCCGGCTAGCAAGGCGCCGGAGTGCGACGAGGCCTCGAACAGCATCGCCGTTTTGTTATGAATCACCTGCATGTACTGGTTTTCGGTCAAATCCGGATTCTTTACATTCATCAGCTGCATTACTTCGCCTTGGGCAATCACCGCGGTGGCGTGTGATAACACCTTCATGATTGGCAGGCTTTCCAGCTCGACCATCATTTCAAAGGCGCGGGCGTATAGAAAGTCGCCCACCAGCACGCTGGGTGCGTTGCCCCACTTGGCGTTGGCGGTGCTGCGCCCGCGGCGCATATCGGAGGTGTCCACCACGTCGTCATGGAGCAGGGTGGCGGTGTGCAAAAATTCGATAACGGCGGCCAATTTCAGGTGATTGTCTTCGCTGTAGCCGGCAGCGCGACTTGCAAGCAAAACCAGCAGCGGCCGCAAGCGCTTGCCGCCGCTTTCAATAATATACTGCGCAATTTTTTCGACCATCGGAACATCGGATGACAAACGCTGGATAATCAGTTCGTTAACGCGGCTGAAGTCGTCTGCTACGGTGTCGTAGATGCGCTGGGCTGTCATGAAGGATTCCGGTGTTTGGCGGTGTTGTTGCTGTCGATAAAACAGGCAAGTCGCGGCAATGCTAGGTAACAAGGCGAAGAGTGTCAACACAGCTTGTATTGCGTGGCGGCTTTTCGTACAATCACGCGCCCAACTCATCCCAACCTGCGCTCCCTGCTATAGGGTCGCCAAAGCGCTTCCCTTAGAACCAGGTGGATAAGAGCAGATGGGTCAATCGCGGAGAGTAGACATGTACGCAGTTATTGTTAGCGGTGGCAAACAGCACCGGGTTAAGGAAGGCGAAACTCTGAAGCTAGAGAAGCTGGAAGTAGAAACCGGTGGTAACATCGAGTTCGACCGTGTTTTGCTGATCGCCAACGGCGAAGATGTTAAAGTAGGTACGCCGGTTGTTGAAGGCGCCAAAGTGACGGCAGAAGTCGTCAGCCACGGTCGTCACGACAAGATTCAGATTATCAAGTTCCGTCGCCGGAAGCATTCTATGAAGCGTCAGGGCCACCGTCAGTGGTTTACTGAAGTAAAGATCACGGGTATCCAGGGCTAGTCCAGGTAAAAAGCCGGTGAACACCCCTTAATTAGGAGGCCTATCATGGCTCATAAAAAAGCAGCAGGTAGTACCCGTAACGGTCGCGATTCAGAGTCGAAACGACTTGGTGTGAAGCGCTACGGCGGCGAAAGCGTGTCCGCAGGCAGCATTATTGTTCGTCAGCGCGGTACCCGTTTTCACCCAGGCACCAACGTTGGGCTGGGCAAGGATCACACCTTGTTCGCCAAAGCCGAAGGCCAGGTGAAGTTCGAAGTCAAAGGCCCCAAGAACCGCAAGTATGTAAGCATCGTTTCAGCTGCATAGGTCGTGGTCTCCGAGAGCCCCGCACTGCTTCATTGAGGCTGCGGGGTTTTTTGGTTTGTAGGGTTTCGCTTTCAGTGCACCGTTATCAGTAAGAGTTTCAATCAGCATCGTAAAGATCAGTCAACATCGTAAAGAACCGCAGCCAATACCATAAAGAGCAACAGCTAATATGAAATTTGTAGACGAAGCCACCATCATTGTGGAAGCAGGTACGGGCGGCCACGGTTGCCTGAGTTTCCGCCGTGAAAAATACGTGCCCCGGGGCGGGCCTGACGGTGGCGATGGCGGCGATGGCGGTTCTGTGTATCTGGAAGCCAACGATGCTCTGAACACCCTGATTGATTATCGCTTTCAGCGCCAGCACAGGGCCCATAACGGCGAACAGGGTTCCGGCCGCAATTGCACCGGTATCAAAGGCGAAGATCTGGTGTTGCCGGTCCCGGTAGGTACCACCATAGTGGATATGGACACCCACGAAGTGCTGGGTGATCTGACTCGCATAGGCCAGCGTCAGAAAGTCGCTCAGGGCGGTTTTCACGGCCTTGGCAATACCCGCTTTAAGTCTTCTATTAACCGTGCGCCACGGCAGACGTCAAAAGGCTCCGAGGGCGAAACCCGAAATCTGCGGTTAGAGCTGAAAGTTCTGGCCGATGTGGGCTTGCTGGGTATGCCCAATGCTGGTAAGTCCACCTTTATTCGTTCGGTATCTGCGGCGACGCCAAAAGTGGCGGATTATCCGTTTACCACTTTGGTGCCAAATCTGGGCGTGGTCAGAGTGCAGAATCACCAGAGTTTTGTGATTGCTGATATTCCCGGTTTGATTGAAGGCGCCGCCGAAGGTGCTGGTCTGGGCATCCGTTTTCTGAAGCATTTGGTGCGCACCCGCCTGCTGCTGCATCTGGTAGACGTGGCCCCTTACGACGGTTCATCGCCGGCCTATGCGGTGAAAGCCATCGCCCACGAGCTTGAAAAGTTCAGCGAAACCCTGGCCAATCGCGATCGCTGGCTGGTGCTGAACAAAGTTGACATGGTGCCGGAAGAAGAGCGAGAGGCTCACTGCCAGGCCATTGTTGATGAGCTGGAATGGAAAGGTCCGGTATTTCGTGTTTCTGCCCTGACCGGTGAAGGCACCAAGCCGCTGACCCAGGGGGTTATGCGCTGGATTGAAGAACGCGCGGCTGAAGAGGCTGAAAACCCTGAAGCTGCCGAGCAGGAAGCCGTTCGCCGGCGCCAGATGGACGAGGAGGCCCGCGCCCGCATCACCGAAGAAAAAATGGCTCGCCGCGCGGCCCGCGAAGAAGACAACGACGACGACTTCGACGACGATGATCATGACGTAGAAGTGGTTTACGCCCCGGAGTAGGTGGCACCTGTAAGAGACCGTATTTAAATCATGACTGAACGCGCCCAGCTGCAACAGGCCCGCCGCCTGGTGGTGAAAATCGGAAGTGCTCTGTTAACCAACGACGGTAAAGGCCTCGATGTGCCTGCTCTGGGCCGCTGGGTAGACCAGATGGCGGCGCTGATGCAGGCCGGTGTCGAGTTGGTAGTGGTGTCATCCGGCGCTGTTGCCGAGGGCATGAGCCGGTTAGGCTGGACCCGCCGGCCGCAGCAGGCCCATGAATTGCAGGCAGCCGCGGCCGTAGGGCAAATGGGCTTGGTGCAAACCTGGGAAGCACAGTTCAAGCGCCACGGCATACACACCGCCCAGATTCTGCTGACCCACGACGACCTGTCTGATCGCAAGCGTTACCTGAATGGCCGCAGTACCCTGCGGGCGTTATTGGAGCTGGGCGTAGTGCCGATCGTGAACGAGAACGACACGGTAGTGACCGATGAAATCCGTTTTGGTGACAACGACACTCTGGGTGCATTGGTGGCCAATGTGGTTGAGGCTGACGGCCTGATTATCCTCACAGATCAGCTGGGTCTGTTTGATAAAGACCCGCGCAAGCATAGCGACGCAACACTGGTGAACGAGTGCTTCGCCAGTAACCGCGACCTGGACGCCATGGCCGGCAGTAGCGCCGGCGCAGTGGGCCGCGGGGGCATGCAGACCAAGCTTCGTGCGGCGCGATTAGCAGCACGCTCAGGGGCCTTCACGGTGATTGTGGGCGGGCGCATCGACAATGTTCTGGGGCGGCTGCGCGAACGCGAAGCGCTGGGTACGTTTTTATTGCCGGAGCAGGGCCGTGTAGCGGCTCGCAAGCAGTGGCTGGCCAGCCACCTGCAAACCCGTGGCTCTCTAGTAATTGATGATGGTGCGGCGTGGGTGTTGCGGCAAGGTGGTCGTAGCTTGCTGCCTGTAGGCGTTACCCGTATTACTGGTGAATTCCGCCGCGGCGAGATGGTGGCGTGTCTGGATGAGCAGGGTAAAGAAGTGGCACGCGGCCTGGTGAATTACGACGCCGCTGCTGCACGTTTGATTGCTGGCCAGTCCAGTGATCGCATCATGGAATTGCTGGGCTTTATGACCGGAGAAGAGCTGATTCACCGGGACAACATGGTGATAGCCTCTTAGGATAGTGATCGCCTTTTAGAAGGTAATCGCCTCTTAGCGTTATTCTTTGCCGTTTCTGCAGACATAAAAAAAACCGGCCAGCTGGCCGGTTTTTTGTGCACCCAAATGGCTTACGCCGCTTGCAGTGCCTTCACCTTGATGTTCAGGCGGCTCTTAATGCGAGCAACCTTGTTCTTGGGGAAGATACCCTTGTTAACCATGCTGTCCAGAATCGGCTGGGCTTGCAGAAAAGCAGCTTTCGCGCCTTCATAATTGCTTTCGGCGATTTGAACGTGAATTTTTTTCATGTACGTACGAGCCATAGAACGCAGGCTGGTGTTGTGCTTGCGACTGTTCTCGTTCTGACGTGCACGCTTTTTGGCTTGCGGGGAATTTGCCACCGTAAAACTCCTGAAAGTACTTGAATTCGTTGCTGAATATTTGGTTTGAGAGCGCCAGATGCAGTTGCAGTAACCCTTCAGTCACCCGTATCGCAACTCTCTTTCATCGCGGGCGCGCCAGATCCAGCGCGTCGAAATAAATGACGCAGAATTATGCCGCCAACGGCGAGACCTGTCAAGTCAAAAAGTGCCAATGCCAGCGGAGGCAGGGCTTGTGATAAACTCCCGCTTCTCTAATTTCGTCGGCCAAAACACCATGTCTGAACAATCTCCCGGGCCCCAGGGCCCGACACCCGAATCCCCGCCCCCATCAGAGCCTTCGGTGCCGGCCGTTAGCGCGATTAAACCTGCGCCGGGCCTGCTGCGCTCGTCTGGTGTGGTAGGGGTGATGACCATGACGTCGCGGGTGCTGGGGCTGGTGCGGGATATGGTAATTGCTCGCTATTTTGGTGCCGGTGCTGGTGCAGACGCGTTTTTTGTGGCCTTCAAGATTCCTAACTTTCTACGCCGGTTGTTTGCAGAAGGTGCGTTCTCGCAAGCGTTCGTGCCCGTGCTGTCGTCTTATCGCGAAAACCAGCCGGCAACCGAAGTAAAGCGCCTGGTGGATGCGGTTGCCGGTTCGCTGGGCCTGGTGCTGTTGGGGGTCACGCTGGTGGCCATGCTTGGCGCGCCAGTGCTGACGGCGGTGTTCGCGCCGGGCTTTCTGGGCGACGACATAAAATTCGCACTGGCCAGCGATATGTTGCGGATCACCTTCCCTTATTTATTGCTGATCTCGTTGACGGCGTTCGCCGGTGGCATTCTCAACAGCTACGACCGCTTTGCCGTTCCTGCGTTTACGCCAGTGTTGCTGAACCTGGCGATGATTGCTGCCGCCGTGTGGCTAGCGCCGCTCATGAACGAGCCGATAATGGCGCTGGCCTGGGGCGTGTTGATTGCTGGCGCCTTACAGCTGTTTTTTCAACTACCGTTTTTAATGCGCTTGGGCCTGATGCCGCGGCCGCGGGTGGATTACCGCCACGAGGGTGTTAGCCGGATTCTGAAGCTGATGGTGCCGGCGCTGTTCGGCGTATCGGTAAGCCAGATCAACCTGTTGCTGGACACCGTTCTTGCCTCTTTTCTGCAAACCGGCAGTGTGTCCTGGTTGTACTATTCTGACCGACTTGCGGAGCTGCCGTTAGGGGTATTCGGTATAGCCATTGCCACGGTGATTTTGCCCAGCTTATCCCGCAAGCACACGGCAGACTCGGCGGATCAGTTCTCTGCCACTCTGGACTGGGCGGTGCGGGCGGTGTTAATCATTGGTGTGCCGTCTGCGTTGGCCCTGGGATTGCTAGCCGAGCCGCTTATTGCCACTTTGTTCCACTACGGTGAAGTGACTGATTTCGATGTGGCCATGTCGGCCCAAAGTCTACGCGCTTATTCCGCGGGCCTGCTGGCATTCATGGTTATCAAAGTGCTGGCGCCGGGCTTTTTTGCCCGCCAGGACATTCGCACCCCGGTGAAAATTGGCATCATCGCCATGGTCGCTAATATGGTGTTTAACCTGATACTAATTTTCCCCTTGGCCCACGCAGGCCTGGCGCTGGCCACATCGTTGTCGGCCTGGCTCAACGCCTTTTTGCTGTGGCGCGGATTGAAAGCCATCGGTGCTTGGCGCAGCCAGCCCGGTTGGGGCAAGTTCGGGCTGCAGCTCGCGCTGGCCAATGGCGCGCTGGTGGCGGTGATTTTGTGGCTGAACGTGCCAGTGAGTCAGTGGCTGGCAGCCGGCGGCTTTCAGCGCTCCCAGGATATGGCAATACTGGTGATTGCAGGCGCACTTGCGTACTTTGTTACACTGGCGCTGGCCGGGGTGCGTATAAAACATTTTCGCCACAGGTAAGGTATAATCCTGCGCCTTATCATGTGCCAAACGCTGATTGGTTCTAATCCTTGGTTCGATTTTATTGTCGCGATTCATTGATAATATTGATTGGCAATATCCACTAGTAAAGAGGTTTGCTTTGCATGCGCTTGATTCGCGGCCTGACTAACCTGAAAATGCTGTCGCGATCGGGCGAAGGCCCACTGGCGCGTGGCTGCGTGGCTACCGTGGGCAACTTTGACGGCGTGCACCGCGGCCATCAGGCGATTCTGGAGCAGGTAAAAACACAAGCCGAAAAGCATAACTTGCCCTCGGTTGTGGTGATTTTTGAACCCCAGCCCCAAGAGTTCTTTCGTGGTGTGGATGCGCCGCCGCGACTGACCGGTTTCCGCCAGAAAGTGGAAGCTTTGCGGGGGCAGGGTATCGATGCAGTGCTTTGCCTGCGTTTTGACGAGCAGTTCCGCCAGTTTTCGGCCTGGGGCTTTGTGGATAGCCTACTGATTCAGGGCCTGGCGGTGAAACACCTGGTGGTGGGCGACGACTTCCGTTTTGGTTGTGACCGCTCCGGTGATTTTAAATTTTTGCAAAAAGTGGGCGCCGACGCCGGCTTTACGGTTGAAAGCACCCGCACCGTAGTGATCGAGGGCGACCGCGTTAGCAGCACCCGCATCCGTAAACTGCTGGCTGACAATCAGCTGGATAGCGCCGAGCATTTACTGGGGTGGAAATATCACATTGCTGGCCGCATTGTTTATGGGCGCCAGCTGGGGCGAGAGATTGGTGCGCCAACGGCGAATATCCGCCTGGCCCAAATACCCGCCTTGCAGGGTGTTTACGTGGTAAAGGCCAGGTTGGCCGACAGCAGCGAGCACGACGGCATTGCCAATATTGGCTTGCGGCCGACCGTCGACGGCAAACACCCGGCGCTGGAAGTGCACCTGTTTGATTACGCCGGCACGCTGTACGGCCAGAGGCTTGAGGTCACCTTTCGCCATGGCCTGCGTGATGAAGTCCGCTTTGAATCGGTGGACGCCCTGAAAACCCAGATTGCCAAAGATTTCAGCAGCGCCCGGCGCTGGCTTGCTGAGAGCCTAGCTCAGAACCTTGCTGCGAATCACACTACGAATACAGACTGACCCAAACTGACCTAATAGAGCACGCACAGCCATCATGAGCGACTACAAGCACACTCTGAATCTGCCGGAAACCGCTTTTCCCATGCGCGGTAACCTGGCCAACCGCGAGCCTGAAATGCTCAAGCGCTGGCAGGACCTGAACGTTTACGCCAACTTGCGCGAACAGCGCGCCGGGCGTAACAAGTTCATTCTTCACGATGGCCCTCCTTACGCCAACGGCAGCATTCACATTGGGCACGCGGTTAACAAAATTCTGAAGGACATGATTGTAAAGTCCCGCGGTTTCATGGGCTTTGATGCGCCTTACGTGCCCGGTTGGGACTGCCACGGCCTGCCTATCGAGCACAAAGTAGAGCAGAAAATCGGCAAAGCCGGTGTGAAGGTCGATTACAAAACCTTCCGCCAGGCCTGCCGCGATTACGCCACCAAGCAGATTGCCGGACAGAAAGCCGACTTTATTCGCCTGGGCGTGATGGGTGAGTGGGACAAGCCCTACCTGACCATGGATCCGAAAGTAGAAGCGGGCATTGTGCGCGCGCTGGGTAAAATTGTGGACAAAGGCCATCTGGTGCGCGGCTACAGGCCTGTCTACTGGAGCGTGGTAGGGCAGTCGGCTCTGGCCGAAGCGGAAGTAGAGTACCAGGACAAGACCTCTACTCAGATCGACGTGCGTTTTACCGCAGTGGATCAAGCCAAAGCCCTGTCGCTGTTCAATACCAGCGCCGGTGAAGGCGATGTGTCCGTCGTCATCTGGACAACCACGCCCTGGACCATTCCCGCCAACCAGGCGGTGTCATTGGGCGCTGAATTGGATTACGCGCTGGTGCAAACCGATGTGGGTGCCGGCCCCGAGCGCATGATTCTGGCCAGCGCTATGGTAGAGGTCGTTATGGCGCGCTGGGATGTGACCGGTTACCAGGTGCTGGCACAATGCACCGGTGCCCAGCTGGAGCACTTGGCGCTGCAGCACCCGGTTTATGACAAACAGGTACCGGTGATTCTGGGCGATCACGTGTCTACCGATGCAGGTACCGGCGCCGTTCACACCGCGCCAGACCACGGTATGGAAGACTTTGTGGTGGGCAAAATCTACGGCATTGGCACCCTGAATATGGTTCAGGCCGATGGCACCTACACCAGCGCTACCGGCGAGTTCGCCGGCGTTCACGTCTACAAGGCTGATGACCCGGTCTGCGACGCGCTGACCCGCGAAGGCAAACTGGTACGCAAAGAAAAGTTCCGCCACAGCTTTCCCCATTGCTGGCGCACCAAAACACCGCTGATTTACCGCGCCACACCGCAGTGGTTTATCAGCATGGAAAAAGAAAACCTGCGCGCCGACGCTCTGGAAGCGATTAAGGGCGTGCGTTGGGTGCCCACCTGGGGTCAGAACCGCATCGAAGCCATGGTGGGCCAGTCGCCGGACTGGTGCGTATCGCGCCAGCGCACCTGGGGCGTGCCGATTACCCTGTTTATCCACAAAGAAACCCAAGATTTGCACCCGAACACCCAGAGCCTGGTCGAAAAAGTGGCTCAGGCTATCGAGATCGATGGCATTGATGCCTGGTATGACCTGGATGCCCGCGAGCTTCTGGGCGACGACGCCGACCACTACGAAAAAGTGTTGGACACTCTGGACGTATGGTTTGATTCCGGCGTGACCCACGAATCGGTTTTGCGGGTACGCGAAGAGCTGGGCCAGTTCCCGGCCGATTTGTATCTGGAAGGTTCTGACCAGCACCGTGGCTGGTTTCAATCGTCCCTGAAGACCTCCATCGCCATCAATGGCGTGGCACCGTACAAACAGGTGCTAACCCACGGCTTTACCGTGGATGGCAAGGGTTACAAAATGTCCAAATCCTTGGGCAACGTGATCGCGCCGCAAGAGGTCACGAACGATCTGGGCGCCGACATCCTGCGCCTGTGGGTAGCAGCCACCGATTACAGCGGTGAAATGACCGTCTCCAAAGATATTCTGCGTCAGAGCGCCGACGGCTATCGCCGCATCCGCAACACCGCGCGCTTCCTGATGAGCAACCTGACCGGCTTCGAGCCAGCCAAGCACACGGTGGCCCCGGCCGACATGATGGCGCTGGACCGCTGGATGGTAGATCGCGCACTGCAATTGCAGAGCGAAATCCAAGAAGACTATGAAAACTACGCCTTCCTGCGGATTTACCAGAAAGTGTACAACTTTTGCGAATCCACTTTGGGCGGCTTTTACCTCGACATCATCAAAGATCGCCAGTACACCACCCAGGCTGACAGCCTGGCGCGGCGTTCGTGCCAGACCGCGCTCTACCATGTGGCCGAAGCGCTGGTGCGCTGGATTGCGCCGATTTTGAGCTTTACCGCCGATGAAATCTGGCAGCACCTGCCGGGCGAACGCGGCGACACCGTATTCTACGAAACCTGGTACCAAGGCCTGAGCGAAATGCCGCAAAGCGTAGAGCTGGGACGTAATTACTGGCGTGACATTTTCGCCGTAAAAGAAGCGGTGAACAAACGGCTGGAAGATGCCCGCAAGCAAGGCGTTATCAAGGGCTCCCTGAGCGCCGAGGTGACGCTGTTCTGCGATGGCGAGCTGGCTGAAAAACTAAAACACCTGGGCGAAGAATTGCGCTTTGTGCTGATCACTTCGGAAGCTGACGTGAAGCCGGTAAGCGAGGCGGTTGACGCCGAACAAACCGGTTATGAAGGGCTGTGGGTGCAGGTGCGCCCCGCCAGTAATACTAAATGCGAGCGCTGCTGGCACCACCGCGCCGACGTGGGCAGCCACGCAGAACACCCCGATTTGTGCGGCCGCTGTGTTACCAACGTGTATGGCCCGGGTGAAACCCGCGCCTTCGCCTGATGGGCTCTACCATGGCAAAATCCGGCGATAGCGGCAAATCCGGCGCGGGCAAACTGAAGTGGTTGTGGCTGACGGTGCTGGTGATCGCATTGGATCTGGGCACCAAGGCAGTGGCCACTGCCATGCTCAGTTACGGCAGCCCGGTACCGGTGATGCCGTTTTTCAATTTTACTCTGCTGCACAACACCGGTGCCGCCTTCAGTTTTTTAGCCGGTGCCGCCGGCTGGCAGCGCTGGTTTTTTGTGATCCTGGCGCTGGTGGTTAGCGTAGTGCTGGTGCTATGGATGAGAAAGCTGGAGCGCCATGAAACCTGGTCTGCCATTGCTTTTGCGCTGATTCTTGGTGGCGCCCTGGGCAATGTGTACGACAGGGTGGTACATGGCTACGTGGTGGATTTCCTCCATTTTTATTGGCAGAACTGGCATTTCCCGGCCTTTAATCTGGCCGACACCGCCATCACCATTGGTGCTGCTATGATCATACTCGACACGTTTCGCAAACCCGCCGATGCGGACAAAAAAGGCGACTGATTAAGATGAAAGAACTTCCTGTAGACAAAGGCACCCGGGTTACCCTGCATTTCGCGTTGAAATTCGACAGCGGCGAAGTGGTTGACACCACCTTCGACAAAAACCCGGCTACCCTGGATATTGGCGATGAAAGTTTGCCAGCGAATTTTGAAGCTTATTTGATGGGCATGGTAGCCGGTGACAAGGCCAGCTACCAGGTGCCACCGGAAAAAGCCTTTGGCCAGCGCAACCCCAACAACTTACAGTTGATGAAGCGCCATGTGTTCGGCGCCGACATGGTGCTGGAGCCAGGTGTGGTGGTCTCCTTTGCCGACGCGCGTAAGCAAGAGCTGCCGGGTACCATCAGCCGGGTAGAGGGCGATGAAGTAGAAGTGGACTTCAATCACCCGTTGTCTGGGCGTACACTGACTTTTGATGTAGAAATTATAGACGTAGAGCCGGTAGGCCCTGCGCACTGAACTCCTGTGGGCTGAGATAGGAACACTATGCAAATTCGTCTGGCAAACCCCCGTGGATTCTGCGCCGGTGTCGACCGCGCCATTGATATTGTTAACCGTGCTCTGGACGTGTTTGGCGCGCCTATTTATGTGCGCCATGAAGTGGTGCACAACAAATTCGTGGTAGACAACCTGCGCAAGCGCGGCGCCATTTTCGTGGAAGAACTGAGCGAAGTGCCAGACGACAAGCTGGTGATTTTTAGCGCCCACGGCGTGTCCCAGGCGGTGCACAAAGAGGCAGCCGACCGTGGCCTGAAAGTCTTTGACGCGACCTGCCCACTGGTCACCAAAGTGCACATCGAAGTCATGCGTTACAGCCGTGACGGCAGCGAGTGCGTGCTGATTGGCCACCATGGCCACCCCGAAGTGGAAGGCACCATGGGCCAGTACAACTTCGCCAACGGCGGCGATATCTACCTAGTGGAAAACGAAGCCGACGTAGCAAAGCTGAACGTTAAAAACCCCGAAAAGCTGGCCTATGTCACCCAAACCACCTTGTCGATGGATGACACGGCCCGTGTAATCGACGCCCTGCGGGCCAAGTTCCCGAAGATTGAAGGGCCGCGAAAAGACGACATCTGCTACGCCACCCAGAATCGCCAGGACGCCGTCAAACAAATGGCCGACGAGTGCGACCTGATGCTGGTGGTGGGCTCCCCCAACAGCTCCAACTCCAACCGCCTGCGCGAACTGGCGGAGCGCATGGGCACACCGGCCTACCTGATTGACGAAGCCGCACAAATTGATCCCACCTGGCTAGACGGCAAAAAATCTATAGGCGTAACCGCCGGCGCTTCCGCCCCGGAAGTACTGGTAAGCGCCGTGATCGCCCGCCTGCGGGAACTGGGTGGTGAAGTGCCGCAAGAGATTGCCGGGCGTGAGGAGAATATTGTGTTTTCTATGCCGAAAGAGTTGAGAATCGATGCCATCGAATTAAACTGAGTTTCGATGGCATCGACAACCCGTTTTACCAGCATCCTGCCATAGCCGCACCGCGATCACCTTGTTCGTCAAGTGTGAGAGTACCACAGTCGTCATTTGCCTGACCTCCCGTTGGCACGGCCTGGAGAGTGAAGGCACCCTGAGTAACATCAGCAGAGAAGCTGATGTTGTAAAAGGCGGTCCCATTCTGTGGTGATTGAACAAAGGGCAAAGTAGGATTGTCTGGAGGGGTATTTGTAGTATCTCTGTAGTCAAACCCGTTCGAATAGCGCCGCTCCATCCACTGTGACAGCTCCAAAAGGTCGGACTTTGCCGTGGTCTGACGTGTCTTCTTAACCTGGCTCTGATAAGAAGGAAACGCGATCGCGGCGATTATGCCAATAATCGCAACGACAATCATCAGTTCAATCAGCGTAAAACCAGTTTGACTTTGAGTCTTCAAAATATCACGTCCTCACGTTTTTTTGCTTCGTGGCAGTAATTATTGATTAACGGTTTCCTGGTAGAACGTTTCGTTGAGTAAGAGCCCACCTACTGCGACTTTCTCTCCTTGAACATTTTTGTTAGCCAGATAAACGTTTCTACGTAATTAACGGTGCTGTAAAGCAGCTTCTAGCGAAGCTGCTCCCAGGTTTGTCGTCCAGTGTTCGAATTCAGAGAGCGTACGCAGGGGCCATCCTCACATGGGTTTTCAGCAGAAAGCTGCCTGGGATCCGTGCCCGGAATAACAACTTCTGCCTCACCACTTTGAGTCGCAATGGTGCGGTTTTCACCACCATAACCAACTTGTATGCCGCTTGCTGCAAAGCCGCCCGTAATGTCCGCCGTATTGAATATGCCGTCGCTGTTGAGATCAAACACTGGCGTGTCAGAAGGCGCTCCTGATGTGAGTTTTAAGTCCACAATAAAGCCGGTCCGACCACTACCGCAGGGGTCGCTATCGGGGATGACGGTGGTGAAGCGGACCCGATCCGGGTTTACGCCAAACGGGAATGTCGCCCTGCTTATCACCCGCTCGCCCTCTTGCGAAGCGTTATAGACAAGATCGAGATACCAACCTTTCTCGTCGGTTAGCGTGTTGGCAGAGGTATCACGGACGGTAAAGCTATTAGTGCCATCATCCAAGGCCCGGTCGATCACGACATCGGTTTGCTCGACTATGGTTTGCGCCAGAAGGTTTGTTCTGAGTAATGTAGAGGTAGACAGGTCGTCTTTGATGACATAAAGGCTCTGGATGTCGTAATCGCCTTCGTCACCGCTGCGAAGGAAACTGCCGGTTCCGAACGCGATAACCAGTTCATCATTATTGTTCGGATTCAGAGCTGCCCGCGGAGCAACGGTGATGGGCTGAGTATTGCCAGCAGGACTGATAGCACTGAATATCTTGGTGGTGGACCACGCACTTACCTGGCCGGTTATATTGAAACGCCAAAGATTACCGAGTAAATCGCCGCCGTACGCATAGCGCATGACTGCATCTGACTCAGGAAAACTCGTTATGGTTGCAGAAGCGAACCCATTCGGGCTTGCTGCGCTGCCTACGCCGGTCTGAAGTTCTTTTAACAGAGCGCCCGATTCAAGATCAACAACAAAGAGACTCGACTGGTTGCTTCCGCCGTTATATCCGTTGCCAAAAATGGCTACCCATTTTCCGCTGTCCAGTCGCGCAATTTGAGGGTCTGTTACGCCATAACCGAGATTTGTATGCTGAAACTCCCAGAGCACATCATCTGATGGCGAGAACGAATCTGGCTCTGTGATATCAAGCGCAAAAACCGTTTTGCCACCGTTACCCATTGTGCCGAGAAGTACCGTGCGCCATTCCTTGGAACCGTCTCCGTCTTTGTCGAAATAGGCGTCTTGAATCCGGGGAGTACCGTCCATAAGATATTTGTGGGTGTAGATGGGATTCATCAGCTCTGAAATGCGGGCATAACTGTTTGACCCAGTGGGCAGCAGAAGCTCGGAGGGGATGTAACCAAAGAGCTCTCCACCGGTTTCACTGTCAAACGCATGAAGAATGCCGTCGTTAGCCGGAACATAAAGTGCAGCGGTTCGCTCTCGATAGGTCGTAGTGGAGCGAAACGCGCCATAGCTGGAACCCTCAGTGCCACTCAAACGCCTGAACCCGTAGTTGGTGGTGCCCACGAACTGTGGGTTAGCGTTGATGACATCGCCTAAAAGACGAGTAACTGTCGCGCCGCCCGCATCCTGTCTTTGTCTGTCGCGAAATGTTGAGTGTGCCGAGTTGTCACCGTGTAACCAGGCAAGGCGGTTGGGGCCAAGATTGTCCTGACTTGCTGCCAGGGTTGGGTCAGCGTTAAGCGCATCCTGCTGTGCCTGAGAGAGGTTGCTGAGTGAGGTTGCTGAGGTAAACGCCAGCTTTACCCCTGCGCTTCTGTTATAGGTTATTAGTGTGCGATCTGCAGGAAGCGTATTTTCAAGAACTGTCTCTGCATCCCAGATTTCGGTCCCCAGGTTGAAATTAAAGCCAGTTAATGTTCCCGACCAATCTTCACTGCGGAAACCGGCAAAAAAGCCAAGCGCGTCCGTGCGAAGTACCGCTGAGCTGACTGCTGCTGCAGAGGCGGAGGTCTGGGCGCGGGCAATAACGCCTCCTAGGAAACCCTGAATTTCAGCGGTGAACTCCTTCGGGTTTTGAGCACTTGCATAGCCGCCACGACCGTTAATGGCTGCGTGAAGCAGGTCGTCGATGTTTTGAGGGTTTCGATCAGAGCCTGGCTGTGGCCAATTAATCATTTCTCCCGATGCAATGGCCGCAACAGCGTCTGCTTCTAGAACGTCACCAGGAGTGCTGCCATTCCAGATGCTGTCGGTCATTATAAGAGAGAAGCTCTGACGGCATTCGATATCAGCGGTGTTGTCGCTGGTGCCGGGAGTGGCTCCCCACGGGCCTCGACTATCAGTGCGTGAGTAGTAGTTACCCACATCTTTGAGTGCTGTTCTGAGTGGCGTGCCGCCGGAAACACTTTTGTTTTGCAACCAAGTCAGGAATTGCTGGCGGTGGGCGGCGTTGTATGGACGGACGCCGCTGACCAGCGTATTTGTGTTACCCACGCCATCGATGGTTCTGTTGTTAATGTTAATAGCGCCGTAGCCAAGGCGAATGTTTTCTGGAAGGTCAAAAAAGGCCTCAGTGATACCAGATTTTGACGCCAAATCGCGGAGGCTGTAGAAGGAGTACCAGTTTGCAAAGTTTTGTTGCTGCTCTGTGTTCTCGTCCGCCAGGAATACAAGGTCGTAACAATTGTTATTCTTTGGTGCAGCCTCGCATCCAGGTGAACTGTTGAACCGATAGTAAAAAGCACTGTCTTCAAACGTAAAACGATGGGTTGGGAAACGTATGCTCAAATTGACCGATCCGGTTTCGCTGAAGCCATTTTTCCACGCGGCATTAAAGTTGGAATTCGGGAAACGTCCGGAACCGTCCGGCTTGTGGGGGAGGGCATACTCGGTGTCAGGATCGTAATAGATCGCATTTACTCGGCTGCTGTAGTACCAGAAATTACCAACGCGTAACGTACCGCCTGACCAATTATGTGGGCCACCGGGGAAAAGACCAAGGTCCCCGCCGATAGAGTCAGGCATGTATTCCCAGCCCATAGACCCCGAATCGTCAAAAATAAAAACAAGATTCGAGTCCACCGACGTTTTCAGAAAAAGTGGTATTTGCGCAATGTTTACCTGCGCCAACGCGGACTGCATCGTGCACATGGAGAGCAACAGGCTGGCCCCAAAGGTGGTCAGTTTGTTAACACGCGCCCGGATATATGTCTGTGCTGTAAGTTTTTTCACGGCAATTTCTCCGCTTGGAGTCAGCAACACGTTTTGGACACTCTCTCATCGCAGCTATTTATAAAGATCGTGTTTTATTCGGGTGCCAACAACACAGTTGACTGCAACACAGTCACGGCTTCGTCGCTTCCTCCTTGACCTCTTGAGGTGGTCAGGTAGCGCTCAAAACAGGGTCCTGGCTCAATCGGACAAACGTCGGCAAGGTACGCAAGGTGGTAGGCGGGTTGAGCGCTGACGTTTGATCCTGCGTTCCCGACGCCAGAGGGGGCAGGGTCGGCGCCATCCCATGCCCAAGGGCCGCCCATCAGCCCCTCGTTGTAGGCAGTTTGACGTGTTGTCAGCGTCGTCATAAGGTTATCTTCACCTTGCCTCAAAGCAGCTTCTGACGCCTGAAATGAAATCGCGCCATCGTGCGCGTTGCTGGCCATTCGCTCTTGCAGAATGGAACCCTGCATGCCCCCAGCTGCAAGCAGCGATATTAATAGCAGCATGACAAGAGCGACAATAAGTGTGGCTCCGTGTTGCTGTCTGGATAAGGGCGCAAGTTGGGTCAACCGCACCGGCTTTTTGATGATCTTCATTCAATCCCCCCCCTGAGCGCTGTTGTGCTCACGGACACCAGACGAACCCGTCGGTCGCCGTTATTGGCCTGAGTGACTTCGCTGCCAAGCATGTCGAAGCTGCGGCTATTTTCTTCATCGAGAACGTCGCTGGGGCTCCTTGTCATGACAGAAAAGCGGACGCTTACGACGGTATCCCAGTCAGCTACTTCGTCAGCCGGTATGTAGTCGTCTGCAGCGTTGGACCCATCGGTATCGACACCGTACAGAATCTGAAGTGTTTCGACTCCGGACACAAGTTCTTGCGGATTCTGAAGTGGGGTCATCAGTCGGCGGAAAAGTGCAGGTTCCTCGTTGGTGCCCTCGCTAATGTAATAGGCCATCGTTGTAAACTCATAAATCCTGGTCTGCACGTCATAGCCGAGCCCCAGTGTATTGGGGATGGTGGTGGTGATGGTCGAAAGGCTCGCCGCATCACTTTTCTGAAAAAGCTCACCCTCCGAGCAATCACCACGCGTTGCCAACACGTTGCGGCCTGCACTCACGCCGGAGGCGCCCGACAGGTTTATGACACTGTCGCCTGGATTTGTGACGGCACTGACCTCTACGCCGAGAGGCGTTAAGGCGTTTACAATGACTACATCGGAATTAATGACTACGGAGCCTGCCAGTGCGGTCGGGAGATCGGTGCCCGCGGTCCCAGAATCCCAGTTCCCCGCAGTTGGTGTGGATAAGGTTCCTGCCAGTGTAATAGAGTCACCGGGGCCCGTGCCGGTGTATTCCCAGCCCTGTAATGCCCGGGTCAGGGGCACAATTAAACGGCCGCTTAGCCGGTTATCCACAATTTGCGCAAACGGCCTGCCCATTTGCGCAAGGCATCCGAAACTTCCGGCAGACCTGAGTTCGGGAGTCAGCATCGCGGAAACAAAACGCGTGCTTTCCTGGGCGTATGCGAGTCCCTCTGTCTGGCGATAGGTAACGCTGCTGCTGAGATAAATCTGGGTTACACCAAGAGTAAGCAGCAAGCCCAGAGCCATTGCAATCAGCAGCTCTACCAGTGACAAACCTGACTGGAAAAGAACCTGGCGAACCCCGTGAAGACGATGAAACATTGGCTTTTGCATAGTCAGATCTCTGTTCTCACGACGATGGGGTTCATGGCCTGATCTTTCTGATTCCAGTCAATGGTGATCGTAACGGTGTTACCGGCTACCTCAATGGCGCGCTGCGCTGCCGGAAGCAGGCAGGCCAGATTGTTCTCCCAGGCCTCAATGTCATTTCCGGCGACTGTTGCGTTAGCAGGCACAAACGATGTGTCGCATGCTCCGTTGTCAGCGCCTACGGCGACGCCCGCGGCCAGGGCATAGTCCGCGGGATTGCGGGAATTGGCTCGCACCCTGTCCAGCATGTCCTCTGCAAGCAACACCGCCTGGCTCCGGCTCTGCGACTGAGACGTCATCTGCAAAGAGACGACCTGGGTTGAGGCAACACCGAGTATGCCAATACCCAGAACCAGAACAGCCACCAGAATTTCGATCAGTCCGAGACCAGATTGCTGTTTGAGATTGAGTTGCTGGCGATTTCGCCGTTCAGTTTTCACAAGAATGGGTTGTGTCATTTGCTGTCTCCGTCTACGACGTCAGTTCGCCCAGCCGGGCTTATGCGAATTATCGGGCTTTGGCTATTCCGTCAGTTTGTCGGTCAGATCGTCGGTAAGGATGTCGGGCAGGTGAGAGTGACTCCCCACGGAAGCCTGATAGTGCCATCGCCGTCTTCATCATGCAGTCGCCGCAAACGGCCGCCAATGCTAAGCGCAAGGTAACTCATGTCGACTGAACCGCCGCCGGAAGGTGAGCAAGCGACCAGGCTGCCCATTGTGCCATGGCTCATACCGTCTGGAGATAGCTGAAAATAGCCTCTTCCGGCCGTTCGTGAATACAACTCTGAGTGATCTTTTGCAAGATCAAAAACCCGGTGGATTCTGGCACCGTCCGGGCGTTTGTCGTTGTTTGTGTCAGGGAATACGGATACCGGGTTGTTCCAGTTATCCGTACAGATCTGTGAGCCAGACAATGGACAGATCGTGGTAAGCTTTTTTTGATTGATGGCGAAGGAGCGAGCCAGCGCGAACATTCTGTACGTATCGTTAACAACATCGGTGTGGCGGGTTGATGCAATAAGAGAGATCCACGAGTTGCTCGCAAATGCTGTCAGAATGCCAACAATCGCAAGTGTTACCACAAGTTCTATAAGGGTGAAACCCTGGGACATTTTTGGGGAATGCATAGTTCAACATCCATGTTGATAGGTATAATTTTCAGCTTTTTTCACATCCTGTGAATAGAGCAATTCTGAGCTTAACCGCAAACTGTTTCATTCGCACACGTTAGGATCGCATTTTGCGATGGTGATCACTCCAGCCCCAGTTTCTTCAATTTATACCGCAACGCCCGAAAGCTGATCCCCAGCTTTTTCGCCGCCGCCGTCTTATTCCAACGCGTGGCTTCGAGCGCCTGCTCAATAGCTTTGCGCTCTATGTTCTCGAGATATCCCTCTAGGCCCAGGCCTTGCTCCGATAGTTCAATATCCGCCGTTGCCATTATCTCAGCTGTCGGTGCCAGCAAAGGCGAATCCATGCTGCTACAAGAGCTGCGAAGCTGAAGGTCGCCGCTGTCAATAACGTCTCCGTCGCAAAGTGTAAACGCCCGCTCCAGAATGTTTTCCAGCTCACGCACATTACCCGGGAAATGGTAGCCCTTTAAATAATCGACGGCTGCATCCGTGAGGGCGATGGGTGTACATTCGTATTCACGGGCGATGCGCAGCAGGATGTGCCTGGCAAGCAGCGCTATGTCGCCGCTGCGTTCGCGCAGAGGCGGCACGCGGATTTCAATCACGTTGATGCGATAGAACAGGTCCTGACGGAACAGGCCATCTTGTACCAGCGCCGAAAGGTCTTTATGGGTTGCGCTAAGCACACGGATATCGACCGGCACTTCGTGGCTGTCACCGACCGGGCGTACGGCTTTTTCCTGAATGGCCCGCAGAAGTTTTACCTGCATGGGCAGTGGTAGGTCAGCGATTTCATCCAGAAACAGGGTGCCGCCGTTGGCGCTTTGAAACAGGCCTGCCTTGTTATCGACAGCACCGGTGAAGCTGCCTTTTTTGTGGCCAAAAAACTCGCTTTCCATCAATTCAGACGGAATGGCGCCACAGTTCACGGCGATGAACGGCCCTTCACATCGGGGGCCTTGCTGGTGAATGGTGCGTGCGACCAGCTCCTTTCCGCTGCCGGATTCGCCTTGAATAAAGACCGGCGCCTGGCTGCGGGCCAGCTTGCGGGCCTGATTGCGTAAGGTTTGAACCTGGGCGGAATTACCCAGCAGCAAACCCGGGTCGCTATTGTCTTCTGGCGCAGGCTCTGGGTTCTGGGCCAGTTTCAGGGCGGTGTTGACCAGCTCCCGCAGCCGCGGTAATTCAACGGGCTTTGACACAAAATCAAAAGCACCTGCCTTCAGGGACTCAATGGCGATGTCCATACTGCCGTAGGCGGTTATAACGGCGACCGGCGTATTGGGCGAATGCTGTTGAATCCATTGCACCAGCTCGATGCCTTTGCCATCTGGCAGGTTCATGTCGGTCAGGCACACATTTGGCGTGTGCTTTTGCATGCCCGCGATGCCCCCTGCCAGAGTGCCCGCGGTGACCGTGTTCAGGCCCATGCGGCTGAGGGTTATCTCTAGCAGGTCACGGATGTCGGGTTCGTCGTCTACGATCAGCGCGGTGAGTTTGGTCATAGTACCCTTCAGATTATACGCCCGGGATGGGCAAACATAATGCGAAAGCAGCAACCTGACTGTTCGGCGTCAATCAGCGACAGGTGAGCCTGATTCGCCTCACACAATTCTTTTGCCAGATAAAGGCCCAGTCCGGTGCCACTTTTGTCGGTTGTAAAAAACGGTTCGAATACAGACGACGTGTTCTCTTTGGTAATTCCCGGGCCGTAATCCTTGATGTCAATGTAGGCGCGGGCGCCGTCGACGGCGATTCCGGCAAGTATTTCTATTTTAGCCTCGCCAGAGTGCAATTGGCTGTAGCGTAAGCCATTGTCGCATAAGTTGATCAGAATTTGTTCCAACTGGCTGGTGTCGAAACGTGCTGTGGGGTGAGCGCCAGGCTGAACGCTAAGGCGGATAAGCACGGGTTTATGTTGACTGTGGGTTTGCAGAAAATCGTCACGAAACTGTTCTAACCAGGGCTGCAGATCAATCGGCTCGGCGGCTGAGGTTTCACGGCGGGACACACCCAGCACATTCTCTATAATGGCGTTCACACGCTTTGAGTGGCGATGAACAACCGCCAGCATTTTTTGGTCGGACGTATCCATATTCGGCGACTCGTCCAAAAGCTGTGCGGCGTGGCTGATGGCCCCCAACGGGTTGCGAATTTCATGGGCGATGCTGGCCGTTAACTGGCCCAGTGAGGCGAGCTTCATTTGTTGCGCCTGCTGGGTTACGCGGCTGATGTCTTCCAGAAACACCAACACCAGCTCGCCGCTGTTTTGGTCCAGGTGCGCAAACGTGGCTTGTATGGGGGGCGACGTGCTTGCGGGCTGAAAGGGTGCGATGCTTTGTTGCGGATGCAGCAGCCAGCTTTTGAATCCGGCTAGCAGGTTTGCGGGCAGAAGGTGTGCGCCAGTTGTTTGCCCGGCCCCTGCTCGCTGCGCAGAAACTGTATACCCCGCCAGCATTTCGCTGGCAGCGGCGTTCATCAGGCGAACCTGGCCTTCACGGTCTAACACCAGTATACCGGTGCGCATGCGCTGAATGATTTGCTGATTGATCTGCTCCAGCTCGGCAAGACTTTGGGCACGACTGTTGGCAAGAGTTTCGCTGCGGCGCAGGCGGATGGCGATGTATTGCAAAGCGGCGGCGGTCACAAAATAAACAATACCCAATGACCCGGCCCGCACCATGTCATCGGCGCTTTTGCCCTGTTCCAGCATCGCCCAAAGTGCAATGGCCAGTGAACTGAGAGTGGCTAAAGCAGCGTAAAATGTACCCATGCGCCCCGGCGTCATGATGTTGCCGGCGGCGACTGATACGATCACCAGGTTTGCCATGCCATTGGTGATGCCGGAACTGCTGACCAGCAGGCCATGAATAATCAGTATATCCAGCAAAATGGAGACGCTGATGTGGCGCTCACTGGGCTGGAAACCGGCAATCATTAACACCGCTATAAACGCGTTTACGGCCAGATAAGCGATGACGCCCGCCTGAAAGTAGTCCAGTTGGCGGAAGCGACCGTCAAAACTGGTGGTATCCACCAGCAGTAGCCCGATAAGCAATATGCCCAGCACCACGCGATAATAGTTATACACCCGAAACAGTTCGCCGCGCTGGCGTGTGCTCAGCAAGTCGCCAGCGCTGGCTGCGAGCGCCGTCGTTGCGGAAAGCGTGGAAGACGCTGTCATAAATAGTGCCATATACACGGTGGAGCCAGCTTTTAGCTGCCGGTAGTAGTGGTGGTGTCGACGCTTACGCCCACTAAGGGCGCGGCCGCAGACTTGGCGCGGCTGCGCGTTTATAATAGCCCTTTTTCAGGCATCAGTAACAGGAGCCGACATATGTCGCTAACAGCGGATCAGCCCCGATCCCTACAAACACCGGGCCCTTTGCGCTTGGTGATGGTTCAACAGGATTTTTTGGTCGGTGACATACCCGGCAACGCCCAGCGGATTATTGCGGCGGTAAGGCAGGCCGATGACCAGCACCAGGCCGACATTGTGGTATTCCCCGAGTTGGCGCTGACCGGCTATCCGCCGGAGGATTTGCTGCTGCGGCCAAGCCTGGACACTCGCGTACAGGCGGCAATCGATGAGATCTGCGGGGCAGGGTTGGCAGCGGTTGTGGTGTTTGGTGCGCCGGTGCGTGAAAACGGTAAACTCTATAATGCTGCGCTGGTGATGGAAAACGGCAAGATTAGCCATCGTTATTTCAAACAGTGCCCGCCCAACTATCAGGTTTTTGATGAAAAACGCTATTTCGCCAGTGGGCTTGAGCCATTGGTGGTCAGTTTGCGGGGCGTTGATGTCGGCATTACGGTGTGTGAAGACTTATGGGCAGAAGGTCCGGTTGAAAAGGCGGCAGCGGCCGGCGCAAAACTGGTACTGAATCTGAATGCGTCGCCGTATTCCCAGGGCAAACAACTGCGGCGCAAAGCATTGGTTCAGCGTAAGGCCAAAGCCGCTGGCGTGGCCATTGTGTACGTCAACCTGGTTGGCGCGCAGGACGAATTGGTGTTTGATGGCGGCTCGCTGGTGGCCGACGGCAAAGGCCAGATTGCCGCAGAAGCGCCGCAGTTTGAACAGGGCCTGTTCGTTGTAGACTTTGAGTGTGAAGAAACCTGCCAGCCTGTTACTCAACCATTACCACAGCCGCTGTCCGCAAGCGCGGAAGTTTATCAAGCGTTGGTGATGGGTGTGCGGGATTATGTGGGGAAAAATGGCTTTAAATCTGTGGTGCTGGGTTTGTCAGGAGGTATCGATTCAGCGCTGACGCTGGCCATAGCGGTAGACGCGTTGGGCAAGGAGCAGGTGCGGGCGGTGATGATGCCGTTTCGCTACACCGCGGATATCAGCCTGCAAGACGCAGAGGCCCAGGCCAGCACTATGGGCGTGCACTACGATGTGTTCTCAATCGAGCCCATGTACGATGCTTTTATGGCAACCCTGGCCGAACCCTTCACCGGCACCACGGTGGACACCACCGAGGAGAATCTTCAGGCTCGCCTGCGAGGTGTTTTGCTGATGTCGCTGTCGAACAAATTCGGCTCTTTGGTGCTGACGACGGGCAACAAAAGCGAGATGGCGGTGGGTTACTCGACGCTTTATGGCGATATGGCCGGTGGCTTTGATGTGCTCAAAGATGTGGCCAAAACCCAGGTGTTCGAGTTGTCGCGTTATCGCAATACGCTGGCGCCGGTGATTCCTGAACGGGTGATTACGCGGCCGCCGTCGGCTGAGCTGGCGCCAGATCAGAAAGATGAAGACAACCTGCCGGGTTATGACGTTCTGGATGCCATTCTGCAACGCTATGTCGAACAGGACGAAAGCGCCGAGGTGATTATTGCCGCAGGCTTTGACCGCACAGACGTAGAACGGGTGATTCGCCTGGTGGATATCAATGAATACAAACGCCGGCAGGCGCCAATCGGCGTGCGGATTTCAGAGCGGGGTTTCGGTAAAGACCGCCGTTATCCCATTACTAACGCTTGGAAAAGCGGCGTATAAAAAACGGGGCCGTTACTGGCCCCGATTTCGCGGCTTGCGGACAACGACATTATTCGTCGCCCATCAAACCAAAGGTGATCACGTTGGCAAGGGAGCGGTTCTGCTTGCGCAGAATATCGGGCTCAAATTCCCCGTTCTGGTTAAACGCTTCGCTGTCCGGGAAGTTTGTGCGCAGCAGCGCAACGGCGTCCTGGCTGCCTTTTTTTATGTCCATAAAGCGAAATGTTTCCGCCAGAATAATGATGGCTTCTTCCACCACCGGTGAGCTGGGGTAATTCTCCACCACATAGCGGGCGCGGTTATTGGCTGCAATGTAGGCTTCCCGCGTGATGTAATAGCGAGCCGCGTGAAGCTCCAGCTCGGCCATGCGGTTGCGCACGGCAATCATCCGCTGGCGGGCATCGGCGGCGTAAAGGCTGTCGGGATAGCGGTTGAGCAACTCGGAAAAGTCGCGGAACGCCTGCAACTGTTCGCCTGGGGCACGGGCGTTGGCCTCTATCGGGAAGTAGCGCGCGGCCAGTCCAATGTCCAGGTTGTAAGAGGCCAGGCCACGCATGAATAGGGCGTAGTCGCCGTGTTCGCTTTGCGGATTCAGTCGCAGAAAGCGATCCGCCGCGGCGCGGGCGCCTTCCAGATCAAGGTTCTGGTAGCGTGCAAAAATAAGGTCAAGCTGGGCTTGCTCGGCGTAACGGCCAAACGGATAGTAAGTTTCCAAAGCATCGAGATTGGTTTCCGCTTCGTTGAAATTGCCCGAATTCATGGCGCTGCGGGCGTTCTCGTAATAGGTTTGCTCGGGTAATACCTGCTCTTGCTTATTTGAGGCGCAGGCGCTGAGTAGCACAACCACTACGGACACTACCCATAAACGGACAACTGATCTCATGTCGGAATCCCGTATAATGTCGAAAAGTTCAAAGAGCCGCCATTGTAACGGGGAAGGCACTGGATGTGCAGTAGAAGCACAACAGAAGCCCGGCTGTTTGTCATAATATAAGCCAAACGTAACACAACCAGGCCCTGGGGGCTTAATGTCAGCTGAAAACCGAATTATCGCCAGTTTTTTAATACCACCCAAACTGAGCGACAAGCGCCTGGACCAGGCCGCCGCAGAGCTAATGCCCGAGCACTCGCGCTCGCGCCTTCAATCCTGGGTAAAAAGCGGCGCCCTGACTGTTAATGGCGGCCAGTGCAGACCCCGCGATAAAGTGATGCTGGGTGACAAGATCGAGTTAGACGCCGAACCGGAAGCGCAGGTGACCTGGCAGGCAGAATCCATCACCCTGGATATTGTTTATGAAGACGAGCACATACTGATCATCAACAAGCCAGCCGGTTTGGTGGTGCACCCGGCGGCTGGCCATGCCGACGGTACCCTGGTGAACGCGATACTGAATATAGCGCCGGAAGTAGAAAACCTGCCGCGAGCCGGCATTGTGCACCGTCTGGATAAAGACACCTCCGGCGTTATGGTGGTGGCGCGCAGCCTGATTGCCCACACCTCGCTGGTAAACCAGCTGCAAACCCGCACCATGGGCCGTGAATATGAAGCCGTTGTAGTAGGCACTCTGACCGGCGGCGCCACCGTGGACGCTCCAATCGGTCGCCACCCCACCGAACGTAAAAGAATGGCGGTGGTGAAGTCCGGCAAGCCGGCCGTTACCCACTACCGCGTGATTGAGCGCTTTGCGGCCCACACTCACGTGCGCTGCAAACTGGAAAGCGGACGTACCCACCAGATTCGTGTGCACCTGACCCACGTAAAACACCCGCTGGTGGGCGATCCTGTTTACGGCGGGCGCCTGCGGTTGCCCAAAGGCACCACCGAAGAATTGCGCGAAGTGCTGTCTGGCTTCCACCGCCAGGCCTTGCACGCACGCCAGCTGACCCTGGAACACCCGCAAACCGGCGAAACCATGAGTTGGGATGTGCCCCTGCCAGAGGATTTTCAGCTGCTGCTGGCCGCGCTGCGCAAGCACGTAAAAGATATGGATAGCGATGAGTCCTGATCTGCCGTTAATTGCGCCTGTCTGGCCAGCTCCGGCCAGCGTGCAGGCGTTCAGCAGCACCCGCCAGGGCGGCGTTAGCGCGGCGCCTTGGGGTCAACTGAATGTGGGCGGTCACGTTAACGACAACCCTCAGAGCGTAGCCGCCAACCGCCAACGATTGGCGGATCATCTTGGTTTGTCGGCGCAACGTTTCGCCTGGTTAAACCAGGTGCACGGAACCGTTGTTGTCGAAGTAACAGCCCAAAACCTAAGCCAACTTCCGCCCGCCGACGCCAGCTACACCCGCGAACCCGGCGTGGTGTGCGCCATTCTCACCGCAGACTGCTTGCCGGTCATACTCTGCAACCGCCAGGGAACGATAGTCGGCGCAGCCCACGCCGGCTGGCGCAGCCTGTGCGGTGGCGTTTTAGAAAACCTTATAACAGCAATGGCCGAACCCGCCGAAAACCTGATGGCCTGGCTCGGCCCTGCCATCGGCCCCGACCAGTTCGAAGTAGGGCCAGAAGTACGCCAGGCGTTTATCAACCATAGCCCGCAAGCGGCCAGCGCGTTTACAAGCGAGGGCGCCCGTCCCGGCCACTACATGGCCGATATTTACCAATTGGCAACACAGCGCCTGCAACAAGCCAGCGTTAGCTCAATAAATGGCGGCGGCCTATGTACCGCCAGCGATCCCCAGCGTTTCTTCTCTTATCGCCGCGACGGCCAAACCGGTCGCATGGCCACGCTGGTGGTTCTGCAGTAAAAATCGGCAGCCCTTACTGACGCCCGTCAATTTTCTGACACTCCAATCGGTTACTAACTTGAAGTCTGCCTGTTTGCCCCTACATTAAGTAACAAAGCAGATTCAATAGGCCGACACCGGCCCATTGCACACAGAACCGGAGAGCCACCCATGAGAATCGACAAACTGACCAGCCGCCTGCAAAGCGCTCTGGCCGATGCCCAATCCCTAGCTGTTGGCAAAGACCACAATTTCATAGAACCGTTGCACCTGATGCAGGCTCTCTTAGACCAGAATGCCAGTTCCATCAAACCGCTGCTGAAACAGGCTGGCGGCGAGCCCACCCGCATCCGCCAAGCGGTCATTAAAGAAATCGAGAGCCTGCCCGAAGTAAAAGGCAGCGCCGGCGACGTCGCCATGTCCAACGACATGGGCCGCCTGTTCAACATTGCCGACAAACTCGCGCAAAAGCGAAAAGACCAGTTTGTCTCTAGCGAGCTGATGTTGCTGGCGGCGCTGGAAGATCGCGGTAGCCTGGGGCGGGTGCTGCGTGAACACGGCGTGGACAAGGTCGCGCTGGAAAAAGCCATCGAAAACGCCCGCGGTGGCGAATCCGTAGACGAAGCCGGCGCCGAAGAAAATCGCCAGGCACTGGATAAATACACCATCGACCTGACCGAAATGGCCGAGTCTGGCAAGCTTGACCCGGTGATTGGCCGCGACGACGAAATCCGCCGCACCATTCAGGTGCTGCAGCGCCGTCGCAAGAACAATCCGGTATTGATTGGTGATCCTGGCGTGGGTAAGACCGCTATTGTGGAAGGCTTGGCCCAGCGTATTGTAAATGGCGAAGTGCCCGAAGGCCTTAAAAACAAGCGCGTATTGTCACTGGATATGGGCTCGCTGATTGCCGGCGCCAAATTCCGCGGTGAGTTCGAGGAGCGCCTCAAAGCCGTATTGAAAGAACTGTCAAAACAGGAAGGCCAGATTATCCTGTTTATTGACGAAATCCATACCATGGTGGGTGCCGGCAAAGCCGAAGGCTCGATGGACGCCGGTAACATGCTGAAGCCAGCATTGGCCCGCGGTGAGCTCCACTGCGTGGGTGCGACCACACTGGACGAATACCGGGAACACATTGAAAAAGATGGAGCCCTTGAGCGCCGGTTCCAGAAAGTGCTGGTAGACGAACCTAGCGAAGAAGACACCGTTGCTATATTGCGCGGCCTGAAAGAGCGCTATGAAGTGCACCACGGTGTTGAAATAACCGACAGTGCCATTATCGCCGCCGCCAAACTGTCGAGCCGTTACATTGCCGACCGTAAGCTGCCGGACAAAGCCATTGACCTGGTGGATGAGGCCGGAAGTCAGATTCGGATGGAAATGGACTCCAAACCCGAGCCGCTGGATCGCCTGGAACGTCGACTTATTCAGCTAAAAATCGAGCGCGAGGCGCTGAAAAAAGAGACCGACCCAGCATCGAAGAAACGCCTGGAAGAACTCTCCAGCGTGATTGACGGCGTGGAACGCGAATACGCCGATCTTGAAGAAGTCTGGAACACTGAAAAGGCCGCCTTGCACGGATCCCAGAAAATCAAAAGCGAACTTGAGCAAGCGCGGACCGAACTGGAAAGTGCCCGGCGCGCCGGTGATCTTGGTCGAATGTCTGAATTGCAGTACGGCCGCATTCCGGAGCTTGAGCGCCAGCTGGATATGGCAAGCCAGGCCGAGATGATGGAAATGACTCTGCTGCGCAACCGGGTTACTGAAGAAGAAATTGCTGAAATTGTGTCCAAGTGGACCGGCATTCCGGTGTCGAAAATGCTCGAGGGCGAGCGCGACAAATTGATGCGGATGGAAGAGGTCCTGCACAAGCGGGTAATCGGACAAAACGAGGCGGTGGAAGCGGTGGCTAACGCTGTGCGCCGTTCCCGCGCCGGGCTGTCGGACCCCAATCGTCCCAACGGCTCCTTCTTATTCCTCGGCCCCACCGGTGTGGGCAAAACCGAATTGTGTAAGGCATTGGCATCCTTCCTGTTTGATACCGACGACGCCATGGTACGCATTGATATGTCGGAGTTTATGGAGAAACACTCCGTAGCGCGGCTGATCGGTGCGCCCCCGGGTTATGTGGGTTACGAAGAGGGTGGTTACCTGACCGAAGCCGTACGCCGGCGACCTTATTCGGTGCTGTTGCTGGACGAAGTAGAAAAAGCACACCCGGACGTGTTCAACATTCTGCTGCAGGTTCTTGACGATGGCCGCCTGACTGACGGCCAGGGCCGCACCGTGGATTTCCGCAACACGGTGATAGTGATGACGTCTAACCTGGGCTCTGGAATCATCCAGCAATACGCTGGCGAAGAAAACTACGACGCCATGAAAGCCCTGGTGATGGACGAAGTTGGCACCCACTTCCGCCCCGAGTTTATAAATCGGGTAGACGAAGTGGTGGTGTTTCACCCGCTGGCAGCAAACCAGATCCGCGGCATCGCCAAAGTGCAGATAGAGATTCTCGGCAAGCGCTTGCAGCAGCAGGACATTGGCCTGGAATTGGACGAAAGCGCGATGGAGTTGCTTGCCAATGTCGGCTACGACCCGGTTTATGGCGCAAGGCCGCTCAAACGGGCGATTCAGCGGATGATCGAAAACCCCTTGGCGCAACAGTTGCTGCAAGGCAGCTTTGGCCCGGGGGATACCATTCACGCCCGTGTTGAAGAGGGCGCACTGGTGTTTAGCAAAGCCTGACAGACTCCGGAACCTGCCCGCCACGGGTGGGTTCAGGGTGTTTTTTCAGCGCCGCAGTTTTGTTCAACGATTTCCTCGTACTTCTGTTTTTGCAGTGAGATCTCGTCTGGAGTGAGGAATCGTTGCTCGCCATCTTCGCTGACTCGGATGCGGGCGTTGTTGCTGATTATTTCAAGATTCTGTCGTGCCGCGTCGCAGTTGGTTTGCCGTAGCGCCTGACGGGTAGCCGCAGCGTCGGCTACCCGTGATTCTTCGCTGGCGGCTTGTTGTCGCTGTTCCAGCTCATTCACCTGCTGCTGTGCCGATGGGCTGGCGATCGCCAAAGTGGGTAACGCCGTCTGCATCGGTACACTTGTATACCGCCGCTGAATTCACCATGGCCGGCGCCATTGCCAATATCAGAGCCATTGTTTTCAGTTGTATCTTCATCGATTTATGGTCCGCTGTTGTTAACCTGTCGCAGGAAACGGATGAATGGCCAATTATCCTGTATTCATAGCGTATTAGGACCATCATGCCAGCTCATTTGGTTTTTTTCTTTTGCCTGGTTCAAATAAGTAACAGTCTATTTAGCCAAAGCGGCTATTGACAGGGAGTTTCCCGCTGTCAGAATTACTGATTGCCTGAAGGCGGGAGGGGATGTAGCCGGCAATCCCGTTCATATTCCCCCCGTTTATTACCGCGCCCAACACACCGCCCATCGTTGCGGTTATGGTTGTTGCTTACGTGCAATCTGTTGACTGGCTGTTCTCCGCAACCCTCAGGAGGGCGGCTGGCCGGCAGACAACCTTTGTTGGCTGGGGCGTGATGGAGTATCGGTTCAGCTTTCACAAGAGGCCACACAACCGTATATCCAAGTAGCCGGGGTGGTACCCCGATTTTACTCATTTGCAGAAGAGGGTCGAAAACGTGGAGTTATTGTCTGGCGCCGATATGCTCATCCGTTCGTTACAGGATGAAGGCATAGAGAACATTTATGGCTATCCGGGTGGAGCAGCCCTTCATATATACGATGCTCTGTTCAGGCAGGATGCCGTCAAGCACATTCTGGTCAGACACGAACAGGCGGCCGTGCACATGGCTGATGGCTATGCCCGTGCTACCGGCAAAGCGGGCACAGTGCTGGTTACCTCGGGACCCGGTGCGACCAACACCATCACCGGTATCGCGACTGCCTTTATGGACTCCATTCCGATGGTGGTTCTTTGTGGGCAGGTAGCGTCAACGCTGATTGGCGAAGATGCCTTCCAGGAAACCGACATGATCGGTGTTTCCCGCCCGGTGGTGAAGCACAACCTCAGCGTGCGCCACCCGTCCGAGATTCCGGAAATTATTCGCAAGGCCTACTACATTGCGACAACCGGTCGACCTGGCCCGGTGGTTGTGGACATTCCAAAGGACATGACCGCACCGAATGATCGCTATGAGTACGTGTTTCCGAAAAAAACCAAATTGCGGTCTTACAACCCCGCCATTCGTGGCCACGCCGGTCAGATCAAAAAAGCAGTGGACATGCTGTTGGCGGCGAAGCGACCGATTGTTTACGCCGGCGGTGGTGTCATTCTGGGCAAGGCTTCTGGCCAGTTGACTGAAATGGTGCGCGGCCTGGGTTACCCCATCACCAATACGCTGATGGGCATAGGTTGTTATCCGGCCAGCGACAAACAGCACATTGGCTGGTTGGGCATGCACGGCACTTACGAAGCCAACATGGTTATGCACAACGCGGACCTGATTCTGGCTATCGGTGCGCGCTTTGACGACCGCGTTACCAACGCGACCGAGAAGTTCTGCCCCGGCGCCCGCATCATTCACATTGATATTGACCCTGCGTCGATTTCCAAAACCATTACTGCCGATGTGCCCATTGTTGGGCCTGTGGATGCGGTGCTGAAAGAAATGCAGTCGCTGATCAAGGAAAGCAAAGTCAGGCCCGACGCCGATGCGCTGGCAGCCTGGTGGAAGCAGATCGACGAATGGCGCGCTTTTCACGGTATGCGTTATGAAACAAGCGATGACGTTATCAAGCCGCAGGAAGTGGTGGAAATGCTGTACCGCCTGACCAATGGCGATGCCTATGTGACCACCGATGTGGGCCAGCACCAGATGTTTGCTGCTCAGTACTACAAATTTGACAAGCCTAACCGTTGGATCAGCTCCGGTGGACTGGGCACCATGGGCTTTGGCTTGCCGGCAGCGATGGGCATAAAACTGAACTTTCCGGATGAAGAAGTGCTCTGCGTCACTGGCGAAGGCAGTATCCAGATGAACATCCAGGAACTGTCGACCTGCAAGCAGTACGACTTGCCGGTGAAAATCATCAACCTGAATAACCAGGCTCTGGGTATGGTCAAGCAGTGGCAGGATATGAATTATGGGGCCCGTCACTCGCATTCTTACATGGACTCCTTGCCGGACTTCGTCAAACTCGCAGAGGCCTATGGCCACGAGGGTATGAAGATTACGCGCAAGGAAGACCTGGAGCCCATGCTCAAAAAAGCACTGGCCATGAAAGACAAACTGGTGTTCGTGGACATATACGTCGACCCTTCTGAGCACGTTTACCCGATGCATGTGGCCCGTGGCTCGATGAAAGATATGTGGCTCAGCAAAACGGAGAAGGTGTAATCATGCGTCGAATCATTTCTGTTTTGTTGGAAAACGAGCCGGGTGCACTGTCGCGGGTAGTGGGCCTGTTTTCACAGCGCAATTACAACATTGAAACCCTGACGGTTGCGCCCACCGAAGACCCGACCATGTCGCGTTTGACAGTAACCACCACCGGTTCTGAGCGGGTGATTGAGCAGATCACCAAGCAGCTGAACAAGCTGATTGAAGTGATCAAGCTGGTTGACCTCACCGAGGGGGCCCACATCGAGCGTGAACTCATGCTGGTGAAGCTGAAAGCAACGGGCTCCCAGCGCGCCGAAATCAAACGCACCGTAGACATCTTCCGTGGCCAGATTGTTGACGTCACCAGTTCGGTGTACACCGTGCAGCTGGCGGGCGACAGCGCCAAGTTGGATGGCTTTATTCAGGCCATTGGTGCAACCGGTGTTCTGGAAGTAGTGCGTAGCGGCGTGTCCGGTATAGCTCGCGGTGAAAAAGTGCTCAGCCTTTAAGGCTGTCGGTTTTCAAAGGTATTGAGTTTAAAAAATTCATAACGTAAAACGCAGGCCCTTAGGGTCGCTCAAATAATAGAGGTTAGTTATGCAGGTTTATTACGATAAGGATTGCGATCTTTCGATCATTCAGGGCAAAAAAGTAGCCATTATCGGTTTTGGTTCCCAGGGGCACGCCCATGCCTGCAACTTGAAAGATTCCGGTGTAGACGTAACGGTTGGTTTGCGCGCCGGCTCATCTTCTATTGCCAAAGCAGAAGCCTATGGCCTGAAAACCGCTGATGTGCCCTCAGCCGTTGCAGCTGCTGACGTAGTAATGATCCTGACTCCCGACGAGTTCCAGTCCCAGCTGTACCGTGACGAAGTTGAGCCAAGCCTGAAGCAGGGCGCTACTTTGGCCTTCGCCCACGGTTTCGCTATTCACTACAACCAGGTCGTTCCGCGTAAAGACTTGGACGTCATCATGATCGCTCCTAAGGCGCCGGGTCACACCGTGCGCACCGAGTTCGTCAAAGGCGGTGGTATTCCCGACTTGATCGCTATTTTCCAGGACGCATCCGGTAACGCCAAAAACCTTGCGCTGTCTTACGCCAGCGGTGTGGGCGGCGGCCGTACCGGCATTATCGAAACCACGTTTAAAGACGAAACTGAAACCGATTTGTTCGGTGAGCAGGCGGTTCTGTGTGGTGGTGCGGTTGAGCTGGTAAAAGCAGGCTTCGAAACGCTGACCGAAGCGGGTTATGCGCCTGAAATGGCCTACTTCGAGTGTCTGCACGAGCTCAAGCTGATTGTCGACTTGATGTACGAGGGCGGCATTGCCAACATGAACTACTCCATCTCTAACAACGCCGAGTACGGCGAGTACGTCACAGGCCCGGAAATCATCAACGCGGAATCCCGTGCGGCCATGCGCAACGCTCTTAAGCGTATTCAGAGCGGCGAATATGCCAAAATGTTCATTTCTGAAGGTGCGTTGAACTACCCGTCTATGACTGCTGCGCGTCGCATCAATGCTGCTCATCCTATTGAGCAGACTGGTGAAAAGCTGCGCGGCATGATGCCGTGGATCTCTGCCAACAAGATTGTAGATAAAGACAAAAACTAAAAGTCCGGGCTTTCGGTTTTGTAAGACGCGGCCCGTGTGGCCGCGTTTTTCGTATATACTGCGGCCAAATTCTTTCCGGAGTAATTGGAATGACTGACGAAAAGAAATCTGCCGAATCCAAACCGGCCAATAAGTCGGAAAAGTCCGCCTCTGCTGGTCAGGGTGCGGAAGAGCCTCATGAGCTCCCGCCGGGCGAGGTCATCGAAGAAGAGTTAGTGGAAGGTGCGCCTGTTCGTCATAAGGGTATTTTCCTGCTGCCTAATGCGCTTACCACAGCCTCTTTATTTTCCGGCTTCTACGCGATTGTCTCTGCCGCCAATGGCATTTTCGACAACGCTGCGATTGCCATCTTCGTGTCTATGATCCTGGATGGGCTAGACGGGCGCGTAGCGCGCATGACCAATACCCAAAGTAAGTTTGGTGAAGAATACGATTCCCTGGCGGATATGGTCGCCTTTGGTGTGGCGCCGGGGCTGGTGGCGTTTTTCTGGTCGCTTAATGGCCTGGGCAAGCTGGGTTGGGCGGTAACCTTTATATATGTAGCCGGAACGGCTCTGAGGCTGGCTCGATTCAACACTCAGATCGGGTCGGTCGACAAGAAGTACTTTGTGGGTTTGCCAAGCCCTGCGGCTGCAGCTGCTGTGGCAGGAATGGTCTGGTGTTTCCATGCGTTCGAGCCATCGGCCTGGCTAACGGCTCTGACGCTATTCGTGGTCGCCGGTGCTGGCGTGTTGATGGTCAGTAATGTGCTCTACCAGAGCTTTAAGGATCTGGACATGCGGGGCAGAGTGCCATTCGCGGCGATTCTGCTGGTGGTGCTGGTGTTTGTGGTAATTGCGCTAGACCCTGCCACCGTATTGTTCAGTGCTTTCCTGGTATATGCGCTAACCGGGCCAGTACGAGCGCTGTTCCGCAAAAAACCTCGCCGCCCGGCCTGATATCGGGTGTAAGTAAGGAGCGGGTAGGGTATAAAGAAGGGGCTTCGGCCCCTTTTTCCGTTGTAAATAGGGGCGTAGGTGGAGTGAAGTAAGGGCAAACCGAGATACGGGACATCTTTTTCAAATTCCCCGTTGACCTGTCCCGAGAAGTCTGTAGAATGCGCATCTCGCTTGAGGGACAGCCGGTTTTAGAAAGGCAGGAATCGAGTGGAAACTGTTTAGTAAGACGTTGAAAAGTTTAGGAAATGTGATTTAAACTTTGAACGCGAAAACGGTTGACACGGTTCGGATACGCTGTAGAATGCGCTTCTCGAATCAAGCAGTACCGGCCGGTTAGGTTGGGGGGTTTGGAAGGAAATGCTTCTGAAGCTTCTCGAAATAAACGGTTGACAGGGCAGCGAAACGATGTATAATTCGCCTCCTGATTGAGCCACGGCTCAAACGCTCTTTAAAAAATTAACCAAGTAATTCGTGTGGGCGCTGACTGGAGTATTTCGGTAAGAAATACCAAGTCAACGACTCGTCAAGAATTGAGTTTTTGTCTTGAGCAGATTTAAGATCTTCGGATCTTGTATGATTTAAACTGAAGAGTTTGATCATGGCTCAGATTGAACGCTGGCGGCAGGCTTAACACATGCAAGTCGAGCGGAAACGATGGTAGCTTGCTACCAGGCGTCGAGCGGCGGACGGGTGAGTAATGCTTAGGAATCTGCCTAGTAGTGGGGGATAGCCCGGGGAAACTCGGATTAATACCGCATACGCCCTACGGGGGAAAGCAGGGGATCCGCTCTTCGGAGAGGACCTTGCGCTATTAGATGAGCCTAAGTCGGATTAGCTTGTTGGTGGGGTAATGGCCTACCAAGGCAACGATCCGTAGCTGGTCTGAGAGGATGATCAGCCACATCGGGACTGAGACACGGCCCGAACTCCTACGGGAGGCAGCAGTGGGGAATATTGGACAATGGGCGCAAGCCTGATCCAGCCATGCCGCGTGTGTGAAGAAGGCTTTCGGGTTGTAAAGCACTTTCAGCGAGGAGGAAGGCCTTAAGCTTAATACGCTTGAGGATTGACGTCACTCGCAGAAGAAGCACCGGCTAACTCCGTGCCAGCAGCCGCGGTAATACGGAGGGTGCAAGCGTTAATCGGAATTACTGGGCGTAAAGCGCGCGTAGGTGGTTATGTAAGCGAGATGTGAAAGCCCCGGGCTCAACCTGGGAACGGCACTTCGAACTGCATGGCTAGAGTGTGGTAGAGGGTAGTGGAATTTCCTGTGTAGCGGTGAAATGCGTAGATATAGGAAGGAACACCAGTGGCGAAGGCGGCTACCTGGACCAACACTGACACTGAGGTGCGAAAGCGTGGGGAGCAAACAGGATTAGATACCCTGGTAGTCCACGCCGTAAACGATGTCAACTAGCCGTTGGGGATCTTGAATCCTTAGTGGCGCAGCTAACGCACTAAGTTGACCGCCTGGGGAGTACGGCCGCAAGGTTAAAACTCAAATGAATTGACGGGGGCCCGCACAAGCGGTGGAGCATGTGGTTTAATTCGACGCAACGCGAAGAACCTTACCTGGCCTTGACATGCAGAGAACGTTCCAGAGATGGATCGGTGCCTTCGGGAACTCTGACACAGGTGCTGCATGGCCGTCGTCAGCTCGTGTCGTGAGATGTTGGGTTAAGTCCCGTAACGAGCGCAACCCCTATCCCTAGTTGCTAGCAGGTAATGCTGAGAACTCTAGGGAGACTGCCGGTGACAAACCGGAGGAAGGTGGGGATGACGTCAGGTCATCATGGCCCTTACGGCCAGGGCTACACACGTGCTACAATGGCGCGCACAGAGGGCTGCAAACCCGCGAGGGGGAGCCAATCTCACAAAACGCGTCGTAGTCCGGATCGGAGTCTGCAACTCGACTCCGTGAAGTCGGAATCGCTAGTAATCGTGAATCAGAATGTCACGGTGAATACGTTCCCGGGCCTTGTACACACCGCCCGTCACACCATGGGAGTGGATTGCACCAGAAGTAGTTAGTCTAACCTTCGGGAGGACGATTACCACGGTGTGGTTCATGACTGGGGTGAAGTCGTAACAAGGTAGCCCTAGGGGAACCTGGGGCTGGATCACCTCCTTAAACGATGCCGAACGCTTCGGTCAGAGTCCACACGAATTACTTGGTTGATTGATTAAAGAGAGCAAAGGGTCTCGACCGACCCGCTGAATTAGCGCGACAGATTGTTGAGTCTGGCAAGGCGCGGATGGAGTGAAGACGGGAGCGTACTGTTGTACGTGACCAACTGAGTGAGAGCCGCAACGCAGTCCAGGCACGACAAGATGGCGTGATAATCGGGTCTGTAGCTCAGTTGGTTAGAGCGCACCCCTGATAAGGGTGAGGTCGGTGGTTCAACTCCACCCAGACCCACCAGAATCTTGTAACTCGTCGTTATTTCCGGACTTGCATAGAAAGCTATGCGGCGACCGAAAATGCCTAGATTTACAAAATTCTAGAAATAGCTTTTTGGGGCTATAGCTCAGCTGGGAGAGCGCCTGCCTTGCACGCAGGAGGTCAGCAGTTCGATCCTGCTTAGCTCCACCATTATACAGATGTGCAGATGTTGTGAGTTACTTGGTTACCCTGAATGTCCTGACTTCGGTCAGTGTACAGAAAAAAGTGTTTCTTTTACGGCGTTTTATGCGTTGTTAAAGCCGAAATCCTTCTTTCTGATCACTGGGTCAGATTTGCTCTTTAAAAATTTGGATGAGATAGAACACGAATACGTTTCTCTACGGTCTTTGAGAGACGTGTTCAAGTGATAACGATTTTTTCAAGCGTTATCCGGTGTTGTCGTTGAAGTGGTTGTGTATGACTTCGAGTGACTATCTCTAATCAGTTCCACCTGGAACGTCTTGGCTTCGGCTAAGGTGTCTTTTCGTGGTTCTATTTAGAGTCAGTTGTCTTGGGGTTATATAGTCAAGCAACTAAGCGCATACGGTGGATGCCTAGGCAGTCAGAGGCGATGAAAGACGTGGAAGCCTGCGATAAGGTTCGGGGAGCTGGCAAACGAGCTGTGATCCGGACATTTCTGAATGGGGAAACCCACCCAGTTTAGGCTGGGTATCTTACACTGAATACATAGGTGTAAGAGGCGAACCGGGAGAACTGAAACATCTAAGTACCCCGAGGAAAAGAAATCAACCGAGATTCCCTAAGTAGCGGCGAGCGAACGGGGACTAGCCCTTAAGCTAGACAACGGGTAGGAGAAGGCTCTGGAAAGTGCCGCCATAGTGGGTGATAGCCCTGTATCCGAAACCTGAGTCTAGTGAAATCGAGTAGGACGGGGCACGAGAAACCTTGTCTGAACATGGGGGGACCATCCTCCAAGGCTAAATACTCCTGACTGACCGATAGTGAACCAGTACCGTGAGGGAAAGGCGAAAAGAACCCCTGTGAGGGGAGTGAAATAGATCCTGAAACCGTATGCGTACAAGCAGTCGGAGCAGACTTGTTCTGTGACGGCGTACCTTTTGTATAATGGGTCAGCGACTTATGTTCAGTGGCGAGGTTAACCGTTTAGGGGAGCCGTAGGGAAACCGAGTCTGAATAGGGCGAATTAGTCGCTGGGCATAGACCCGAAACCGGGCGATCTATCCATGAGCAGGTTGAAGGTTGAGTAACATCAACTGGAGGACCGAACCCACTGTCGTTGAAAAGCCAGGGGATGACTTGTGGATCGGAGTGAAAGGCTAATCAAGCCCGGAGATAGCTGGTTCTCCCCGAAAGCTATTTAGGTAGCGCCTCGGACGAATACCACAGGGGGTAGAGCACTGTTTCGGCTAGGGGGTCATCCCGACTTACCAACCCGATGCAAACTCCGAATACCTGTGAGTACTATCCGGGAGACACACGGCGGGTGCTAACGTCCGTCGTGAAGAGGGAAACAACCCAGACCGCCAGCTAAGGTCCCAAAATTCCAGTTAAGTGGGAAACGATGTGGGAAGGCTCAGACAGCTAGGAGGTTGGCTTAGAAGCAGCCATCCTTTAAAGAAAGCGTAATAGCTCACTAGTCGAGTCGGCCTGCGCGGAAGATGTAACGGGGCTCAAACTGGATACCGAAGCTGCGGCTGCATACTTTGTATGCGGGGTAGGGGAGCGTTCTGTAAGCCTGCGAAGGTGAGTTGAGAAGCTTGCTGGAGGTATCAGAAGTGCGAATGCTGACATGAGTAACGACAATGCGAGTGAAAAACTCGCACGCCGGAAGACCAAGGGTTCCTGCGCAACGCTAATCGGCGCAGGGTGAGTCGGCCCCTAAGGTGAGACCGAAAGGTGTAATCGATGGGAGACGGGTTAATATTCCCGTACCTTGGATCACTGCGATGGAGAGACGGAGAAGGCTAGGTAAGCCGGGCGACGGTCGTCCCGGTTTAAGCGTGTAGGGAGGGGACTTAGGCAAATCCGGGTCCTCAATTCTGAGACGCGATGACGACTGCCCATGTGGCGGGAAGTTATTGATGCCATGCTTCCAGGAAAATCTTCTAAGCTTCAGGTGATTTGAGACCGTACCCCAAACCGACACAGGTGGTCAGGTAGAGAATACCAAGGCGCTTGAGAGAACTCGGGTAAAGGAACTAGGCAAAATGGTGCCGTAACTTCGGGAGAAGGCACGCTGGTGGTATGTGACACCCCTTGCGGGTTGAGCAGAAGCCAGTCGAAGATACCAGGCCCCTGCGACTGTTTATTAAAAACACAGCACTGTGCAAACACGAAAGTGGACGTATACGGTGTGACGCCTGCCCGGTGCCGGAAGGTTAATTGATGGGGTTATCCTCACGGAGAAGCTCTTGATCGAAGCCCCGGTAAACGGCGGCCGTAACTATAACGGTCCTAAGGTAGCGAAATTCCTTGTCGGGTAAGTTCCGACCTGCACGAATGGCGTAACGATGGGGGCGCTGTCTCTACCCGAGACTCAGTGAAATTGAAATCGCCGTGAAGATGCGGTGTATCCGCGGCTAGACGGAAAGACCCCGTGAACCTTTACTATAGCTTCACAGTGAACTTTGAACATGTTTGTGTAGGATAGCTGGGAGGCATTGAAGCGTGAACGCCAGTTTGCGTGGAGCCAACCTTGAAATACCAGCCTGGCATGTTTGAGGTTCTAACTTGGTCCCCTTATCGGGGATGAGGACACTGTGTGGTGGGTAGTTTGACTGGGGCGGTCTCCTCCTAAAGCGTAACGGAGGAGCACAAAGGTGGGCTAAGTACGGTCGGACATCGTACGGTTAGTGTAATGGCACAAGCCCGCTTGACTGCGAGACAGACACGTCGAGCAGGTACGAAAGTAGGTCATAGTGATCCGGTGGTTCTGTATGGAAGGGCCATCGCTCAACGGATAAAAGGTACTCCGGGGATAACAGGCTGATACCGCCCAAGAGTTCACATCGACGGCGGTGTTTGGCACCTCGATGTCGGCTCATCACATCCTGGGGCTGAAGCCGGTCCCAAGGGTATGGCTGTTCGCCATTTAAAGTGGTACGCGAGCTGGGTTTAGAACGTCGTGAGACAGTTCGGTCCCTATCTGCCGTGGACGTTGGAGATTTGAGGAAAGCTGCTCCTAGTACGAGAGGACCGGAGTGGACGAACCTCTGGTGTTCGGGTTGTCACGCCAGTGGCATTGCCCGGTAGCTATGTTCGGATAGGATAACCGCTGAAAGCATCTAAGCGGGAAGCCCCTTCCAAGATGAGATCTCCCTGGGCCCTAGAGGCCCCTGAAGAGCCGTTCAAGACCAGGACGTTGATAGGTCGGGTGTGTAAGCGCTGCGAGGCGTTGAGCTAACCGATACTAATTGCTCGTGCGGCTTGACTATATAACACCCAAGACAATTGGGTTTGACACAACACGGATAACGACGAAAAAATCAATATCACGGCCCAACAAGCCAATGTTCTATCTCATCCCCCAGTGATCAACCGTTTTGTCTGACGACCATAGCGGCCTGGTACCACCTGATCCCATCTCGAACTCAGAAGTGAAACAGGCCTGCGCCGATGGTAGTGTGGTTCGCCCATGTGAGAGTAGGTCATCGTCAGACTCTTATTGCTAAAAGCCCCCTCCGCTTACGCGGTGGGGGCTTTTTTTTGCCTGGAAAAAGCAAAACAGGGGACGGATTTGAAATCCGTCCCCGCGGAAGACCGAGCAAATCCGCCCCTGATGAAAGGTAAGGGGCAGACTTCAAGTCTGTCCCTGGTCTGTCCTGGTGATATACTGCAATATGAAGTCCAATAAGCCTGATGGAGTTGCTGCATGCCTGCCAATGATCACCTCGTCATATTTGACACCACACTGCGCGATGGCGAGCAAAGCCCCGGCGCCACCATGAACAAGGCTGAAAAACTGCGAATTGCCAAAACGCTGGAAAAACTGCGTGTTGATGTCATTGAGGCCGGCTTCGCCATAGCCAGTCAGGGCGATTTTGAGGCGATCAAGGGAATCGCAGAAACCATCAAAGACTCCACCATATGCAGTCTGGCTCGCGCCATTGATGGAGACATTGACCGGGCTGCCGAGGCTGTGCGCCCGGCAAATCGCAGTCGCATTCACACCTTCATTGCAACATCGCCTATCCACATGAAGCACAAGCTGAATATGTCGCCTGACGAGGTGGTAGAGCAGGCGGTGCGCGCGGTTAAACGCGCGCGCAATCACGTTGCTGATGTGGAATTTTCCTGTGAAGACGCGGGTCGTTCCGAGTTGGACTTTCTATGCCGTATTATCGAAGCGGCAATCAACGCCGGTGCTACAACGATCAATATTCCGGACACCGTGGGTTACGCTATACCCCATCAGTTCGGCAATACCATGGCCCAGTTGTTGAATCGCATCCCCAACGCTGACAAGGCTATTTTCTCGGTTCATTGCCACAACGACCTGGGGCTTGCCGTTGCCAACTCCCTGGCGGCAGTGTCCCAGGGTGCACGTCAGGTTGAATGTACCATTAACGGTCTGGGCGAGCGTGCTGGTAACGCATCCCTGGAAGAGATTGTTATGGCGGTGCGTACCCGTCAGGACTACTTCAATATTGATACCCGCATAGACGCGACCCACATAGTGCCGGCTTCCCGCTTGGTGTCGACCATCACCGGTTTCCCGGTACAACCTAACAAAGCGATTGTAGGCGCCAACGCCTTTGCCCACGAGTCCGGTATTCATCAGGACGGCGTGCTCAAACATCGCGAAACCTATGAAATCATGAAGGCCGAAGACGTTGGCTGGCACACCAACAGCCTGGTGATGGGCAAGCACTCCGGCCGCAATGCGTTCCGCACGCGGTTGCTGGAGCTGGGCATTCAGTTTGGCACCGAGACCGAGTTGAATGAGGCTTTTGCCCGCTTCAAGGCCCTTGCGGATCTTAAACACGAGATTTTCGACGAAGACTTGCAGGCCATTGCCAGCAACACTCGCCAGAAGGACCAGCAAGGGCGCTTTGGATTGGTGTGCATAAAGGTGTGCTCGGAAACCGGCGTCATTCCCAAGGCCGATCTGACGATCACCATGGATGACAAAGAGCACAGTGTGCAGGCGGAAGGCAGCGGCCCGGTCGACGCGACGTTCAAAGCCATCGAGTCATTGGTGGATTCCGGTTGCAAGCTTCAGCTTTACTCGGTGAACAACATTACCAGCGGCACCGATTCACAGGGTGAAGTTACGGTACGCCTTGAACGCGGCGGTCGTATCGTTAATGGCGTAGGTGCAGACACCGACATCATCATTGCTTCGGCTAAAGCTTACATCGCAGCGCTGAACTTGATTAGTGCGGGCGGCATACGGCACCATCCGCAAGAAGCTGATGTATAGAAGTTATAAAAAATACGGTTGAATAATTTGGCAGGATGTTAATGCGGATCCACGAAGCAGAACGGCAATTCTATTTGGCGATGGCCGGTGTGCAGCTTTGGTATGCTCGCGCGCCGCTGCCGGGTGCTGCGCCTAGCCCTGAGTTTGTGTTTCCGATAGAGCGCGCTTCAGCGAATGCAGTGTTGCCAATACCTGCTGGCAACCCGCCGACGCCTGTTCACGCGCCTTCTTCGGCCCATTTACCCAAAGCAAAACCGTTGCGCCGGGCAGATCCTGCGGCCGCCGCCCGCATTGCTGATCTGCAGTCGCTGATGAAAGCGGGAAAACCCGAGGCACCTCAGCCTGATCGCCGCCCCGAGCCGGTAGAAGATGTTCCTGCTAGTACCCGTTTGGCTCCTGATCCGACGCCAGCCCCGGTGACGGACGCGTCGCCGCCGGTGGAAATCGCGCCTTTGCCAGCGGCGCTCTCGCCAACAACCCGCAAATCCGATCAGGTTGTGGCAACAGCTGAGCCGCTCAAGGTCACCCTGGCGTTGTGGCAGGGCCGCCATGTCAGCCTGATAGCAGCACTTTCCAACGACGCCAGTGCGAAGTTGCAACAAGCGTTGGCGCACAATATTTTGCGAAGCCTCAGCGAAAAGGAGCTGGGTGAGAGCGTAACCGTGCACTGGCCGGTGTTTAACAACCTTCTGGTGCCCGGTAATCAGCCACAGGATCTGGTTGGCGTTCTGAAACCGATTTTATCCGGGTTGAGCGCCCACCAGCTGATTGTACTGGGTGTGAATGCTGACGGACGGGCAGGAGCTGATCACGCCGGGGCCGTCGCGCCGTTTTGGCTAACGGAAGCATTGCCGACGTTAAAGCAGCCGCCAGTGGCTTTTGGTTTCAGCCTTGCCGAACTTGCAGCGCAACCCCAGTACAAGAGGGACCTGTGGAGTGCCATCAGGGAATGGGTGAGCTGAGCGTGGACGACCGAACTAAGGCGTATCAGCAGGTGGCTCAGGGCGAGCTGGTCATAGACACCTTGAATCCGGAAGAGTTGCCGGCAATTCTTGAAATAGAGCGCAGCTGCCATTCCAATCCCTGGTCCGCAGGTATCTTTGAAGATTGCTTCAAGTCTACTTACCGATTGTGGGCGGCGCGCCGTAATGGTGAGCTGGCTGGTTACGCAGTGGTGACCTATCAGTATGATGAAGCTCATCTGATGAACCTCTGTGTAGCACCGGCGGCGCGCGGCCAGGGTGTGGCACGGCGGCTGTTACAGTATCTGGTTGCACGGTCTGGCCACGACGGTATGCAGCTGCTGCTGCTGGAGGTTCGCCATAGCAACAAAGCCGCCTATCGCTTGTATTGCTCTGAAGGTTTTGAGCAGGTTGGTGTGCGCCCGGATTATTACCCTGCGCCCAATGGCCGTGAAAACGCTCGGGTGATGACGCGCCCCTGTTTGCTATAAGCCACTGCACCGGGGTTAGCGTCTAAACGCCTTAAGCCCTATAATAATGCCCTTTTCAGCACTTTCTATTCAGGTTGTCTTGTTACTATCTATTCAGGTCGTTTTGATACTATGTCGAATCCTTCCCAGCTCTCAACGGAAGTGGCTAACCGTCGCACTTTCGCGATTATTTCCCACCCGGACGCCGGTAAAACCACTATTACTGAAAAGGTGTTGCTGTTCGGTAAGGCTATTCAAAGGGCAGGCACCGTAAAAGGCAAAAAATCCGGCCAGCATGCCAAATCAGACTGGATGGAAATGGAAAAGGAGCGGGGTATTTCCGTCACCACCTCGGTGATGCAGTTTCCCTACCACGGCAGTTTGATCAACCTGTTGGATACACCAGGCCACGAAGACTTTTCTGAAGACACCTATCGTACCCTGACAGCCGTAGACTCTTGCCTGATGGTCATAGACAGCGCCAAAGGTGTCGAGGCACGTACGATCAAGTTGATGGAAGTGACGCGCCTGCGCGATACACCCATCATCACGTTCATGAACAAACTGGATCGGGAGACCCGTGATCCGGTAGATCTGATGGACGAAGTCGAAAGGGTTCTCAATATTGCCTGTGCGCCCATTACCTGGCCTATCGGCATGGGAAAGAGCTTTAAAGGGGTGTACCACCTGCTGCGGGATGAAGTGATTTTGTATCACACCGGGCAGGGCCATATGATTCAGGACGAGCGAATTATAAAAGGTCTCGACAATCCCGAGCTTGAGGCCGCCCTGGGTGGCTATGCCGCAGAACTGCGTGACGAGGTAGAGTTGGTAAAAGGCGCGTCTCACCAATTCGACCAGCAGGCTTTTCTGGCCGGAGAGTTAACGCCGGTATTTTTTGGCACCGCACTGGGAAATTTCGGAGTTGATCACATGCTGGATGGGCTTGTGGAATGGGCGCCTGCGCCACAGCCGAGGCAAACCGACCAGTGCCTGGTGCAGCCAGTGGATGAAAGTTTTTCTGGTTTTGTATTTAAAATACAGGCCAACATGGACCCACAGCACCGCGACCGCGTTGCCTTTTTACGGATAGTCTCAGGCCAGTATGCGCCAGGAATGAAAGCGCGCCACGTGCGGCTAGGCAAAGATGTGCGTTTCTCTGATGCGCTTACCTTTATGGCCGGAGACCGGGAGCGCGCAGAGGAGGCGTTTGCGGGTGATATTATCGGTTTGCACAACCACGGTACGATCCAGCTGGGGGATACCTTTACCTCCGGTGCCGACATGAAATTTACCGGTATCCCCAACTTTGCGCCTGAACTGTTCCGCCGCATCCGCTTGAAAGATCCGCTAAAAGCCAAACAGCTGCAAAAAGGGCTGATTCAGCTGTCAGAAGAGGGCGCTGTTCAGCTGTTCCGCCCGCTGCGCAACAACGATTTGATCGTTGGTGCCGTTGGGGTGCTGCAGTTTGACGTAGTGGTTAGTCGTCTGAAAACCGAATATAAGGTAGAGGCCATTTACGAGCCGATTAATGTATCCACGGCACGCTGGGTAACCTGCACTGACGAGCGCAAGCTGGACGAGTTTAAACGCAAGAATAACGACAATCTGGCCCTCGATGGCGCTAATCAGCTAGCGTATATTGCGCCTACCATGGTGAATTTGAGCTTGGCTCAAGAGCGTTATCCCGATGTGGAGTTCCATAAAACCCGGGAGCATTGATTTTACCCGTTGCTATTCGGTTCAGAGGCCGACGTGATGCTGGTTGACGTCCATTGCCATTTTGATTTCCCCCAGTTTGACGGGCGGCGCGAGCAATTGATGGGCGAATTGCGAGGGCAGGGCATTGGCGGGCTGGTGATACCTGGCGTTCGCTGCGCCGATTGGCCGAAAGTACAGCAAGTCGCTATGGCTCATTCTGGTGTTTTTTACTGTTTGGGTATTCACCCTTGGCATATTGACGAACATGGCCCTGGGGATCTGCAGCGGTTGCGGGACCACTTGGCTAACGCGAGCGAGCTATGTGTGGGTGTTGGTGAGTGCGGGCTAGATCGGCTTCGGGGTAGCCTGAGCGAGCAGATGCCATGGTTTGAAGCCCAGGTTAGAATTGCCGCCGAGTATCGGCGAGCGCTGGTGATCCACTCCGTTAAAGCTCATGATGAGGTTGCCGAGGTATTAAAAGCGGCGAATTGGACGGGTAATGCGTTGGTTCACGGCTTTTCCGGTAGCTATCAGCAAGCTGTAAAATTGATAGATTTGGGCTGTATGTTAGGGGTGGGTGGTGTGATTACTCACGCCAAAGGCGGTAAAACACGCGACACGTTAACGCGTGTCCCGGCCTCTGCGTTGGTTCTAGAGACAGACGCACCTGATATGGCACCGGCCGGTGTTCGGCACGGCCAGAACTCTCCGCAGTATCTGCCGGATATACTGCGAGAACTGGCCCTACTGCGTGGCGTAGCCGAGCCCGAATTAGCAGCTGTCCTGCTCGAAAATAGCTGTCGACTCTATGGTTCTGCGCTACAAGCGGAGCTTAGTGGGTTGCAACTGGGTGATTACCGAAACTGATGATATCGGGGTTGGATTTTTTTGCGGCCTAAAGTATACTTCGCGACCTGGCTTTTCAAGGCGTTGATGCTGTCTCAGCCCCGAACAGTTCAGCGCAACCAACAGGTAGAGAAATCTGCTGCTGTTATTTTCAGCTTAAAGCAGATTTTAACGATTATTTTATAGCGTTCAAGGCGGAATCAATGAAGACTCTGAGTGCGAAACCAGAAACTGTAAAACGTGACTGGTACGTTGTAGACGCAGCCGGCAAGACGCTGGGTCGTCTTTCAACCGAAATCGCCCTTCGTCTGCGGGGCAAGCATAAGCCTGAGTACACCCCCCATGTAGACACTGGCGATTATATTATTGTTATCAACGCCAGCCAGGTGCGGGTTACCGGCAAGAAGGCATCTGACAAGATGTACTACAGCCATACCGGCTTTCCGGGTGGAATCAAATCCATCAGCTTTGAGAAGTTGATCGAAAAGGCCCCTGAGCAAATCATCCAGAAGTCTGTCAAAGGCATGCTTCCGAAGGGTCCGCTTGGTCGCGCCATGTTCCTGAAGCTGAAAACCTATGCCGGCGCTGAGCACCCTCACGCAGCCCAGCAGCCCAAAGAACTCGACATTTAACGGAAGGCGGATATGTCTGTAGCACAAAATTACGGTACCGGTCGCCGCAAAACCTCAACGGCTCGTGTTTTTATCAAGCCTGGAAGCGGTAGTATTTCCATCAACGGTCGCACCATCGAAGAATTCTTCGGTCGCGAAACCTTGCGTATGATCGTGCGTCAGCCTTTGGTTGTTGCCGAGTCTGTGGATCGTTTTGATATCAACGTCACGGTAAAAGGCGGTGGTATCAGTGGTCAGGCCGGCGCTATTCGCCACGGTCTGACACGCGCTCTGATGGAATACGACGAAACATTGCGTCCAGCCATGCGCAAAGCGGGTTATGTAACCCGTGATGCCCGTGAAGTTGAGCGTAAGAAAGTGGGTCTGCGCAAGGCGCGTAAGCGTCCTCAGTTCTCCAAGCGTTAATTTTTTGCTGGAGCAGACACAAAAACCCGGCTTATTGTCGGGTTTTTTTTCGCCTGTGTAACTCGCAACCAAATTGACTTGGCGCATGGTAAGAAGCCGCTGTAGCGGCTTTCCGACTTGTAAGGAAGTGGTAATTTCATTATTATTTGTGCGCTTATAATCTTGGGTTGTGAAGTTCTTTTAGATGCGCATTGCCGCAGTATTTGCAGCGTGTGTCATCGCCTGATGGGAGAAAACCATAATGAAAAATGGCGACGTAAGCCATGGTCGGCGTCGGTTTTTAGTCGGTGCTACGGCTGCGGTCGGCGGGGTTGGGATTGTTGGTGCTGCAGTACCCTTCGTGGCGTCCTGGAATCCCAGTGCCAAAGCGGAAGCTGCGGGCGCACCGGTAACCGTCAATATTCAGAAAGTTGAGCCGGGTCAGCAGATCACTGTGGCGTGGCGGGGTAAGCCAGTGTGGATTATCCGTCGTACACAAGAGATGCTAGATAATATTGAAAAGCTCAGCGATCAGATGAAAGATCCCCAGTCGGAAGCGGATCAGCAGCCTACTTACGCCAACGACGTTTTTCGTTCGATAAAGCCAGAGTTCGCTGTTCTGGTGGGCTTGTGTACCCATTTGGGTTGTGTACCGACGTATCGGCCCGAGGTAGCTCCGTCCGATCTGGGCGAAGAGTGGTTGGGCGGTTTGTTTTGCCCCTGTCACGGTTCCCGCTACGACATGGCCGGCCGCGTTTACGATGCGCAGCCTGCACCCTTGAACCTTGTGGTTCCGCCCTATCGGTACGATGACGACACGACCATTACCCTTGGTCTTGATCCGGAGGTTGCGTAATGTCAAAGCTAGTGCAGTGGGTAGATGAACGTCTCCCAATTGTTGAAGCCTGGAATAAACACCTGGCGAAATATTACGCACCGAAGAACTTCAACATGTGGTATTTCTTCGGGTTTTTGGCCATGGTAGTGTTGGTTAACCAACTAGTTACCGGTATTTGGCTGACCATGAGTTACAACCCCTCCGGCGAAGGCGCTTTTGCCTCGGTGGAGTACATCATGCGTGATGTGCGATGGGGCTGGCTGCTGCGTTATCTGCACTCTACCGGCGCTTCTGCGTTTTTCATTGTTGTCTACCTGCACATGTTCCGCGGCCTTATGTATGGCTCTTATCAGAAGCCCCGTGAATTAATCTGGCTGTTTGGCATGTTGATTTATCTGGTGCTAATGGCTGAAGCCTTCATGGGATACCTGTTGCCATGGGGTCAGATGTCCTACTGGGGTGCGCAGGTCATTGTGAATCTGTTTGGTGCTATTCCGGTGATTGGCGAAGATCTGTCGCTGTGGATTCGTGGTGACTACCTGATCTCTGGTATTACCTTGAACCGCTTCTTCGCTCTGCACGTTGTGGCTTTGCCTATCGTTTTGCTTGGGCTGGTAGTGCTGCACATCCTGGCGCTGCACGAAGTGGGTTCGAACAACCCTGACGGCATCGACATTAAGAAGAACAAAGATGAAAACGGCATTCCGAAAGACGGTATTCCGTTCCACCCGTACTACACTGTGCATGATTTGATGGGTGTAGGCGTATTTTTGTTCATTTTCTTTATTGTGGTGTTCTTCTTCCCGGAAATGGGCGGTCTATTCCTCGAGGCACCGAACTTTGAGCCTGCCAATCCGCTGAAAACGCCTGCGCACATTGCTCCGGTATGGTACTTCACGCCATTTTACGCGATGCTGCGAGCGGTAACCGTTGACTTGCTGGGGCTGCCTGCAAAATTCTGGGGCGTAATGGTGATGGGTGGTGCAATCGCCATACTGTTTGTTGTGCCTTGGCTGGACCGTAGTCCGGTTCGTTCCATGCGTTATAAAGGCTGGATGAGTCGTGTGGCGTTGGCTGTTTTTGTCATCAGCTTCGTTATTCTGGGCTATCTTGGCCTGGTATCGACGACTGAAGGCCGTACCATAGCCGCTCAGATTCTGACTGTGTTGTACTTCCTTTACTTCATACTCATGCCGTTCTATACGCGCATGGAGAAAACCAAGCCAGTTCCAGAGAGGGTGACAGGATAATGAAAAAGCTGATTCTTGGTCTTTTCATGGTCATCCTGCCGGCACTTGGGCTGGCAGCAGTTGGCGCCGTGCCACTGGACCACATCAAAACCGATCACACCGATAAAGCGTCATTACAGCGCGGTGTGGCAATGTTCACTAACTATTGCATGGGCTGTCATTCCATGGAGTACGCCCGCTACAAACGCGTGGCGGACGATCTGGAAATTCCGGTTGATCTGTACACGGAAAATCTAATTTTCACCGGTGCAAATATCGGTGAACTGATGAAAAACGCCATGAACAAGGATATGGCGGCTGGCTGGTTCGGTGCGCCGCCTCCGGATCTGACGTTGGAAACCCGTCTGCGCGGTGAAAACTGGGTGTATTCATACCTGCGAGGCTTCTACAAAGACGACAGTCGCCCGCTGGGTGTTAACAACGTTGTGTTTGCAGCTGTGGGTATGCCCCACGTATTGGTTGAGCTACAGGGTTTGTGCGCGGTCAAGCCAAATATTGGCTTGGAAGCGTCGGTTGAGCCGCTCAGTGGCAACATCAATAACGCAGACATTTGCCCCAGCTATGCCATCGAAGGCAGTATGGAGGCGGCAGAGTTTGACCGCGCCATGTATGACCTGACCAACTTCATGTCTTACATGGCAGACCCGGTTAAGGTTGAGCGTGAACGCCTTGGTGTTTTTGTGCTGATTTTCGTCGCGATTTTCTTTGTGTTCGCCTACCTGCTCAACCGCGAGTACTGGAAGGATATACACTGAGAAATAGGGTATAATCCCCAGCCCTGAGCTTTAGCGAGTCATGATTGGCTCGCTGGGCTTTTTTCGTTTTTCAGGGCCAATTTTTTTGATCAATCATGAGGTAGTGCTATGGGCGTTGTGACCAAGCGGTCGTCGATGACGTTTTTTTCAGACCCCGCGAGCCAGTATAGCCACAGGGTTCGCATTGTTTTGGCTGAGAAGGGCGTTACCGTTGATATCGTAGATGTGGATCCGGATAACCCTCCGGCCGAGCTTGCTGACCTCAACCCGTACAATGCGTTGCCGACACTGGTGGATAGAGATCTTGTGCTTTACGAGCCCAATATCATGATGGAATATCTGGATGAGCGTTTTCCTCATCCACCGTTGCTGCCGGTTTACCCGGTCGCCCGTGCTAACAGCCGCCTGATGATTCATCGAATTCAGCGCGACTGGTGTATCAAGGTTGATCAGATTGTGGCCCAGCCCAATGCCAAGGCTTCGGAAGTCGCTCGTAAGGAATTGCGCGAAAGCCTGCTGGCCACTGCGCCGGTATTCGGTGAGATGCCGTTTTTTCTGTCGGAAGAATTTACCATCGTGGATTGCTGTATCGCGCCGATTCTGTGGCGTTTGCCGGCTCTGGGTATTGAGCTGGACGACAAGCAGGCTAAGCCGCTGGATAAGTACATGAAGAGCATTTTCAGCCGCGAAGGTTTCAAGGCCAGTCTGTCTGATCTTGAAGAAGACATTCGTAGCTAAGCAGTGATTAATACGCCAGTCGCAGCAGCAGGAGAGTCGCAGTGGCCGATGTAAAAACTACCATGAGCTCCAGTCGCCCATATCTGGTGCGAGCGTTGAACGAGTGGGTTCTGGACAACGATTGCACGCCTTACATCGTGGTTGACGCCGGGATCCAGGGTGTGCAGGTTCCGAATGAGCATGTGGCGAATGGCCAGATCGTGCTCAACATCAGCCCTGGTGCGGTCAAGTCTCTGGTTATTGGCAATAGTGCTTTGGAATTCAACGCCCGTTTTGGTGGTGTGCCCATGCAAGTATTTGTGCCATTGCAGGCGGTGATCGCTATTTACGCCAAAGAAAATGGCGAAGGTATGGTGTTTGGTTCCGAACCTGGCATGCCAGATCCGAATGGCACAGGTGAGACCCGTAACGCCGGTGGTTCCAAGTCCAAGGAGGATCGCCCAAGTGGTCGTCCGACTCTGAAGGTTGTTAAATAGAGTTATCCGCTCGCAAAAGTTGATGTTCTGGCAAATAAAAACCGCTGTATCCAACCTGTCTTCTGACAGTTAGGGTGCAGCGGTTTTTTTTGGCTAAAATTCGTTAGCGCCCCGTCTGGCTAATTATTGAGCACTCAGATGCTCAGTAGGTCTGCGAATTAGCCAGACGGGACATTAGCCGTTATTAACCACCGAACAGCTTGCTATCAACTCTGGCACACAGAACGTTGATGAGCAGCATCAGTATAGGCATTGCATCGCTTGGGCTGAGATTATTAAGTGCGATTTCATGATCTTGCGGATCCAACAAGGACGTAATATCGGATTTTTCATGGGTGCTCAATACGGCAACACTCATGTCACGATCGTGTGCGGCCTGAATGGCTTGAATAAGATTCGCCTTGTGGCCGTCGTCTACAATTAGAAATAGAAGGTCGCCGGGCTTGCCCACGGCGCGGATCTGGCGCGAGAAAGTGTCGTTAAAGCGGTTGTCCCGACAGATTGCCGAGTAGGTAGTGGCGTCTGAGCCCAGATTGATAGCCGGCAAGGCGGGGCGGTCTTGTTCGAAGCGGTTCAGAAATGCGGTGCAAAAATACTGCGTTACCACGTTGGCGCTGCCGTTGGCGCAGGTCACGATTTTTCCGTCTTGTAATAATACATTTACAAAAGCGTCAGCCATGGCTTCGATGTCTTCAGTGGCCATACTTGCCACCATGGCGGTATGTTCCATATGGCTGGCAAACCGCTGGTTGATCTCTTGTGCAGAATCGGTCATGTGTTGAAATCATCCTGCCTGTAGTGCGTTTTTAAGCCATTGTACCCGGTATTTTTTTAGGCTACCGGGACCAATAGCAATAACGTCAATACGGCTGTCGGTATTGCTCAGTTGGTGGCGGTGCAAATAAAAGCGCGCCGCTTGAATCAGACGTTGCTGTTTGCGCCAGGTAATAGATTCAGTCGCTCCGACCAAGCTGCCGGCGCGGCGATAACGGACCTCAAAAAAGACCAATGTTGTCCCATCCTGGCCGATTAGGTCGATTTCTCCACCGCGATTGTAAACATTTCGCGCCAGAATTCTTACGCCATGAATGGCCAGGTAGCGTGCAGCTACCCCTTCGTAGTAATCGCCGATTTTGCGTTTGCCATCCATGGCTTTGGCTATCCTTTGTCAGGTGATCAGAGTGCGCCCCCGGCAATCGCCGGCTTGGCCTGGGGCTGGTTGGCGTTGGTTTCTGCCTTGGGTAAGCTGGCAGGTATTACTGGCAGCAGTTCGACGTTGCCGGAACTAAAGCGGGCCCAGCGCTGATAACGGCGAATACTGCCGGAGGGCGTCATTGTCAGTACACCGGTTTGACCGTCAATAGTGGCTTCTGGAACCTGCTTAAGCAGGGGCAGGCGTTTGCTTAGGTGCCAAGCGTCTGCGCCCATGGCAAACAGGCGGCCCAGCTGTCCGCGCGTGGCGCCTGGAAGCTGGCTGCCGGCTTCATCCCGGAGAGGATTTTTTTCATCTAGCACCCAGGGTATATCGGTAAATATCACCCCGTTCAGGTCACGGTCGCGGCCAGGCGCAGAGGTGCCCGCATAAACAATAGAGGGTGCGTAAACAGGCAGATCGCCGGCGAAGTAAAACGCAAACAGGGGGTTCAGTTGACGTGCGGTATCAGGCTCGGCCACCATCACAATGGCTTGGGCATCTTGGCGACGCCGCGCTTCGAACTCAATATTGAGGCCTATGGTACGTTCCACATCAATAGCGCGGTCGCGGGAAGTGTTGATGCCCAGCAGGTCGGCAGTAACCGCGCGCAGGTTGTCCTCTCGCAAAAATCTCTGGATGCCAATAACGCGCCCGCTATGTTTGGCCATCTGTTCGATTAAGGCGGCTTCTACGCGGTTGCCCCATTCGCCACTGGGAATGATCACCAGTATGCGTTTAAGCCCTTCGGCGCCCAGCCGATCCGCAATTTGCCGGGCTTCATCTTCAGCGGACAAGCCAAACTGGTACAGTCCTGCGGGGGCACTGACGCCCGGGGGCAGATAGTTAAGGGCCAGTGTTTGCAAGGGCAGACTGGGCAGTTTGCTCAGTTCGGCCAAAGCGTCTTTATCCAAGGGGCCTACCAGCAGGTCTACCGGTTGTTTCGCCAGTTCTTGATACAATTCCCCAAAAGGCTTCTGCTTGCTGTCGACAACCCGTATACGCGTGGCCTCGCGGTCAACGGACGCATCGCTAAAGTAGGCAGCCAGAAAACCGTCTCGTATGGCTTTACCGGCGGTGGTCAGTGGGCCGTTCAGGGGCAGTGCCAGAACAATCTGCTCAGGCCGGCTGGCCGCAAGGCCTGCAATCAGCTTCAGCTCAGACGGCAGTAGCTGGGCAGCAGGATGGCCTGGCCAGTTTGACTGCCAGCGCCGGATAACCCGGCCCTGCTCGTCAAACCCCGTGCCCGGTGTTCTTACCCGTGTTGCCAGTTCCAGCCAGCCTTGGGTCTCGTAGCCTATTTCGCTACTGTCGGCGCTACTAAGTTGCTTGTCGTTGACGGTTTTTAGCAATTGCCAGATGCGATCGTGTAGCAGCTGTGCGTTGGCGCTGCTGTCAGCCTGGGCCAGGGCGATCAGGGTCTTGGCGGCCGCCAGTGGATTACCCGCCAGTGCCAGCGTCTGCGCCTGCAGGCTACCGGCGCGATTAAGCAGCTCTGGCGTTACCTCCATAAAGCTGTTGATGCTAAGGTTTGCGGTAATCTGCTGGGCCCACGTTTGGTCTTTCAGCGTCACCGCGCCGTTCATGGCCAATAATCGTTTCTGGCTGGCCAGTTGGGGTAAGGGTTGCGCCAATTGCCCGCTTTGCAGTAGCTTGCGCGCTCCCTGGTGATCACCTTGCTGCTGAAAGCGGCTGGCGATGCGCAGCAGGTAGCGTTGTGCTGTATCTTGATTGCGCTCCTGGCTGGCCAGTTCCAGAGCTTGCGCTGGTGTGTTAACGATCTGGGACCGCAGATCAACCCCTGCGCAGCCGGCGGTTAGCAGAATAGTAGCCAATAGGCCGGCAATGGCGGGGTGGGCAAGGCGCTTGTTAGTCATAGCTGGCTCAGCGTGCTCCGAGTGATTAAGCTTGGGAGAAAAACCCGCAAAGCTTAGCAGTTCCGGCATTAATTCACATGAAGTAAGTGTCATGCCGCGCTTATGTAAGCGCGCGGGTTCATACACACAGTCTCGCTTTCGCGGGCAAGGCGGTTAATACGATGATTACAAAGCACACAGACAAGGCTCAAGCCATTAGCGCCGGGGTGCTTTATATTGTCGCAACACCCATTGGCAACCTGGACGACTTATCGGCGCGTGCGATAAAAACCCTGGCAACGGTAGACCTGATTGCCGCTGAAGATACGCGCCACAGTGGGCGCCTGCTGCAGCACTTGGGCTTGCACAAACCAATGATGGCGTTACACGACCATAACGAGCGCGACCAACATAGCCGAATACTTGCCGAGCTGGGGAGCGGCCGTAGCGTGGCTTTGATTTCGGATGCCGGAACGCCATTGATTTCAGATCCCGGTTTTATTTTGGTGCGCGAGGCCCGAGCTCAAGGCTTTCAGGTTTGTCCCATACCCGGTGCTTGTGCTTTGGTGGCCGCGTTGAGCGCCAGTGGCCTGCCTACCGATCGTTTTCAGTTTATCGGCTTTTTGCCGGCCAAAGGTTCCGGCCGGCGTTCGGTGCTGGAATCGCTGCAGGCTGAAACATCAACGCTGGTGCTGTATGAGTCACCGCACCGCATTACCGACACAGTGGCTGATGTCATTACGGTAATGGGTGCAGACCGGGAGCTGGTGCTGGGGCGAGAGCTGACCAAGGCGTTTGAAACCTTTTACTGCGGCACAGCCGAGCAAGTACTGGCCGAATTGCAGCAGGACCCCCACGGCAGTCGCGGTGAGTTTGTAGTCATGATTCACGGGGCTGCTCCAGAGCCCGATAGCGAGCAGACAACGCTGGACACCGATCGCCTATTAACGGTTTTGTTAACCGAATTGCCAGTGAAGACCGCGGCGAAAATGGTGGCTGAGATTACCGGTCGAAAGAAGAACGAGCTTTACCAGCGCGCCTTGCACCTTAAGAGTGGTGGTTGAGCGCTGCGTTTTTGCTTGCATGGGCTGCGGCGCCGCGCTATTGTCGGCGCCGAGCTCGCCAGACAGTCGCCGCCGGTTTACTGGGGGAGGAAAGTCCGGGCTCCATAGGGCAAGGTGCCAGGTAACGCCTGGGCGGCGTGAGCCGACGGAAAGTGCAGCAGAGAGTAGACCGCCTAAGCCAGCGGATTCGTTCGGTGGCCGGTAAGGGTGAAAGGGTGCGGTAAGAGCGCACCGCGTGGCTGGCAACAGTTCACGGCATGGTAAACCCCACCTGGAGCAAGACCAAATAGGAGTCCGTTGGCGTGGCCCGCGCTGGATTCGGGTAGGTTGCTTGAGGCCTGTGGTGACGCAGGCCCTAGATGAATGACTGTCCACGACAGAACCCGGCTTACCGGCGAGCTCGATTTTTTCGCCCCTCTTTTAATTCCCCGTTTAATCGCCCTTGGGCGAGTAATAGCCAAAAGATCTTACACCTCAACGACAGTCTGCGATGTTCATTGAAGGTATTTGATTTTGTTTATTTTCTTAAGTTTAATCTAGCAGTTCCCCTTCAACTATGTCCGTAACTCCTTGTTTTAAAAGCAAATTTTTTATATTAGCTCCCATAGTCGATGCTTGCATTGTCGAGTGCGTGTTTCTATAGTGTGCACAAGTGGGAAAAAGTGGTTTTTAGTGGTTTATAGTGGATTCAAACCCCAGAGACAGGACTAATGAGTAACTTTTCTGGCAGTCATGCGATCAATATGGACGTTAAGGGTCGCTTGGCGATCCCTGCCAAAGTGCGCGAGGAGCTCATTCAGGTTTGTGGCGGCCGTTTTATATTAACGGTTGCAGACGCCGACCGTTGTCTGCGGTTATATCCGCAATCTGCGTGGGACGAATTGCGTCCCGCCATTGAAGCGCTTCCCAACATGAATAGAGCAGCATTGCGCCTGCAGCGCCTGGTGCTGGGTAATGCCGCGCAAATGGAACTGGATTCGGCAGGTAGGATTTTGATTCCACCCACGCTCAGACAATACGCCCGGCTGGAGAAAAAACTAATGTTGATAGGCCAAGGTAAAAAGTTGGAATTGTGGAGCGAGGAAAGCTGGAACCATTTTCTGGATACACCTCCTGACGCCGAAGAGATGACCGACGCTATGAAGGACTTGTCGCTGTGACGCTGACGTCGACGAATGGCGCTGCGGGTTCGTTCTCGCATCGCTCGGTATTGCTGGACTCAGCGGTAGATTTATTGCTGACCGATAGCGGCGGCCGCTACGTTGACGCTACGTTTGGCCGTGGCGGCCACAGCCGCATGATTCTTGAGCGCCTGGCTGAAAATGGCGCGCTACTGGGTATCGATAAAGACCCGCAGGCCATCGATGAAGCTCGTACTCTGGCGGCGGCAGATTCACGTTTTAATGCTTTTCATGGCTCGTTTGCTGACCTGGGTCACGCGCTGAAACAGGCGCATTGGCCTCAGGTTGAAGGCGTACTGATGGATTTAGGTGTGTCTTCGCCACAACTGGACGACGCCTCTCGTGGTTTTAGTTTTATGCGCCAGGGCCCACTGGACATGCGAATGAATCCTCAGCAAGCGCCCAGTGCCGCAGAGTGGCTGGCCAGCGCTGATGAAAAAGTGATTGCTGACGTTATTTTTAAATACGGTGAAGAACGATTCTCCCGTCGTATTGCCCGGCTGATCGTGGAACGTCGAGCGGAGGCGCCGATCACCACCACTCTGGAGTTAGCAGAACTGGCAGCTAAGGCGGTGCCAAAAAAGGAAAAACACAAACACCCGGCAACCCGGACATTCCAAGCTATTCGCATTTTTATCAACCGCGAACTGGAAGATTTGGAGCTGGGATTGAAGGCCGCTGCCGAAAAACTGGCTCCCGGTGGCCGTTTGGTAGTAATCAGTTTTCACTCGTTGGAAGACCGGTTGGTGAAGCGTTTTATGCGTGATCTGGCGCGCGGTCCGCAGATGCCAAAGGGTATTCCGGTCACTGCAGCTGAAGAGTCATCGGCGTATCGCCTTATCGGAAAAGCCAGCAAGGCGGCGTCGGATGAGGTGAGCGATAACGTAAGAGCCCGCAGCGCGGTAATGCGGGTTTTGGAACGTCGCGCAGACATTGCACAGGAGAAAACCTGATGGGCGCTGTAGCTATTGAAGAGAGGGTGCAAACCCGCCGCTTGAACACCAAGGTGATGAGGAGTGGCGTAGCGTCTGCGCTGCGCATTTCCGGCCAGGTATTCGTTGCAACACGGCAAAGCAACGTTTTGGTCTCGCTGGTGCTGGTGACGATGTTGCTAGCTTCTGCCATTGGTGTGGTGGTGAGTGCCCATAAAAACCGTGTTCTGTTCAATGCGCTGTCACAACTGCATGAAGAGCGTGACGGTTTCCAGAGAGAGTGGAGTCAGTTGTTGGTAGAGCAAAGTGCATTGAGCGCTTACGGGCGTGTTGAGAGCTTGGCGTCCACGCGTTTCGATATGGTTGTACCAGGGCGCCAAGACATTGTGTTGGTGCCGCTTCAGGTGCCAGCAAAACGATCCTATTGATTCGCACGCAGCTGCTAAAGAGTGTCATTAGGCCGCTTGATCATGAACAGAACCTTGAGCAGGAATCGCTAACGTGTCCGACCCGCAACCCACAGCTACATGGAGTCAGCGCATCGCCGCTAACTGGCGCTATGGCTTTGTATTGGGTGCATTTATATTGGTGATCGGTGCTATTTCCGTGCGTTTGGTGGATTTGCACGTTATCGACAACGACTTTTTGCGCCAGCAGGGCGATGTTCGAACAATCCGTGTAGAAAGTATTGATGCTCACCGTGGTGTAATTTCCGATCGTTATGGAGAACCACTCGCAGTAAGCACGCCGGTGCAGACGCTTTGGATGAATCCATCGGAGATGGACGCGAAAGATCCGCGCATCGCTAATCTCGCTCGCTTGCTTCAGCTTAACGAAGCTACCTTGCGTCAGCGATTGACTGACTATGCCGCTCGGGAATTTATTTACCTTCGCCGAAAAATCCAGCCTGAACTGGCGCGTAACGCCATGGCTCTGGGTATCGGCGGAGTTTACTCCCGCCAGGAATATCGGCGCTACTACCCTGCTGGAGAAGTCACCGCGCACGTCGTTGGCTTTACCAACATAGACGAGAAGGGTCAGGAAGGTATTGAGCTGGCTTACAACCGGGTTTTGTCCGGAGAGTCCGGGCGTAAGCGGGTGTTGAAAGACAACCGTGGTCGGCTGATTAAAGATTTGACGCTGATTCGTGATGCCCGTCCGGGTGGCGAACTGACATTAAGCCTCGATTTGCGGCTGCAGTATTTGGCTTACCGCGAATTGAAAGCGGTAGTCAGCGCACACAATGCCCGCGGTGGCACCTTGGTGATGCTGGATGCGAACAGTGGCGAAGTGCTGGCGATGGTGAATCAGGGCTCCTATAACCCTAATGATCGCAGCCAGCTGGCGGCGGAAAATCTTCGTAACAAAGCCATTACCGATCTGTTTGAACCGGGTTCTGCGATGAAACCACTGGCTATGGCCGCGGCGCTGGAAACGGGTCAATACACGATCGGCAGCCAGATTGATACGTCCCCGGGTTTTCGTCGTTTTGGCCGTTTTACCATTCGTGACAGCGGTAACTACGGCGTTTTGAGTCTGACGGATATCGTTGTGAAGTCCAGCAACGTAGGCATGAGCAAGATTGCCACCGAGATTGGCGGCCAGGTAATTCGCGATTTTTACGCCCGGGTTGGCCTGGGTCAGCCGACCGGCATTGGCTTTCCGGGTGAAGCTATCGGGGTTCTGCCATCGCCCGTTGAATGGCGCCCGGCGGCAGAGGCCACGCTGTCTTACGGTTACGGGCTTAGCGTAAATGCGCTGCAGTTGGCTCAAGCTTATATGGTCATTGCCAACGGTGGCGTGCGCTATCCGTTGAGCTTGTTGAAGCTGGATCATGCGCCGACCGGCGAGCGTGTGGTGTCAGAGCAGATAACAGCAAAGATTCGCAGCATGCTAAGTGACGTTGTCACTCGCGGTACCGGCAAGCGCGCGCAACCGGGGTTCTATTCTGCCGGAGGTAAAACCGGCACCGTTCATCTGGTGGGTGCCCAAGGTTACGAAGACGGCCAGTACAAGGCCATTTTTGCCGGCATGGCGCCCATTGATAATCCGCGAATCGTCACAATCGTGGCGGTGGATGCGCCCCAGTCTGGCGAGTATTACGGTGGTGAAGTGGCCGCGCCGGTGTTTGCGCGGGTGATGAGCGACGCCTTGCGGTTGCTTAATGTTAAACCGGAGCTGGATATAGTGCACAGCAGTGCGCCGCGGCCCTCGGCACCTTCACCCACCAGCGGGGAGAGGGGCTAGCCATGATAACGTCGCTAAGTACCCTGTTGCAGGGTTTGGTTGTGGTGCCGTCGGTATTTGACGTGACCATCCACGGTTTGCAAACGGACAGCCGTAAAGTGCGGACCGGTGATGCGTTTGTAGCGCTGGCGGGCGCTCATACAGGGCCGGAACATTATATAGACGACGCTATTCGCGCTGGCGCATCGGTGGTTTTGCTGGAATCTGAACAGGCTGGTGAGTGCCGCGAGCGGAGCGGCGCCTTGATCGTGCCGGTGCCCGAATTAAAAGCTCGGCTGGGTAAGCTTGCAGACCGTTTTTTTGAATACCCGTCACAGCGCCTGCAGTTGATTGGCGTAACGGGTACCAACGGAAAAACCTCGGTAACCCAGTATATTGCACAGCTACTTCAAGCGGCGGGCACGCCCTGTGGCTTAATGGGCACGTTAGGTAACGGCATGCCCGAGGCTTTGCAGCCGGCGACCCACACAACCCCAGACGTGGTGCAGGCCAATCGGGTGCTGGCAGGCATTGTGGCCAGCGGCGGCCGCGCTGCGGCTATGGAAGTGTCTTCCCACGCTTTGGATCAGGGCCGTATTGATCGCCTTACTTTAACGGCAGCGGTGTTTACCAATCTGACCCGGGATCACCTTGATTATCACGGCTCCATGGCCGCCTACGGTGAGGCTAAGGCCAAGCTTTTCAGCCATGAAGGGTTGCGCTTTGTGGTGATTAATGTCGACGATCCTTTTGGTCGCACGCTTTACCAGCAGCTTGAAGACAAGTGCGAGCGCCTGGGCTTCAGTCTGCACGAATCGAAAATGGAGTTGTGGGTAAAAGATTTTTGCGCTTTGGACAACGGCTTTCGGGCCGTGCTGGACGGTCGGTGGGGCGAATTCACCATTGAAGCGCCGCTGATGGGCCGGTTCAACGCCAGCAATGTACTGGCTGCGGTTGCCACAGTGATGGCGTTGGGGGTTGATGTAACCCAAGTGCAGCAGGGCGTTTGCCGGCTAGTGCCGCCGGCCGGACGTTTGCAGGTATTTACCGCCGGCGACGGTGCCCGGGCAGTGGTGGATTATGCCCACACCCCTGATGCTTTGAACAACGCGTTGGGGGCGTTGCGCCCCCACGTAAGCGGGCGGTTGATTTGCGTTTTCGGCTGTGGCGGCGACCGTGACAGTGGCAAACGGCCGGAAATGGCGCAACAGGCTGAAAACGGCGCTGATCTGGTGATTGTCACCGACGATAACCCGCGTACTGAAACACCATCCGCTATCACAGCCGATATTATGGCCGGATTTACTGCCCCGGAAAAAGTGCAGCTGATTCACAGTCGTGCCCAGGCCATCGCTGCCGCCCTTGCTCTGGCCGGCCCGGACGATCTGGTGCTGGTGGCTGGCAAAGGCCACGAAGATTATCAGGATATTGCTGGTTGCAAGCACCCGTTCAGTGACAGCGAGCAGGTAACCCAGGCTCTGAAACAACGGGAGGAAGTAGCATGATGCGCTCTTTTTCGCTAGCGGAAGCCGTTCATTGGTTGCAGCCTGACTGTCGTTTTGACGGGCCGGACAAATTAACGTTTAACGCGGTCAACACCGACACCCGTAGCTTGCAGCCAGGGCAGTTGTTCGTGGCGTTGCGTGGTGAGAATTTTGACGGCCACCGGTTTTTGCAAAAAGCGCAGGAGCAGGGCGCAAGCGCTGCTGTCGTGGATTGCATTGATGCCGCTGTGGACCTTCCCCAGTTGCTGGTCAGCGACACTTTGATCGCGCTGGGCGAGCTGGCAACGAGACACCGTGCAACCAGCAACGCGACTCTGATTGCCATTACCGGTAGCAGCGGCAAAACCACGGTGCGTGAAATGACCGGGGCGATTTTGCAGCAAATGGGCCCGGCTTTGATAACCCAAGGCAATCTGAACAATCACATTGGTGTGCCGCTGACTCTGTTTGGTCTGGCGCCTGAGCACCGCTTTGGCGCGATCGAACTGGGCGCCAGTGGCCTTAATGAAATTGCATACACCGTAACGATGGTGAAACCGCAGGTGGCGATTCTGACTAACGCGGGCCAGGCCCATCTTGAAGGTTTTGGCAGCTACCAGAACATCGTGCTTGCCAAGGGCGAGATCATTGACGGCGTGGCTGATGATGGCCTGGTTGTGCTTAATCGGGATGATCCGGCGTTTGATCAGTGGCTGGCCCGCGCCGGCCGTCGCCGTGTGGCAAGCGTAAGTCGCGTTGGCCATGTTGCAGCTGATTACAAGGTCACAGCCGGGGCCGGCGGTCTGCTGCAGATCAGCGGGCCAGAGGGTTGGTTTTGCGAGGTACGGCTTGGCCTTGAAGGTGAGCACAATCTCAGTAACGCCGCTATGGCGGCCGCTGCAGCGCGTGAACTGGGCGCCACCAATGAGCATATCAAAGCCGGGCTGGAACAGGTGCTAGCGGTAAAAGGCCGCCTGCACATACAGCCACTGGCGCAGGGTTGGACCCTTATTGATGACAGTTACAACGCCAATCCGGCGTCGATCAAAGCCGCGCTGGCGGTGTTGGCAAAACGCCCGTCACCGCGCATTGCGGTGCTGGGTGCCATGGCTGAACTGGGAGAGCAGGCTGCCCAGCTACATCAGGAAGTAGCGCAATACGCTCGTGATCTGGGCATTGAGCGGCTGCTGGCGGTAGGCCCGGGCTGTGAAGGCTACGTCCGGGGTTTTGGTGCCACGGTCGAAATCTGCGCCAGTCACAACCAGGCGGTTGATGCCGTTTTAAAAAACATACAGGTACCGGCCACCGTGCTGGTGAAAGGTTCTCGCAGTTCCGCCATGGAGATTGTGGTGGAGGGAATAAAAAATAAGGTGAATGGCACATGCTGCTCTGGCTAACAGAGATACTCTCACAGTACTTCACATCGCTGACGGTGTTTCAGTACCTCACCCTGCGCGGCATTCTGGGCACGCTGACGGCGCTGCTGATTTCGCTGTTGGTGGGCCCGGTGATGATTCGCAAGCTGGCGCAATACCAGATTGGCCAGGCGGTGCGCGACGACGGCCCGCAAACCCATCTGAGCAAAGCCGGTACGCCCACTATGGGTGGCGCGCTTATTCTGGTGGCCATCGCTGTCAGTACCCTGTTGTGGGCAGATTTAAGCAACCGCTACGTGTGGATCACCCTTTTGGTCACTCTGTTATTTGGCGCTATCGGCTGGGTAGATGATTACCGCAAAGTCGTCGAGCGCAACTCCCGTGGCCTGCCGGCCCGGTGGAAGTATTTCTGGCAGTCGGTGGTGGGTGCCGGTGCCGCTATCGCGTTGTTTATGACAGCGTCTCTACCTCAGGAAACCTCGCTGTATCTGCCGTTTTTCAAGCAGGTGTCGCTCACCATGGGGCCGGTGCTGTTTATTCTGCTGACCTATTTCGTGATTGTTGGCACCAGTAACGCGGTTAACCTCACCGACGGACTGGACGGTCTGGCGATTATGCCCACGGTCATGGTAGCCGCGGCGCTGGGCATATTTGCCTACCTGTCGGGCCACGTCCAGTTTGCCAATTACCTGTTGATTCCGCGCTTGCCTGGCACCGGCGAACTGATTGTGTTTTGTGGCGCCATTGTCGGCGCCGGTCTGGGATTTTTGTGGTTCAACACCTATCCCGCGCAGGTGTTTATGGGCGATGTCGGTGCTCTTGCCCTGGGCGCAGCTCTTGGCATAGTGGCGGTGATTGTACGCCAGGAAATTGTGCTGTTCATTATGGGCGGCGTGTTTGTGATGGAAACCGTATCGGTGATTTTGCAGGTGGCGTCGTTCCGCCTGACCGGGCGGCGAATTTTCCGCATGGCGCCGCTGCATCACCATTTTGAATTGAAGGGCTGGCCCGAACCGCGGGTTATCGTGCGTTTTTGGGTTATTACCGTGGTTCTGGTGTTGATTGGTTTGGCCAGTTTGAAACTGAGATAAAGGAGTGTTGCCGAATATGGGTGTCATTGTGTCCGATCGTCGCACGTTGATTGTAGGGCTCGGTAAAACCGGGCTTTCCTGCGTGCGCTATCTGGCAGCACAAGGCCGCAAGCTGGCCGTAGCGGATACCCGTGAGGCGCCACCGGGCCTTGCTGAGCTGCAAGCCGGTTGGCCTGACGTCGAAGTGCATTTAGGCGCGTTTGACAGCGGCTTTTTCAGCGCTTTCAGTGAACTGATTGTAAGCCCGGGTATCAGTGTGGCCGAGCCCGCTATTGCTGCTGCCGCCGCCAGTGGCGCGCGTATTCGCGGTGATATTGATCTGTTTGCAGAAGCTGCCGATGCGCCGATTATTGCTATCACCGGCTCCAATGGCAAAACCACAGTCACCACGCTGGTCGCCGACATGGCTCGTGATGCCGGCTACCAGGTTGCAGTGGGTGGCAATATTGGCACTCCGGCGCTGGATTTGCTGAATACCGGTGCGCGCTTATACGTGTTGGAACTGTCCAGCTTTCAACTGGAGACCACGGATGAACTGAATGCACTGGCGGCCACGGTACTCAATGTCAGCGACGACCATATGGACCGTTACCCAGACAAAATGGCCTATTACCAAGCCAAACAGCGGATATTCCGGGGCTGCCAGTACGCCATTGTGAATCTGGATGACGCTCTAAGTACCCCCATGGCACGGAACACGCTGCGCTTTGTCTGCTTTGGTATGAACCGGGTCAACCCAGAGACCTTTAGCACCCGTGACGACAGTGTCAGTGGCCACCCCTGGGTAACCTGGGGACTGGATAATCTGATTCGCGCCGATGAACTTGGGCTAATCGGCCGCCATAACCTTAGCAACGTAATGGCGGCGCTTGGTCTGGGCAAGGCGGCGGGTTTGCCGATGGACAGCATGTTGAAGACGGCGCGGGCATTTCACGGTTTGCCCCACCGTTGCGAGCCTATTCGTCTGGTCAACGGTGTTGAATATATCAACGATTCCAAAGGCACCAACGTGGGCGCTACAGCCGCCGCGCTCGACAGCCTGGCACCGGTGGCGGGAAAAATTGTGCTGATTGCTGGTGGTGATGGCAAAGGCGCCGATTTCAGCCCACTGGCAGAACCTGCGCGTCTACACTGCCGTGCGGTGGTGCTGATTGGCCGTGATGCGGCGCAGCTGCAAGACGTTCTGGCGCAGGGCACTGCAACCCACATTGAAAACAGCTTGGCCGACGCGGTGGCAAGCGCCGCGAGGCTGGCGCAGCCGGGTGACAGGGTGTTGTTGTCGCCGGCCTGCGCCAGTCTGGATATGTTTCGTGATTATATTGATCGCGGTGAGCGCTTCCGCACGCTGGTGGAGGCGCTATGATTCAGGCCCAATCGGCATTGCCCGTGTACAGCAATCGCCATTCAGCGCTGCAACCCTTGCCATTGCTGATTGTTAGCGCCGCTGCGTTGATGGTGCTGGGGCTGGTGATGATTTCATCGGCGTCCATGGACATTGCCGGTGCCACCTTTGGCAATAGTTACCACTTTATATTTCGCCAGCTTGTGTTTGTGGTGCTGGGCTGCATGTTGGCTCTGATCGTGGTTAATGTGCCGGTTTCCTGGTGGCAGAATAGCGGCTGGTTGCTGCTGGGCGTGGGGTTGCTGGTTTTGGCGCTGGTGCTTACGCCGCTGGGGCACACGGTAAACGGCTCTACTCGCTGGATCTCGTTTGGTATTTTCAACGTTCAGGTGTCCGAAATCGCCAAGCTTTGCCTGGTGGGTTATCTGGCCAGCTACGTGGTGCGCCGCCGCGACGAGCTGTTGAATACCTGGCCCGGTTTTATCAAGCCGCTGGCGGTGATGGGCGTGGCTTCGGGCTTGCTGATGGTGCAGCCGGACTTTGGCGCCACCGTGGTGCTGGTGGGCGCAGCCGCCGGCATGATTTTCCTTAGCGGTGTCAGCCTTATGCGCTTTGCACCCCTAGTAGTGGCGCTGGCTGCACTGGGTGCCCTGGCAGTAGTTGCCGAGCCTTATCGAATGAAACGCGTGGTGAGCTATCTGGACCCTTGGCAAGACCAGTTTAACAGCGGCTATCAGCTGACCCAGTCGCTGATTGCGTTCGGCCGTGGCGAATGGGCCGGCGTCGGTCTGGGCAATTCTATTCAAAAGCTGTTCTTTCTGCCCGAGGCCCATACCGACTTTATTTTCGCCATTATTGCCGAAGAATTCGGCCTGATTGGGGCTTTGTTAGTGGTGGCGCTGTTTACCATTCTGGTGATCAGCGGTTTTGTGATTGCCCGCCGCGCAGAACAGGCCAAGCAGCCATTTGCCGCCTGTTTCGCCTATGGCATCAGCCTGCTGATTGGCTTGCAGGCGGCCATTAACATGGCGGTAGCCACCGGTTTGCTGCCTACCAAAGGCCTAACGTTACCGCTGGTCAGTTACGGCGGTTCCAGTTTGATGATGACCTGCGTGTGCTTGGGCATATTGGCACGCATAGAGATGGAGCGCTTGGATGCTGCAACGGCAGCAGCCGAGCCTGCCGGCAAAAAACACCGGGGAGGAGCTGCTTATGACTGAACCCCGGCGTTTTTTGATGATGGCCGGCGGCACTGGTGGCCACGTGTTCCCGGCGCTGGCTACCGCCCGCGCCTTGCAGGCCCGTGGCCATCAGGTGTTTTGGCTGGGTGCCGTTGGCGGCATGGAACAGCGGCTGGTTGCCGATACCGATATTGAAATGTCGTTGATCCATGTTTCTGGATTGCGCGGCAAGGGCAAGCTGGCGCTGATAAAAGCGCCGTTCAAACTGATGCGTGCCCTGGGTGAAGCGTTCACCATTATGCGGCGCATTCGCCCGCACTGCGTGGTTGGCATGGGCGGCTTTGTGACCGGCCCCGGTGGGTTAGCGGCCAGATTGACCGGCACACCCTTGGTTATTCACGAACAGAATGCCGTTGCCGGTATGACCAACAGACTGCTGGTGCGCTTTGCCGACATCGTGCTGGAAGCATTCCCCGGAAGCTTTGATGCAAAAACCGTCACCCGCTGCACTGGCAATCCGGTACGCACGGATTTTGCCGCGCTGACAGCGCCAACAGAACGTCTGGCGGGGCGCATAGGCCCACTGCGGTTACTCGTGGTTGGTGGCAGTCTGGGCGCACAGGTGTTCAATCAGCAGGTGCCCCAGGCCCTGGCTCAAATGGCGGACGAGTGTCGCCCGCACGTACGCCACCAGTGTGGTGAGAATCACGCCGAGGCCGCTCGCGATGCCTATCAGGCAGCGAACGTTGAGGCCAGCGTGGAGCCATTTATTGCCGATATGGCCGGGGCCTTTGCCTGGGCTGACCTGGTGTTGTGTCGCGCGGGTGCGTTAACCGTGTCGGAACTTTGCGCTGCCGGTTGCGCCGCCATTCTGGTGCCTTTCCCCCATGCGGTGGATGACCATCAAACCCGCAACGGCGAGCAGATGGTTAGCGCCGGTGCGGCCTTGCTTATACCCCAGCCGCGCCTGACCCCTGCGCTGTTGGCAGACACCCTGGGCGATCTGGCAAATGATCGCGAGCGGGTATTAATAATGTCGCAGGCAGCTCGCAAGCTGGCCCGCATTGATGCAACGGAGAGAGTCGTGAATTATTGTCTGGAGGCCGCCAATGGCTGATGCCAACACACTGCCACTGGTATATCAGGTGCCGGAAATGCGCCGCATACGCCATATTCACTTTGTCGGTATTGGCGGCGCCGGCATGAGCGGTATTGCCGAGGTGCTCAAGAACCAGGGCTATAACGTGTCCGGTTCTGACTTGCGCCACGGTACCGTTACCCAGCGTTTGACGGCCATGGGTATCGATGTACAGATTGGCCATCGCGCCGAAAATACTGAAAAAGCCGATGTGGTCGTGGTGTCTTCAGCGGTGGCGTCCAACAACCCGGAAGTGGTTGCGGCGCGCAGTAATCGCATTCCCATCGTACCGCGGGCGGAAATGCTGGCGGAAATCATGCGTTATCGCCACGGCATCGCGGTTGCCGGAACCCACGGCAAAACCACCACCACCAGCCTGATTGCGTCGGTGTTTGCCGAGGCAGGTCTGGACCCAACGTTCGTGATTGGTGGCAAGCTGAACAGCGCCGGCACCAATGCCAAGCTGGGCGGGTCGCGCTACCTGATCGCGGAAGCCGACGAAAGCGACGCATCGTTTTTGCACCTGACACCGCTGATTTCCGTGGTCACTAACATCGAAGCCGACCACATGGAAACCTACGGTGGCGATGTGGAAAAGCTGAAGCGGACCTTTGTTGATTTCCTCCACAACCTGCCGTTTTACGGCGTGGCCGTGATGTGTATCGACGATCTCTACGTGCGTGAAATACTGCCGCGTATTTCGCGCACCATTATTACTTACGGCATTGACAATCCGGAGGCCGACTACCGCGCCGAGAACATTGAGGCCGACGGCCTGCGCACGCGCTTCCTGGTGAAACGCCCGGGGCCGCGGGCCGATTTGCAGGTAGAGCTGAAAATGCCGGGCCGCCACAATGTGCTCAACGCGCTGGCGGTGATTGCCGTGGCCACCGATGACGGCATTGACGACGCGTCAATCGGCCGTGGCTTGGCGGGTTTTGCCGGTGTTGGCCGGCGCTTCCAGGTGTACGGTGACTATCCGATCGCTAAGGGTTCCATAACTTTGGTTGACGATTATGGCCACCACCCCACCGAAGTCGCCGCGGTCATTCGTGCCGCCCGTGACGCCTGGCCCGGCCGTCGCGTGGTCATGCTGTACCAGCCGCACCGGTTCAGTCGCACCCGCGACCTTTACGAAGATTTTGTCAAAGTGCTGTCCACGGTGGACGGCTTGCTGCTGATGGACGTTTACTCCGCCGGCGAAGCAGCCATTCCCGGATGTGACGGCCGCGCCCTGTGCCGCAGCCTGCGCCAGCGAGGCAAAGTAGAGCCGGTGTTTGTCGAACACAATAAAGACATCGAAAGCCTGTTGGCCAGCGTGTTGCGCGATGGTGACTTGCTGATAACCCAAGGGGCCGGTGATATCGGGGCCGTGGCAGCCCGCCTGGCAACAACGGGAGTGGTAGCAACAGGGGGGATAAGCGGTGAGTGACCAGCAGCACTATTCAGCACTGCAGCCGTTTCAGGCCGACCCTGCCATGGTGAAAGCATTTGGCCGGGTGGCCGTGTTTATGGGCGGTGATTCCGCCGAGCGCGATGTGTCCCTGAAAAGCGGCCAGGCAGTGCTTTCGGCCCTGCTGTCTGCGGGTGTAAATGCCTTTGGCATAGATGTGCAGGGTTGTCTGTTGAAAACCGTGGAGCAGCCCGAGTTTGACCGGGTATTTATTGCGTTGCACGGTCGCGGTGGTGAAGACGGAACGTTGCAGGCAATTCTATCCCAGGCTGGTATACCGTTCACCGGCAGCGATGTAATGGCTTCGGCTCTGGCCATGGACAAGCTGCGCACCAAGTACGTATTCGCCGGTTGCGGTTTGGCCACGCCCAAGTTCCGCACCATGGGGTCTGCGGAAGACGCCATCCGTATCGCCGCTGAGTTGCGCATGCCGCTGAGCGTGAAGCCGTCGCGTGAAGGATCCAGTATTGGCATCTGTAAAGTCACCAGTGCAGGCGAGTTAGTGCAGGCATGGCAGGCGGCTGCGGCGCTGGATACCTCGGTGTTGGTGGAAGAGTGGATTGAAGGCCCGGAATTTACCATCAGTTTGTTGCAAGACCGCGCGCTACCGGCTATCGGCCTGAGCACCGATCACGTGTTTTACGATTACGACGCCAAGTATCTGGCCGACGACACCCGCTACTGCATTCCCTGTGGGCTATCAGCAGACGAAGAACTGCGTCTTCAGCAGTTAGCGCTGGAAGCCTTCCGGGTTGTGGGCTGCCGCACCTGGGGCCGGGTCGACATTATGCAGGATGCTGACGGTAAGTTCTGGTTGCTGGAAGTAAATACCGTGCCGGGAATGACCGAACACAGCTTGGTGCCAATGTCTGCACGGGCAGCGGGCATTAGTTTTGAAGAACTGGTGGTGCGCATTCTGGCCGACACTCTGGAGCAAAACGGCGCAGAACAAGAAGGAGAGCCGGGCCATGCTTGATAACCTGCTGATCCGGACTCGGACACTGCCGTCCGAACCGCCGCAACGCCGGGGGGCAACAACCCTTGGCCCGCAGCATGACCGGTTCGCAGTGTTAAAGGCTGTCTTTGGCGCCGTGCCTTGGTTGCAGTTTGGTTTGGGTATTGTGGTGATCCTGACGGCAGCACTGGTGCCCTGGGCCGCCAGTAAAGTACTGGCGGCGATGGATCAGCAGATTTTGGCCATTGACGTGAATGGCGCGCTGGTCGGCGAAAACCAGGTGGGCCTCGAGCGCCACCTTGGGGCCTGGGTTGGAGGCAGCTATTTCGCAACCGACCTGGAAGAGATCAAGGCCAGCCTGGAACAGCGCCCGTGGGTTGAATCGGCGGCCGTGAAGCGCGAATGGCCAGACCGTCTAACGGTCAACATCCGCGAGAAAAAGCCGCTGGCCTACTGGAGTGACGGCCGCCTGGTTAGCCGCACGGGCGAGCTGTTCAGCCCACCTAACCCGCAAGTGGCCGGTGCTTTGCCGCTGCTGTCCGGCCCTGACGAGCGGGTGCGGGATGTGATCACCATGGCTCGCGCGTTAAGTGATCAGCTGGTTGGCTATGGCCTTGGCTTCAGTGGCCTGAATCTGGAGCAGCGCGGGGCGTGGACCTTGCGCCTGAGTAACGGCATAGATGTTGTGCTGGGCCGTGACCAGGTCGAGCAGCGTTTTGAGCGGTTTATGACCGTGTATCAGGCCCGGCTGGCATCCCGGGCAGATGAAGTCAGTAGGGTGGATGCGCGCTACACCAATGGTGTTGCGGTGCAGTGGAAGGCGGTTACGGCTGCCTCAACTCCGAAAACATAACAACGGTTTATTCAGACCTGGGGTTTGGTGGAACACATGTCATCGGTTGAAACGGAAAACATGATTGTCGGCCTGGATATTGGCACCTCAAAAGTGGTGGCCATTGTCGGCAAGCGCAAAATGGACGGCTCTATTGAGGTGTTGGGCGTTGGCTCTAACCCCTCAAAAGGGCTGAAGCGCGGTGTCGTGGTCAATATTGAAGTCACGGTTCAGGCTATTCAGCGCGCGGTGGAAGAAGCCGAGCTGATGGCCGGCTGTCGCATTCATTCGGTGTACGCAGGCATTGCCGGTAGCCACATCAAAAGCCTGAACTCCCACGGCATTGTGGCCATTCGTGATCGCGAGGTGACCCAGGCGGATATCGATCGGGTCATTGACGCAGCCCAGGCCGTGGCCATTCCGGCCGATCAGAAAATTCTGCACATACTGCCGCAGGAATTCGTGATTGATAACCAGGAAGGCATTAAAGAGCCGCTGGGCATGTCGGGCGTGCGCCTGGAAGCCAAGGTGCACTTGGTGACCTGCGCGGTGAACGCCGCCCAGAATATTGAAAAATGCATTCGCCGCTGTGGCCTTGAAGTCGACGACATCATTCTTGAGCAGCTGGCTTCCAGCCACGCCATTCTCACTGAAGATGAAAAAGAGTTGGGCGTGTGCGTGGTGGATATGGGCGGCGGTACCACCGACATCGCAGTGTTTACCGGTGGCGCTATTCGCCACACCGCTGTGATTCCGATCGCCGGTGATCAGGTCACCAACGACATCGCCATGGCGTTGCGTACGCCCACCCAGAACGCCGAAGAAATCAAAATCAAATACGCTTGCGCGCTGACCCAGCTGGCGGGCGCGGACGAAACCATCAAAGTGCCCAGCGTCGGCGATCGCGCTCCGCGAGACTTGTCACGTCAGGCTTTAGCCGAAGTGGTTGAGCCGCGCTACGAAGAACTGTTCATGCTGGTGCAGTCGGAGCTGCGACGTTCGGGATTTGAAGACATAATCCCGGCGGGCATCGTAATTACGGGAGGCGCATCCACCATGGAAGGCGTGATTGAGCTAGCAGAAGAAATTTTCCACATGCCGGTCAGGCTGGCCTGTCCGCAGGCCGTGTCGGGCATGACGGAAGTGGTTAACAATCCGATTTACGCCACCGGCGTTGGGTTGTTGATACACGGTTTCCGCCAAATGGATCTGGGGCGGGCATCGGTGCTCAAGGGGGAGCATGCTCCCACGCTGTTTGAGCGAATGAAAGCCTGGTTTACCGGCCATTTCTGAGCCGCCAGACAAGCACAACAGCAACCGTTTTGAACCATCAAATTTTAAAAAAGAACAGCCGGAAAACAGGCTGACTAAAGCACGAAGGAGTGGGGATATGTTTGAACTTGTCGATAGTGTGCAGCAAAACGCAGTTATAAAAGTGGTCGGTGTGGGTGGCGGTGGCGGTAACGCCGTGCGCCATATGCTTAACAGTGATATTGAAGGTGTTGATTTTATTTGCGCCAACACGGATGCCCAGGCCTTGAAAGACCTGGACGCACGCCAAATCATTCAGCTCGGTGGTGCCATCACCAAAGGCCTGGGTGCCGGTGCTAACCCGGAAATAGGACGCCAGTCGGCGTTGGAAGACCGCGACCGTATTTCGGATGCCATCAGTGGCGCCGATATGGTGTTTATCACCGCAGGCATGGGTGGCGGCACCGGAACCGGTGCCGCCCCCGTTGTTGCTCAGGTGGCACGGGAGCTCGGTATTCTGACGGTTGCCGTAGTCACCAAGCCGTTTCTGTTTGAAGGCGGCAAACGTATGAGCGTGGCGGAAGCCGGGCTGCGCGAGCTGGAGGAGTGCGTAGATTCTTTGATTACCATTCCTAACGAAAAATTGTTGTCGGTGATGGGCAAGAACACCAGCCTGCTGGATGCTTTTGCGTCTGCTAACGACGTATTGTTGGGCGCGGTTCAGGGTATTGCCGATCTGATTACCCGCAATGGCATGATCAACGTCGACTTCGCCGACGTGAAAACGGTGATGTCCGAAATGGGCATGGCGATGATGGGTACTGCACGCGCAACCGGTGAAAACCGTGCCCGTGAAGCCGCCGAAGCCGCTATTCGCAGCCCGCTGCTGGAAGACGTTAACCTGCACGGGGCCAAGGGCATTCTGGTTAACATTACCGCCGGTATTAACCTGAACCTGGGCGAATTTGCCGAGGTAGGCGACATCATTCGCGAATTTGCCTCAGATACGGCCACCGTGGTTGTGGGCACGGTGATTGATCAGGACCTGACTGACGAACTCAAGGTGACTGTAGTGGCTACCGGCCTGGGTGGCAGTCGCGAAAAACCGACCAAGGTGGTCGATAATAGCCGCACCCTGGATGGCAAAACCGACTACAACCAACTGGATCGGCCGGCCATCCTGCGCCGTCGCGCAGTGGCTTCCGGCAATACGGCGCTTGATCAGGGTCGCGACAGCGAAGAGCAGAATGTGGACTATCTCGATATTCCCGCATTCCTTCGCCGCCAGGCCGATTGATATACTGGTGCAAATGTGACCCAGAGCCGGCTGGGGCAGGTGTTTGAAACCTTCAGTCGGGAAAGTGTGCACTGGTTACCTATGGCCCGTTTTGGCTGTTTTTTGAGCAGAAAAGGGCGTTTTCATGGTGGCCAGTTGTATTTTCTGATATTGTCCGAGCAGTTTTTTGCTTAGCGTATCGCCTTTTCGACGGAACTATGTACCGATGATCAAACAACGGACTCTGAAAAACACCATTCGCGCCACCGGCATTGGGCTGCATTCGGGTGAAAAGGTGTATCTGACCCTGAAGCCCGCACCCATTGACGCTGGCATTATTTTTTGCCGTACCGACCTGGACCCTGTGGTCGAAATTCGTGCTCGTGCAGAAAATGTCGGCGAGACCATGCTGTCAACCACGTTGATGAAAGACGGCGTACGGGTGTCAACGGTAGAGCATTTATTGTCTGCTATGGCCGGCCTGGGTATCGATAACTGCTTTGTTGAACTGAGCGCGTCTGAAGTGCCGATCATGGATGGCTCGGCAGGGCCTTTCGTGTTTCTGCTGCAGTCTGCCGGTATTGCCGAGCAAGACGCAGCCAAGAAATTTATCCGCATCAAGCGTGAAGTATCGATCACAGACGGCGATAAAAGCGCCACCTTTTTGCCATTTGAAGGCTTCAAGGTCAGCTTTGGCATCGACTTTGATCACCCTGCTTTCAAGGGCCGTGCCCAGAGCGCCACGGTTGATTTCTCCAGCACTTCGTTTGTGAAAGAAGTCAGTCGGGCCCGCACCTTCGGCTTCATGCGCGATATTGAAAAACTTCGCTCCATGAACCTGGCTCTTGGTGGCAGCGTTGACAACGCCATCGTTGTTGACGATTACAAAATTCTTAACGAAGACGGTTTGCGCTATGACGACGAGTTCGTCAAGCACAAGGTTCTGGACGCTATCGGCGACCTGTATCTGTTGGGCAAGAGCCTGATTGGTGAGTTCCGTGGCGTGAAATCCGGCCACGACCTGAACAATCGCTTGCTACGTCTTCTTATTGCAGAGCAGGACGCGTGGGAAGTAGTTACCTTTGATGACGAAGCCAATGCTCCGATTTCTTACGTCAAACCTGTATTAGCCAGCGCTTGAAGAGCCATCGTCAGTCGCGAACGTGACTGGCGAGCTTTTCCAGGATTTCGCGCAACGCTTTGTCTTTTGTGTGCCCGGCCTCCTCTTTGAGGAGCTGGGCGTTTTCTTTACTCAGCGGCAGTTTATTGGCCATCGCCTTATCCTGAAAGCGCGGCGGTACCACCTTTACTTTCAGCTTCCAGACAAAGCGAAATAACTCCAGATTACGCGCGGCAGCCATGATGTCATGCTGGCGAAAGCGAATCTGGCTGGCTTTGGGCCCGCTGTCTGCTGCAAGAACAAGTTCGCCCTCATGGCAGCTCACAAAACGCGTACCTGACTGCAACGACGGCGGTAATTCGGCCAGCAGCGCCTGTTCAGCAAGCCGGTGCTGCTCGGCCCGCGCCACCAGTTTGCGTAAGCCGGCCGGCCCGGAGAATGGGTCGAAAGTCATTTTCTGTTCATTTTTTGGCGTCATTGCGACCAGAGTACTCGACTGAGCTGTAAACCATTGGGTACACTTTTGCTTCTTTTTTAGGTGAGCACCCCGACTGTTCATAGCCAGTGTAACCGCTGGCGGGTGCTTTAAACATCGGTTTGCGATCCACTGCAACAACCACACATTATGATGACAAACAGAGTTTCTGATCCGCTCCCGCCTCCGGCCATCATACTGAATCGCCGTTTTTTACTCGCCTTGCTGATTTTTGCTCTGGTGCTGACAGCCATTGCTAGTTGGGCTGGCTACACGCTGGCGGTGGCGAAAATTGAAGCTGAAACCCCCGCTAGCGCCGAGTTGGTTGTACGCTGGCAGGCACGCTTGCAGGAGCAGAAGGCCGCACTGGCCCAGGTTGAAACAGACGTGCAGCATCAGGTTGATGCCATGACACTACGCCTGGGTGCGATGCAGGACCGCCTGTTGCGGCTGGACGCTTTGGGGCAACGATTTGTCGAAAGTGGACTGGTGAACAACGAAGAGTTTGATTTTAGCGCTCCGGCGCCCGTGGGCGGCCCCGAAGTGCTATTGCCGCCAGAGTCTTACAACGTGCCGGGTCTAAGCGAGATGATTGAGCGCTTGGAACACCGTTTAGACAACCGCGAGCAGCAGTTGCGTTTGCTGGACAAGCTGGCCTCGCGGCAAAAATTGGATGATGAACGTTTTGTTGAGGGCCGCCCCATTACCTGGGGTTGGCTGTCATCCGACTATGGCTACCGTACGGATCCGTTCAGCGGCAAACGCACCTGGCATGGCGGCGTTGATCTGGCAGGCAAAGACGGCAGTGACATTGTTACGGTGGCCGCGGGCGTTGTTACTTGGGCTGGCAAGCGTCGCGGCTATGGCAACCTGGTGGAAATCGCCCATGGCGATGGTCTGGTTACCCGCTACGCCCATGCCAAAGCTGTGATTGTAAAAGTCGGTGACTTGGTCCAGAAAGCCCAGGTGGTGGCACTGATGGGTAGTACCGGCCGGTCTACCGGGCCCCACGTGCATTTTGAAGTACTGAAACATGGCCGCACGACAGATCCGGTGAAGTACATGGCGCGGGCCAGCCATTAGAAAATCCTGTAACGCACATGTGATTGGCAGCGCCGAATCGTCGGCTGGCGTTGTTGTCACCGGCTGTGGCTTTTGCCCCGCCGCTAAATAAAGGTAGAATGCCGGCTTCCTCCGTTTAATCAAAGAAGCATTGGTCTATGTTCACAAAGCTTGCAACGAAAGTATTCGGTAGTAAGAACGCCAGGGAAATCAAGCGAATGCGCAAGATTGCCGCGCGTATTAATGAACTTGAAGAGCAATTTGGCAGCCTGACCGACAGCGAGTTGCAGGGAAAAACCACAGAATTCCGTGAGCGCCTGCAAAAAGGCGAAGCTCTAGACGAGCTGATGCCCGAGGCGTTTGCCTGCGTGCGCGAAGCCAGTGGCAGAGTCATGGGCATGCGCCATTACGACGTGCAGTTTGTGGGTGCCGTTACCCTGCATGAAGGCCGCATTGCCGAAATGAAAACCGGTGAGGGTAAAACCCTGATGTCCACCGCGTCGGCCTATCTGAACGCTTTGTCTGGCAAAGGCGTCCACGTAATCACCGTGAACGATTATCTGGCCCGCCGCGATGCCGACTGGATGGGTAAGCTGTACAACTTTATGGGCCTGCAAGTGGGCGTTGTAAGCTCCGGTCAGCCGAGCGAAGAAAAACGCGCCGCTTATCAGGCTGATATTACCTACGGCACCAACAACGAATTCGGTTTTGACTACCTGCGCGACAATATGGCGTTCAGTACCGCAGACAAAGTTCAGCGCGGCCTGCATTTCGCCATCGTTGACGAAGTTGACTCCATTCTGATCGATGAAGCCCGTACGCCGCTGATTATTTCTGGCGCCGCCGAAGACAGCTCGGAGATGTATCAGGCGATTAACATTCTTATCCCGATTCTGGAAAAAGGTGAAGTGCCAGAGGAGGGGGATCCTACCGGCGATTTCACGATTGACGAAAAAACCCGTCAGGTAGAGCTAACCGAACGCGGTCACGAAAAAGTGGAGCAGCTGCTGCTGGAGCGGGAACTGCTTAAAGCCGGTGAAAACCTGTATTCCGCCGCCAACCTCAGTCTTCTGCACCATGTGCATTCAGGTTTGCGGGCCCATAACCTGTTCCAGAAAAACGTGGATTACATTGTGCAAGGCGACCAGGTCGTCATTGTTGATGAGCACACGGGTCGTACCATGCCGGGCCGGCGCTGGAGTGAAGGTCTGCATCAGGCGATTGAAGCCAAAGAAGGCGTGAAAATTCACGCAGAAAGCCAGACCCTGGCGTCCACCACGTTCCAGAACTACTTCCGGCTGTACGAAAAGCTGTCGGGCATGACCGGTACCGCAGACACCGAAGCGTTCGAATTCCGCCAGATTTACGGCCTGGACGTAGTGGTCATTCCGCCTAACAAACCGATTCAGCGGACCGATTACAACGATTTGGTGTACCTGACGGAAGAAGAAAAATTCCACGCCATTATCGACGAAATCAAAGACGTTACCGCCGAAGGTCGGCCCATTCTGGTGGGCACTGCGTCCATTGAGGCGTCCGAGCGCCTGGCGAGTCTGCTGAAGAAAACCCAGATCGATCACAAAATCCTGAACGCCAAACAGCACGAATCTGAAGCCCAGATTATTGCCCAGGCGGGCCGCCCCGGCGCCGTTACCATTGCCACCAACATGGCTGGCCGCGGTACTGACATTGTGCTTGGTGGTAACTGGGAATATGAATTGGCAGGACACGATAGCCCGACGGACGAACAGAGCGCGGTATTGAGAGATGCGTGGACTGAACGCCACAACAGCGTGTTGGAAGCCGGCGGTTTGCACATCATTGGCACCGAACGTCATGAGAGCCGCCGCATTGACAACCAGTTGCGGGGTCGAGCCGGCCGTCAGGGCGACCCGGGTTCATCTCGCTTCTTCTTGTCGCTGGAAGACAACCTTATGCGGATATTTGCGCCGGATAAGGTCAAGAGTCTGATGCAGGCCATGGGCATGAAGAACGGCGAGGCGATTGAGCACCGCATGGTTACCAACGCCATTGAGAAATCCCAACGCAAAGTCGAAGGTCGAAACTTCGACATGCGCAAAACACTGCTGGAATACGACGATGTGGCCAACGACCAGCGTTCGGTTATTTACGACCAGCGCAACGAAGTAATGGGTTCAGACGACGTGTCGGAAATGGTGAAAACCATTCGCGCTGACGTAGTAGACACCCTGGTGAGTGCTCACATTCCACCGCAGAGCATGCCGGAGCAATGGGATGTTGCCGGTTTGGAAGTCCAGCTGCAGTCGGAAATGGGCATTGATCTTCCGGTCCAGCAGTGGCTGGATGAAGACAGCAAACTCTATGAAGACAGTCTACGCCAGAAAATTCTGGAGCTGATTGTGATTGCTTACGACGCCAAAGAGGCGGTGGTCGGCGCGGAACCCATGCGTAAGTTTGAAAAACAGGTGTTTTTGCAGGTACTGGATACCCTGTGGAAAGAGCATCTGTCGAATATGGATCACCTGCGCCGCGGTATTCACCTGCGTGGTTACGCCCAGAAAAACCCGAAGCAGGAGTTCAAGCGCGAAGCCTTCAATTTGTTCGAAAGTATGCTGGAAGCCATGAAGGGCGATGTTATTCGGGTGCTGTGCCACGTTAAAGTGCAAAGCCAGGAAGAGCTGGGAGAAATTGAGCGCCAGCGTAAAGAGACATTGGCGAATGAACTGGCACGTGCTCGTCTGCGCCACGACGAAACCAGCGCAACAGCTCAGGCTGGCGCCGGGGGAGAGGCCGGTGGCCACGACAGTTCACGCCAGGCCATGCCGGAAACCTTTGTACGTAACGAGCGAAAAGTGGGCCGTAATGAGCCCTGTCCTTGCGGGTCTGGTAAGAAGTTCAAGCAGTGCTGTGGCAAAATTAGTTAAACAGCACTGTTGTTGAAAGCTATTTTCAACCCGCAATCTGGTTCATTCAGGCTGCGGGTTTTTGCGTTTTGAATGCCTGCGGGCAGTCTTTATTCATTATTTGTCAGGAGAATTACCATGGCGGTAGGTCCCGGAACCTTACCCGAGTTTTTTCCCATCACAGGCGTAGAACTGGGCATTGCCAGTGCCGGTATTAAAAAGCCTGGCCGCAAAGATATCGTATTATTTTCGTTGGCTGAGGGCACTCAGGTAGCCGGAATTTTCACCCGCAACCAGTTCTGTGCAGCACCGGTTACGCTTAGCCGCAAGCACCTTGCTGCAGGCGCGCCGCGCTATCTGCTCATTAATACCGGTAACGCCAACGCGGGCACTGGCGAACGCGGCCTGGCCGACGCAGCAGCCTGCTGCGAGGCTCTTGCAGCCGCCGCCGGCGTTGTTGAACATCAGGTGTTGCCATTCTCCACCGGCGTGATCGGTGAGCCTCTGCCGGTGGCCAAAATTGTCGCAGCGCTGCCCGATGCACTGGCGGATACCCGCGTAGATCGCTGGGCCGAAGCGGCAAACGGCATTATGACCACCGACACCCGCCCCAAAGGGGCATCGGTGCAAGTGGATTTGGGCGGCCATACGGTGAGTATTTCCGGCATCAGCAAGGGCGCGGGCATGATTCGCCCCAACATGGCCACCATGCTGGGGTTCATCGCCACCGACGCCCGTGTCGCGCCGGATGTTTTGCAATCCCTGGCCTCGGAGCTGGGTGAGCAGTCCTTCAATCGCATTACCATCGACGGTGACACCTCCACCAACGACGCTTGCATGCTGATCGCCAGCGGATGTTACGGCGGCCCGGAAATAACCGCTGACAGCCCGCTACTGGCGCCGTTAAAAGACGCTCTGCGCCAGGTGTATATGGATCTGGCCCACGCCATTGTGCGTGACGGTGAAGGGGCAACCAAGTTTGTGACCATTGAGGTTAACCACGCAGCGACCGTTAATGAAGCTCTGGACGTAGCCTACACGGTCGCCCATTCGCCGCTGGTTAAAACTGCGCTGTTTGCGTCAGACCCGAACTGGGGTCGCATTCTGGCCGCCGTTGGCCGCGCTGGTGTCGAAGGCCTGGACTTGAACGCCCTGGAGATTTACCTGGGAGACGTGTGTCTGGTCCGCAATGGCGGTCGGGCAGACGATTACTCGGAGGAACGCGGCCAAGCGGTGATGAACCAGGAAGAAATCACCATTCGCATCGACCTCAAACGAGGCGCAGTGTATGAGACCGTCTGGACCTGCGACTTCTCCTACGACTATGTCACCATCAACGCCGACTACCGCAGCTGATGCCTGTGATTAAGAACATACCTGAGCGACCGTCTGCGACAGCACTTGGGAAAGTACCTGATAAAGTGCCTGATAGAGCGCCCAGCGTATTACGTGAGGTACACGTGGCCGTCGGTGTGATCATTCGCGATGGGCGGGTACTGATTGCCCGCAGGCCCGAACACGCCCATCAGGGCGGACTACTGGAGTTTCCGGGCGGTAAAGTGGAGCCGGGTGAAAGCGTGCAGCAGGCGTTGGTGCGTGAGATTGCCGAAGAAACCGGATTAAGGTTGATCGAATCCGCTTTACAGCCCGTAATTGGTATCCAACACGATTATGGCGACAAGCGGGTTTTTCTGGATGTCTGGTCGACAGACACAGCAGCAGGTGAGGCTCATGGTCGCGAAGGCCAACCGATTCAGTGGCTATTGCCGCAGGATCTACGCGATGAGGATTTCCCTGCAGCGAATCGCCCGATTATCCGCGCTCTTCAATTGCCTTCGCAGTTGGCGTTTACGGGCAGCGACGTGGCAGAGGGTGAAAGTGGCCTGAAACGCTTGCAGGCAGCGCTGCAGGTTAGTCAGCCACCGCTGGTCGTGTTGCGGTCCCCTGCTTTGGCTGAACAGGCGATAGCTTATACTCGCTTTGCGCAGAGTGCCTTGGCGTTGTGCCAGAGTCATGGCAGCGAGCTTATGTTACACGGCGCGGCTGAGTTGATAGGCCGCCATTCTCAAGCTGCCGGCGTGCATTTGCCCTGGCGCCACGCCAGGCATTGTCAGCAGCGGCCTGTGGCCGTGCACTTCCGATTAGGGGTTTCCTGCCATAACGCAGAGCAACTGGCCCACGCTGCGGTCATTGGGGCCGACTATGCAACCCTGGGGCATGTGTTGGGCACGCCCAGCCACCCCAATGAGGCGCCTCTGGGCTGGCACGGGTTCAGCCAACTGGTGTCAGCGGCGCGACTACCGGTGTATGGCATCGGCGGCTTATCGCCGGCCGATCTGCCACAGGCTCGCCAATGCGGCGCACAAGGCATCGCTGGCATTGGCTTCTGGTGGGCACAAGCCGGCGTTTAACAGCGCAGGGCAGCGCCACATTTGTTATGATGTAACATATTTTTACAGCGTGGATGTGTATTGAACCAATACCGTCGAGGGTGTTTATTCGGCGATTATGCCAACGGGAGAGGCTGTGAGCAAACTGACGCACCTGAATGATAAAGGCGAAGCACGTATGGTCGACGTTACCGCCAAAGCGGTAACTGAGCGCGAAGCCCGCGCCGAGGCCACGATCAGTATGTCGGCCCAAACTCTGGCGATGATCGTGGATGGCCAACACCCGAAGGGTGACGTTTTGGCGGTGGCACGTATTGCCGGCATTATGGCGGCCAAGCGCACCCACGATCTGATCCCCCTGTGCCACGCCTTAAACCTGACCTCGGTGAAGGTAGAGCTAGAACCCGGTGCAGACGGCATGTCGGTCCACATTCGCACCTTGTGCAAGCTGCCTGGTCAGACCGGCGTAGAAATGGAAGCGCTAACGGCGGCCAGTATCGCCGCGTTGACCGTTTACGACATGTGCAAAGCCGTCGACAAGGCCATGGTTGTAAGCAATCTGCGCTTGGTGGAAAAGAAAGGCGGCCGCAGTGGCCACTGGCAGGCCAGCACCTGATCCATAGAAACCCAGCACCTGATCCATTAGAAACAACGTACCTGCCGCAGGCAGGCTGCTCCCATCTAAGATCATAAGATCGAACCACGAGGAATTACAGTGGCTGTTCGTTACATTGAGACTTGCCGGCTGCCGACCCCGTTTGGGGTTTTTGATATGCACGGTTTTGAAGAGCCGGACACCGGCAAAGAGCACGTCGCGCTGACGCTGGGTGATCTGGCTGGCGACGAACCCATGTTAGCCCGCACCCACTCTGAGTGCCTGACCGGTGACGCTCTTTACAGCATGCGCTGTGACTGTGGTTATCAACTGGAAGAAGCCTTGCGCAGCATCGCTCGTGAAGGTCGCGGTATTTTGATGTACCTGCGCCAGGAAGGCCGTGGCATCGGCCTGCTCAACAAGATTCGTGCCTACAACCTTCAGGACCAGGGTGCCGACACAGTCGAAGCCAACGAACGTCTGGGGTTTGCAGCGGATCTTCGTGACTACAGCATGTGCAAAGATATGTTGGAGCACTTGGGTATAAAGCGCTTGCGGTTGATGACTAACAACCCGCGCAAAGTAAAGGCGTTGTCGTCATACGGCATTGATGTTGTGGAAAGAGTCGAACTGCACGTAGGGAGAAACCCCCATAACGAGCACTATCTGGACACTAAACAGAGCAAGCTCGGCCATTTTCTGGAGATTCATCAGGACGATGACCCCCAGCTCTGAGCGCAGCAGGCGGCTTTCATACCTCGCCTGCTCAGTCTCAACCTCTTGTCATAGCCAGGCAATTATCAGGAAGACTGCGCGGCTTTGCCCGACTGGCTGACCAATCGTTGTACGCGGCCCCTAATGTTGTGCTCGATAGTCGTGGCATCAAGCCCGCACTCCTCCAATAGCTGATTACGGCTGCCGTGGTCAACGAACGTGTCGGGCAGTCCCAGTTGCAGCACCGGCATGGTAATTTCTTCCTGATTCAACCATTCGCACACCGCACTGCCGGCGCCCCCGGCGATGGCATTTTCTTCCAGAGTCACCAGCAAATCGTGCTGCTCTGCCAACTGGCGTATCAGGTCTTCATCCAGCGGTTTTACAAAGCGCATATCGGCCACTGTGGCGTCCAGCGCCTGCGCGGCTTGCAGGGCTCGCGGCAAAAGGGTGCCAAAATTCAGAATGGCAATACGGCCGCTTGCGCTCTTGCGCTCGCGCACAATTCTGCCTTTACCCAGAGGCAGCGTGTGCAACAGCGGGTCAATCTCGACTCCGCTGCCGCTACCGCGGGGATAGCGTACCGCCGCCGGGCCTTCATGCACCAGGCCGGTGTGCAGTAGCTGCCGGGTTTCGTTTTCGTCAGACGGTGTCATCAACACCATATTGGGGATGCAACGCAGATAGCTGATGTCGAAGGCCCCGGCATGAGTCGGGCCGTCTTCGCCCACCAGACCGGCGCGGTCAATGGCAAACAGCACGTCCAGATTCTGAATGGCTACATCGTGGATAAGCTGGTCGTAACCACGCTGTAAGAAGGTGGAGTAAATGGCCACCACCGGTTTGGCGCCATCACAGGCCATGCCGGCGGCCAAGGTAACAGCGTGCTGCTCGGCAATGGCAACGTCAAAATAACGCGCGGGAAAGCGCTCGGCAAAGGCCAAAAGGTCAGAGCCCTCGCACATGGCAGGGGTTATGCCCATCACCCGCTCATCCGCGGCCGCGGCATCACAGAGCCATTGGCCAAACACGTTGGCGTATTTGGGTGCCGCCGGTTCCGACTTCACCGGCGCCGGTTTGGTGCTGGCAGCCAGGGGTTCTATCTTGTTGATGGCGTGGTAGCCAATCGGGTCGGCTTCTGCAGGCGCAAAACCTTTGCCTTTGGTGGTAACAATGTGCAGAAACTGCGGGCCGCTGAGCTCGCGGATGTTCTCCAGCGTTTCTACCAGTAATGGCAGGTCGTGGCCGTCAATGGGACCGATGTAATTAAAACCCAGTTCTTCAAACAGGGTGCCCGGAGCAATCATGCCTTTAAAGTGTTCTTCGGTTTTTTTCGCCAGCTCGCGCAGGCCCGGTGCTATCTCCAGCACTTTTTTGCTGCTGTCGCGCATTTGATGGTAAGTGCGACTGGACAACAGTTTGGCAAAATAATTGGACAGCCCACCCACGTTGCGGGAAATCGACATGTCGTTGTCGTTTAGAATCACCAGCATATCGGCCTTCAGATGGCCGGCGTGATTCAGTGCCTCAAAGGCCATGCCGGCGGTCATGGCGCCATCACCAATCACCGCGATACTCTTGCGTTTCAGCCCTTGCTGGCTGGCGGCAATGGCCATGCCCAGGGCGGCGCTGATAGAAGTGCTGGAATGACCTACGCCAAAGGTGTCGTAAGGGCTTTCAGTGCGTTTGGGGAACCCTGCCAGGCCGTTTTTGCGGCGAATACTGCCCATCTGTTCGCGGCGACCGGTCAAGATTTTATGGGGGTAGGCCTGATGGCCCACGTCCCAAACCAGGCGGTCTTCCGGCGTGTTGAACACATAGTGCAGGGCAACCGTTAGCTCCAGTACGCCCAGTCCGGCGCCAAAGTGGCCGCCTGTCGTGCCCACCGACCACAACAGAAACGACCGCAGCTCCCGTGCCAGCTGAGTGAGCTGGTCGGCGGGTAACTGACGCATGTCTGCCGGCGAGCCAATACGGTCCAGCATGGGGGTATTGGGTCGCTGTAAGGGAATTTCCCTGAAAATCATTGTGTCCTGCATCTGCTCGGTTCTTTTTTGCATAATCGGCAAGGGTTGTAGTTTTATACGCTGTATCGTCTGGTTGTATCAGCGCCGCGCCTTGTCGTTTGCCAAGTGTTTATCCCGCAGTGTGCGCCTCGTAGCGGGAGCGACTCAATGCCCGGGATGTTACGCGGGCATTTGCTTTGTGGCTATTAGTGGCTTCGAGCCACTACGTAATCTGCCATGGCGTGTAGGGCGTCGGCCTGAATGCCAAGCCCCTCCAGGCTGTCGTGAGCCTCGGCTAGCAGCCTTGCCAAGTGTTCGCGCGCGCCTTCCGGCCCTAACAGTGCGGGGTAGGTGGGTTTGCTACGGGCGATATCAGAGCCTTGGGTTTTGCCAATCACCGCGGTATCGCCTTCTATGTCCAGCAAATCATCCTGCACCTGAAACGCCAGCCCCAGCGCGCGGGCGTAACGAGCCAGGGCGTTTAGCAACGCGGCGCCTGTTACGCCACCGGCCAGGGCGCCAAGATACACGCTGGCTTCAATCAGAGCGCCGGTTTTATGGCGGTGCATGTTCTCTAGCTGTTCCAGAGTCAGGGTTCGTGCCACCGACTCCAGATCAATAGCCTGCCCGCCCACCATGCCGTTTGCCCCGCAGGCGTTCGCCAAGGCTTTTATCATCGCCAGTTTGACCTCGGCGCTTAACTCGGGCGCTGCAGCCAGTACTCGAAACGCCTCTGCCTGAAGAGCGTCACCCGCAAGTATGGCCGAAGATTCGTCGAATGCGATGTGCGCGGTGGCGCGGCCGCGGCGCAGATTATCGTTGTCCATGGCCGGTAAATCATCGTGCATCAGCGAGTAAGCGTGAATCATCTCCAGAGCACAGGCCGGTGCCAGCGCGATTTGGCGCTGACCGCCAACGGCTTCGGCAGCGGCCAGACAAAGCGCCGGGCGAATGCGCTTGCCACCGCCCAACAGGCCATAACGCATGGTGTCTCGCAGGCGCTGGGATGCGCTGGCCTGATCCATATAATCGGCTAGCTGCTGGTCAATCTCAGCGCGGCAGTGTTGCAAAAACGCATTGGCTGGAAAGCGGGTGGCCGTGTTCACGAATTGCTGCTCTGATCGCTCTGTTCATTACTCTGCTCGTTACTTTGATCATTACTGTGTTCATGAAAAGGTCGGGTTTCCAGACTGCCATCGCCGTTTTGTACCAGCATTTCGACCCGCTGCTCGGCACTTTTCAGGGCTTGTTGGCAATCACGGGTAAGGCCGACGCCACGCTCGAAGGTGGACAGCGATTGCTCCAGTGTTAATTCGCCGTGCTCCAGATCACGCACCAGCTGTTCCAGCTCCTCCAGGGATTTCTCAAAGCCACTCAACGAGGGTGCTTTTGTCGCGGCAGCCGCGGTGTTTTTTTTGCCAGCCATAAATGCCTCCGCTGTGATCGAATCGAATAATGCCGCCAGACGGGGCACTAGATGCATTTTCCGGCGAATTATAACAGAGCTTAAGGGCTACTGCTGCCAGCACATTTGCCGACATTCACCCAGTTTGCCGCCGGGTTGCCAGGTTTGCTCGGTAACTCGTATTTCGCCACTGGCGGCCACAGTCACCACCGTGGTTACGCGGGTGCCGTAATGCTCGCCGTTAATGAACGCCGGTGATAGCATCCGCTCGGTATCAAGACTCACCCCGGTGCGGGGCAGCAGGTGGTCCGGGGCCGGCGTAGAGTCAACCAGGTGATTGATGAGCGCCTGATGCAAAGGTTCGCTGTCTTCACCGGCTGCGACGACGGCGTTGGTGACACCTTGGCGCAGACGCAACAGTTTGGGCCAGGGCGTTTGCAACAGATGATTGCTGACGCCGTAGCTGCCGCGGTGCAGGCTGCGCCCCGGGTGAGCGTCGCGGTTGCTGAAATACCAGCCGCCGGGGCCGGCTGCGCGCTCTTGGCCGGCCTCGAGCCTAACCAGATTAAAACCGGAATAGCGGCTGGCGTTATCGGTCAGGTGCTTGCGCAAGGCCTGGGGCGATTGATGTAAGGCGCGCAGAGGCAAATCACCGCGGCTTACAGTGCCGTCTTCCGGGCTGCCTTCGCGCACATTGGTGACTGCGCTGACCACACCGCTGGCGCTGACCGCTAGCCAGGTACCGCCGGCCTGGAGATCCCGGCCTGCCAGAACCTGCTCTGAAACCAGCGCATGGCGGGCACTTGGCCACCAGTCCATGGCGGCCGTGGGCCGGTTGAAAAATTCATCCCGGTTAGCAGCGACCACCAGCGGAAAGTTTCGGTTCTGGCCTAGAGTAAACGCAATCAGACACATAGCCGCGTTATTTCCTTAACGATGTGTATACAGCCGGTTGGCGCAATGGAGCCTTGTTTTCACAAGGTGTATCATACCCGTCCATAAATGTAACGGCGGTGTGCGCTGCAATGTCATTCATCATGCTTTTTTCGCTGTACCTTGCCTTGGGAGCGCTGGCGGGCACTCTAGCTGGCCTGTTTGGCATTGGTGGCGGCCTGGTTATCGTGCCGGTATTGATCTTCAGCTTCGGTGCCCAGGGCTTCAGCCCCGATATTGCCGCCCACATGGCGGTGGGGACCTCGCTGGCCACCATCGTGTTTACTTCGTTAAGCTCGATACGCTCACATCATGTTCACGGCGCAATTCGCTGGGACATTTTCCGGGCAATGACCATAGGCATCGTATTTGGCGCTTTAATCGGCGCCTGGACCGCATCACTGCTTAGCGGGCCAGCGCTGGAACTGATCATTGGCGTATTTGTGATCGTGGTGGCGATAAAAATGTTGCTTGGCTTCAACCCCAAACCAGATCGATCTGTGCCAGGTAAAAAGGGTCTGAGTGTGGCTGGCGCTGTTATTGGCTGGGCCTCGGCCATCTTTGGAATCGGCGGCGGCACATTGACCGTGCCCTACCTAAGCCGCTGTAACATTAAAATGCAGCATGCCGTCGGCATATCCGCGGCCTGCGGCCTGCCCATTGCGCTGGCAGGAGCTCTGGGCAACCTGTGGACTGGCTGGGGTGATCCGGAGCTGCCACCGCACAGCCTTGGCTTTATTTATCTGCCGGCGATGTTTGGGGTCATACTGACCAGCGTGATTTTTGCCCGTGTGGGTGCCAATCTGGCCCACCGCCTCAACGCCCTCCTATTGAAACGCATCTTCGCCATTATGCTGGTGCTGATCGGCCTCCGCTTTTTACTGAGTTAAGGGACTACAATGTTGCAATATCCGAAAATCGACCCAGTGGCCATTGCCGTCGGGCCATTGAAAGTATATTGGTATGGCTTGACCTACCTGGTCGGCTTTGCCGCCGGCTGGTGGCTGGGGCGCATACGCAGCCGCAAACCCTGGTCGCCTGTTAACGAAGAACAGGTGGGCGACCTGCTGTTCTATCTGGCGCTTGGAGTTATTTTGGGTGGCCGTTTTGGCTATGTCATCTTTTACAATTTTGACGTGTTTCTTGCGGACCCTTTGTGGCTGCTGCGGGTGTGGGAAGGCGGCATGTCATTCCACGGCGGCCTGCTAGGTGTCATGCTGGGCATGTGGTGGTACGGCTGTAAAATAGGCGCAGGTTTCTGGCGCATGACCGATTTTGTCGCGCCACTGGTGCCCGTAGGCCTGGGAGCAGGGCGCATCGGCAATTTTATCAACGGCGAGCTCTGGGGCAAACCCACGGATGTGCCCTGGGGCATGGTCTTTCCGCAAGCGCCAGACGCGTTGGCTCGACACCCCTCCCAGCTTTATCAGTTTGCCCTCGAAGGCGTTTTATTCTTCATTATCCTATGGTGGTTCTCGGCCAAACCCAGGCCGCGTATGGCGGTATCTGGTCTGTTCCTGATTTGTTATGGCGTGTTTCGCTTTGCGGTGGAATTTGTGCGCCAGCCCGACGCCCAGCTGGGCTACCTGGCTTTTGACTGGCTTACCATGGGACAAGCGCTGTCACTGCCCATGGTTATTGCTGGCCTGATTCTGATGACCATCGCCTACCGGAGAAACGCCGTATGAAAGCCTACCTGGACCTGATGCAAGACATTGTCGACAACGGCAGCGACCGCGGTGACCGCACCGGTGTAGGCACCCGCTCGGTATTCGGCCGCCAGGTTCGCTTCAATCTGCAGCAAGGTTTTCCCCTGGTCACCACGAAAAAGATCCACCTGCGCAGCATCATCCAGGAACTGCTGTGGTTCCTGCAGGGCTCCACCGACAACAGCTGGCTGACCGAACGCAAAGTCAACATCTGGAACGAATGGGCTCTGGATAACGGCGATTTGGGGCCCATCTACGGCAAACAATGGCGCAGCTGGCAGTGCCACGACGGCCGCGTGATTGACCAGATCAGTGACCTGATTGACCAGATTCGCCAAAAACCCAATTCCCGCCGCCTGATCGTCTCCGCCTGGAACCCGGCCGAACTGCCCGACGAATCCATCGGCCCGCAAGATAACGTGCGCCAGGGCCGCATGGCACTGGCCCCGTGCCACTGCCTGTTCCAGTTTTATGTCAACGACGGCAAACTCTCCTGCCAGCTCTACCAGCGCAGCGCCGATCTGTTCCTGGGCGTACCCTTTAACATCGCCTCCTATGCCTTGCTCACCCACATGATCGCCCAGCAGTGCGATCTGGACGTTGGTGAGTTCGTACACACTTTTGGCGATTGCCATCTGTATAGCAATCACCTGACTGACGACATCGTGTTCGAGCAACTCAAGCGCGAACCAAGGGCTTTGCCAAAGCTGGTGATCAAGCGCAAGCCTTACTCCATCTTCGGTTACGATCTGGACGATTTTGAGTTTGAAGGCTACGAGCCATATCCCGGAATAAAAGCACCGATTGCTATTTAATAGTTGAGCTAGCTTTCCGTGTTAAAAAAGGAAACCACCATGCAAAAAGCACTTATCGTCGCCATGGCTCAAAATCGCGTCATCGGCCGTAACAACAACCTGCCATGGTACCTGCCTGGCGACCTGAAATACTTCAAACAGGCCACCATGGGTAAGCCTATCATCATGGGCCGTAAAACCTGGGATTCTATCGGTCGCCCCTTGCCTGGGCGCATGAACGTGGTTATCACACGCAATGAAGAATGGCAGGCCCCGGCAGGCACCACAGCAGCCATAAGCTTGCAGGCAGCACTAAAAAAAGCCGAAGCACAGGCTGAGCTGGACGGAATTGAAGAAGTGATGGTGATTGGCGGCGGGCAAATCTACGCCGAGGCGTTACTGCTGGTGGATCGGATTTACATGACCCTGGTGCACGCTAACGTGGAGGGCGATGCTTACTTTCCGGAGGTGAACTGGAAGGAGTGGAACGAAATCGGACGCGAAGATTTCTCCGCGTCCGACAACAATCCTTACAACTACAGCTTCGTAGTGTATCAGCGCTTGGCGTCAGACTGACGCGGCGGACGCTTGCCAGCGGGCTTGCCAGCAAACTTGCCTTTGCCGCCTGGCGCGCCGCCACTCGGCCGCTTATTGTAGCTGCCAGGCTTCGGGCCCTTGCGGAATTCGCCAGGGCGACCGGCTTTGCGGTCACGATTTGGCTGCGTGGTTGATACCGCTGGCAACGCTTCAGGCTGTTCCAGCGGCAACGAACCTGGCTGCGTGGCTTCCAGCATGCACGCCAGAGCGCCTGCAATCATGGAAACGTCCATCTCGTTGCGCTCAGCGATATCGTCCAGCATCGCCATTGCTTTGCTCAGTTTGCGATCTTCCGCAAAACCTACCAGTTGGCTTTCAAACTGATCTACGCGCATTTTCTGCAGCGCCGCCGGCGAGGGCAGCTCGTAGGCTTCCATCGTTGAATTGGTAGCGCGCTCCAGAGTGCGCAGCCAGCTACGCTCGCGGGGCGTTACCAACAAAATGGCTTTGCCATCACGGCCGGCACGGCCAGTACGACCAATGCGGTGAATATAGGCTTCGGTGTCGTAGGGTACGTCGTAGTTGATCACGTGTGTGATGCGCGGAACGTCCAGACCACGGGCAGCAACGTCTGTGGCTACCACGATGTCTTTCTTGCTACGTTTCAGATCTTCAACCGTCTGCTCGCGCTGACGTTGGTTCAGATCGCCGTTCAAGGGCGCCACAGCGTGGCCGCGAGCAGCCAGCTTTTCCGCCAATACGATGGTTTCGGCCTTGGTGCGGACAAAAATGATCGCCGCATCAAACGGCTCTACTTCCAGAATGCGGGTCAGGGCGTCAAGCTTGCGCTCAGCGTACACCGGCAATACATACTGGGAGATAGCATCAACCGTGCGGCTTGCGCTTTCGATACGCACTTCAACCGCATCTTTCAGGTAGGTCTGAGCAACCTTCTTGATTTGCGGCGGCATGGTGGCCGAGAACAGGGCACGCTGGCAGTTGTCTGGGGTTTTCGACAGAATCGCTTCAACGTCGTCAATAAAGCCCATGCGCAGCATTTCGTCGGCTTCGTCCAGCACCAGAGCTTTCAGGTTGTCCAGCTTCAGGGTGCCTTTGCGCAGGTGGTCCAGCATACGGCCAGGGGTGCCAACAATAACGTGGGCTCCGCGGCGCAGGCCTTTAATCTGCGGGAAAAAATCTTGACCGCCATAAATAGGCAGTACGTGAAAATTAGGGATCTTGCTGGCGTAAGTAGAAAACGCCTCAGCCACTTGAATGGCCAGCTCACGGGTAGGCGCCAGAACCAGAATCTGCGGCGCGTTGATGCTTGGGTCAACCCGGCTTAGCAGCGGTAAAGCAAAGGCGGCGGTTTTACCGGTGCCTGTCTGGGCTACACCCAGCAAATGGCGGCCGGATAAGAGCGCAGGAATAGATTGCGCTTGTATGGGTGTGGGGGTTTCATAGCCAACGGCGGTCACCGCTTCAAGAACGGCAGGATCAAGCCCCAGTTCGGCAAAAGACATTTCAGACATTGATGTACTCGGAATTCGAAAGGTAAAGCATTGACGTGCAATGCGTGATGTGAACGGATTATAACGGTTTTGTTGCTGCTTTAATACGCAAAAATGAGGGCTGGCCCGTAGGTAGTTGTCCGCGGATGTCAAAAAAGGGGTGTCAGACGCCCTTGTCAGGCCCGGGGAGACGATTGGAACGTTTGTCGTCCCAGCTTAATTCCTGTGGTTTGTACCAGCCGATTGCCCGCAATACTTTCTCGCGTGTTTGTATCGACAGGGTAACCCAAAGTTGCTGAAAATCTTCCAGGCCCTGTTCACGCAGGCGAGCCTGCCTGCTTCGCAATCGGTTTACGGTGCGAGGCAAATTCAGCGCTGCACCCAGCTGGCCGGGCACTGTAACTTCCTGCCCCAGCACTATGCGGCGATGGGTGCGCGCTGCCAGCACTCGCTGCAACTCAACAACGGCGTCTAGCGCGGTGTCTTCGGTAAATGTGTCCACTTGCACTGATTTGGCTCGCAATAATGACAGTTTTTTAATAAACCACGACAAACAGCTAGCTATCCCCGCGCCTATGGTGCCGTGGTAGGCTTAGGTCCGCAACAAGGAGAGTTTGGATCACTATGTACGCAAAACTTGAAACACGCGCCTTTCTGGCCATGCTGATTGGGGTCTCAGTCGCCTTTATATTGCTGATGAAGCCTTTTTTTGGGCCGATATTCTGGGCGGTGGCCATCGCTCTGATTTTTCATCCGGTTCAGCTGAAACTGGCACGGCGCTTTGGTGACCGTCCCAACACCAACGCATTGATTACCCTGTTTCTGTGCATGGTCATTGTGGTCATTCCCGTGCTGCTGTTGGTGACTTCCCTGGTGGCAGAGGGCATCAGCCTGTATCAGAAAATCCAGGACGGCGACGTGCGCCCTGGCGAGTATATCGACCAGGTGAATCAGTCGTTCCCGGCCATTCAGGCTTTTCTGGCGCAGTTTGACGTTAGTTTCGCTGGACTGCGTGATCGCGCTGTTAATCTGGTGGTCAGCGGCAGCCAGTTTCTGGGCAAGCAGGCGTTAGGGCTGGGTCAGAATACCTTCCAGTTTTTTCTTGGCCTGGCACTGATGGTGTATCTGGCGTTCTTTTTGCTTCGCGATGGCGTAAGCCTGGTAGAGCTTCTGATCCGGGCCCTGCCGCTGGGAGACGAGCGTGAGCGCCTGCTGTTTGCCAAGTTTGCCGAAGTTACCCGGGCAACGGTAAAAGGAAATCTGCTGATTGCTATTATTCAAGGCGCCATGGGCGGCCTGATTTTTTGGATTCTGGGTATTCAGGGCGCGCTTCTTTGGGGTGTGGTGATGGCCATTGTGTCGTTGTTACCGGCGGTGGGTGCGGCACTGGTGTGGGTGCCTGCCGCTATTTACTTGGCTGCCATAGGCGATGTGGTTCAAGCGTTGATATTGACCGCTTTCGGAGTTGTGGTGATTGGTCTTGCCGATAACGTATTACGTCCGATTCTGGTTGGGCGCGACACCAAACTGCCAGATTACATTGTGTTGCTGTCTACCTTGGGCGGCCTCGCAATGTTTGGTATCAACGGCTTTGTTATGGGTCCTCTCGTGGCGGCGCTGTTTAACGCTTTTTGGGGTATCTTTATTCGCGAGTTCAGCCAGGAATCGCCCATTACCCAGGCGTGGTTACGCGACGGCGAGGTTAAAAATTCAGGCAAAGCTGATACGCCGGTAGAAACGGATAATACCAAACCCAGCTAACCATTAACGCAATGCTTAAGCTTTCAGGATTGGTCGAAACAACCGATTTTCGCGGTTAATGAATGCTGGTTTCCGCCGCTTGTGCATGGTTGTTTTGCGCACCGCTGGTTACACTCTGTAATAAGACCGCCTTTATTTAGAAATTACGCGCCAGAGGAGTACCTTCATGGGAGGTCAGGAAAGCCTGTCACTTCGTCAGCTGAAAGCTTTCCAGCCTTTAAACAGGCTAACCGATGATCAGCTGGTGCTGCTGGCTAGCCGTGCCGAACGTTGTCTGTTTAAAGCCGGTAAGAGCATCATGAAACGCGGCGCCCGTGACGGCCAAGAGTTTTTTCTGTTGGCCGGAGAAGTAGAGCTGACGTCCGAAGACGGTCGCCACGGCCGCATCGCTGCCGGCAGCGAACGTGCGCAGAATCCCATCGCCCGTTTGCAGCCGCGCATGTACGACGTGAAAGCGATAAAGCCCTGTGAGTTTTTGGTCATCGCTCAGGATGTTCTGGCGCAGATGCTGGGCCGTGCGCCCGTGAACCAGGTGGAAATGCACGCCAGTGATGGCGACCAGGCCAGCAGCGAACAGCAACAGCTGTTGATGGAATTCCATGCCGAGCTGCGCTCGAATCAGGTTCAGCTGCCCAGCGTGCCGGATGTAGCCTGGAAAGTGCGGCGTCTGGTAGACCGAGAGGATACTGGGGTAGATCAGGTTGCTATGGCTATATCGGCAGATCCGGCGATGTCTGCAAAGCTGGTGCGAGCCTGCAATAGCCCTCTTTATCGCGGTTTTAACGATGTCCGTAATGTACGCGAAACAGTGGTGCGTCTGGGTATGAAAACAACCCGTCAGCTAGTGACCGTATTCGCCATGCGTGACGTGTTCAAGAGCCGTCAGCCGGTGCTGCAGAAACACATGGAGCGTTTATGGCAGCACTCCCGCGAGATGGCAGCGCTGTGCTGGGTGCTGGCTGATGAAGCGACCAAAATCAATCCGGAGGAGGCCATGCTTGCCGGGCTGCTGCACGACATTGGCGTGGTGCCAATACTGGTGCACGCCGAGTATCATCCCCATTTGTTTAATGACGAAGATCGCTTACTGGCAGTCATCGCCGAGCTGCGCGCAGATACTGGCACCGCGGTGCTGGAAAACTGGGCGTTTCCGGCACCGTTTCTAGAAGCGACCCGCCACGCTCAGGACTGGGGCTATGCCAGCGATCAGCCGCAACCGCAGCTGGTAGACGTAGTGATTGTGGCGCAAATGCACGCCATGATTGGTTCTGGCCAGAGCGAGGGGCTGCCACGTTTTGATCAGCTGCCCGCATACAGCCGCCTGGGCGGGCTGGAGCTGAATGCGTCGCGCAGCCTGGATCTGTTAACCCGCGCCCGCAGCCGTGTGGATGAAGTAAAACAGCTGCTGGCAATCCGATAGGCACACTCAGCTGATGGCCGGCGCGTAGTCGGCCAGCGCCTGAGGCCAGCGCAAGTAAAGATAGCCTCCGCAAAATACGAACCAGGCCGTTAAAGCTGCAGCGGTTGTGCTGTCTGGGTAGAGCGCAATGCGGTCATAGCGACTGTAGCTTGCGCGCACCAGACCCGTAATCGCCAACCCCAGCAACAAGCCACCCACAATATCGCTGAACCAGTGAACGCCCAGGTAAAGCCGACTTAACGCCACCGGAAGCAGCGGTAGCGATGCCAGCACATATATCTGCCAGCGTTTGCGGGCGCTGGCTTCAGCTGCAATAAAACCAGCCGCAAGGGTCACCAGCACCGTAATGCCGGCGGTATGGGCGCTGGGAAACGAACCGGATTGCGGCGGTGCAAACACCATCTCCGGTCGTGCAGCAGCAAAACCGTTTTTCAGTGCCCACACCAGAACAGTGGTCAGCACACCGGCGGCCAGGCAATGCAGGGCGCCGGCGTAAAAACCGCGAAACGTCAGAGTCAGGCAGGCAAGTGCTGAGGCGACCAGTAAAACCGCCGGGTCGCCTAGCGATGTAATCGCAACCGCGGGTATATCCAGCAGCGGTTGGCGCCAGGCCGTAAACCATTCCAGTGCTGCTTGATCAAAAGGTCGCAGAGCATCGGTAAACACCGCCAGCTGGCCCCACAACACAAACAAACTGGCACTGCCCAGGCCCAGAATAAGAGACGCCAGCGGAAATTCGCCCTGATTAGTTGGGCGTTGTTTGCTGTAAAGATGCCAGAATCGGTGACTGGTGCGATAGTTTTGCATAATCTGCTCAAGATACCGATACACGCGGCCGCGGCCCGTCAGGCCCAGGTGGGCGCGAAACAACACCAGATACACCAGCAACAGAACACCCACGCTGACCAGGCTAACGGCATAGACGTGGGGCGGTGGCCGTAACTCCGACGTAAGGGCGCTGCCAACCAGAAATCCCGGCAATACATAAACGGGTGCCCATGCAACAGCCGAGCTGATATTGAAGGCAAAAAAACGGTACCAGGGCATCCAGAGCGCGCCAGCAACCAGGGGGATGATGGGCCTGATCGGGCCAATAAAGCGCCCCGCCACAATGCTAAAGCCGCCGTGCCGGTAAAAAAAAGCTTCTCCGCGGGCCACAATGGCCGGGTAGCGGCTCATGGGCCAGACATTGTTAAGCCTTCCTGTCAGCAGGCGCCCCAGAGCAAAGCTCAGTGTGTCGCCGACAATGGCGCCAAAAAATACCCAGAAAAGGGCCTCGCCCAATGCCATGCCGGTCTGTCCGGCCAAGGCGGTCAACGCAAAAAGAATGGCCACGCCGGGCACCAGCAGACCGGCAACCGCCAGAGACTCCACCAGGGCTGTGGTAAACAGCGCGGCGCTCAACCAGCCCGGATTTGCAGCCACTACAGCACTAAACTCGCCCAGCCAGCCCGGCATTATAAGGCTAAGGGTCCGGGCGCAAACCGTACACTGTTCCCGCCCGTTTTACGGGCCTGGCTGGCGCCGTTATGGGCTCTTTGTCTTAAGGTATTGCTTTCGCTATCAGCCGGCATGCGTGTGGTGCAGCCTATACTGACGCTGCTGCTTTCGACCGGCAGCCAAGACCGTTCGGCGATAGTGCGACGAATGCGCTCGGCGATCACCCGCGCGCCTTCCTCCGGGGTGAATGGCAAAATCAGGAACAGATTTGATTCGCTAAGGGTATAAAGAGTGTCGCCTGCACGAATGATTTCGAACAGCTGCTGAATAATTTGCCGCTGCAGAGCAGGCAGAGTGTCGTTGCCATGCAGGGTCGTCACTTCATCAGCGTGATCTATATCCAGTGCAATCACTGACAATGGATGTCCGGTTACCTTGGCCCGGCTAATTTCCTGCTGCAGATTTTCGTCCAGAAACCGGCCGTGGTGAGCTCCCGTCAGCGGGTCAATAAGGGTCAGGTCATCCGCAGATTGTGCCATGGTACTGTAGCGCCGCACGGCCAGCGCACCGGTTCCAAGTAGCATGGCCATGCCACCGAAAGCCGCCAGGGCTTCTGTGGTGTCGGCTTTCAGCATTAACAGCAGTGTCATCAGCACCAGCAATAACAGCGACAGGCCCAGCCCTTTGCGCGCAGGCAGAATGAGTAAGTTCAGCGCCAGCAACGGCATTGCCCAGTGGCCGGCAACCGGGCTCTGACTGGCAGCGCTGGTCGCCAGCACGGCACCGTTGAGGGTGCACAGAACAATAAAATGACCTTTTGCGGCTAATTGCTGGCGCCTGTTCATGATGGTGTAGGCCAGGCCCGCTGCGGCCAGCACGGCCATGGCCAGGGCGACAAAAAACAGCCCATAAAAGCCGTAACGCAGATTTAGCAGGCCCAGCATCAGTAAGAATAGGGCGGTTAGCAGATACGCTGTGCCATAAGTGCGGGTGCGCAGCCGGGTTTCGGTCATGCCTTTGGCTCCTGGTTCCGCCCGTTGAAGGTCTGGCTGTCATTACCGGTGTGTTGCTGGGCCCTGCGTAACGCGCCTGTGACGCTGCGTTGCAGGCTGTTGGCGTCATCGCCGATGTTGAGTCCGGCGGCGCCGGTGCTGAGTGTCATGGCCAGTTGATGGCTGGTTAACAGTTGTTGCACGCCTTGGCGCAAAGCCTCGGCCTGCCGCGAGGCCTGGGGGCTGGTAATACCGGGAAGAATGATCAGAAACTGAAGGTCTGCAACGCGATAGTAAGCGTCAAAGTCGCGGATGTGGCTGTGCAAATAGCGCCCGATTTGCGGCAGAATCGAACGCGAATCAGCGCCCGCCGGCTCTGCATCGTTGCTGGGTTTTAGTGCCAGCATGATGACTGACAGGGTAGTGCCTTCACGCTCGCTGCGTTGAATCTCTTTATTCAAATCGGCGGTCAGGTGTTGCTGGCTGGCGGCGTTGGTCAGCTCGTCGGTGCGTCGAAGGGGCATTAGCTGGCGGCGTTTGAACTCCAGTAGAAATATCAGCATAAGGCTTAGCAGCAGGGTCAGAAAAAAGGCGCCGATTATCTGATGGCGCTGGGCAATGCCGCTGGCTTGGTACACCATAAATAGGGCGATGGCGACCACCGCAAGAATGGCAATCCATGCCCCGCGCTGCGGTACTACAAGATAGGCCAATAGTGGCAGACCATAGACCCAGTAACTTATAAACCACCGGTCTGTTAATGCGGCGGTGGCCACCAAGAGCACCAGAATAATAAAAAATCCGGCGCGCAGGCCAGGCCAGGGCGCAGCGCCATGGCGTTTCCGGAACGTTGGGCTGCACACCACAATGCCGCCAACCGTTGCAGCGCAGGCAGCCAGCAACGGCTCACCTGCCAGCGCGCAGAGCGCAGCCATAACCGCAGCTGCAATAAATGCACTGTGGGCAAGGGGTTTTAACAGCACAGGGCTGGCCATCGTGGCCATGTTCGCGTTCCTTTTAGTGGCGATCGGTTTTCGGAGTTCAAGGCACGAGTATACTGGTTGTTTGGGGTGCGTACTTGAATGCAGACAGGTAAAGTTAAGGGTACTAGCGACATCAGAATTCAAAGGTAACAAGCGGATGGACATTGCAGCATACATGAATGGAGTGGGTGCCCAGGCCCGTGCAGCAGCGAAACACGTTGCCCGATCAACCACAGCGGTTCGTAATCAGGCGCTGCTGGCTATGGCTCAGGCCCTGGACGCCGCCCGCGACGAACTGGCTCAGGCCAATCAACAGGATCTTTCTGCGGCCAGGGCCAGCGGTCTGGACAGCGCCATGCTGGACCGCCTGGAACTGACGCCGGTGCGGGTAGACGCCATGATTGAAGGGCTACTGCAGGTGGCCGGCCTGGCAGACCCGATTGGCGTGATAACCGACATGGCCTACAGGCCTTCGGGCATTCAGGTGGGCAAAATGCGTGTGCCGCTGGGCGTTATCGGGATTATTTATGAGTCACGCCCGAATGTGACCGTTGAAGCGGCCAGCCTCTGTCTGAAGTCTGGTAATGCCGCCATATTGCGCGGCGGCTCTGAGTCCATTCACTCCAATCAGGCGATTGCGCGCTGCATTGCCAGTGGGCTAGCTCAAGCCGGGCTGCCGGAAACGGCTGTTCAGATTATTGCCACCGCCGACCGCGCCGCAGTGGGCGAACTGATCACCATGCCGCAGTACGTTGACGTTATCGTGCCGCGTGGTGGCAAAGGTCTGATTGAGCGCGTCAGCCGTGACGCCCGGGTTCCGGTCATAAAGCACCTTGATGGCGTCTGTCACGTTTATATCGACAGTCACGCCGATCCAGAAAAGGCGCTGGCGGTGGCGGTGAACGCCAAAACCCAGCGCTACGGCACCTGCAACACTATGGAAACGCTTTTGGTGGATGAGGAAATTGCCGCCGATATGCTGCCGCTGCTGAACGCTGCGTTCGTAGAAAAAGGCGTAGAGCTACGCGGCTGCGAGCGCAGCCGGGAGATTGTCAGCGAGATGACGCCGGCAACAGAAGCCGACTGGGAAGCAGAATACCTGGCCCCTATTCTAGCGGTGAAGGTGGTGGATGGTCTGGACGGCGCTATTGCTCATATCAGTCAGTTCAGCTCCCAGCACACCGACAGTATTATCACCGAAAATTACACCCGCGCCCGGCGTTTTCTTACCGAAGTGGATTCCAGCTCGGTGATGGTGAATGCCTCCACCCGCTTTGCCGATGGCTTTGAATACGGTCTGGGTGCGGAAATCGGAATTTCCACTGACAAAATCCACGCCCGCGGGCCGGTGGGTCTGGAGGGCCTGACGTCGCAAAAATACGTGGTGTTCGGTGACGGCCATATCCGGGTTTAGCGCATGCACGTAATTTATGGCGGTACCTTTGACCCAGTGCACCACGGCCACCTGCGCCTGGGCCTCGAGCTCAAGGATTATCTTGGGGTGGCTCAGGTGCACCTGGTACCCAGCTATACTCCTCCGCACCGTGGCGCGACGGGCGCAACCGCCGATCAGCGACTTCGGCTTTTGCAGTTGGCGATTGCGGGTGAGCCGGCGTTGGCAATTGACTCACGCGAGTTAGATCGCGGCGGTAAATCCTTTACCGCCGACACCCTGCGCCAACTGCGCGCCGAATTGGGCCCGGATTGCCCACTGGTGATGGCCGTGGGTACCGACGCGTTTGCCGGTTTTGATCGCTGGCGCCAGTGGCAGGAAATTCTGGCGCTGGCGCACATTGTGGTGGTCAGCCGCCCCGGGCCGGCGTTGGACCCACAGGGAGTGCCGGCCTCTTTGCTGTCGAAGCATTATCTTGAACAGGGCGAAGAGCTGAAAAACTTGCCGTGTGGCCGAATTGTAATGTTTTCGCCGCCCTTGCTGGATATTTCTGCGACCGCCATTCGCCAGCGTCTGGCGGCGGGTCACTCCGCGCGCTACCTGCTTCCTTGGCAAGCGCTGGCAGAAATTCACCGGCAAGGGCTCTATGGTGCCTGCCCTGCGGTGGAACTTTAGTGCTACAATCGCGTTAATAGCGACTTTTCGGGCGGCCATTCTGGCCAGAGCCCGGGCAACAGGGTGATTATGCAGGCCGAACAACTGAAAGATCTGGTAGTAAACGCGCTGGAAGATGTAAAAGCCCAGGATTTAAGTGTCATTGATGTGCGCGAGCGCACCAGTGTCACCGACTTCATGGTTTTGGCGTCTGGCACGTCCAACCGACACTTGAAAGCGTTGGCCAATTCGGTCGTCGTTGACGCAAAAGAGCAGGGTGTTCGGGTTGATCATTTAGAAGGCGCTGGCGGCAGCGACTGGATACTGGTGGATTTGGGTGATGTTGTGGTGCATGTGATGATGCCGGCGGCGCGCGAATTCTACGATTTGGAACGATTCTGGCGTGACGCTCCGGCACCTGATTTTGGTCTCGCGGGCGGCGAATAACCATGCGTTTACGTCTGATCTGCGTGGGGCAAAAAATGCCAGACTGGGTCAGTGCCGGTTACCTGGATTACGCGCGTCGCATGCCTCCGGAGTTATCTCTGGAACTGGTCGAAATCGCCATGGCACACCGGGGTAAAAACCCGGACATCCCCAGACTTATGCAGCGCGAAAGCGATGCCATTCTTGCTGCTACCCAACCGAAAGACCGGGTGGTAGCGCTGGAAGTGGAAGGGCGGCCCTGGTCGACCGAAAAGTTGGCTGCGCAACTGGAAAACTGGCAACAGGATGGCCGCGACGTCAACTTTCTGGTGGGTGGGCCGGACGGGCTCGCTGACGCCTGTCGTCAGCGCGCTGACCAACAATGGTCTTTATCGTCGCTGACTCTGCCTCACCCGTTGGTACGCATTGTGTTGGCGGAGCAGCTATACCGGGCCTGGTCCATTACCCGCAACCATCCTTACCACCGGGCGTAAGGCGCACGATGGGAGTGCTTCATGCCTTGGGGTGAATTCAAGAACATAGCCGCTGAACGCCGTTTGTTCCAGCGCCGCACCCTGGTCATGCTGATTATTGTGGTGCTGCTAACGGGGGCGTTGATTGCGCGCCTGTACCAGTTGCAGGTGGTAGAACACGAGATTTACACCACGCTATCAGACAAGAACCGGGTTCAGGTGCAGTCGGTGCCCCCGCCCCGGGGGTTGGTATACGATCGCAACCGCGTGCTGCTGGCGGAAAATCGCCCGGTGTTCAGCGTGACTCTGGTGCCCGAGCGCATTACTGATATGAGCGCTACCCTGGCGCGCCTGCAAACCATTCTGTCCATTTCCGATGAAGACCTTGAACGCTTTCAGCGCCGCTTGAAAGAGCGCCGCCGTCCGTTTCAGGAACTGCCTCTGCGTTATGATCTTAATGAAGAGGAAATCGCCCGGCTAGCGGTGCTGCGCCATGAGTTACCGGGCGTAGCAGTGCAGGCCGAGCTGGTGCGTTACTACCCCCACAGCGAATTGACCGCCCATGCCTTGGGCTTCGTGGGGCGCATTAATCAAAGTGAGTTGCAGCGTATTGATCCGGTTAACTACGCCGGTACTAATTACATCGGAAAATCTGGAATTGAGCGTTTTTACGAGCAGCAGCTGCACGGCAAGGTTGGCTACCAGCATGTTGAAACCAACGCTCGTGGCCGCACCCTTAGGGTGTTGGAGCGCAAAAATCCGGTGCCCGGTGAAAATATTCAGCTGCATCTGGATTTGCGCTTACAGAAGCTGGCCCACAAGCTGCTTGACGGTCGGCGCGGAGCCATTGTGGCGATTGAACCGGCAACAGGCGGTATTCTGGCGTTGGCCAGTGTACCGGGGTTTGACGCCAACCAGTTTGTGACCGGCATCAGCGTAGAAGACTATCGCGAACTGAGTGAAAGCCGCGATAAACCTTTGTTTAACCGCGCCCTTCGTGGGCAGTACCCCCCTGGCTCTACTCTGAAACCGATGCTGGCGATTGCGGCACTGGATAGCGGTGCAACAAATCGCACACGCCGGGTGTGGGATCCAGGTTATTTCCAGTTGAACTCGTCTGGACGGCGCTATCGGGACTGGAAACGTTCAGGGCATGGGTGGGTTGACCTTGACCTGGCCATAACCCAATCCTGCGATGTGTATTTTTACGAAATCGCGGTGGACATGGGGGTTGATACCATTCACCACTATCTTTCTCGATTTGGATTCGGTGAAGACGCCGCGCTGGACGTGGCGGGGGCGCTGAGTGGCCTGCTGCCTTCGAAGGAATGGAAACAGGGCGCCCGCCAGGAGCCCTGGTACCCCGGTGACACGGTTAATTTGGGTATCGGCCAAGGTTTTATGTTGGCCACGCCCTTGCAGTTGGCAACAGCCACAGCGCTGATTGCCGACCGTGGTTATTGGGTAGAGCCGCGGCTGCTAAAAAGTATTGACGGCAACAACGATCTCACGAGTTTTTTGCCGGAGCAAAATCACGCGCCGTTAACGCTAAAGAATCCGGATGACTGGGAGTTTGTAGTGGAGGCCATGGCCGATGTGATGCACGGCGCGCGCGGAACCGCCCGAGCCGCTGGTGCAAACGCTAGCTACCGAATGGCTGGTAAAACCGGCACAGCCCAGGTTTTTTCCTTAGCTGAAGATGAAGAGTACGATGCGGAGGAAGTGAGAGAGCGGCTGCGCGATCACGCGCTGTTTGTTGGTTTTGCGCCGGTAGATAATCCGCAGATTGCTGTGTCGGTGATTGTGGAAAACGGCGGTGGCGGCAGCAGTACCGCTGCGCCGATGGCGCGCGCCCTGTTTGACGCCTGGCTGTTGGAATTCGGCGAAGGCGGGGGTGATAGAGAGGGCAGCGCCGCCGCAGACATCGCCAATGTCGAGGGCCCTCGCTGATGGCCAATCGGGATATATTGCACGGCACCGACAGCAGCTCCTTGGGAAACCCCCGCGGTTTCTGGGCTACGGTGCATCTGGACCCCATTCTGCTGGTGTTGCTGCTGATGCTGATGGGTGGCGGCCTTTTTGTGCTTTACAGCGGTGCCGACCGCAATATAGACGTTGTTAAGGCCAGGGTATTCGTCTGGGAATTGCCTTCGTCGCAATGGTAGTGCTGGCCCAGCTTGACCCCGCCGTGTTTCGCCGCTGGGCACCGCTGTTTTACTCCCTCGGTCTGGTGGCTCTGGTGGCTGTGCTGCTGGTGGGCGTTGGTGCCAAGGGCGCTCAGCGCTGGCTGGCGGTTCCCGGCTTGCCCAGGTTCCAACCTTCGGAATACATGAAGCTGGTGGTGCCGATGATGGCCGCCTGGTATCTGTCGCGTCACTATCTGCCGCCACGCTTGCGTCATCTGGCGGTGGGTATGGCCATCGTGCTGGTGCCTATGGTGATGATCGTCAAACAGCCTGATTTGGGCACCTCCCTGCTGGTCGGCATGGCGGGTATTTTCGTGGTGTTTTTTGCCGGTATCAGCTGGAAGCTCATTGCGGCATTTTTTGCGTTGGTATCGGTGTCGGCGCCGGTGATGTGGATGTACGGCATGCGCGATTATCAAAAACAGCGGGTGCTGACCATGCTGGATCCGCAAAGTGACCCGTTGGGGGCAGGCTGGAATATCATCCAGTCTAAAACCGCTATCGGTTCCGGTGGCTACGATGGCAAGGGCTGGCTACACGGCACCCAGTCGCGTCTGGAATTTCTGCCCGAAAGCCACACCGACTTCATTGTGGCGGTGCTGGCGGAAGAGTTTGGCTTTGTCGGCATGCTGGTTTTGCTAACCGTGTATTTTCTGATTGTTCTGCGCTGCCTTCACATCGCAGTTTCTGCCCAGGATTCCTTTAGTCGCTTGCTGGCAGGTGCATTGACCATGACGTTTTTCATTTATATTTTTGTCAATATTGGTATGGTCAGCGGAATGCTGCCTGTGGTCGGCGTGCCGCTGCCCCTGGTCAGTTACGGCGGTACCTCCGGGGTTACCCTTATGGCGGCCTTCGGGGTGTTGATGTCGATTCACACCCACCGCCGCATGATCTGTTCGTGAACAGTTCCGGATCGCAACCATGGCTGCCCGGTAATGGCGTAGTGCCAGCCGCAGCCGTTAGAATGGGGCCTTGCCCGCTTTTGCGGTTTTCAATTATGGGGGATATCCCACTGTGATCATCAAGTCTGCCCTGTGGGTCGTGTTGGCGGGAGCTCTGGCCATGCTGGTCGGCTGTGCTTCTGCGCCCCCGGAAAAAGATCATTCCGGCCGTTATACGATCCGCCAGGATCGCGCGCCTGACGGCAACTTTGACGCCTCCGGGCTAAAAGATGCGCAACCGCGCTTTGAAGAGCCGCGGCGGGCGGGCAACAAATCGTCTTACACCGTGTGGGGCAAACAATACAGCGTGATGGACGACAACGACGGGTATGTGGCCGAAGGCATGGCAAGCTGGTACGGTGAAAAGTTTCACGGCCACAAAACCTCTAACGGCGAAGTGTTCGATATGTACCAGATGACCGCCGCCCACAAGTCACTGCGCATTCCCAGCTACGCGCGGGTGACCAACCTTGCCAACGGCCGCTCGGTAATTGTGCGGGTAAACGACCGCGGTCCTTTTCATGGCGACCGGATGATTGATTTGTCTTACGCTGCAGCCAAACGGCTGGGTTACCAGGGCCAGGGTGTCGCAAAGGTAGAAGTGGCAGCGATAACGGTTAGCCCGGACGGCGCCATGTTCTTGGCCAATAAACCGTTTGGTGGAGCTGCCAGGTCGCAAGCGGTGGCTGTGCAATCAAAGCCCAAGGGCCCAGAACCTCAGCGTGAACCTGTGGTGGCGGCGGGGCCGGCTCCGGCTCCGGCTCCGGCAGAACGTCCGGATAGCGCAACAGCCGTCGCGTCTGCAGCTCAAGGAGTATTCGTGCAGTTGGCGTCATTCTCCAGCAACGTTGCGGCAAAAAATCTGATACGAAAGGTTCAAGACCAGATGCAGACACCCATGCGGGTTAAAGTGGCTGACACCGGTAGCGGGCGTTTTCACCGCGTTCAGGCCGGCCCTTTCAACAATGAACAGAGCGCCCTGCAAGCCCAGCAGTTGCTGCAGACCCACGGCTTCAATCAAACCATTTTGCTGACGGACGCTCGCTGACCGATTCGCGCTGGCTTATCTAGGCAGAAGAGCCGCCGGTAAATCCTATCCATACACTGACCGATAAATGAAAAAAACCATGGCTTTTATATCTCTGTTCCGTTCCGCTTTTTTTGTGTACACACTGTTGCTGGTCGTCGCTGGCAACGCACTGGCCCAGACCGTACTGATACCGGCGCCGCCGCAGATTGCCGGCAGTTCCTACGTGTTGATGGAGCCCAAAAGCGGGCACTTCATTATGGCAAACAACAGCAGCGAGCGCCTGCCGCCTGCCAGCCTGACTAAAATGATGACTGCCTACATTGTTGAGCGCGAGCTGGATGAAGGCCGCATTGCCATGGGCGACATGGTGCCCATCAGCGTTACTGCCTGGCAAACCGGAGGTTCCCGTACCTTTGTGCGTGAGGGCACCAGCGTATCGGTAGAAGATTTGTTACGTGGAGTGGTGATTCAATCCGGTAACGACGCCTCTGTGGCTTTGGCGGAATTTGTTGCCGGCAGCGAGGGTGCGTTTGTCGACATCATGAATCAGCAGGCTGAACTCTTGGGCATGACCAATACCAATTTCGAGAACGCCACCGGATTGCCGTCACCCAACCACTATTCAACCGCTCAAGACTTGGCTCTTTTGGCTCAGGCCACTATCAACGACTACCCTGAAACCTATCCGATGTACGCCGAAAAGCAGTTCACTTTCAACAACATCCGGCAGCCAAATCGCAACAGCTTGTTGTGGCGTGACAACAGCGTAGACGGGCTGAAAACCGGACACACCGAAGAGGCCGGATATTGTCTGGTTGCCTCGGCAAAACGCGATGACACCCGTTTTATAGCGGTGGTGATGGGCGCTCGCAGTGCGGAGTCGCGCTCACAGGAAGTGCAGAAAATGCTGAACTACGGCTTCCGTTACTATCAGAGCGAGCGCCTGTTCAGTGCAGGCCAGGAACTGATCCAGTCGCCGGTTTGGGGTGGTGCTGCCAACACCTTGCCGGTTGGGGTGCTTGAAGATGTTTATGTCACCATTTCCCGCAGTGCCCGCAATCAGCTGGAATCTGTCATAGACCTGGATTCAGTGGTTAAAGCACCGGTCAGTGCTGGCGATGAACTGGGCCGCATCAAGGTTTCGTTTCAGGGCGAAGTGCTTGTAGATCAGCCCGTGTTGGCGCTGGTAGATGTGCCTGAGGGCGGGTTTTTCAAGCGTATCTGGGACGCGGTAAAACTGTTTTTTGTGAAGTTTTTTCAGTAAGCCATAACCCTATAGCCGGACAGCAAGATGAGTGACGAAAAAGCGCCAAAAATCGAATTCCCCTGCGATTACGCGATCAAAGTGATTGGTAATGCAGCCCCGGATTTCAGGGAGTTTGTGCTGGCAGTGGTTGAGCGCCATGCACCGAGGCCAGATGCCAGCACCGTGACTGTAAACGACAGCCGCAACGGCCGTTTCTGCTCGGTGCGGCTGACCATGGTTGCAACCGGGGAGCCACAACTGCAGGCGCTTTTTAACGAGCTTAAAGCCAGCGGCCGTGTGCACATGGTGTTGTAACCGTGAGCCAACTGATTGTGCGCTCATTGGGTGAGCAGCCCTACCTGAAAACCTGGCATGCCATGCAGGCATTCACCGCCAGCCGTGATAAAAACAGCGCTGACGAGCTCTGGTGCCTGCAGCACCCGCCGGTTTATACCCAGGGGCAGGCCGGTAAGGCCGAGCATATTCTGGCGCCCGGTGATATACCGGTGGTTCAGGTAGACCGGGGTGGTCAGGTGACCTACCACGGCCCCGGCCAATTGGTCATTTATCTGTTGATTGACCTGACTCGCAGTGCCTTGGGTATTCGCGCGTTGGTCAGCCATATTGAACAGTCCATCGTATACACTCTCGCACCTTTGGGTATAAGCGCCGCGCCGCGGGCCGATGCGCCGGGGGTTTATGTGGATGGCGCGAAAATCGCCTCGCTGGGTTTGCGTGTGCGGCGTGGTTGTTCATTTCACGGCCTGGCGTTGAATGTTGCCATGGACATGGAACCTTTCGCGCGAATCAATCCGTGTGGCTATGCCGGTATGGCCATGTGCCAGGTTCAGGACTTTGCGCAGCACGCCACATTTGCACAAATAGAGCGGCAGCTTGCCGAACATCTGGTGGCTGCTCTGGGCCATAGCCTGGCAGGCGAGGGCTCGGTAAGCTGGCAGCAGAGCTGGTAAATCTGCGTCAAGATGTGGCAATGCCGGGCTAAAAAAGTTTAAGTTCGTGAATATTTGAGTTAAAGAGTCTTTAAGTTAAAGAGCATTTAAGCTGGAGAGATTTAGGGCTGGAGAGTATTTATGGCAAAAAAGGGATCAGACAACTCTGTCTCACGCATAAAAACCGGCAGCTTCGAACGCAGGCTAAGCCTCACCCGTGCCGGTCTGTTTGCCGGCACCCGCATGGCTTCCCACATGGCGACCAATTGGCTGGGTGGTAAGGAGCGCCGCGAACAACGTCACAAAGCCATGATGTCGTCCCAGGCTCGCTTTCTGGTGAACGAGCTGGGCCAGCTAAAAGGCAGCGTGGTCAAGATTGGTCAGGTGATGGCCTTGTACGGCGAGCATTTTCTGCCCGATGAAGTCACCGAAGCCCTGCACACGCTGGAAGATCAGACCACGTCTTTGGCGTGGCCGGCCATTGAGCGCGTGCTGCAATCGGAATTGGGCAATGAGCGCCTGGCGCAGCTGGACATTGAGCATCAGCCTATTGGCGCCGCTTCACTGGGCCAGGTTCATCGCGCCCGGCGCCTGAGTGATGGCCTGGAACTGGTGCTGAAAGTGCAGTATCCCGGTGTGGGGGATGCGGTCGACAGCGATCTGAACTCCGTCGCCAAGATGCTGAAAATGGCCCGTTTAGTTAATTTTGGCCCGGAATTCGACGACTGGCTGGACGAAGTGCGGGTCATGATGCACCGCGAGGTGGATTACCGCCTGGAAGCCGACACCACTGAACGTTTTCGTCAAATGCTGCTAGACGATCCGCGTTTCATTGTGCCGCGGGTGCTGCCGGAATACTCCAGCGCCCAGGTGATTGCCTCCACTTATGAGCGCGGTCACTCGGTTAACTCGCCCACGGTTGCCGGAATCTCTTTGGAGCGCCGCAGTGAGCTGGGTAAGTCCGCGCTGGAGCTGTTCTTTCGCGAGTTGTTTGACTGGGGCGAAATTCAGACCGACCCGAACTTTGGCAACTATCGCATTCGCTTGGCCGGGGAGCCGGGCGCAGAAGCAGACCACGATCGTATTGTGCTGCTGGATTTTGGCGCGGTGCAGCGCTATAGCGATGAGTTTCTACAGCCGGTAATCCAGATGATTCGTGCCTCCTATGAAAGCGATCTGGACGCGGTAATCGATGGCGGCGTGCAGCTCCGGTTTATGAGCCGTGACTGGCCCACTGAGGTTCTGGAAACCTTTGGTCGGGTGTGTATGTCAGTGTTGGAGCCGTTGATTGGCGACCCCAGCGAATGGCCAGCCGAGGCTGTGAACAGCGCAGGCCAGTATCGCTGGAAACAAAGCGACCTGCCTTCAAGAGTAGCGCGCCAGGCCGCTCGTTCTGCCATTAGTCGTTACTTTCGCGTGCCACCAAAAGAATTCGTGTTTCTGAATCGCAAGTTGATCGGGGTTTACACGTTTATTGCCGTTTTGCAGTCAGAGTTCAACGGCGAGCCAATGCTACGGCGTTATCTTTATCCCGAGAGCACTAAACCAGACACCAGCGACTCGATTTCGGGACCGTAGGCACTGAGTACCAGCCACATCACAATGGCATAGCGCAGACCCTTGCCGATGCCGACCAGAATGACAAAGTTCAGCCAGGGCACGCGCATAATACCGCCGACTAGCGTAAGCGCGTCGCCGCCAATCGGTAGCCAGCCCATCAGTAACGACCATTGGCCAAAGCGGTTAAAGCGGTTGCGCGCATTGTGCAGCTGCACTTCGGTCATCGGAAACCAGCGCTTGTGCTTGAATCGATCCACTTGGCGCCCGATGATTCCGTTCACCACAGATCCCAGTGTATTTCCGGTTGTGGCCGCAAACCACAACCAGAATGGCCCATAGCCCTGGGCCAGAAGGGTGCCCAGAAGGATTTCCGAATACGCGGGCAGCAGCGTAGCAGCGGCAAAAGCAGTGGCGAACAGGGTCAGGTATACCACGGGTTCTCCGGTTGAGGATTGATTGGCTCAGCCCTGGCCTACAGCATAGCTGGCTAAACCTGATACTAGACTATCGCGTCTATTCAAACAGTCAATTTTCATTCCCTGGCAGCCATGCCATCATATCCTTAGATACACACCCAACATTCACCAAGCTAATAGCCGTCAAACGAACAGGCAAGCATTGATAACGGGAGCGAGTTATGGAAAAGGTTACAATTTTCGGTCGTACCAGCTGTGGTTTCTGCGTAGGGGCCATTCGTCTGTGCGAAGCTCGCGGTTTCGAGTTCAAATGGGTCGACATGATTGAAGAAGACATTACCAAGGCGGACATTGCTCAGAAAATCGGCAAGCCTGTTCATACTGTGCCGCAGATCTTCGTGGGTGAACAACACATTGGCGGTTATGATGAATTCTCCGCTTTTGTACGCCAGCAAGAAACAGCCGAGCATTAATCGCGTCTATTTGTCCATTCCATCCAGAACCTGATTGGTCCAGATCCGACTTTCCAGAAAATATTGGTTAAGTGTGGTGACCGTTTCGTCACTGGCATTTTTCAGGCGGCCCTTCTCAAAGGCTTTTACCAAATGAAGGGTCTTGCCGAGAGGGCCCTTGTGAGCAAGCAGAGCTTGCCTGATATTTGGAGCAAGGGCGATATGGTCACACAACAGCTCCAACTTTTGGCCGAGCAGCACATCAACCATCGACAGCAAGCCCACCATGAATGCGGGCTCTTTGTTCTCCTTGCAGTCTCGTGCGGCCAGCCGTGCGCACATGGCTGCACGGGTCAGCGCCTGTGGCAATAGCAACATGTTGCACGGGTCGTCATGAGCCAGTACCAGCATGGTGACCAGATTACGAAGGCGGTTCAGCCCCAGAAGTCCCAGGGCCTGGCGCAAACTAACGATTTTCTGAGACAGATTGTAGCTTGCCGAATTCACTGTACGCAGCATTTGCACCCCCAGCTGGGGTTCCTGCACCAGCAACCGCTCCAGTTCGTTGTAGTCCGCTTCGGGTTTTTGTAATTCGCCCAGAAGGCGAAGTTGTGCCGATTGATTGCGCCCGCGCTTGAAGGCGGTGGATTGACGGGTCTCCGGATGGGCGTAAAAGTAACCCTGAAAAAGAGTAAATCCAATGGCCTTGGCCTGATCAAACTCTTTTTTGGTTTCCACCTTTTCGGCCAGCAGGGTGATGCCGCGAGCCAGGTAGTGTTCTACCTGCTTTCTGGTAGGAGGCTGCTCCAGCATGTCCAGTTTGATAATGTCGGCCAGGTCCAAAAGCGGTTGGGTGGAGTCGGTCAGTACAAAATCATCCAGTGCTACGGTGTAGCCCTGGGATTTTATATGCCTCAGTGCTGCAAGGACCTCTTCGTCACCCTCTACGCTTTCCAGTACCTCAATAACCACCTGCTTTGGGCTGGGCGGCAGTAATGCCGGGTTCAACAGCCATTCGCGCGGGGCATTGAAAAACAGCTGCCTACGGCCGCAAAGTGATTCTATACCGGCTTCGTAAAAGGCCGCATTGCAGGCCCGCGCAGTGGCGGTAAGGCCATTTTCTATAACAGCGGAACTCGCGCCTGAGGTGGCTCGGTAAAGCAGCTCGTCGGCCACGTGGGCCATATTGGCGTCGCAAATTGGCTGCAGAGCAATGCAATAAGAGCTGGTATCGGGTTTTGGTGAGTTCGGCATGAATCATTAGCACCCAGGGAATAACACTGGCTTCAAAGCCAAGACAGTTCTCAGCATACAATAAAGCAGCTGCCGCTCAAACACCGGATATTTTTTTGACTGCGACGCTGGCAGTGCGGCAGCCGGGGGCTACCGCACTGAGTAATGAAGGGGTTGTCTCAGAGTTCGAATGCAGTTTTAAGGCGCTTTTCTACCAGCTGGTTTTTCAGTTTGGCTACTTTTGGCAAGCCGTTTTCAAAAGGTGGAAAACTTTCGCCTTGAATCAGCGGGCTCAGGTAGTCACGGCAGTCCTGGGTAATGCCAAAGCCATCATCGGTGATGTAGTGAATGGGCATTTTCTTTTCCTGGTTAGCCACTTCGCTCAGCGGTGCCTCGCCCACTCTCCAGCGATAAGGCTTGGCTTGCTCGCGAACGATGATGGGCATCAGCGCCTGCTTGCCGGCAATGGCCATTTCCACTGCCGCCTTGCCAACGGTGTAGGCCTGCTCTACGTCAGTGGCCGAGGCGATATGGCGTGCACTGCGCTGCAGGTAATCGGCTACGGCCCAGTGGTACTTGTAGCCCAGAGCCTGCTTCATCAGATTTGCCAGCGCCGGTGCAACGCCACCTAGCTGGGTGTGGCCAAAGGCGTCGCGGGCTCCGGCTTCCGCCAGAAAGCGGCCGTCTTCGTATTGGGCGCCTTCGGACGCAACAATGACGCAATAACCGTATTCCTTCACGCAAAAATCCACCCGGGCCAGGAAGGCCTCTCGATCAAACGGGATTTCCGGGAATAGAATAATGTGCGGCGGCTCGCCTTCGCCCTGACCGGCAAGCCCGCCGGAGGCTGCAATCCAGCCAGCGTGGCGGCCCATCACCTCCAGAATGAACACCTTGGTGGAGGTCTCGCACATGGATTTGATGTCCAGGCTGGCTTCCATCGTGGAGATGGCAATGTACTTGGCAACCGAGCCAAAGCCGGGGCAGCAGTCGGTGAAGGGCAGATCGTTATCAACGGTTTTGGGCACACCGATGCAGGTAATGGGATAGCCCATTTTTTCGCTGATCTGCGATACCTTGTAAGCGGTGTCCTGGGAATCGCCACCGCCGTTATAAAAGAAATAACCGATGTCGTGAGCGCGGAACACTTCAATTAAACGCTCGTATTCGCGGCGGTTTTCGGAAATATTTTTCAGCTTGTGGCGACAGGATCCAAAAGCACCGCCGGGGGTATGCATCAGGGCGGCAATGGCGTCGTCAGATTCCAGACTGGTATCGATCAGTTCTTCTTTCAGCGCACCGAGAATACCGTTACGACCGGCGTACACCTTGCCGATTTTGTCGGGGTGCCGGCGGGCGGTTTGAATAACGCCACAGGCGCTGGCGTTTATAACGGCGGTAACGCCACCGGATTGTGCGTAAAATGCGTTTTTAATGGCCATCTGGCAGGTAAGCCTCTCACTGGTTCGACGATGGTGCGCATGATACGACAATTGCCGGCAATTTTCATGACCGGTAAAACTGAAACGGTCAGCATCGCATGCTTGACGGACCGCAGCGTATGGGGGACGCTTGGCAGCGTTTTTATCAGGAGGCGGTCGGTTTCATGCACATTCATATATTGGGTATTTGCGGCACCTTTATGGGTAGCCTGGCCGTATTGGCCCGTGAGCTGGGGCACAAGGTGACAGGCTCTGATCTAGGCGTTTATCCGCCCATGAGTACCCAGCTGCAAGCTCAGGGAATCGAGCTGATTGAAGGTTACCACCCTGACAACCTCAAACCGCGGCCCGATCTGGTGCTGATCGGCAACGCCATGTCCCGCGGTAACACCGAAGTGGAACAGGTGCTTAACCGCAATATTCCCTATATGTCCGGTCCCGAATGGCTGGCACGGGAAGTGTTACACCAGCGTTGGGTGCTGGCGGTAGCCGGCACCCACGGCAAAACCACCACCACCGCCATGCTGCTGTGGATACTGGAGCAGGCCGGGTTTGACGCCGGTTATCTGGTAGGCGGCGTGCCGAAGGATTTGCCGGTGTCTGCGCGCCTGGGCAGCAGTGACTTTTTTGTGATTGAAGCCGACGAATACGACAGCGCGTTTTTCGACAAGCGTTCGAAGTTTGTCCACTACCGCCCTCGCACCTTGATTCTGAACAATCTGGAATTCGACCACGCCGATATTTTTGACAACGTAGAAGCCATCGAGCGCCAGTTCCATCACCTGATTCGCACCGTGCCGTCCCAGGGCTTGATTCTGCGCCCGACGCTGGATAGCCACCTGGACAACGCCATTGCCCTGGGCTGCTGGACCCCGCAGCAAACGCTTTCTATTGGTGGTGAAGCAAACAGCCCAAGCCACTGGCGAGCCGAGCTGTTGAGCGACGACGGCAGCCATTTCATGGTGCTGCATCACGAGCAACCGGTGGCCGCCGTAAAGTGGGCCCAAACTGGCCTGCACAACGTGCGTAACGCCCTGTCGGCCATTGCCGCAGCGCGTCATGTGGGCGTTACTCCAGATCATGCCATTAGCGCGTTGTGCCGGTTTTCGGGAGTAAAACGGCGTATGGAGCTGCTGGCGGACATCAATGGCGTCAAGGTATACGACGACTTCGCCCATCACCCCACAGCCATCGCCACTACCCTGGACGGATTGCGTAAACAGGTGGGCGACGAGCCGGTGCTGGCGTTGATCGAGCCCCGTTCCAATACCATGAAACAGGGCGTACACAGCGACACCCTGTTGCCCAGCGCGGCCGCCGCCGATCGCGTGCTCTGGGCCAACCTGAACGATTCCAGCTGGTTGCCGGAACTGGTTGAGCGCTGGCAACAGGTCAACGCCGACAGTAGCTTGCATCAGGTAGAAGCATCGGTAGACGATGTGATTGCGCGGGTAATGGCCGACTTACCCAGCCCCTGCCACATTGTGATTATGAGCAACGGTGGTTTTGGCGGCATTCATCAACGACTGATTGCTGAAATCGAACGTATCAACGGGTAATTCAAATTACGCAGCCCTGGAATCGGAGCAAGCCGTGCATGAGTGAGGTGCCCGCAGTGAGTGACACAGCAGCAACAGACAATGCCCAGCGAGTCATCAATCTGGCGTTTACCGGCGCTTCTGGCGCGCCTTACGGCCTGCGTCTGCTGCAATGCCTGGTAGCCGCCGGCTGCCGGGTTCAGGTGATGATCAGCAAAGCCGCGCAGATTGTGATTGCCACCGAAACCGACCTGAAGTTGCCCGGCACACCGCCGGCCATGCAACAGTGCCTGAGCGAATACAGCCAGGCAGCCCCAGGCCAGGTACTGGTATTTGGCCGCGAAGACTGGTTTTCACCGCCGGCCTCCGGTTCCGGCGAAAAAGCCCCGCTGGTGATTTGCCCCTGCAGCACCGGCACCCTGTCGGCCCTGGCCACAGGCGCTAGCAACAACCTGATAGAAAGGGCAGGGGACGTAGCCCTGAAAGAACGCCGCCAGCTGATACTGGTGCCGCGGGAGGCGCCCTATTCAGAAGTGCACCTGGAGAACATGCTGAAACTGACCCGCATGGGCGCCGTCATCATGCCGGCAAGCCCGGGCTTTTATCACAACCCGGAAACCATCAACGATCTGGTGGATTTTGTGGTGGCGCGTTTGCTGGATCACTTGGGTGTTGATCAGAAACTGATGCCGCGCTGGGGCGAAGAACGGGTGGCGCGCAAGCTTAAGGGGGCGTGAGCTTTGGGGCCCTAGCGGTCGCTGTAGAAAGAGTGATCACTTCAACCCTACAGAAGCGGCAAGACAAACCGCTGGTAGAGTTCTGCAACGTTTTCTTTTGCGGCGGGTTAGGCGCTTAAAAATAGCTTTGTCCCAGCTTCTCTATTGAATCAGGCGTCTTTCAAAGTTGCCATATCAATCACGAAGCGATACTTCACATCGCCTTTTTTTATGCGCTCGTAAGCTTCGTTGATATTCTTGATATCGAGCATCTCGATATCGCAGCTAATGTCGTGTTCAGCGCAGAATTCGAGCATTTCCTGGGTTTCTGGCATGCCACCGATCAGCGAGCCGCCCAACACCCGACGTTTAAGGACCAGATTGCCAGCTTCCAGCGCGGGGTCAATCGGCTCCAGAAGACCCACCAGAATGTGGGTGCCATCATGGCTGAGGCAGTTCAGGTAGGGGTTCAGGTCGTGCTGAACCGGCACTGTATCCAGCATGAAATCAAAAGTTTCAGTGGCATCCTTCATCTGCTGCTCATCGGTGGAAATCACCACATGGTCGGCGCCCTGTTTCTTGGCCTCTGCGACCTTGCTTTCAGAACGGGTGAAGATGGTCACTTCAGCACCCAGCGCCTTGGCGATCTTCACGCCCATATGGCCGAGGCCGCCCATCCCGATGACCCCCACTTTGTCACCCTTTTTGACACCATAGTGGCGCAGTGGGGAATAGGTGGTAATGCCGGCACAAAGCAGCGGTGCAGCGGCGGCGGGGTCCAGCTTCTCCGGTATCCTGACCACGAAACGCTCGCTGACGACCACGTTGTCTGAATAGCCACCAAAAGTGACGGATTGATCGTAACGATCTTCGCCGTTGTAGGTGCCGGTCATACCCTCTTTGCAATACTGCTCAAGGCCGGATTCGCAGGCGGAGCAGGTGCGGCAGGAGTCCACCATGCAACCCACGCCAACGGTATCCCCAACTTGGTAGGCTGAGACATCGCTGCCTACAGAGGTAACCCGGCGAATAATCTCATGGCCCGGAACCACCGGGTAAACAGTCACTCCCCAGTCATTCTGCGCGAAATGAATATCGGTGTGGCAGACACCTCAGTAATCAATTTCGATGGATACATCGTCGGGCCGAGGTTCCCGGCGGTCGAAACCAAACGGTGCGACGCCTGATTCCACAGATTGTGCGGCGTATGCTTTGGTGTTGGCCATGTCTGTAGCTGCTCCTCAACGGATGTTAAATCATATGTAACTATTCAGCTGGTTTGATTTAAAACGGTCGTATCATTACCCGCACCCACCGCCATGAACGGCGGCACACTCCCCTCGAACAAATGCATCAGGGCTTTCGAGGCAGACACGTTCTGCTTACGCGCCGTCGACAGATAACTGCGCACGCGACAGAAGATTTCGGCTCCTTCAAAGGATCGAAAACAACCCGATATTTTTTGCTGCACTTTGAACATGCGGATGTCCCGCTCACCTTGGTTGTTGGTAAACGGACCCTCTGGATTGTCGAGTAAGCGTAGCGCATCCGCTTCGTAGGCGATCAGCCGCTCCAGCAGGTTGCGTGCCCGCGTGCGTTTGAGCCGCCCGGGCTTGCCCTGGCGTTGGCTTTCATCCGGCGGCGGGCACTCTTTTTGCGCGTTTGCCAGGCAGCGTCGGTACACCTTGCGCCACCGCTGCGCTTTGTCCGGTGGCAGGCAGCCGCCGGCGTCGTCGACGCTGTCGGTCATGATGTTCAGTAGAGTTTGCATCCGTTGAGCCCACACCTGTTTATCCTGCTCCCAGGCGCGCTGAAGTTCTCGCAGGTGGTGCGCATTGCACAGAGAGTGCAAGCATGAATAACGGTAATACGGCTTCCAGTGATCGTGACAGAGCACACCGTTGAAGCGCGGCAGGATGCCGATCGCATTCATCGCCTGCTGACCTCGTTGTGCATGGGGCGCAAGCCAGGTTAGTCGGTCATTCGATGCGCCGTGCAGCCAGTGACGTTGACCACCGATGTTCACGCCTGTTTCATCGGCGTGAACCACCGACGCCTCGGCCAGGCGATCCTTGACCCACGGCTCAAATTCAGCGGCCTTATTGAAAGCGTCCTGATTGAAGTTGAACAGTGAGCCGACACTCAGCGGGATGCCGACCTGGTCTTCGAAGTACTCGCGGATGCGATCATAGGGCAGGAGCTGGTATTGCGACAGATAGACCGCGTGGGCCTTCAGCTGCGGGCCGTACTGAACCGAGCGTTCTACACCGACCGGAAAAGGCGCCACAAAACGTTGCCCCTGGGCATTTTCCAGGATCTCGGCCTGGTACTCGGTGACAAAACGGCGGATGTCCAGATCAACGACCTGACGTTTCTCGAAGCCCACAACCCGAAATGCGCCGCCTTTGGGTAAGGTGCGTCGATCCACTTTCACCCGCTGGATGGCATCCGGATCTACCACCGGTTGCAACGTCTTCCCAACGCGGCCGGGCTGCCCGCCTGGCTTACGCCCGCTCTTCAAACGGTTCTGTCTGGGGCGGTTCGGATCCTGAGACGGCGGCTTACTGCTGTTGGCACTGTGGGTGTTAATCCGCCCACTCAGTATCTGGACCAGCACAATCAGCAACTCGATGGCCGTCCGCATGGAAGGCGCGACGGTTGTGTCTGCTTGGAGTTGTTGTCTGACGTTTGCCAGCGCAGCGTCGACATCAATGTTACTGATCTTCATGGGTCTGAGTACCGTCGAGTGATTCATTATCATCGCACGACTTTTTCAGGTCGAATTTTTCGTCCTGAACGCGGATTTGACGGGGTTTTCAAATCGACGTCGCCCAGGGGATGAGCGACAGCACAAGACTGCACCGAGAGGATGGTGGAGGTTCTGCGCACGACTTTATGGCCTCGCACTGAGTGCGGCCAAAGTTCTCGGAATTGAAGTCAAAACCCTGTCAAGAACTTTTTTAGAAAATTTGAGCTGAATAGTTACCATCTGGCTTATGAAGGCGGCACCGCTTGCCGCAGCGCTCTGGCTGAATACGGCCACATACGTCGGAGCGCCCGTCTCCACGACCCACTCAATCGTCGGCGGTGTCATGGGCGCGGGTATCGCGGCGGGTGGCGCAGATATAGTGGATTGGAGCCAGTTTGGCCAGATCGTCGCGAGCTGGGTTATATCGCCGGTGCTGGGTGGGGCCATTGCAGCACTTTCCCTGTGCCTCATTAAGCGCCAGATTACCTACAAGCAGGACATTGCTCAAGCCGCCAGAAAGAACGTACCGGTGTTCGTCGCAATAATGGCTTGGGTCTTTGCCACGTATCTCTTGATAAAGGGGCTAGGTAAGGTCGTCGACATCGGGTTATTGCCTGCGGGCGGATTTGGCGCGATTGTTGGCGCCATCGTATGGTGGCTCACAAAATGGCTTATTGCCCGTCCGTCGGCCGAGGTGGAAAACAGTAAAGCTGGAGTCGACAGCCTTTTCACCTTCCCGCTTATTTTTTCGGCTGCGCTTCTGAGCTTCGCGCACGGGGCGAATGACGTTGCTAACGCGGTAGGGCCGCTGGCCGCGATCAATGAAGCTGTGCTGCAAGGTGGCGTGGCGGCGAAGGCGGCAATCCCTATCTGGGTGTTGTTGGTGGGCGCACTCGGGATTGCACTCGGCCTGGCACTGTATGGCCCCAAGCTTATACGCACTGTCGGATCGGAGATCACGGAACTCGACCGCATGCGTGCCTTCTGCGTGGCCATGGCCGCGGCGGTTACCGTTATTATCGCAAGCCAGCTGGGCCTTTCCGTGAGCTCGACCCACATTGCCATAGGGGGTGTGTTCGGAGTCGGCTTTCTGCGCGAGCATCTCAAAACCACCTATCGCCAGAAGATTGACGAGATCAAGGCGCACCATGCCGGAGAAAGCCGGGCAAAAGTAGAGCGTCTGCTTAAGGAGTTCGATGAGACCTCGTTCGAAGGGAAGGGAGAAATCCTCGGGAATCTCAAAAAGCAAAAGGATGGCACCAGCACCTCGCCGATCTCGAAAAAAGACCGCAAGGGCCTGAAAAAAGTGTACCGCGAGGAGCTCGTCAAGCGATCGGCGTTGTTCAAGATCGTGGCTGCATGGTTGATTACGGTACCGGTATCGGGACTGCTAGCGGCTTTACTGTTCTATACTATCAGAGGGATGCTTTTGCCCTGAGCTCGCGCAGCTTAGCGAGTTGCGCCTCGACTACGCGCAGGCGAACCTCGGTTTGGGCGGGTGTTTCCTCTGACGAGCCGGAGTTCAGCCGTTCGCGATATTTCGCTCGTTTTTTTTTCAGTGCCTGCTCGAGATGCTTCAGTTCCTTGCGCTTGAGGGAATTGCCCTTGTCGTGTTTGCGCAGTGCATCGTCGAACGTTGCCACCAAGTCTTTGAAACCCATTGCCTGAATCCTCCGTGTTCGAAGATTGGTCGGCGGGGACGCCGTCACGAGCCCATTGCGCGTCAGACGATGATGTCTGCCTGGCCTGCATCGCTCACAGACAGTGCCTCTGTGGTCCGGGCGGCTTCCACATCCGTGGCTGTCAGGAGCGCACGTGTTCCGGTCAGAATAGCATCCACTGTCTCGCTGGCATAAGCGGAATCGTTGAGCAGGGAAGTGGCCATTGCTGAGTCGATCCGCTTTGCGCCGAGGAGTTTCGTGACGCGCGCGACCATGGATTCGCGGTCCACTCGGGCACGTACAGCGATCTCGTCGAGCTCCAGTATGGCCGTGCTGGCGTCGTCAAATTTGCCCTCGTAAAACCGATGGGTTTCCCGCAGCACCATCGCGACCCGCAGCCGCAGATCGTTGTACTCTTTACGGATAGCGGTGTTATCCGCAACCATGTAGAAAGTGAGATTCTTGCGCAGGTGCTTAACGTGCTTGATGGCCTCCACCATTTCGCCGGCGGCGTGCTGCAGGCGGTAGAGTGCTTCGGTGGAACTGGCCGACGATATTCGCGTCATTCGCCCGGAAATGAAATCGAGGATAGCACTATAAAGGCGCTTGACGCGCTGCCGATAGACCAGGTCGATGTTGATGTTGATGTGCTCTCGGCTGTTATTGATCGTTGCTTCCAGGTCATCGCAGTTGCGGATCTGTTCGCGGTGCAGGTGGAGGCCATGGGCGAGGATGGCGAAGGCCTGGTCAAACAGGTGCCAGACTTCCCGGCGGACTGCTGCGTTTGCGCTATCGGGGGAGTCCATCGCAGCGGGGTTCAGGTACTTCGGCTGCGCCGCGGATTCCTCTTCTCGTTCCGGCAACCAGCGTTCCAGTGCGCTCGCCATCCGCGATATAAGTGGCAACATCACGGCGACACCCAGGCAGTTGAACAGGGTGTGGAACATGGCGAGCTTGACCGTATAATCATCTTCGGCGATCGACATGAGCGCCGACAGAAAGTCAACGGACCAGCGCAGGGGCTCGATCAGTATCAAGGCGATCGCCGCCGTCGCCATATTGAACAAAAGGTGGGCGCCTGCCAGTTGCTTGCCGGCGATATTTGCGCCAAGACCGCCGATCAGCGCGGTCACCGTTGTGCCGATATTGGCACCGATAGCCAGGGCGAGCGCGTTCTCGTAGGTTATCTGGCCTGTGGCCAGGGCGGCCAGGGTTAGAGCCAGCGTTGCGTGGCTCGACTGCATGATGACCGTCGCCAGAATTCCGAGCCCCGCATAAACAAGCAGTCCGGTTACGCCCGTCATCGCATATTCACGCAGATCGACCGCCGACTGGTAGCTTATGAACCCCTCCTTCATGAAATCGATGCCGAGAAACAGAAACCCGAGACCGGCCAGAATCGCGCCGATGGCTTTCAGTGCGCGGGGTTGCTGGAAATTCAGCACAACGCCGAAGACGAGCATGGGCAGCGCGAAGGCCGAGAGGCTCATTTTCATGCCGATGGTGGCGAACAGCCACGCGCCGGTTGTGGTGCCCAGGTTGGCTCCGAAAATGATGCCGATGCCGGTGATCAGGGGGAGCAGGCCGGCGCTCACGAACGATATCGTGATGACCGATACCAGGGAGCTGGATTGCATAATAGCGGTGCTGACGATGCCGAAACCGAGACTCTTCGGAATCGTGTCTGTTGTTCGGCGCAGCACATTTTCCAAGAATCCGCCGGTGAATTGGCGGAACCCGTTCTCGAGTGAGAGCATGCCAAACAGGAAGATCGCAACACCGGCGGCAATCTGTTTGAATTCGGGGCTCGTCCAGAGTGCAAAAGCCAGAAGGCTGAGTATTCCGGCGAGGACGAGTTGGCGGTAGTTCATTGGCTTACCCTTCCCGCTATTGGCGCGGGTTTGACTTCGCGCAGTCAGGGCGCGACGCCATCGATATGGCAGGATTCGATTACATATACTACTTTGTCACATTTCTGTAATGTAAGTAAGCTCAGGAAGTCAAGAGCCGGACAGTCAATCTGGAGAAGTTGCATGCAGTCATTGTCGCCGAGTCGTCGCTTCAGCGACGATGCTTATGATAAGCACGGTATATTGAAGAAGGGAATCTACGAGGAGGAACTGGCACGATTGGAGGAGGAGCTGGCCAAGCTTCAGCGCACCATTACCGACCAAGGCCTGCGCATCGTGGTCTTATTCGAGGGACGCGATGCCGCCGGCAAGGGCGGTACCATCAAGCGCATTACCGAGAAGACGAATCCTCGGATTGTGCGTACGGTCGCACTTGGCAAACCGTCCGATCGCGAGCGTGGCCAGTGGTACTTTCAGCGATACGTGTCCCACCTGCCGGCGGCCGGCGAGATGGTGCTGTTTGACCGCTCCTGGTACAACCGGGCCGGCGTTGAACGGGTGATGGGGTTCGCTACGGCCGAGGAGGTCGCGCTGTTCATGCACACCTGCCCCGAATTCGAGCACATGCTTGTCAAGGAAGGTATTATTCTGCTGAAGTACTGGTTCTCGGTCAGCGAGGAAGTCCAGGAGCAGCGCTTTCAGGCGCGTGCCGCTGACCCTACCAAGCGTTGGAAGATATCCCCGATGGATCTCAAGTCGCGCGAACTGTGGGCCGAGTACTCAAGGGCCAAGGACGAAATGCTGCGTTACACGGACCTGCCATACGCACAGTGGCGGATGGTAGACGCCGACGTTAAGCGCCATGCCCGGTTGAACTGTATCAGCAATCTGCTGGAGCAATTCGATTATAGCCGCGATCTGCCGCCTGTCCCGGACCTGCCTCCGCGCGAATGGTCGCACGACGACAACCGTACGGCGAAGCCGCACGAGTCCTATATCGATCGCCTGTATTGAGGGCTTTCGCTCAGACTGCTGCCACCTCTCAACAGGCTAGTTAGGCCTGATCAAGTCGCCTTGGTTAACGGCTTGCGCTCGGTAGCGGGTACTTTTTGCCATTCTGGATGGCTGGCTGTTCTCGCAAATGTGGGCGCTCTGGGCTGGCTGCTCGTTGCTCCAGAGGCGATGAGCTTTCGGCAGCCGTTGGGTTTTGATTTGTCGAAGTCTTTGCAGCCTCTAATTTGGTGATGACAAACACACCTACTTCTTCGTTTAATGCGAAACTAGTCCTCTTAACTTATGGAACAGGAGTTCGACCATGGCGGAATTATCACTCAAGGAACAATTGAGCAGCGCGGTAAAAAACGCGATGCGGAGTAGGGAAAAATTTCGGCTTGGCGCCCTGCGGTTGGTTCAGGCCGCGGTCAAACAGATCGAGATTGATGAGCGCCGCGAGGTGAATGACGAAGACGTTCTGAAGGTGCTGGACAAAATGCTTAAACAGCGCCGCGATTCTGCCAGTCAATACGACGATGCCGGTCGCAAGGAACTGGGCGACATCGAGCGGGAGGAAATGGTGGTTATTGAGGAATTCATGCCCGCCGCCCTGACTGAAGACGACCTGGACGGCTTGGTCCGTGGCGCTATCAGCTCAACCGATGCCCAGGGAATGCAGGACATGGGCCGGGTGATGAACGAGCTGCGCCCTCAGGTACTTGGTCGGGTCGACATGGGTCATCTGGGCAAGAAGGTGCGGGCTGCGCTGGCCTGACACCGTTGCGTGAATTTGCGGAATTCAGAGGCGAATGGAGGTCCGTGGTTTGAATACAATAGGGAATGATTTTATCCCTAAAGTGATTCATGCTCTCCTTCGCTTCCCTCATAGTTTAGCCTCCGGCCAATGCTTCAAAATCCTGCACTCCGGCCAAGGCCGTTCACAATGCTCTGCTCGCAGGGCTCAAATTATTCCCGAAAATCTGCCGTGATCTTATTTCTTAATCGAGCAGGCTCATACGCTTTATAACGCTACCGCGCTTTATTTTCCAGTGGCACATTGCACCAGACACATGCAGCACCACAAAACCCAGGCGGGCAGATATAGCGATCCAGTTCGTGCATACGGCGCTCCTGATAACCAGTCATTTCGGTTTAGTTTAGACAGTAAAACTGACTTGCGCTGATCCTGGATTAGTTGGCCAGTAGCTAGGGCGGTGCGTGCGTTAACGAACAGACAGACAAACGTAGGTCAGAAGATAGTTGCTTGTGTCCTTAACAGCTTTGTTGTCGCGGGGCATAACATCTGCTCAAGCACACGAAGTTTGGCTGGACGCATCGCCCTATCAAACCGATGTGGGCCCTGGCGTTAAATGTTAACTTCATATTACAAAGAGACTTATATGACCATCCTTCGCACCCTCACAACCAGAGTAGTCATTGCTGCCATGCCAACTTTCGCTTTCTCGCAGGACACTACAGCACCGAATACCGATCTTCCTGCTGTCGTGCTGGAACAGACCACACAGCAGTTCATCGATAGTCTGAAAGGGTCGACGCCAATTAACCAGCTGCCCTATGAAAAGGCGCGTCACTGCCGGGCGTTGTTTATTTCCACGGTGGCGGTTGGGTGCTCGGCAATTTTGCCACCCATGAAAGATTGATGCGTGATCTGGCGACACAGGCGAATGCAGCGATGGTCTTTGTGGAATACAGCCCCGCGCCCGAGCAGAAGCATCCCGCTCAGCTGGATGAGGTCTATGCCGTGTTGAAATACGTTTCAGAGAACGCCGCCGAGTTCGGCATTGATGCCAACCAACTGGCCATCGCAGGCGACTCGGTCGGCGGTCAGATGGTAGCCGTAAGCGCCGTGCGCGCCAAAGCCGATGGTCTGGCGCTCGACTCGATGGTCCTGTTCTATCCGGTCACCACCGCAGACTTGACTAGCCACTCGTACGAGCTGTTCGCAGAGGGGCCATGGCTCACCAAAGCCAGCATGGCGTGGTTCTGGGAGGCCTACCTGGAAGAGGATACTGACATCGGCGATCCCTCGGTTTCGCCGCTGAACTACGGTGCGGAAGAACTTGCAGGCCTGCCGCCATCGCTCGTCATCACTGATGCCAATGACGTGCTGCGCGATGAGGGTGAGGCCTTTGCGTCTAAGTTGACGTTGGCCGGAGTGAAGACGCAGAGCACGCGTTACGGTTTCACGACGCATGATTTTGTGATGCTCAACGCCTACGCGCAGACGCCTGCGACGACGGCGGCGATCACTGAGGCTGCAAACTTCCTGAAGGATCACTTCACGGAATAACCACCACTGCAACGTTGGTGGTCAGATCTTTTTTTTGGCTTACCTTGCCTGAAAAATAAATCTGGCCCGAATGGCACTTACTTAAGCTTCTTCGGGTGCCCATGCGTTGCCACTTCCGCTCGTGCGATGGATCTTGGCTGGACCAGTAGTTTATAAGGTTTCGGCCGTCGTTTGACGGCGCGCGGTTCAATCCGTCCGGATCGGTTTCCAACCGTACGCTCGCTCATCAGTCTGAACAATTCGTCGAGTTGGTCAACGCACCATGCTGACTGAAAGCAAGCCTGCCAGGCCAGCCAAAGTTGCAGGCAGTGCTTGAAGCTGAGTTCCCTGGGTAATTGGCCGGCGGCCAGAGCAGCCTGAACCATGAGCAACCGGATCAGGTTGTGAGCCAGAAGATAGACCCAAAGCTCTTTGATGGCCATATCAGGTGTTTTACAGCTTAGTTGCTCCAGGCCCAGAGTCGTTTTGAGGTTCCGCAGGTCCAACTCAACATGCCAGCGACTGCGGAATAGTTTATCCAGCGCCCTTTTGGGTGCCTGTTTGGGCGTCAGGAGCGTTGTCACCAGCACTTTGCCACCCACTTTAAGCTCTCGTACTGTGAGGTGTGTCGGTGCCTCGTCGTACTCGGCCTGACTCATCCAGTCAGGCCGAGTATTTGGCTTCTGCAGTTCCACGAGGTGATCCCGGCTACCCAGCTTCTGACCGTGGCTGAAATCCGTGCTGCGTCGGCGTGCCCCGTATTGCTGAAAGACGCCATCCACCCCGCGCTGCTGTAACTCGCACAGCAAGAAATAAGTGGGGTAAAAGGCATCACCGAGCAGGATGTCACCCGCATCCAGGTTGCCCAACAGGGTTCGCAAAAGCGTTTGCTCATCGGTTCCCTTGCCTCGGTAACTCGCGATGGCAGCGTCCAGGATAGCGCCACTGGCCAGGCATACCAAACCCACCAATCGGCATAGCGGGAAGCCCAGGCCGGGTTTTTGGCTACGAGGTTGCGGATACGCAGCCTGATTGGCGGGTGTGTCTGGCATGGCCACTGTGGTGCCATCGACCAATCGGACCCGTCGTCCCTGCCACTGCCAGGGGAGTGGCGATCGAGACGCCATCAAGTGACCGCTGGTACGGGTCAATGTCGAGACCATGCTCACTGGAAGCCGCTGCCTCGCACGGCAATAGCCACCCGTTGCTGTGCTGCATGAGGGCAAGCCCGTCACCAGTCGATTGACCGACGCCTCATCGACCGCTTTCTGGCAAGACCGATCAGCGCTCATGGCTTGTGCCGAAAACATGGCCAGTGTTTCTGTTGGCGAAAACAGCCGTTCCCGATGCGGCGGCAACAGCGACTCTACGGTATCGAGCAACTTATCGCCGGTGAGCAGGTTGAAGAACGTAAACGCATCGGCCCGTCGGGCCGCTTGGTGGACTTGGCACCGTTGTTTGAGGGACACCCGGGCGTTAGAATCATTCATGAAAGGCTGGCTCCTTGTGGCTGGTTATGGTTTCGCAACTTCACCATGCCACTTGAGTCAGCCTTTCCCTTTAACCTCAATCAGTTAGCGTTAAGTAAGTGCCATTCGGGTCTGGTCGATGTCTGATGAACGCAATGTTGCCACCATCCGCGCCAGGACGCCCCGGTATAAACCGATCCGGAGCTCAACGGGGCCTCCGGACCGGTTGCCGTCTATCAGCCAGCGACGTCGAAACGGTCGTGCATCATCACTTTGTTCCAGGCAGCAACAAAGTCCTTGACCAGCTTCTCGTGGCCGCCCTTCTGCGCGTAGAACTCGGCCAGCTGACGCAACTGCGCGTTGGCACCGAAGATCAGGTCACAGCGTGTGGCCTTGAATTTCGTGTCGCCGCTCTCGCGATCGTCCAGCGTGAATTCCATGCCTTCCTCGTCGACTTTCTTCCACTCAAACTCCGGGCTTGTCAAGTTCACGAAGAAGTCGTTGGTCAGCACGCCCGGCTTGTGCGTGAACACGCCGTGTTGCTTGTAATGACCGTCCGAGTTGATGTCCAGCACGCGCAGACCACCGGTGAGAGCCGCCCACTCCGGCGCGCTCAGACCCAGCAGAGCAGCACGATCAAGGAAGATCCGCTCCGGCGAGACGTTGTATTTGACGTCGTGCCGATGGAAATTACGGAAACCGTCCGAGACCGGCTCGAGCCAGCGAAAGGTCTGCTCGTCAGTCTGTTCAACCGTTGCGTCGTTACGACCCGGGGTGAAGGGCACCATCACGTTGATACCGGCGTCCCTGGCCGACTTTTCGACACCGGCGCAGCCGGCTAGCACGATCAGATCGGCTAGCGCGACCTTTTTGCCGCCCGACTGAGCCGCGTCGAAGTCGTGCTTGATGCCTTCCAGCGTGTTGACGACTTTATCCACTTCACCCGGGTTGTTGACCGGCCAGTCCTTCTGGGGCGCAAGGCGGATGCGGGCGCCGTTGGCACCACCGCGATTGTCGGAGGTACGGAACGTTGAGGCGGCGCCCCAGGCCACACCGATCAGCTCGGAGACGCTCAGGCCAGTGTCCAGAATCCTGTCCTTCAACTTAGCAATATCGTTGTCGTCGACCAGATCGAAATCCACAACCGGGATCGGGTCCTGCCAGATCAGATTTTCCTTGGGTACTTCCGGGCCGAGATAACGCGACTTCGGGCCCATGTCACGGTGCGTGAGCTTGTACCAGGCACGCGAGAACGCGTCAGTGAAGTAATCGAAGTCCTCGAGGAACTTCTCGCAAATCTTGTGATAAGACGGGTCGACCTTCAGTGCGATGTCTGAGGTCATCATCATCAAAGGGTGATCGACGCCCTTCAGATGCGCGTCTGGCGTGCGCGGGGCGTCAGTGTTCACCGGCGTCCACTGCAAGGAGCCTACCGGGCTGCGGGTCTGTTTCCACTCGAACTTGAACAACGATTCGAGGTAATCGTTATCCCAGACCGTTGGATTCGGGGTCCAGGAGCCCTCGATACCATTAGTCATGGTATCTTCGGCTTTGCCCTTGCCACGCGGATTGTGCCAACCCAGGCCCTGCGCTTCCATGGGCGCCCCTTCCGGCGCGGCACCGATCTGATCCGGCGGCGTCATGCCGTGCGATTTGCCGAAGGCATGGCCACCGGCGATAAGGGCTACGGTTTCTTCGTCGTTCATGGCCATGCGGCCAAACGTGATGCGGATATCGACTGCCGAATCTTCCGGAATACCCTTCTTGGCCGATCCTTCTGGATCGACGTAGATCAGGGCCTGATTTGAAGCGGCCAGCGGCGCTTCCAGATCGTAATCCTCGTCGCCGGCTTCACCGGTCCAACGCAGGTCACGGTTGACCATCTGGTCCGGATGACCTTCCAGCGGGCCGTGCGGGGCATCCTCTGGTTTCTTGCCGAACCAACCCTCCGGGCCCCAATAGGTCAAGGTGTCCGGCTCCCATGCGTCAATGCGACCGCCGGCAAAGCCGAAAGTCGGGAACCCCATGATTTCCAGCGAGCAGTTGCCCGTGAGCACGATCAGATCTGCCCAGGAGATGGACTCACCGTACTTCTGTTTGATGGGCCAAAGCAGACGACGGGACTTGTCGACGTTGCCGTTGTCCCACCAGCTGTTGATCGGCGCGAAACGCTGCATGGCTGCGCCGGCACCGCCACGGCCGTCCGCGATGCGATACGTACCGGCGGAATGCCAGGCCATGCGGATCATCTGCGGGCCATAGTTGCCGTAATCGGACGGCCACCAATCCACCGACGTCGTTAACAGTTCTTTGATATCCTTCTTGAGCTCGGCCAGATCCAGCTTGTTGAAGGCGTCGGCGTAGTTGAAGTCCTTGTCCTGAGGGTTGGCTTCGCGCGGGTTCTGGTGCAGCAGTTCAACCTGCAGTCGGTTGGGCCACCAGTGCGGCAGGGTCGGCTCGGAACCTGCAGCGCCGCCCACCGTATTACCGGCGAAGGGGCACTTGCCTCCGATTTTGATTTCTTCGCTCATACTAAGCTTCCCTTTATAATTGACAACTGCCTTGGTGTCGTATGCCAGCGTCGTCGAGTTGAGGTTGCTGCTCGTGCGCCGGCAGTTCCTGGTTGACGGTCGAAATTTGTTTGTTCATCGCGAAAATAAGCATTGGCGATTAACTTGAATGAGTCAAGAAAACGCCGGCGCTGAGAAATTATCGGATTGATAGAGTCAGTCAATCGTTTGCCCAGTACATGGTTTTACCTGAGCGGTAAACGCTCAGCCCAGAGTCGCGTACAGAAACATCATCACCACAAAGCCGCCGAGCAGTGAAAAGGTGGCAAGAGTTTTGTGTTCCTTGCGGTGGGTCTCCGGAATGATTTCATCGCTGATGATAAATAGCATGGCGCCCGCCGCGAAACCCAGGGTCCAGGGCATTAAGGGCTCGGCCAACCAGACCATGGTGGCACCGAACAGGCCGCCGAGGGGTTCCACCAGCCCGGTGAGCAGCGAAATGCTGAAGGCCTTGAGTCTGGAATGCTGAATGGCCAGAAGCGAGACGGCGACAGCCGCCCTCGGGAATATTCTGCAAGCCGATGCCGATGGCCAGCGCCAGACCGTTACCGATATTGCCCCCGGCAAATCCGACACCGACCGCCATGCCTTCCGGAAAGTTATGCAAGCCAATGGCGATGACGAACAACCAGATGCGGCGTACCCGAGCCGGGTCCGGCCCCTCCCGCCCGAGCTTGAAATGCTCATGGGGAAGACATTGGTGAATCAGGTAGAGTCCGACCGACCCCATCAACAGCCCCGCAATGACCACCAGCGTTGCTGACCAGGTTTCGCCGTACTCGATCCCGGGCAGCAAGAGCGAGAAAAACGAGGCCGCCAGCATTACGCCGGCGGCAGCGCTTAAAAGGCTGTCTTCTAAGGAGCCCGGCAGTTTTCGGACCAGAAATATACCTAAGGCGCCAACGCCCGTTCCCAGACCTGCCAAGAGGCTGGCCATTGAACCAAGCCAGACAATGCTGACGTCATGCGAGCATGAGTTCCAGATCCACTAGCATTGGCTCTCCTGATGGTTGTTTTGGGGTACGCTGAATGATCGGGTATTGCCGTCGGGACGCTAGGTGCCTTAAAACCCAAAAACTGTCCTCGGTTTCCCACCTTGCTCGCTACGATCGCTTCAGTCCGACAGTCTCCTAGTATTTTTGTGCAGTGGTCAACTAATCCCGGGCAGTATTTTAAGTTTTTCTTCCGCAACCAGCGGCGCTAGTTATAGAAAGTTTAATCCGCCCAATACCGCAATTACGAAAGTGCCGTACTACACTGAAAACGATCATCACTCAATTCACGGAGGAACCACCATGCGCTATGTTATCGCACTCGTTGTCGGTTTATTCCTGGCTGGCACAGCCCAGGCAAGCCAATGCCCGACCTTGGTCCATAAAATTGACAGCGAATTGGAAAGCAGGCAATTACCTGCGGAAGCAGTAAGTGAGATCCAAGCCCTGCGGGATCAGGGTGAAAAGTTGCATCAGCAAGGCAAGCACAGCGAATCATTGACAGTGCTTGAGCGAGCAATGGAACGCCTTGATGAAGCGTCGCAATAGACCCTCACAAACCATAGAGCGTTAATCCGCTCCGTTTTAGCCGGGTGGCGCCTTCAAGCACGCCGCCCGGATACACTGTTACGTTAACACCGGCCAGTTATTTCGGCGCCGCGCGCCCCAAAAACGGTTTCACCGTCAAGCCTTGAAATAGAATGGAAAATACCACCACCACGTAGGCCATCGGCAGAATCAGATCCCGCTCCGGCCCTGCGGGTAGCGCCAATGCCAATGCAACGGAGATGCCGCCTTTCAGGCCGCCCCAGGTTAACGCCAGAATGGAGCTGGATGTATGTTCCTGGAACGGTTTTAACGCCATCACGGGAACACCCACCGCCACCAGCCGCGCCAGAAGCACCAGCGGAATCGCTGCAAGTCCGGCCAACAGTACCGGTAATTCAAAGGTGACGATCAGGACTTCAAGACCAATCAGCAAAAACAGAACCGCGTTCAGAACTTCATCGATCAACTCCCAGAACGTATCCAGCTGCTGCTCGGTTTTTTCCGACATTGCGTATTGTCGACCATGGTTGCCGATCATCAGCCCCGCGACCACCACCGCCAACGGGCCGGACATATGCAACCGGCTGGCGAGCGCGTAGCCGCCTGCCACCAGGGCAATGGTTACCAGAATTTCGACCTGGTAATTGTCGAGGCGGCGCAGCATTTGATACCCCACCCACCCCAGTAAAAAGCCCAACACCAATCCACCCACCACTTCCTCCAGAAACAGCAGGCCAATGCCCTGAAACGAGGCCTCTCTGTCCCCCTGTGCAATGCCCAGAATGGCGATAAACATGACCACCGCAACGCCATCATTGAATAGAGACTCACCCGCAATTTTGGTGGACAAGGCTTTCGGTGTGTCCACCGATTTAAGAATAGCCAACACCGCCACTGGGTCGGTGGGCGCCACCACAGCGCCGAAGAGCAGACAGTAGATAAACGGCAGCGGAATAGTGAGCCAGCCCAGCACCAGCCACATGGCACATCCCACTAAAAATGTGGTGACCACGACACCCAGGGTCGCCAGCAGCGCCACCAGCCATTTCTGGTCGGCCAGATCGGCGAGTTTTACGTGTAAGGCACCGGCAAACAACAAAAAGCTCAATAAGCCGTTCAGCAGTGTTTCACCCAGATCAACCTGCGCAATCAGCTGCTCTGCCCAGCGTGTCAGATCCTGGCCGCCCAGGTGGTTGATACCGACCAGAGCCAGCGAAAAGGCCAGCGAAAACGCCATCACGGCGATACTCGTTGGTAAACCGATAAACCGGGCATTGATGTAACTGAACAATGCGGAGAGGCTCAGTAGGATGGCGACGATTTCAAACAGTGTCATGTATTCCTCAGAAAAACCGGGACAGAATTTTTGTCACCCGCCCAATAAAACCGCAGCCCAGATCACAAGCACCACTGTTGTAACCACTATGGCAGCAGACACTTTGTGACGCTCGAAAATAGCTTGCGCGTGATTGCCGGCAATGAGAACCAGCATTCCCAGACCATAGTATCTCAGTGCCCGGGACAAAGCAGACGCGAGCATAAACAGGAAGAAGGAATAGCGGGTGGCCCCGGCTGCCAGCATGGCAATTTGAAACGGAATCGGAATAACCCCGACACTCATAATGAACCAGAATCCGTCCCCCTCCATCCGCATGCGCACATGCTCGAATTGTTCGGGCGTCGAGACCATTTCCACGAGCAACTGCCCAGCAGCATCAAACACGAAATAGCCGACAAAATAGCCGACCGTGGCGCCTGCTAGACAGCCGAGTAAGGCAATAGTGCTGAGGAGGAATATCTGACTGCGGCGGGCCTGCATCAAGGGAACAAGAATTACTTCCAGCGGAATGGGTATGAGAATGGACTCAAGAAAAGACGCGATACCCAGCCCCCAGAAAGCGTGCCGGGAGTAGATCAGTCGTATTGCCCATCTTTTAATGCGGGCCAGTCCCCGGGGAGGGCGTGCAGCTCTGTCTGTCATTATGTTTCCTGAAACAAGTAGTCATGCTGGCAGTGGTGGACTGAAAGACGTGACACTAGCGTACGGGTATCCGGTGCAGCAATACGGGAAATCAGGATTGAGTCTGTGCTCCGGAAAATAAATCTGTGCCGGCTATCTGGCTGGCTTCTCTCGATAGTGCCTGTGCCGTAGACTTTGATGATGTTCGAGGAGATGAGTTACACAGAACTGGCGGGCCAGATTGTCAGCCTTATTGCGCTGGGCTTCTGCATTGTCGGCTTTACCAGCAAGCACGATGACCGGCTGATGGTGCTGTTGATTGCGGCGAATGTGGCCTTTGCGCTGCAGTTTGCGCTGTTTGGCAGTTGGACGGCGGCGACCCTGAGCTTGCTGGTGATCGGCCGCATTATGCTGGCGCGGCGCTATATGGGCAGCTGGCAGGTGATGCTGGCGGTATTGGGGGTGAATCTGGTGGCTGCGCTACTGACCTGGCGCAGTCCGGTAGATTTTTTTGCCATTGCGGCGGCTATTTTTGGCACCTTAGGCATGTTCATGCTCAGGGGCATTCCCATGCGGCTAATGCTGGCCGCCGCCGCGGTTGCCTGGATGCTGAACAATATTGCCATCGGTTCGGTGGGTGGCACGCTGGCGGAGGCCATGGTGTTGGTCGTTAACTTCATCACCATATACCGGTTGGCGAAAATGAAACGGCGCTATCCCGAGGCTTTCGAGAAAGCAAAAGGTCCGGGCGCGTAACAGCCTCTAGTCCTTGAGGTTGATCAGAAACCGACCCTCCTGTACATGGATGTACTGAGCGGTGCTGCACTTAATACTTGAATCCAGGGAGAGAGGTGTACGCTCATATCGTGGGTCCCGTTCATTAACAGAGTCATGCATTCATTAAATGCCACTATATTAGATTGTGCCCAAAAAGGTGAATTTCATTGTTGTTCCTCTGGCTATTGCGAAAGAGCTTAACGCGCCTTGAGCCATATGGTGCGGCTGCGCTTGCCAGATGTTGTGGCAGGGGAATGATTAGTTATTCTATCGCCCCCTAGGTTGATTCACCGGAGTTTTTGATTCATGCCCGACATCATCGTGATGTTTTTCCTGCTTGGAGTGATCGCGGGAGCCCTTCGCTCTGACCTGACGATCCCGAAGGCCGTTTACGATATTCTCAGCCTTCTGCTGATGCTGACCATAGGCCTTAAGGGCGGCATGGCCCTGCATGGCAATCTTCATTGGGGTCTGATTTCGCAAGTGCTGGCGATTATGGCGCTGGGTTTTGCCATTCCCTTGGTGCTGTTTCCGATGCTCCGCTACCTTGTTCGCTTGAATGTGGCGGACGCCGCCAGTTTCTGCGCCCACTATGGATCTGTTAGTGCAGGTACTTTCGCGGTGGCGTTGGCCTGGGTTGAGTCCCGGGGGTTGGCGACTAACGGGCAGGTTACTTTGTACTTGGTCCTGTTGGAGCTGCCGGCGATTCTTACTGGCTTGTGGCTTTATCGGCGCTACACCCAGGAGGCGGCTCAAACAAGCAGCACGGGTACACCCCTTTGGCAAGAAACCCTCACTAACAGAAGTGTGGTTTTACTGGTGGGTGGCGTGGTTATCGGCATTCTTTACGGGCCCGACAAGGGTGATGGCGTTACGGCCCCGTTAACGGGTGCTTTTTCCCTGGTGCTTTCGCTGTTCTTGTTGGAGATGGGCCTGGTTGCGGCGGAAACCCTGCGCAAGGTTCAGCTGCGCCATTGGCGTTTGATTGCTTTCGCCCTTTGCATGCCCCCGATCCTGTCGGTGCCAGGGCTTTTAGTGGGCATCTGGCTGGGCCTGGAGACCGGAACTATTGTAATTTTGGGCGCTCTTACCGCCAGTGCTTCTTACATTGCTGCGCCGGTGGCCGTGCGGCACGCCATTCCCGAAGCGGACATTGGGCTGGCGATGCTGGCCTCTCTTGGTGTGACTTTTCCGTTCAACGTATTGATTGGTATCGGGATGTACAGTCACTTTTTGGAGTTTTTGACGGCGTAGCGTTCGATTCAACGCGATCCGGAATTATAAAACTGTTTTTCTTTTCCGATTTTTTCGCGATCTAGTATGAACACTCTAATTTTTCACCGTACTGTAGATCCTGAGATCGAAGTTCGACGGACTTTTGTCGACAAACTCGCTTGGTGAACCCCTCTTCAATCAAAGCGATCATTAGCAATCAGGAGATTCAAAATGGGTAAACTCAAGACATATCAGCAACAGATTCAGGAAATTGTCGAGAAAGGCATTAATGCTGCAGAAGCGCAACAGAAAAAGCTGTCTGCCAAGCCTTTCGAGTACGCCGAGAAACTGGAATCTGGTGCCCGCGAATACAGCGTTAAGTCAGTGCGCGAACACTACTACGGCTACAGTGAAACGCTGTTCAGCCAGCTTCGCAGCCTGAATTTGCGTATGGGTAGCTTTGCTGCTGACATCTTGTCAAAGCTTGAGAAAGAAGCAGCTGAAGGCACCGATGCGGCCGCTGACGCTGTATCTGACGCCGCTGATGATGTAACCAGTGTGGCGCAGTCTACCAAACACAAGGTCAACACCAAGAAGCCGACTGCTACGAAAAGCGCAGCCAAGAAGACAAGCACCACCGCTTCTGCCTGATAGAAAAAAATTGTGTGTCCTTGGGAGGCCTTCGTGCCTCCCTTTTTTGTGCGCCCGGCATAAGAAAACATTCGCTGAACGGCAAAAGTGTTCATCGGCTTCAGTCCGGAGAAACATACCAGCGCAGGCCCAGCCGCTCGCTCCGTTCCAGCTCCGCGATCACCTGGGCCCCGAGCAACAGGATAATGGAAGCAATTTCCAGGCTGATCAGTATCACAATGATGGTAGCCAGGGAGCCATAAATGACATTAACGAAGGATATATTGAGAAAGTAGTACATCAACAGCAAACGGGTAGCTTCCCAGAGAATGGCTGCAACCAGACCACCCACAATGGCCCTCCGGGGAGAGATACGCACAATGGGTAGAACCTTATAAATGGCGCTGAACAGAATAAATACGCCAACAAAACTGATCAGGTACAGAATCAGCCCCGGGGCTTCGTAAAATGCGTTGATCAGGCTGAACAGCAGGGTTAGGGCCAGCAAACCTGCGCCCAAAATCAAGATGAAAGCATAGGGCAGGAAGGCAGACACCCAGAAACTACGGCGGGGGTTGTCGGGCCGATGGAAAATAATGGCAATGGAGTCTTCCAGCATACGAAAAGCAAACGAACTAAAAAATAGCATCACCGGCACGCCGACAATACCGATGATGTCCCTTGACTCCATAAAAGCCCGGACCGCATCGAGCAGCAGGCTGGCATTGGCCGGGGCAAAATGCTGTGTCTGCACCGCCATGACTTCCAGCAACTGCTCTTCGTTCACTACGCGGGTAAGCAATACCGTCAGCACGGCAAGCATCGGCACTGCCGACAGAAGTACGTTATAGCCAACCCCGCCCGCCAGCAACACCCCATGATTGCGCAGAAAATTGCGTAAAACCCGGTGTGCGAATTGAAGACACTGTCGAACTGGGCTTAGGTGTGGCTGCTTGTTGTCGGTTGTGTCTGTCATGGGCTAATCCTGACACAGATTGTGAGCTCCAGCAGGGTACGGGATTTCGCCAGCCTTTAGGGTTTTGCTTAAGATGCCCGTTCGCCGGCACCGTGAACAGTGAAGCTAACGATATCTTCCAGAATCGTCGACAAAGTCTTTCGGCCGGAAGCTGTTCCAATATCACCAGAGCAGGGTATGGCCGTGATTTCCGGGTAGAGCGAGGTCAGTTCGGTAATCACAGCATCTAGCTTTTCAGCACCGCGTCAGTGCAGTTCCGCCCGGTCATGCTGACGCGGCCATCGTTGTTGGCCACCCAGTATGCGTGCTTCCTGCGCTGGTTGTGTTTCGGCCTGCGCATGAAGGGCGCGGTTCAGGCGTTGGCGGGATTCGTGCATCATCTCCTGGATCTCAAGCAGAGCTTTCATGGGGTTGCTAGCCAGTCGGCGGCGGGTATCAATGACGAACTGTAACCCGCGCAGGCGGTCCTGGCTGGCTTTGCTGCTGCTGCGAATACAGTCTTCTATCAACTCCGCCCGTAATTGTTCAAACCGCTCCGGGTGATTCTCTGAAAGGTTTCTGAGCTCATCGAATGTAGGTTTTTCCACAATGCTCCCCCCTGAAAACCACCAATGGATTCGCTCCCATGTACTACCAAGTTATATCAAGTAGAGGACAGCAGTGCGTTAAAATTGCGACATGTGAGTGAGATTGACATCAGGTTACGCAGCGCTAATTTCTCGATTCATATGAGTACAAATTTGATTGACCATAACCCGGGGCTGTGATTCGATAAAAAAAGGTTAAGTGCTGCGCTGAGGAAAAATAAAATCAACCCAAAGCAAATGAAATAAGAACACAAAGCAAAAGACTTAACCAACAACAACTTGGGTCGTGTGAACACTGCTTGTGCACGAGCATCCTCCCGCAGTATTCAGAAGTTATAGCCTGTACCGGCATTGTGATAAAAAATCCCGCCATCGCAGTTGCCCTCTAAGTCGTCGCGACTTTCTAACAGAAGCTGATACTGCACGGCTCGCTGAATGCAAGTTTTGTGGCGTAGAGAAAGCAATTGCAACGAAATCGGCCTACGCTTTGGTTATTCTGGTTTTGGAATTTATTAGTATGAAACAGCATCACCTGTTATTGCCCATCGGTCTGGCACTCACGCTTACTGCCTGCGGGAATGTCGCTCAACTCTCCGTTGCCGAAGGCACCGGCCCTAATCCAATATTACCCAGCCCGAGCGAATCCCTGATTCCCACCGTCAATATTGCCAAAGCCACCGGTTGGCCTTCCGGCGGAAAACCCGATGCTGTCGCGGGAACCCGGGTGGTCGCCTTTGCAGACAACCTCGAACACCCTCGCTGGCTTTATGTTCTGCCGAATGGTGACGTGTTAGTCGCTGAAACCAATGCGCAGCCGAAACCGGACAGTGGCGGGGGAATTCGCGCCTGGATCCAGGGGCTGATAATGGAGAGTGCCGGTGCCACCGTTCCCAGCGCCGACCGGATTACCCTGCTGCGGGACAGTGATGGTGACGGCGTGGCTGACAAACGCTCGACGCTATTGGAAGACCTGCACTCTCCATTTGGCATGGCGCTGATCGGGAACGACTTCTACGTTGCCAACACCAACGCCGTCATGCGCTTTCCCTATGAGACGGGCCAGACACGCATCACCGCCGAAGGCACCAAAGTCACCGATTTGCCAGCCGGAAAGATTAACCACCACTGGACCAAGAGCATGGTTGCCAGCCCGGATGGCAACAAGCTTTACGTCGGTGTGGGCTCTAACAGTAATATCGGCGAAAACGGTCTTGAAAAGGAGAAAGGTCGCGCGTCCATTTGGGAAATCGACCCCGAAACCGGTCAGCACCGCGAATTTGCCACTGGACTACGCAACCCCGTGGGTATGACCTGGCAGCCGGAAAGCGGCGAGCTCTGGGTTGCTGTCAATGAGCGTGACCTGCTGGGCAGTGATTTGGTGCCGGACTACATGACATCGGTGGCGGATGGTGGTTTCTACGGTTGGCCCTTCAGCTATTTTGGCCAGAATGTGGATGAGCGGGTAAAACCGCGGCATCCGGAAAAAGTGGCCCGGGCCATCAAGCCCGATTACGCCCTCGGGACGCACACCGCTTCACTGGGGTTAACGGCTGCCGAGGGCAACACGCTTCCTGAACAATTCAACAACGGTATGTTTGTAGGCCAGCACGGTTCCTGGAACCGCAAACCCCGCAGTGGCTATAAAGTCATTTTTGTTCCTTTCGCCAATGGCGAACCTTATGGCCAGCCGGTCGATATACTCACCGGGTTCATCAATGCCGACGACAAAGCCCAGGGGCGTCCTGTTGGCGTTGTTATCGACAAGCAGGGTGGGCTTTTAGTGGCGGATGACGTGGGCAATATCATCTGGCGGGTCAGTCGCGCAGAATCGCAGGCACAATGAGTGGCGTCTTTTCCGCCCGGGTATTGTGCGCGTGGAAAGTCGGTCAGGTTGACATGTCCCGGGATTGACCGGAGGATCATGAGGTATGAGTAGAGCCACATACACACCCGTGAATCAGCATAGCGCCGCGCCAGATGAGCTAGTGAAGTCATTTGACGCAGCCATCAAACGCCTTGCCGAAATCAATGCAACTGAGGGCGTCTCGCCCGTTTTGGAGGTCATCGAAGCAGCACGGGCCCTGATGTTCACTGACGAAGGCCTCGAAGTTCTTTACCAGCGCGTGCCGGCGATTGAGGCGGCCGGGTGCTTTGGCGGCAGTGATTGGGATTATCCGCAGACCTTGGTGCCCTCATTGGCAGTGCGCACGATTCGCCATGGCGAACCGGTGGTAACCCTGGTTGAAAGCCTGAGTCAGATTCGCCTTCTGGCGGTGGCTAAAGGCCACTACGTACACCCTTCTATTTCTGCAGAACACGCTCAGCACTTTCTTGCCCAGGTATTGGCGATGAACCTGGATATGGTGGTCAGTGATCTTCAGGAGAGTGACCGGCTGCGGCCGGACGGGATCGGCTTCGCCGTTCAGGGTCTGTATCACTTTCTGCTCCAGCATCTGGGTTACGAGAATCTTCTGGAAGATCTGGTGGCCGAAGTCTGGCGGATTCTCGCGCAACGGCCGGTTCAGGTGGATGGTGTTAAACAGATGGTGACGCAGATCGCCGTCTGTCTGCAAAAGCCGGATGCGCTCGGTGGCGACGTCGGCGATGACGCGCTGCAACTGATCCATGCCGTATTCAGCCCTACCGAGGGCTGCCGCGAAGATCCCGGCTTCGATGTTTACGCTGAACGCCTGGCACAGATGGACGATGCCACCCTGCTGCAAGAGGCCATCGCCTTTGCCAAGGCTATACACAGTACCGGCCTCGTTTCACCCTATATGCCGGGGTTCATACGTTACTTGCGTAGCCGTTGGAACGACCTGATTCCTACAGCGTTGGGCCTGAGCCATACGGGTGCCGACGCCTTTCACTGCTACCCGGCGTTGATTCACACCCTGATTGATGAGGCCCTGTTTCCCGAGACCAGCCAGTGTGCCTACGGCCTGGCCATGATGCTCGAGCGGGGCATCCTTTACGCACCCCCGGTGGCGCCGTCTCTGTGGCGACAGATACGATTGTCGCTGTGCGAGGCCGCAGCCGAGAAAATTGTGGCTGTATTTGGGCGCAGCCGTTCGCCGGAATGCTTTCTGCTTGCGGATGTGCTCAATGTGCTCGGGCGCCCGCTGGGGGTGGGGCAAGGGAACTATCCGACGTGTCAGTCTACGCGCGCCTTGTCTATGTGGGCTTACAACATGCCGGCGGAACTGCTGCGGATTCTTGCTTGGGCCGCGCGCGATGATGAAGTAGTGATGCGCTTTGAAGGCAACAGTATTTCTTCGCGGGATCTGGGCGCCGGGCTGGCCAGCGAGCCTCCGGTGGATGTGGATGCCGTTTCACTGCTGACTGTGCCGCACCTCGACCGCATCTACTTCGAAATGGGCCGGCGCAGCGCCGGGCGTGGAGAAGATCCGCACAAATGGGTTAACTCCGCATTCCACGGTGATCATGTGGGCCACGGATTTCGCATAGCCGTCGACATCTTCACCGGTAGCCTGAAAGACTTTGAGGGGTTTATCCGCGACTTTTATTCCGCCTATCACCCTTTTTACAACGGCAACATTCCGGTCATCAATCCTCAGCCGGCCGGTATTGCCGTGACCGACAGTGCCACGCGCTTTCTCGGCTGGCACGCCATCACTATCCAGCGGCTTGCGCTGGACCCCGATGAGGTTATGCGCGTTTATTTCTTTAATCCCAATAACGACAGCGGGCAAAACTGGGGTCAGGGAATTGTCACCTCGACCCAGGGCCACGGCGAGCTCTATGGTGAAGCCTCGTTGCCGGTGGCCGAGTTCGCCTCGCGGTTGTACGTGTTTCACTACGACCCGCTCGAAAAGGGTGAGCCGGGTGATATTCCAAACGATGACGTAAAACAGGCCATGCACCTGGCCCAAAACAGTTGGGCCTTGGGGCGTTTGGGTCTGTAAATTAAGCTTTACTTCACGTAAGTCGCGGCTAAACTGGGAAATAAGGGAAACAGACCTCATCAAGCAGGCGTTTTTCCATACGTGTAATTTTTTCGCTTTCTACCGATCATAATGACAATTATTGAGGTGTGTTTATGAAACGCCATGCTTTCTCCGCCGCATTTGCCGGCACCCTGCTGAGTGCTGCTATGTTTGCAACACCTGCGATGGCCCAAGATAAAGAGCAGTTCATCACCATCGGCACTGGCGGCCAGACCGGCGTGTACTACGTCGTCGGTCAGTCGATCTGTCGTTTGGTTAACCGTCTGGAAGATGCCAATATCAAGTGTAATGCGCCGTCTACAGGTGGTTCTGTTGCCAACATCAATGGCATCAAGTCCGGCGAACTAGATATGGGTGTGGCTCAGTCAGACGTGCAGTATCAGGCCTATAACGGTACCGGCAACTTTGAAGGCGACGCCTACACAGACCTGCGTGCCGTTTTCCGGGTTCACGGCGAGCCTTTGACTCTGCTGGCTCGCGCCGATTCTGGCATTACTACCCTGGATGACCTTGCGGGCAAGCGCGTCAACATCGGTAACCCTGGTTCTGGCCAGCGCAACACCATGCAAGTGGTGATGGACGCCAAAGGCTGGACCATGGATACCTTCTCTCTGGCGTCGCAGTTGGATGCCGCCGAGCAAGCTTCAGCGCTGTCCGATAACAACATCGATGCGATGGTTTATGTGGTTGGGCACCCCAACGGTTCCATCCAGGAAGCGACCACAACCGTTGATGCTCGCCTTATCCCGTTGAACGACGAAGATGTTAAAGGCATCGTCGCCGAGTATCCGTACTACTCCGCATCGGTGATCCCTGGTGGCCTGTACAAGGGCAATGACAAAGACGTTGAAACCTTCGGCGTTGCGGCAACTTTCGTGACCACCGCTGAGGCTGATGAGGAAGTTATCTACCAGACGGTCAAGGCGGTCTTCGATAACTTCGATCGCTTCAAGCGTTTGCATCCTGCCTTTGAAAACCTGGTTCCTCAGGAAATGGCTACCCAAGGTCTTTCAGCACCGCTGCATGATGGAGCTGCCCGTTACTATCGCGAGCAAGGCTGGATTGAGTGATTATGCTTTGACGGCTGTTTTTGATGGCTGTTATGACTGAGTGACCGATGCGCGGATGCTTACAGGTATCCGCGCATTGCGTTTGTGGTGCCGTTTCCAAGCGCAACAATAATATCAATAGCAACCTGACTGACGGCGGATAGGGCTGGGTATGACTGACGACAATACAAAACCTCGGGATTCGAGTGCCGATTTGGAGGACATGGTTGCCTCCACTGACTCGGGAGCCCGCAAACCAGCTGGCATGCCCGGTAAGCTATTGGTGAGCATTGCAGCGGCATGGTCGCTGTTCCAATTATGGATTGCTTCTCCGGTGCCCTTTATTCTGGGTTTCGGTGTGTTCAGTGCCACGGAATCCCGCTCTATTCACCTGGCCTTTGCGCTTTTTCTGGCCTACATGGCCTATCCGGCACTCAAGTGTTCGCCCCGTGACCGAATCCCTAATCTGGATTGGGTGCTTGCTTCGGTGGCGGCCTTCTGCGGCGCTTACATGTTTATCTTCTACGAAGGTCTGTCTCAGCGCCCCGGCGCGCCGATATTGCAGGATGTGATAGTAGGCGTGGCAGGGATTCTGCTGCTGCTTGAGGCAACCCGCCGCGCGCTGGGTCCGCCGCTGATGATTGTGGCGTCGGTGTTTCTTATTTACAGTCTTGCTGGTCCCTGGATGCCCGGTATCCTCTCCCATGGAGGCGTTAGCCTGTTCGGGCTGATCAATCACCAGTGGTTGACCACCCAAGGTGTCTTTGGTATTGCGCTGGGGGTCTCGACCAGTTTTGTGTTCCTGTTCGTTCTGTTCGGCGCTCTGCTCGACAAGGCCGGGGCAGGTAACTACTTTATCAAGGTGGCGTTCTCGCTGCTTGGCCACTACAAGGGCGGGCCGGCTAAGGCTGCCGTAGTGGCGTCTGCTATGACCGGGCTGATATCCGGTTCATCTATTGCCAACGTGGTCACCACGGGCACCTTTACTATTCCGATGATGAAACGCGTCGGCTTTTCCGCTGAAAAGGCCGGGGCTGTCGAGGTGGCGTCTTCGGTCAATGGCCAGATCATGCCGCCTGTCATGGGCGCGGCCGCGTTCCTGATGGTCGAGTATGTGGGCATTTCCTATGTCGATGTCATCAAGCATGCCTTCTTGCCTGCCTTGATCTCTTATATCGCACTGGTTTATATCGTTCACCTGGAGGCCCTGAAAGCTAATATGCAGGGCCTTGAAAGCAGCAATCCGCCTAAGCCTCTGGTGCGCAAGGTGATGGGCTTTCTCGGTGGGCTTCTGTTGATGATGGTGACGGCTATGGTCGTCTATTACGGCCTTGGCTGGCTCAAGCCGGTTCTCGGCGATGCCACTCCTTGGGTGGTCTCGGTTGGGCTGGCGGTGATTTATGTCGCTTTGCTTAAACTGGCAGCCGGCTACCCTGAACTGGAGTTGGATGACCCCAATGAGCCGATCTATTCCCTGCCGCAAACCAGGCCCACGGTGCTGGTTGGTTTGCAGTACATCTTACCGGTGGTTGTGCTGGTTTGGTGTTTGATGGTCGAGCGCCTGTCGCCGGGCTTGTCGGCTTTCTGGGCCACGGTGTTCATGGTGTTTATCATTCTTACCCAGCGCCCTATCACCTCAATCTTCCGCGGCCGTAGTAAAATGGGCGCCGATTTGCGCGAAGGCGCCATGGATTTATGGGTTGGCCTGGTCACCGGCGCCCGCAACATGATTGGTATCGGCATTGCCACGGCCACCGCTGGCGTCATCGTCGGGGCTGTGTCGCAGACCGGGGTCGGCTTGGTGCTGGCAGAGGTGGTTGAGATCCTGGCGATGGGGAACTTGCTGCTGATCTTGCTGCTTACGGCGGTGCTTAGTCTGATTCTTGGTATGGGTCTGCCCACTACGGCCAACTACATCGTGGTCTCTGCGCTGCTGGCGCCGATTATTGTTCAGCTGGGGGCCGAGAACGGCCTGCTGGTGCCGTTGATTGCGGTGCATCTGTTCGTGTTCTACTTCGGCATTATGGCCGACGTGACGCCGCCGGTGGGGCTGGCGTCCTTTGCGGCGGCTGCGGTTTCCGGTGGCGACCCAATTCGGACCGGCTTCCAGGCCTTCTATTACAGCCTTCGTACCGCGGCTTTGCCGTTCCTGTTTATCTTCAATACCGACCTGTTGCTGATCGATGTAACTTTCTTTCAGGGGATTTTGATCTTTGTGGTGTCGACCATTGCCATGCTGATCTTCGCGGCGGCGACTCAGGGTTACATGATTACCCGCAGCCGCTGGTACGAATCCGCCGTGTTGTTGCTCATAGCGTTCACGCTGTTCCGGCCCGGGTTCTGGATGGACATGATTCACGATCCCTATGAGTCCATGCCACCTGCACAGTTCGTAGAGGCCATCGGCAGTGCCGATGAAGACTCTACCTTGCGCATACAGATCGCAGGTCTTGATGCGTTCGGCGACCCCATGACCACCTACATGACCGTGCCAGTGCCAGACGGCGATAGCGGGCAGGAGCGGCTGGATAATCTGGGCCTGGAGCTGTTGATCGAAGGCGATAAGGCAATTGTCGATATGGTGGCTTATGGCAGCCAGGCGTCGGATCTTGGCTTCGATTTTGACCAGGAAATCATTGAGGTACTGGCTCCTGTTGACCGCTGGACCAAGGAGCTGATGTGGATCCCCGCCTTCCTGGTTTTCGGGCTGGTCATACTGTTGCAGCGCCGGCGTCGTGACAAAACGGCGGCTACCGCCACTGCTTGAAGGAGATTGCCATGTACAGCAAGATCATGTTGCCACTGGACCTTAATGAAGAGGCGTCTTGGTCCAAAGCGTTCCCCACCGCTTTGACGCTATGTAGAAGTTTCGGCGCATCGTTGCATCTGGTTACGGTTCTGCCGGATTACAATATGCCGATAGTGGGGTCTTATTTTCCTAAAGACTTCGCAAAAAAGGCCCATAAGGCGATAGCCGAGGCTCAGCATGCCTTCATTAAAGCGAACGTGCCCGCGGATGTAAGGGCGCAAAGTGTCATTGTCGATGGCTCGCCCTGGGAGGCGATCATCAAGGTGGCAAAGCAACTTGATATCGATTTGATCGTTATGGCGTCCCATAACAAGCGTAAGTTCGCCGATTACGTGCTCGGCCCCAACGCCGAGCACGTGGTGCATCATGCCAAGATGTCGGTAATGATCGTGCGCTAAGCTTAAGCTGGGGCGTTTACGGCATGCGACGACTGTTTTCCTGCGCCCCTTTCGCACGAACAGCGGGTCATTCCAGGCCGGAGTAAAACCGCTCGATGAAAAGCCAGGAGCTGCATCTGCTTTATGTGTTCGATGCGATCATGACCGAGCGTTCGGTCACTCGCGCGGCTGAAAGCCTGGCAATGACGCGACCGGCGGTATCCAACGCGATTTCGCGAATGCGGCAGGTTTGGAATGACCCGCTGTTCGTGCGAAAGGGTCGCAAAATAGAACCGACATCTTATGCGCTCAGCCTTTGGGACCGTATTCGGGGCCCAATCTATGACCTGTCAACCGCCGTCAGATCCACTAAGTTCGATCCCGCGCAGGCACGCCGGACTTTCCGGATTGCGGTCACGGATCTCACCGTAGAAATGATCTGGCGCCAACTGGCCGAAAAACTCGAGCGCGTGGCGCCAGGCGTTGACCTTCACGCTGTTCCTTTTACGCCGGAAGGAACCCACAGTGATTTACGCGAAGCCAACGTAGACCTCGCCATTGGACCAATCAGCCATCATGACAATAGCCTTAGAAGTATCTGGCTGTTCCAAGGGGGTTATCAGGTTGCAATGCGGGCCGACCATCCGCTGGCAGGTAAACAGCTCTCTATGGAAGATTTCATAGATGCGCGGCACTTGCTGGTGACGATGTCCGGCGAAGCTCACGGGCTTGTCGACAGCTATCTTGATCTAAAAGGGCTAAACCGGCGCATTGCGGTAACGGTAAATGAGTTTGTGGGTCGCGCTTTTGCCGTTTGACCTTGATCCCAGTAGTCTCTACCTGTTTTGGCACACTAGGCACGACCGCGATCCTGGCATTGTCTGGCTGCGAGAGTTGATCGAGAGCTCGATGAAAGAGCGTTACTCAAGCATCATGGACATGACTGACTAAATCATCATTTTCGATGATATTTTAAGTACAGAGTTAAGCCCAGCGGGTCGGGGGAAATATGTTTTACCGCCGAGCAGTTGGTAAAAAATACATCCCGACGGCTGAGTTCTTAAGCACAATGGCTACGCTACTTAGATTTTAGATGTGCGTTGGGCAGATGTGTGGTCAACGGCAACAATCTCGCCGCGAATTACGACGTGACCTCTGTATGGAGCGGGCGCTGCTGGCTGCTCGGTCTTCTGCTCGTCGGACTTCCGGTCTGCCAAGCTGGCAGAGGCTGGGAGGGCAAAAGCGACTAGGACTGCTACGAGTGCGGTTGCAGTAATTTTACGCATGGTTATTCTCCTAAGGATCATCGATTGGTGTGTCAGGGACTGGAAATCACGTGGGTGCTTTCGAATCCGATGAGAGCATTATCAGGATGAAGAGCTAGGTTGAATAATTGTTGTCTGATATTTCTGGTATCACTGTGAGTGATGAGTAAGACGATAGAACATAGCGTTGTCGAATAGCGTCAGCCTCAATCGGTTGGTTTACCGCCTGATCGCCAAGTGTTTGAATGCTTTCTCTTTTTGTCGTAAGAAGCAGGCTTTCAAGTGGCTGGGCGTCCATTTGCTCCGCAATACCCTGTGGTAAGGTGCGCCTATGATTACACTTGACCAAACGACAGCTCAGCGCATCGTAGACAGGGCAATGCAGGTTATTGGCCACTCGGTAAATGTGATGACGCCCGACGGCGTGATCATCGCTTCAGGTGATCCGCTACGAGTTGGTGAAATTCATCAGGGCGCACGGCATGTGGCTGTGCGAGGGGAGTCGCTGGCGGTTGATGCTCACAATGCCGAGCAATTCCCCGGGGTTCGCCATGGTGTTAACGTTCCTATTACGGTCGGTCATCAAGTCGTTGCTGTTGTTGGCATTTCCGGGGAACCGGCCAAAGTCTTGCCGTTTGCAGATTTGGTGAAGGTTACGGCAGAGCTCATGCTGGAACATACCGCTCTGCTGGAACTAGGCCAGCACCGTCGCCGGCAAATTGAGGATACGTTGTTAGCCCTGATTAATGGACGCACCGTACCGCAGGTTTGGTTGGAACGAGTCGGCTTCGATCAGGCTCAGCCACGCCTTGCATTGATCATAGAGCCTGTTCAGTTACCCGGTCCCGACGATTTTGTCATTTCGCTGACGCGACAGCTTGAGTTCAGCGACAAAAACTTGTTATTGGCCCAGGTAGCGCCCCAGCGACTTCTTGTTGTTGTGCCGGTAAAGGCGCCAGGTGCCTCGGAGCAGCGCTCAATAACAGAACAAGCGCTGACACGCTTGCAGCGTCATTTACCGTCAGCCACTCACATGTCGATTGTGGTCGCTGTTGGGCAGCACATGGAGGGCAACCTGCAGGGATGTTACGAATCTGCCCTGGCAACAATGACTCATGGCCGACGTGAGTCGCCACAAAATACAGTTCATTGTTATTCAAACAATCCAGTGACCATTTTATGGGAGAGCCTAAATCCTGGCTGGCAACAGCATGAACTGTTGCGCCCTTTGCAAGCGCTGCATGCTCATCCCCGCCATTCTCTGTATGTGCGAACCTTAAACGCATTTTTTGACGCCAATGGCGATGTACAACAATGTGCGTCGGCCTTGCACTTGCACCGCAATACCATTCGATACCGTTTGAAAAGCATTGAGCAGCTCACCGGTTTGTCTCCTTTCAAGCTCCCGGAACTTCTCCATTTGTATCTGGCATTGAGCGCAGGCAGCCTCTCCAAAAGCCATTGATTTGTCGGTTTGCACAAAAAAGAGCAAGTTTTGGCTCAATTTTCAGTATATTTGACTAAAGACGAATCTCCGCTCAGATTCTAGACTCAGTGATTGTACTGAGCTCCCTTCTTGGGAAAATAATAATTGAAGCGATGCCGGAGATTTTCTATGCACATGGTTTTCATTTTAATCGCTCTTATTGCGTTTATTGTGTTCGCAACGAGTAAATTGCGGCTCAATCCTTTCATCACACTTTTGCTGGCATCGTTCATCGCCGCTTTCGCATTTGGCCTGCCCCTCGACTCCATCGAATCAACGATTCGTGGGGGTTTTGGTAAAATTCTCGGCTATATCGGCCTGGTTATTGTTTTGGGTACCATCATTGGTGTGATTCTTGAGCGCACCGGTGCCGCTATTGTAATGGCTGAAACCATCATCAAATTTTTAGGGAAAAAGTTTCCCACCATGACGATGTCTATCGTCGGTTTTATTGTGTCTATTCCGGTATTTTGTGATTCCGGTTTCGTCATTCTCAACAGCCTGAAGCGCTCCATGGCAAGAACCCTTAGCGTATCCCCCGTAGCAATGACGGTTGCGCTTTCTACCGGTCTATTTGCAACCCATACCCTTGTACCGCCCACGCCTGGCCCGATTGCGGCAGCGGGCAACCTGGGGCTGGAAAACAACTTGGGGCTGGTTATCGGCGTCGGCCTTGTTTTTGCCATAATCGCGGCGACGGCGGGTTTGATTTGGGCCTATTTCTCACGAAATCTTCCCAGCACAGAGCTGGATCTGACAGAAGAAGCGTTTGAGGAAGGCAAAGAGCATTACGGCGAACTGCCTGGTCCATGGAAAGCCTTTGCCCCCTATTTTTGTGCCTATTGTCCTTATTTGTTTAGGCTCAGTAGCCAGTTACCCAACCGCCCCGTTGGGTGATGGGTTTCTGTATGAAGCGCTGAACTTTCTTGGTAAGCCGCTGAATGCTCTGTTGATTGGCCTCGGGTTTGCCGTGCTGCTGATTCAAGGTGATGAGAAACTCAAAGGATTTGCCCGTCACACTGAAAAAGGTCTGGTTGTCTCGGCGCCGATTATTCTGATTACCGGTGCGGGTGGGGCATTCGGTGCTGTGCTTGCCGCTACACCGCTGGGTGATTTCCTTGGGCAGAACCTGTCTACATTGGGTCTGGGGGTTATCATGCCTTTCATTGTGGCCGCTGCGCTCAAATCGGCGCAAGGCTCTTCAACTGTCGCTCTGGTTACCGCTTCTGCGCTGGTTGCTCCGTTGTTGCCGCAGCTGGGATTGGACTCAGATATGGGCCGCGTTTTAACGGTTATGGCCGTTGGTGCGGGCGCAATGACTGTATCCCACGCCAACGACAGCTATTTTTGGGTGGTATCCCAGTTCAGTAAAATGGACGTTGCAACGGCGTATCGCTCACACACCGCGGCAACACTGTTTATGGGCCTGGTGACTATTACTTCCGTATGGCTGGTTTCCCTGGTAGCCCTATAAGGGGCATTAGGGATATTTAAACAATTACTGTTAAGGGCTGCAGCATGCGCGTACTTATTGCCCCTGATTCGTTTAAAGAGTGCCTGACGGCGGAAGCCGTCGCTGACGCCATTGCCGTCGGCTGGTTACGCGGTGCTCCAGATGATCAGGTTATTAAGATCCCACTGGCAGATGGTGGCGAAGGCACAACGGCCACTCTTGTGGGGGCTATGCAGGGCAGGTTGCTCCAGGCACGGGTAAGCGGCCCTTCCGGTGCTTTGGTTAACGCCAGTTACGGGCTGATAGATAACGGGAAAACCGCCATTGTTGAAGTTGCTGAGGCAAGCGGCCTGCACTGCGTGGCCGAGCCCGACCGTAATGCGATGACAGCGTCCAGTTATGGCACTGGTGAGCTCATTATGGCCGCTTTGAAACACCAGCCGAAGACTCTCATCGTTTGCTTGGGCGGCAGTGCCACCACCGATGGCGGCGCAGGTTTGCTACAAGCTATGGGCGCACAATTATTGGACTGTAAGGGTCAGTCCATAACTTCTGGCGGTGCGGGTTTAAAATACATCAGCCACTTTGATGTTACCGACGCGAAAGCAAGCCTGGCAGGCATAGACGTTGTGGTTGCCTGCGATGTAACTAACCCCTTGCTCGGCGACTTGGGCGCCGCAGCCGTATTCGGGCCACAAAAAGGTGCCTCGCCAGACGATGTCAAGCTGCTCGACGCCAACCTTAGCCACTTTGCTCGGTGTGTGGAGCAAAATGGTTACGACATAAGCAGCTTTGCGGGAAGTGGTGCAGCTGGCGGCATTGGGGGAACGGTTGCCGGGATTCTCGGTGGGCTTTTAAAGCCCGGTATCGAATTGGTGATGGCCGCCGTGGGTATGGAGGCGCAGATGAAGGCCGCCGACCTGGTGATTACGGCCGAAGGAGCGATCGATGGCCAAAGTGCTTCCGGTAAAACACCAACAGGCGTTGCCAAGCTGGCGCAACGCTATCAGGTACCTGTTATTGGCCTTGCCGGCATGCTGGGAGGCGATAATATGACGGCCATTCATGAGGCGGGTATTACGGCTGTCTTCTCGATTGCCCCAGGGCCAATCAGTAAAAACGACGCTATCGCACGTGCGGCACATTACCTTGAAAGCACCAGCGAGCAACTGGCTCGGCTTGTTTTAAGGCTGAAATAAAAAACCGAAACAGGCGCAGGTTGCAGTAATACCGGTAAAGCGGGTTTATGTTTCGTATTCTCCGTTCTTTACCAAAGGCTGTTGAGCGACTTTAATCAATAGTCGTCGATGCCGTACTTGGAGCCCTCGCGCCCAATGCCGGACTCTTTGACGTCACCAAAGGGAGCTACCTCGGTGGGAATTATCCCTTCGTTGATGCCCACCATTCCGTATTCCAGCGCTTCGGCGACCCGCCAGATACGGCCGATGTCCCGGGCGTAAAAGTAGGCGGCCAAACCGAATGGGGTGTCGTTGGCGGTTTTCACGGCCTCGGCCACCAGTCCCTTTACTTTGGCCACTGCTTTGGCGTTGATCAGGGGGCCGATGGTGACCGATGGTGCCGACTCTATTGTGAGCTTACGGCAGCATAGCGCAACTTCCTGCTGAGCTTCTGATTCAATGAATGCCTCAACCCTATCAGGAGGCAGTCATGATTCCACTAACCCCCGTCAACGATACCGTTCAGCTCCAGAGGCGGCTCGATTCGCTGGCCGCAGACTTCACGCGCTGGCGTGCGCAACGACCACACCAGCGTGCGGCCGTGCCTCAGTCACTGCGCGACAGGGCCGTCGCGCTGGCACTGGCATCCTCGCGGGTCTGTGTCAGCAAGGCGCTCAGTATCAGCTACACCATGCTGAACACCTGGTCGCCGAAGTTGCAGGCGCAAGCAACGACACGTCGGGGCGCTGCTCCACAGACAGTGACACGCTCATGTGTATCAGCACCAACCTTCGTGCCGCTTGAACAGGCGATAGCCGAAACCGAAACCGATATCACTGTCCCAACCTTCACCCTCTCGACCTCATCAGGGCAACGGCTGACCATCGAAGGCGCCTGCAGTCCTGCTCAGGTGAGTGCGCTGGTACTGGCGCTCTGCGCCACGGAGGCCGCATGATCCTGCTGACCAGCTCGAGCCGCATCCTGCTGGCAGCGCAGCCGGCTGACTTTCGTCGCGGCATCGATGGCTTCGTGGCCCTGTGCCGTGATCAGCTCAGACAGGATCCGCGCGGTGATACCCGCTTCGTCTTCACCAACAAAAGCCGCACCATGGTCCGCGTGCTCTGCTATGACGGCAGCGGGTTCTGGCTCATGACCAAACGCCTCTCGCAAGGCCGCTTTACCCGCTGGCCGGCCGCAGGCAGTGCGCTGACCGTGCTGGAGGCGGCGCAGCTGCGGCAGTGGCTGCGTGGCCCTGTCGAGAAATTATCTTGAAAACGTTCGAAAACTCAGTAGGCTATGCCAACATCTTCAAACAGACTCACAACAGGAACAGATCATGGCTGCCAGTGCCACAACACTGACCGAAGCGCAGGTAGAAGCGCTGACCACGCGCGTGCAACATGCGCTGGATCATGATCTGGCCCTACCCCCCGAAGATGTCAGGCTGCTGCTCGATGCGCTGATGACGCTGGCGAAGCTGCAGGCTGGCATCAAGTCCAGGAGAGTCGGCCTGCACAAGCTGCGGAAGCTGGCCGGCCTGGTCGATGCTTCAGAAAAGCTCAGCAGTCTGCTGGGCACCGCCACTGGGAAGAGCGGATCACGCAAAGCCTCATCACGCAGTCCGGCCACCTCGGCCGAACCACCGGCTGTCGAGGCGGTGCCACCGACGGTCGAACATCATGCGCTCGAAGACGTCAGCAAGGGCGACGACTGCCCTGAATGCGAGACCGGCAAGCTCTACAAGTACGATCCGGCCAGCTTCGTCCGCATTGAGAGTCAGCCACCGTTTAATGCCGTGCAGCACGTGGCCGAGCGCCTGCGCTGCAACGCCTGCGGTGTCTTCATCACGGCCACACTGCCAGACTCTGTTCTGCAGGACGGCGGGCGAGGCCAGAAGTACGGCTACGGCGCCAGAGCCCTGATGGCCATGAACAAGTACTTCGCCGGCCACCCGTTTTACCGTCAGGGCACCCTGAATCAGCTCCTGGGCGTGCCAATGACAGCCTCGACGATCTTCGATCAGTGCGAGCATCTGGCCAATGATCTCAAGCCGGTGCATGACACCCTGCTCAAGCTGGCCGCCGACGCCTGGCTGTATCATATCGACGATACCGGGAACCGGATACTGGATCAGAAACCGGTCATGAAACGCAGTCGCCATGACGGCCGTGAGCGACTGCGCTCCGGCATTCATACCTCCGGCATGATTGCCGAGCAAGGTGACGGTCCGCCCCTGGTGCTGTACCAGACATCGCTCAGCCATGCCGGTGAATTACTGGACGATGTCCTGCGCCTGCGCAGTGACGGCAGCCCGCCGCCGCTGGTGATGAGTGATGCGCTCTCATCCAACCATGTCAGCCGCACCCCGCTGCGCATCGCCCTGTGCAATGCACACGGCCGGCGCAACTTTGCCGATCTGGTGGTGCACTTTCCTGAAGAGGCGGAGGCGGTACTGACGCGTTACCAGCTGATCTGGCAACACGACACTGAAGCGACTGAGCAGCAGATGACGGCCGCGCAGCGGCTGGCCCATCACCGCAAGCACTCACTTCCGGTGATGGAAGACATCCGCCGCTATGGCGCAGACCGGCTGGCTGCGAACGCGGCTGAAGCCAACAGCAGCTTTGGCCAGGCGGTCAACTACTTCAACAAACACTTCGACGGACTCAGCGCATTCTGCCGCCAGGAGGGGGCACCGCTCGACAACAATCGCATGGAGCGTGGTCTCAAGCTGCCGATCCGCAATCGCAAGAACGCCATGTTCTTCAAGAGCGCCGCCGGTGCGGCCATCGCCGATGTGATCACCTCAGTGATTGCAACCTGTGCCGCAGCCGGGATCAATCCGCTGATTTACCTGCGCAGCGTCCAGCGCCATGCCAGCGAAGCCAGGCAAAGTCCGCAGAGCTGGTTGCCGTGGACCTATCAAAGCCACAGCAGTCAAGACGTCAAGGCCGCCTGAGCGCGCCCTCCAGGTAGGTCTAGCACAAGCGTAGCGCGAAGTTGCGCTATGCTGCCGTAAGGTCACGATCGGTGTTGGTATCTTTTACTTTATTATTTCATACCCCTTATCGTCATATGGTCGGTATGTTGAGAGGAAAATGGCAATATGATTAGTATCCAGAATGTCCATAAATCCTTTGGCGATCTTGAAGTTCTGAAAGGCGTTAGCCTGGATGTCCAAAAAGGCGAAGTTCTCAGCATTATCGGGGTTCCGGTAGCGGTAAGTCGACTTTTTTGTATTGTATCAATGCCATCGAGGGTATTCACAAAGGTAAAATCTTTGTAGATGAGGTTGATGTTCATAGCAAAGAGACCAACAAAGATAAGCTGCGCCAAAAATTGGGCATGGTGTTTCAGCAATGGAACTCTTTTCCGCACATGACCGTGCTGGAAAACGCGGCCTTGGCACCGAGAATTGTCAAAAAAATGAGCAAGGCAGAAGCGATTGAAGTCGCCAAAAAGGAACTCGTGCATGTGGGTCTGGGTGACAAGTTTGACGTTTACCCTACAAAAATGTCTGGCGGCCAACAGCAGCGCCTGGCGATTGCCCGCGCCCTTGCCATGAAGCCCGATTACATGCTCTTTGATGAGGTTACATCCGCCCTTGATCCCGAATTGGTGGGCGAGGTTCTGGATACGTTGCGGCTTTTGGCGGATGAGGGAATGACCATGATCTGCGTAACACATGAAATGAGTTTCGCGCGTGATGTGTCTGATCGCGTGGCTTACTTTCATGAAGGCGTTATTGCCGAGCTTGGCGAGGCCAGACAGGTTATTACCGATCCGCAAAACCCGTTAACTCAGAAATTCCTGTCAAAAGTACGCTGATACGATAATGCTGATTTGAATCTGTAAGGGGTCGAGTGAAAACTCGACCCCTTTTTTTGTTTTCCTGTTAAAGGAGTGGTGGTGCGCTTAAGAGTTCTTGTCCGGTTTCGGCTCGGGAGGTGGAGTCACGCTTTCAGGGCTACCCTCAAAACCGCTCCTAAGTGAGTGGGTTTGCGGGTCATAGTTGTCCCGAAGTTCGTCTTTTACTGTGCCGCTCCAGAGTGGTGTCCCAATAAAGTAACCGGCACGCCCGATAACATGAGCTGCAATCGGCGAGGTAATCAGGATGAACACGACGATGGCGAATGCCCGTGCCAATACGACGCCGTCGGCAAAGAAAAACGCCACTCCAGCCATGGTGAACATGGCTCCCATGGCCCCCGCCTTGGTGGATGCATGCATGCGTGTGGGCAAATCCGGTAAACGAACGATGCCAACGGCCGCCAGCAACATGAAGCCGGCGCCGGCCAGTAGCAGTATGGATACGATGATATCCGTCATTCTTGCGTCCCCCGTTCCAGAAACCGCGCAAAGCCGATGGCAGCAAGAAACGCAGTCAGGGCGATAACAATCGCGACGTCCAGCAGGCTTGAAATACCGGTGTCAATCGCATGAACTCCCACAAAGCCCACCACGATCGATGCAATCAGTTCCAAAGCCACCACTCTGTCCGGAAGAGACGGGCCCCGCGTCAGGCGAATGAACGCAAGCAAGAGCGCCAGGGAAAGCAGAAAATAAACAATATTGATGACAAACGGGATCACGTTTTGGCTCCTCAGCGCAAGATCTTCAGGATTCTGTGCTCAAGTTCCCTGAGGTCTTGCCGCAACTCTGTTTCATCCTGTAGAAACATGGCGTGTATATAAAGCACCTTTTTGTCGTCGGACACGTCCAGGCTCAGGGTACCGGGTGTCAGTGAAATCACGCTGCTCAGGAACATAATCTCGACATCGGTGCAGGCCTCGAGGCGAAACGCAATAACGCCGGGCTTCATATACCAGACCGGTGTGGCAACGTCGTAGGCGACGCGGTAATTCGCTTTTACCAATTCCTTTATAAAGAATACCAAAAACGTGACGACCCTCGGAATGCGCCTGGAATAACCTTTAAGTACCGGCACCTGTCTTTGCAAGACCATGAGCGCCAGGTAACCGAAGAAGAAGCCTGCCACGAAGTTCATGCCGCTGAAGCTGCCGCTCAGAGCTACCCATGCCAGCGCCAGCATGATGTTCCAGAAAAAACCGATCATTGCTGTGCCCCCAGAACCGCTTCGATATAAAGCTGCGGATTCAACAGCTGGTGTGCCGCCATTTCTGCCAGCTCATAGATCGGCTGACCATTAAGGCCGATAAACACGGTGCAGGCCGCAAGGCCGATCACCGGCACGAAGTAGGCCCAGTTGTGTTTGTCTTTCACCTCGCCCCGCAAACGGCGCAAATCGGTCACGTGTTCCGGTGTTTTCTTCCAAAACACTTCCGCCCAGATTTTAATCATGGAATAGAGAGTCAGCAAACCCACTAGCAAGGCAATACCGGTGACAACATAGGCCTCCGCTTCCAGACCAGCGCGGATAACCACGAATTTTGCAAAGAAACCGGACAGCGGCGGAATGCCCGCCAGTGACAGGGCGGGGATAAGGAAAAGCAGCGCCAAAAGAGGACGTTCTTTGTAAACGCCACCGAGGTCTTTCAGGTCGTAACTGCCGAGTAACCGATAGGTGATACCGCTGATCAGGAACAGATTCGTCTTAACAATAATGTGGTGCATGATATAAAACACCCCGCCAATGATGGCCAGCGGCGTGAACAGCGCCAGGCCCAGAATCATGTAGCCAATCTGGCTGACAATGTGGAAAGACAGGATCCGGCGGAACTCGAACTGCGCGGCAGCCCCAAGCACACCGGTCAGCATGGTCAGCGCCGCAGTCCACAGAAGAATGGTGTGGGTATAATCAATGTCCTGAGTGAAAATTAACGTGAAAACGCGATAAAGGGCGTAGACACCTACCTTGGTCAGCAGGCCGGCGAACAGTGCAGAAACAGCCACTTGGGGGGTGTGATAAGAGGCCGGTAGCCAGAAAAACAGTGGGAAGGCCGCCGCCTTTATACCGAAGGACACCATGAACATCATCGATATGACGGTCACCATACCGGGGTCTTCAATGGTTGCTACTTTCTGAGCAATGTCGGCCATATTCAGTGTGCCGACCGTGCCGTAAAGCAAACCCACTGCAGACAGGAAAATGGCCGAGGAGAACAGGTTCAGAGTGACGTATTTTATCGCGCCCTCCATTTGTGCCCGTTCGCCTCCCAGGGTGAGCAGGGCGAAGGAGGCGAGCAGCATTACCTCAAACCAAACAAAAAGATTAAAAATATCGCCAGTCAGAAAAGAGCCGGCAACGCCTGCCAGCAGCAGATGCATCAGTGGGTAATAGCCAAACTTCTCGTGACCTTTGGGCGTGGAAGCCAGCGAATAGATGGCGATGGCCAGCCCTATGATGCCGGTCAGCACGATCATGATGGCGCTGAGCAAATCGGAGACAAACACAATGCTGAAAGGTGCCGGCCAGCTTCCCATTTCCATAACCAGAAACCCCTGGTCTATGGTGGAGCGCAGCAACCATACGCTGGCTGCAAGAAGCAAAGCGGTCGCTAACACGGCAATGATGCGCTGATAGCGAATTGACCGCCACAGCGCTATCGACACTGCGCCGGCAGTCAGTGGTATCAAAATCGGTAAGGCAAGTTCCAGGTTCAAGTGTCCGTATCCTTCATCTGGTCAAGATCATCGGTTCCCACGACTTCATAAGCGCGGCGTATCAGAACCACTGCAAATGCCAGAACACCAAAGGCAATAACAATTGCTGTGAGGATCAGCGCTTGGGGTAGCGGGTCAGCTATGGCACCCAACGGGACTTCAGCGCCTTCCGGCAGTAGCGGCGGCGCTCCGCGGGTCATACCTGAGACCACAAAAATAAGGAGGTTGGCAGCGTTGCTTAACAAGATCAGACCGATAACCAGTTTGACGATGGAGCGGCGCAGCATCATGTAAATCGCTGCAGCGAACAGGATGCCGACGACATAAGCCATCAAGCTTTCCATACTGGCGCTCCTTGTGTGTTCAACGGGGGCGAGTGGTTACGATAATCCTGAATCATTCCTCCGACTCCATCAGGTTGATCACAAACGTCATGATGGTTCCGAGCACGGCCGCGTAGACGCCGATATCGAAAATTAGCACGGTCGACAGCTTGAGATAGGTATCGCCGGGCAAAGGCAGTTCCCACCAATGGGCCGTTAACATGGGTTGGCCGGCCAAAAAAGCGGGAAGCGTTGATGCAAGGGCGAATAGCAGGCCCGCTGACAGTAAATCCCTGGGATCGACCCGAAGAATGCGCCGTGTGGCTGTCGAACCGAATGCGAAGGCATAAAGCACGAACGCGCTTGCGGCTACAAGCCCGCCGATAAAACCGCCGCCGGGTTCGTCATGGCCCCGGAGCAACAGAAATAACGAGAACATCAACTGCAGCGGCATAATGAATAGTGCCGCTGTGTGCAGAATCAGCGTGTTTGTTTTCATGGTTTGTGCTGATCCTCCGCCTTCAGTTTAATCATTGAAAGCACACCCAGAGCAGCAAGAGACAAAACAAAGATTTCGCCCAGAGTGTCCAGCGCCCGGAAGTCCACCAGAATGACGTTTACGATGTTGCGGCCGTAGGCAAGCGTTGCGCTGTTTTCGATGTAATAACTCGAAATGCTCTCGAAGTACTGCACGTCCAGCGCCGCAAGAATCACCAGGGTCATAACTATGCCAGCGAAAATCGCAACCGCAAGATCGCGATAACGCTCAAACGGGGACGACAGGTTGCCAAATTCAGGCAGTTTGAACAGCACCAGCACCAGCAGGATCACTGTTAACGTCTCTACCAGCAGCTGGGTGATGCCCAGATCCGGCGCGCTGAACAAAATGAACGTGAGTGCGACACCGAAGCCAAGCACGCCCATGGATGCAACAGAGCCAAGGCGTGAATGGGTCGTGCTGGAGAAAGTCGCGGCCGCTACCAATAACAGCGCAATGCCCCACTCATAAAAGTGACTGTCGGCAAGGTCGAGCGTCAGATTGATTCCGTGTTTGGTCAGCAGCGTGTAGCCGGTTAAACCGAAGGTTACGGCAACCAGAATAAGAAGGTATAGCCCAAGAACACCGTTCTGAAGTACCCGGGTTTGCCAGGCGGCGATGATGGTGATGCCTTCCATGAACTTGAAATATCCAGCCTCCGGGCCAAATCGTGCGGCTGACGTATTGATCGCAGCAAGAGGAGATCGGAGCCGATTCCAGCTGGCCACCAGGCCCCACCCCAGAAGTAGACTAACGATTGACAGCATCAGGGGCTTGTTGACGCCATGCCAAAGCGCCAAATTGGTTTCGACGGCGGACCCATTGATGCTACCAATCGCCGCTTGCAGTAATGCCGCTTCGGGAAGAAAGGGCAGCAGCCCGAACACCAGGGCCGTCACCGCCAGCACCGCCGGGCCAATCAGCATGCCAAAGGGCGCTTCATGGGGGATTCTGGGTGTGTTGCCGACTTTCCCAAAGAACGGTTTGATCGCAACCAACCCGGCCACGGCCACGAGCAGCATCGCTGCCAAGACCGTTGTGATGGTTAGTCCGACTGACCAGAGTGGCGACTCAAGCAGAGACTCAAACAGCAGCTCTTTGGCGATAAAGCCAAACAGCGGTGGTAGCCCTGCCTGGGAAAGAGCGGCGAGGCAGGCAATTGCCGCCGTAATCGGCATGGCCTTTCGCAGCCCGCCCATAACGGTGATGTCTTTTGTGCCGGTCTCGTGATCCAGTGCCCCGGCGACCATGAACAGGGCGCCCTTGTACAGAGAATGCGCTACTAAAAAACAGATAAAAGCGGTCAGGGCCAGCTCCGTGCCTACGCCGATCAGCATGGTCAGGGTGCCCAGTGCCATTATGGTGGAATAGGCCAATACCTTCTTGATACCGGTGCTACTGAACGCCAGATAGGCTCCGGTCAGCATAGTAGCGGCGCCGAAAAGCATGAGCGCCTGGCTCCAGAGTTCACCTTCGCCAAGAGAGGGGTTCAGTCGCGCCATCAAGTAAATGCCAGCCTTTACCATGGTAGCGGAATGCAGAAACGCGGAAACCGGCGTCGGTGCGGCCATGGCGTTGGGGAGCCAGAAATGGAAGGGCACCTGGGCGGATTTGGTAAACGTGCCTGCCAGGATACAAATGACCGCTGCGGTGTAGAGTGCGTGCTCGTGCAACGGCATATCCGACGACAAGATTTCAGACAGCGAATAGCTACCGCTCATGATCGCCAGCAGAATCAGCCCCGCCATCAGTGCCAGGCCGCCGGCAACCGTTACGAAAAGACCCTGCAGGGCAGACTTGCGGGCTGCCATGTCTTCGTGATTAAAGCCAATCAACAGGTAGGAAGTAATGCTGGTCAATTCCCAGAACACGAAGAGCGTTACCAGGTTGTCTGAAAGCACAAGACCAAACATCGACGCCATAAAAGACAACATCAGCACGAAGAACCGGGCCAGATATTTATGTCCGGCAAGATAGGAACCGGAATAAATAAGGATAAATGTGCCGATACCACTGATCAGCAATGCAAAAACCAGAGAAAGCCCGTCTACCAGGAAATTCAGCGTGATATCCAGGCCAGGCAACCAGGCATATTCGATGACCAGCGAACCATTCGCCTGGACGGCTGGAATCAGACTGACGAAGTAGATTGTTAGGCTGGCTGGCAGCAGGGCAAGCGCCCAACCGATGTACCTTCCGGTCACCCGGTGCAGCGCCGGGACGACCATCGCGAGTAAAAATCCTGATAATACAGCCAATAGCATAGTTTGATCGCGCTCCAGTCAGACCCTTCGAAATAATTAGGTTACTGCCGGTAAGGAACCAACTCATAAACGTTAATTATCGCTTCTTTCTCAATCACTTGGGAGACTATCCGACAACTTGGATAAAGGCAAGAAAGCTCGCTGGCGTGCGCTCTAATCACCAGCTTTGTTCAGGTTTACGCTCTAGACTCCCACGTCTTTGACGTTCTCCATCACCACAAAGGTACTGGTTTGTAAAACGTGGGGCAGAGCTGAAATCTGTTCACCGAGAACTTGCCGGTATTCGGCCATGTTGCGGGTGCGGACTTTGAGCAGATAATCGAAGTTACCGGCAATCATGTGGCACTGTTCAACGGCGGAGATCTGGATGACAGCCTCGTTGAACGCGTTTAGAGCGTAGATGTTGGTGTCGCTCAGTTTTACTTCCGCAAACGCGATGTGGCTTTGTTGCAGTTTGGTGTGATTGACCAGTGCTGTGTACCCGGTAATGTAGCCCTGTTCTTCCAGCCGCCGCATGCGAACCTGGCAGGGCGTCTTGGACAGTCCAACCCGGGACGCCAACTCTGTAACGGTGACTCGGGCATTCTTCTGCAATTCGCGAATGATTGAGTGGTCAATCCGGTCCAGTTCCACGATCATTATCTCCTGCTGGGTGTGCTCCGGTCTGTTTGAACTTTTCCGTAGTTCGTACGTAAAATCTGGATAATGCCCGGAATGGAGTTATCTGGGTTTTGATTTCGCGCACGTTAATTTCTGCAAAGTACCGACATTAAGGCTACGCTGAAGGTTTGGAAGTGTGCTTTTCTCAGAAGAAATAGTGGTACTAAAGCGTTCAGATCTGGGAGTTTAGCCTATCTAGCAGCGCGGTCTCAGAGTTTTTGCCATTTTTTACCTCCAAAAAAAGATAAATTGGTCTGTAAATTCCTTTTTTACAGTGAAAACTTTTTTGCTGTTCTCGGTAGAATGCCGCAACGGTGAGCAATACAAACAATGAAGAAGAGGGTACAACCATGAGACCGCAGCAATCAGAGACTCCCGCAGTTGTCGACAGCCGACAGGCGATCCGCGATTATTATCTTGCATACGAGCATGTCGTCGTTCACGAGATGATTGCTGGCGCTCAATTATCCCCGTCCGAGAGCAAGGCTATCTCTGCCAGAGCGGCCGACCTGGTTCGTGGCGTTCGGAAGAACGCCAAGCCCACCATCATGGAAAAATTCCTGGCCGAGTACGGGCTAACTACGAAAGAAGGCGTTGCTCTCATGTGCCTGGCTGAGGCCATGCTGCGTGTGCCGGACGCTACAACTGTCAACGACCTGATCGAAGACAAGATCACGTCCGGGTGCTGGGGCGACCATCGGGGCAAGGCTTCCTCTTCTTTGATCAACACGGCGACCATCGCCTTGTTGATCACCAGCAACCTGCTCAAAGATTCAGAGCGCAAGAGCGTAGGCGAAACCCTGCGTAAGCTTCTGAAACGTTTGGGCGAGCCGGTGATTCGCACGGTGGCAAGCCAAGCCATGAAGGAGATGGGGCGGCAATTCGTTCTGGGGCGCGATATCAAGGAAGCCCAGAAAGCCAGTGAAGGCTACATGAAAAAGGGCTACACCTACTCTTATGACATGCTGGGAGAAGCGGCCCGCACGGATCATGACGCCCAGCGTTACTACAACGCCTACTCTGACGGCATAGACAGTATTGCCAAACATTGCAGTGGTGACGTTCGCAAAAATCCGGGCATTTCTGTCAAGCTCTCTGCGCTGCTTGCACGGTATGAGTACGGCAACAAAGAGCGGGTCATGAAGGAGCTTGTGCCTAGGGCTATGCGACTGGTCAAAAAAGCGGCCGCCGCTAACATGGGCTTCAATATTGACGCGGAAGAGCAGGACCGGCTGGAACTGTCAATGGACGTCATCGAGGCTCTTCTGAGTGATCCCGAACTTGCAGGCTGGAATGGCTTCGGCGTCTGTGTGCAGGCTTACGGTAAGCGTGCGCCTTTCATGCTGGACTGGTTGTACGGGATCGCTAAAAAATACGATCGCCGCATCATGGTGCGGCTGGTTAAAGGTGCCTACTGGGACGCTGAAATCAAGCGTGCCCAAGTCATGGGCCTGGACGGATTCCCTGTGTTTACCCGCAAGGCCTGTAGTGATGTGTCGTTCTTGTCTTGCTCTACCAAATTGCTGAACATGACGGATCGCATTTACCCTCAGTTCGCCACCCACAACGCGCACTCCGTGTCGGCAATTCTTGAGCTGGCCAGAGTTCGTGGTGAAGCCAACTACGAGTTTCAGCGCCTGCACGGTATGGGTGAATCTCTGCACGGCCAAGTTATGGGCGACAGCGGCGTACCCTGCCGGATCTATGCGCCGGTAGGCCCCCATCACGAACTGCTGGCGTATCTGGTGCGTCGCCTGCTGGAAAACGGTGCCAACAGCTCCTTCGTAAACCAAATTGTGGATGAAGATATTCCGCCTGAAATGATCGCAAAAGACCCGATCGATCTGGTTAAGGAAATGGGTGACGACATTTCCAGCAAGGCGATTGTGCGTCCAACCAAGCTTTTTGGTGAGAATCGCCGCAACTCCAAAGGCTGGGACCTGACTGATTCGGTCACCATCGAAGCCATTGATAAGGGCCGCGATGCTTACAAAGAGCACCATTGGAAAGGCGGGCCGCTGATTTCGGGTAAGGTATCGGGCACCGAAGCACAGGTAGTTCGCAACCCGGCCAACCCGGAAGATTTGGTGGGTCATGTTACCCAGGCCAACGAGGCCGATATCGAAACCGCAATTTCTGCCGCGCAGAAAGGTTTTAAGTCATGGTCTGCCACGCCAGTAGAAGAACGTGCCGCCTGCCTGCGCAAAGTCGCGGATCTTTATGAAGAGAACACCCTCGAGCTGTTTGCACTGGCCACCCGCGAGGCGGGTAAATCGCTGTCGGACTCAGTCGCTGAAATTCGTGAAGCGGTGGACTTTGCCCACTATTATGCCAACGAAGGCGTTCGCTATGAAAACAGCGGTGAAGCCATAGGCCCGGTGGTGTGTATCTCACCCTGGAATTTTCCGCTGGCTATCTTCACCGGTCAGATTCTGGCTAACCTGGTGGCGGGTAACGTCGTTCTGGCCAAGCCAGCCGAGCAAACGTCGCTGCTAGCCGTTCGAGCAGTAGAGCTGATGCATCAGGCAGGCATTCCCAAGGATGCGATCCAACTGGTGCCGGGCACCGGTGCCACCGTGGGTGCGGGCCTGACTTCGGATTCCCGTATAGCCGGCGTCTGTTTTACCGGTTCTACCAATACCGCCAAGGTTATCGACAAGGCCATGGCCGAAAACATGGCACCGGATGCCGTCTTGGTGGCAGAGACCGGCGGCCTGAACGCCATGATTGTAGATTCCACCGCACTGCCGGAACAGGTAGTTCGTGATGTGCTGGCTTCTTCCTTCCAGAGTGCGGGCCAGCGTTGCTCTGCGCTGCGGATGTTGTATGTGCAGAAGGACATTGCCGATAGTCTGCTGAAAATGCTGTACGGCGCCATGGAAGAGCTGGGCATTGGTGATCCGTGGCTGTTGTCTACAGATGTAGGCCCGGTCATTGACGAACCATCCGCGAAGAAAATCATCGATCACTGCAAGAAGTTCGAGAACAAGGACCAGCTTCTGAAGAAACTGTCAGTGCCGCACAAAGGCAACTTTGTGTCTCCTGCGGTGATCAAGGTGAACGGCATTGGGGATCTGGAAGAAGAAATCTTCGGCCCGGTTCTGCATGTGGCTACTTTTGATGCGAAAGATATCGACAAGGTAGTGGATGACATTAACGCAAAGGGCTACGGCCTGACCTTTGGTGTTCATAGCCGGGTAGATAGCCGAGTTGACCGTATCTCCCGTCGCATCAAGGTGGGTAACATCTACGTCAACCGGAATCAGATCGGTGCGGTCGTGGGTTCTCAGCCGTTCGGTGGCGAAGGTTTGTCAGGGACTGGTCCGAAAGCCGGTGGCCCGCAGTATGTGCGTCGGTTTATGAAAGGCGAGACGGTTCAGCGGCCGGCAGAATCGGGTGGCAAGAATGTGGATGCAAGAGCGCTGGAGAGCCTGATCGGCAAGCTTGGCAGAATGAACACCCAAGTGCCAAAAGCGCGGGTTGAGGCCATGCAGTCGGTCTTCGACAGTGTTCCGGAGCCACTTGACGCCCACGAAGAGGTAATGCCGGGGCCAACCGGTGAAAGCAACATTCTGACCAATCACGCCCGTGGCACGGTGCTGTGTCTGGGTCCGGATAAAGACACAGCGATCGAGCAGATGATCATGGCACTGGCTCAGGGCAACAAGGTAGTGGTGGTTGCGCCGGGTGTCAGTGACACCGTAGATCGTGCTGCCAAGGCTGGTTTGCCAGTGGTTGGTGTGGAAGGCCAGCTGGAGCCGGATGCTCTTGAAACCGTCAAGGGCTTCGAAGCAGCGGTCAGCTGTGGCGAGCACGCTGTGCTAAAACCGTATCGGCAGGCGCTGAGAAAGCGCGATGGTGCGCTGCTGCCGCTGATTACGGAGCATAAACTTGATCAGCGGTACGTGATCGAGCGCCATCTGTGTGTTGACACAACGGCTGCTGGCGGTAATGCCAGCCTGATTGCTGCGTCTGAATAAGCGGTCTCGTAACAAGGCGCAGGGAACCCATGGAAGGGCCCCCACGCCCGGTAATGAGAAGACCTAGACCGGTTCCGCTGCAATCTCCCGCAAGGCTTTGACCAGCGTTTCCGGTTCCTGGGCCCCAGAAATCATATATTTGCCATCAACGATATAGGCAGGCACGGCCGAAACCCCGGCTTGCTCGTATTTAGCTTCGTCTTGTCTTACATCATCGGCATACCGGTTTGAGGTAAGAACCTCTCGGGCTTCAGAACTGTTCAGGCCAATCTTCTCCACGCATTGAACCAGAATGTCCGCCTGGGCGATATTTTCGGCGCGGCCGAAATAGGCTTCGAAAAATGCTTGTTTCATCGCCGTCTGCTTGTTGTGCTGTCCAGCCCACTTCACCAATCTATGAGCGTCAAACGTATTGCGGGTATAGCGTTCCTGCAGTTTTTCGAAATTCAGGCCGAGGCTGTGGGCGACGTCTATCATCTGGGCCTGATTTGCCCTCATTTCGTCCTCGCTGCGCCCATACTTGCGGCTCAGTGCCGGGAGTATGGGTTCGCCGTCGCCGGATGGGTCCGGGTTGAGCTCGAATGCGTGCCATTCGATGGCAAAATCCATTTCGTTTTTCAGCTCTTCCATGGCCTTTTCCAGCCGTGCATAGCCAATCGCACACCAAGGGCAGGCAATGTCCGACACAATATCAATAGTTACATGTTTCATGGAAAGTTCCTCCGGTTTCTGTTCAGATTCGATTCTGACCCAAAAACTGCGTGACGACAAAACTGTGGCCCTACAATCATTGATTCGAACATCATTGCGCCGCTCTACCTGGTTCCTTGCCGGGTGTGTGCTCTTGGTGCTGATGATGATACTGCTGTTCCGGTTTGTGAACCCGCCAACCTCTGCGTTTATCCTGGCTTATCTGGTAACTGATTCAAACCCTGAGCTGCAACATGACTGGGTGGCGCTATCGGATATCTCTCCCTGGATGCCGCTGGCCGTGGTCGCCAGCGAAGATCAACGATTCCCTGAGCATCATGGTGTTGATTTTGCGGCTATCCGCAAAGCCGTTTCAGAGCATAAAAAGGGGCAAGGCTTGCGTGGCGCCAGCACCATTACCCAACAAACCGCTAAAAACCTGTTCCTCTGGAATGGTCGCAGCTTTGTTCGCAAGGCTTTGGAGGCCGGTTTGGCCATTGCAATTGATGCACTTTGGCCGAAGCGCAGAATTCTTGAGGTTTACCTGAACATTGCCGAATTTGGCCGTGGAGTTTACGGAGTAGAAGCGGCCAGCAGGCGGTATTTTGGTATTTCAGCCAGCCAGCTGTCGCAAAACCAGGCGGCCAGGCTTGCGGCGGTTCTTCCGAATCCGAAAGTGCTCAGCGCCGCCCAGCCTTCAGATTATGTATGGGGTCGGGTTACGTGGATTCGGGGCCAAATGGACCAGTTGTCCGGTCTGCGATACTTGCGCGGCCTTGAAGAATAAATACGTCCCGTGCCTGTGAAATGTGGGGCAGATCTGTTTTCTGCTAACCTGTTTTACATCCGTTTTTTTACCTGGTATCTGGAGATGCAATGGCAAAGCCCACCGAAGCCCGGCAACGGGCGATCCTTGAACGGCTGGACAGGTTTAGCCGCTTCACCGACAGCAGCATCGGCATCCCCTTCACCCGCTTCAAGATTGGGGCTGAAGCCGTTATCGGCCTGGTGCCGGTGGTGGGAGACATCGCGGGTCTGGCGTTGTCCGGTTACGTGTTGATCGAAGCGCAACGGGCCGGGGCCAGCAAGGATGTAAAGCGGCGCATGCTGCGCAATATGGGCATCGATTTTGTAGGTGGCCTGCTACCCGTGGTGGGAGACGCCTTTGACGCCATCTACAAGGCCAATACCCGCAATACGCGGTTGTTGAGGGGCTATCTGGAAGATCAGCTCGCTGCAGAGCCGCCTGCGCCACCTTTTCCGTGGAAGGTTTTGGTAGGCTTGTCCATTCTGTTTGGGATTATTGTCGCTGGCCTGACGCTCGTCTTTTGACAAGCCAGTAAAGCTGTTCTGTATAAAAGTTAATCAATATAAGTTGATCGTCAGAATCCACTGCCGCCGGGTCTCCGTAAACTCATTGGTAATTACCCGAAGCAAACAATGAGGATGATGACGTGAAAAAAACAGGAATCGTAAAGTCGTTAGTAGTTTCTTCGCTGATGTTGGGCACCGCCGTTGTGGCCCTGCCGGCTTTTGCTGAAAATCATAAGATGGGCAAAATGGATTCGATGAATATTGTTGAGAAAGCGGTAGAGACAGAGAGCTTGAGTACTTTGGTTGCTGCGGTTAAAGCCGCCGGTCTGGTAGAAACGCTTTCCGGAGAAGGCCCTTTCACAGTATTTGCACCCACCAACGAAGCGTTTGCGAAACTGCCCGCAGGCACCGTTGAAACATTGTTGAAACCAGAAAATAAAGAACAACTCCAATCGATTCTGACCTATCACGTATTGGCCACCAAAGCGCCGGCGGCGGCAGCGATTAAGATGGTTCAGGATGGTGGTGGATCGGCCTCAGTAGCCACGGTCCAGGGCGATGAGCTTACGTTCAGTCTCGAGGGCGATTCGTTGATGATCGAGGACTCAAAAGGAAATATGGCCACAGTGGTGGCGGCAGATCTGATGCAGTCCAATGGCGTAGTGCACGTGATTGATACGGTGCTGATGCCGTAGAGACAGAACTGAAAGAGATTGAATAGAAAAAAGACGGCCTTCGCGGCCGTTTTTTTGGTTAGCAATAATATTGGTTTTTTCTTAACCCACAGTCAGGCATCGTGACGAATCACTTTGCAGAAGGATGATTGCATCAGATGTTTGTTAGCACGATGGTAACCAGTCCATGACGACCTATTTCATTCAAGCTTTTATTTACCTTTTGGCTGCTGTGATCGCAGTGCCTTTGGCAAAACGCTTTGGCCTGGGTTCCGTACTTGGCTACCTGGTTGCCGGCGTGGTGATCGGGCCGGTTATGGGGCTGGTAGGGCAGGAAACCAACACCATCCAGCATTTTGCGGAATTCGGTGTTGTTATGATGTTGTTTCTGATCGGTATGGAAATCGATCCGAAAGCGCTTTGGGTCAAGAGGGTTCGCCTGTTGGGGCTCGGCGGCCTTCAGGTTACGTTGACGGCGGCGGCCGGGATGACTGGCGCCTGGTGGCTTGGGCTTCAGTGGCAGACGGCCCTGGCGGTGGGCCTTATTTTCGCGCTCTCGTCTACGGCCATCGTGCTGCAAACCCTCGACGAGAAAGGGCTGTCAAAGACGGAAGGCGGCCGCAATACATTTTCCGTGTTGCTGTTCCAGGACATCGCTGTTATTCCCATGTTAGCCCTGATTCCGCTGTTAGCGTTGCCGGGCTTGAAGGGCGACTCAGCCTCTGGGTCCAACGAAGACGCGGGCCTGAGCCTGGTGGCCGGCCTGCCGGGCTGGGCTCATGCCCTTGTTGTTGTAGGCGCGGTCGCTGCCGTCATTGTTGGCGGCTATTACCTGAGCCGTCCGTTGTTTCGTTACGTGGTGCAGTCCGGGCTGCGAGAAGTGTTCACCGCCACGGCGCTGATGTTGGTTATTGGCATTGCCGCGCTCATGAGTGTCGTAAACCTCTCGCCTGCCTTGGGGGCCTTCCTGGCAGGTGTGGTTTTAGCCAACAGCGAGTTCCGCCATGAGCTGGAAGCCAACATCGAGCCTTTCAAAGGCCTGTTACTGGGCCTGTTTTTTATCACTGTGGGTGCCGGAATCAACTTCGAGGTATTGGTGGCCGAGTGGGGCACCATTGTTTCTTTGGGCGCGGCGGTTATTGTGGTCAAGGCGCTTATTCTATTTGCGCTTGCGAAGATGTTCGGAATTCACAGCAGCAACGGCTGGCTGTTTACTCTGGGGCTGGCACAGGCTGGCGAGTTTGGTTTTGTGTTGCTCACCTACAGCGTGCAAAGCGATGTAATTCCGCCGGAAATCTCCCAGATTCTTTCTCTGGTTGTTGCGCTGTCTATGTTCCTCACACCTCTGTTGTTTATCGCTTACGACCGCATTGTGCTGCCCCGTTACCAACGCTCGCAAAACGATGATCGGGATGCGGACACCATTGATGAGCAAGCCCCGGTTATCGTGGCTGGCGTGGGGCGGTTTGGGCAGATTGTCTGCCGTTTGCTGCGGGCTAACAGCATTCCCATGGTGGTGCTCGATCATGAACTCGAGCAAATTGAAAATGTTCGACGAATCAACATCAAGAGCTTCTTCGGAGATGCTAGTCGCCCTGACGTGCTGGAAAAGGCGGGTATTGAACAGGCTCGCCTTTTAGTTGTGGCGATTGATGATCGGGATCGCGCTGTGGCGATGGTGAAACATGTAAAAAAGTTTTTCCCCGATGTATGGGTGCTGGCGCGCGCCTTCGACCGTGGCCACGGATATCAGCTTCTGAAGGCGGGTGCTGATGATGTGATGAGCGAAACCTATCGCTCTGCTCTGGAGCTGGGTGGCCATGCGCTTACGGCGATGGGCGTGCACCCAATGCGAGCAAAACAGATGACCTGGGCCTTCGTCGAAAATGAGCGGGCCCAAGATGCACAGCTATTCGAAGCCTGGAAAGAAATCGAGGAAGGCATTAACTTCAGCCCCCGCTATGGTGAGCTGTTCATGAAGCTCGAAGAAGCCTTGAGCACATCCATGCAGGGTGATTGGGAAGCACCGAAGCCTGAGGATGTTCCGGTCTGGAAACCCCCTGGAATGGATTAAAGGCCGGCTTTAAAGGCTATGGGCTAAAGCGCACTTCCACATGAACCAGACAGAAGCACATTGGCTTGCTCGTTCAGTGACGTTTGCGAAGTTTCTTGATCGTTTCCTGGAGCCACCCCTTAGCGGTCGCCACTGAATGTTTGCCCTCGACTAGCTCACGCAAATTGGTCAGTTGTTGCTCGAACAGACCGGTACCTTTCAGGTCATTGGGTGTTTCGTCGGGGCCAAGGGGCAGGATATGTTCGAGATAAGTCCCCTCCAGAAACCGGCGCAGCAAGCCCCCGCCGAGAAATGCCTCGTCATTGTTCAGTGTGCGTGTTGCCCGTAGCAGGCGGCGGATGTCGTACTGGCCCGGGTAAATGTCGGGCACCTGCTTCTTGACGCCCAGCAGGCTGTAGACACCGATGCGGGCCGTGCGCACGGAACTTTCCAGGGTAAACACCACGTCGTTATGGGTTTCAACGAACTGGCCGAGGCAGGCGAGGTTGGTAGAGCCTGTCGGCACCGCCCAGGGGCGGTCTCCTTGCGCACGGGGCATGAATTGAGCGGTGATGTAGGGCATCAGCGCGGAACGTACTATGGTCGCGGCAATGACGTCGCCGACCTGATCGATCAGCCCGAGGTGGTAGCACAGTTCGGTCAGGATTTCCTCTCCGGTGCATTCCGGCATAGGTTTTTTCACATAATCGCCGGGCTTGTCCATGAGCAGCCCATACACCCAAGGCACGATCACGTCGGAGGGCTGGTCCAGAAAGTGTGGCTGGCGGTTGACGGTCATGCTCATCAGCCATGCGGAGTCAGTGAAGGTCACGACGCCGCCGGTTACGGTTTTTCCGGAATAGGGGTCGTTGACCGCCAGTTCCGTGATCTTCTCGGTCAGCGGGGAGGGTTTGCACGTCAGTGTTGCCGATTCCCAGGTTGAACTCGGTACGTCGGCACAGAATTTCTCGGGTCGCCCGAAGTCGGGGGATTTTTCGGCGAGCTTTTTCCAAAGCTGCCAGCTTGAGCCGGTCAGCGGATCCGGCTGGTTCACCTGCAGTTTGGGCACAGTGCCATCTGTTCCGTAGGCGGTGTCTTCGACGATGGAGCCGATGGTCACGAATACTAGGTCACGCGGGCGCACCTTGATGGTCTTTTCGCCATCAGTGTTGCGGCACTGGATTGCAGTGGTGGTTTTGGATTCGCCTCGGATACCTATTTCCAGGTTGCTCACAATCGTGTCGTACTGAACGTTAACGCCCTGATCCCTAAGCCAGCTCATCAACGGCCGTACAAAACTGTCGTACTGGTTGTACTTGGGGAAAACGAGAGCGGTCATGTCATTCAAACCGTCCAGCAGGTGCAGAAAGCGGTGCATATACAGCTTCATTTCCAGCACGGAATGCCAGTTCTGGAAGGCGAACATGGTGCGCCAGAAGGTGTAGAAATTGGTGTTCAGGAAGCCTTCACTGAACCATTCCTCAACCGTGATGTTGTCCAGGTCTTCCTTGCGTGCGAGGAAAAGCCGAACCAGCTCAAGCTGCTGCAGGCGGCTGAGGCCCATGATTGAGGAGTCCTGAATCTGGCCCTGTTTTTCCAGAAGTCGGACTTTTGACCAGTTTTTGTCGGCGTCGTTAACGATCCGGTATTCGTCGAGCACGGTAAAGGGTGCTGGCAGCTCGAGTGCCGGTATTTCCGAGAAAACGTCCCAGAAGTTCTGGTAGGTCGCTTCCATTTCGCGGCCACCGCGGACGATGTAGCCTTCCTCGGCATTGCCCGCGCCGTCCAGTGCGCCTCCCTCGACCTCTTGGGACTCCAGAATGGTGATGTTTTCTGCCGGCATGTGACCGTCGCGGATCAGGAAGAAGGCTGCGGACAGGCCGCCGATCCCACTACCCACAATGTAGGCATGGCGCTTGTCAACGCCTTCGGTGGGCAGCGGGCGGTGATTGACATAGCTCCCATGCAGATCCGCAGGTGGCAATGGGGTATCCACTCCATTGTGCAAATGCCGGGACGAGGCGTCCGGAGATACGTCCACCGTTTGCTCCGCCATGGCGTCAATGTGGGTTTTCAGACTAGAAGTATCGAAACGGGCTGATTTCCGACGGGGCATGGTGTTCTCCTTCCTGGGGCAGCGGAGTAAGCGCGGATCGCCAACCACCTGTGCATCGCGGAGCAAGGGTTGACTCGGTATCTAGATCAAGAAAGCCGATAAGGTTTAAGGATAGTTCTGATTCAAAAAATCGGGGCAGATTAATTTCTTCCACAGGGTTTTCCCGTCACCTCTCTTGAATCGTTTGTTTGTGTCTTTATGGCAATGCAGTTTCGACGCTGGCTGCGTTAGAGTTTAACCGTCAATAGCCAATAGCGATCCCTTAATCATCACAGGAGAGACTTATTTATGAGTACCTATAAAGCGATCAATCTGGTGAAGCACCTCAAGGGAAAGCCCGGACCGGAGCTGTTTGAGGTGGTGGAAAAAACCGTACCGGAACCTGGCGACGGCGAATTTCTGGTTAAGCAGGCTTACATGTCTATGGATCCGGCCATGATGGGTTGGATGACCGGCGACACCGACAGCTATATCCCACCCGTAGAGCTGGGAACGGTGATGCGTTCATCCGGCGTTGGTGAGGTGGTTGCCTCCAGGCACGCTGATTTTGCCGTGGGCGATCAGGTGATGGGAATGTTCGGCTGGCAGGAAATGGCTCTGACCGACGGCAAAGGTATCAACAAGCTGGATAAAAAAATACCACTGGAAATGGCGCTGGCGGTTTTCGCATTGCCGGGGCTGACCGCCACTCAAGGGCTGTTCGGTTGTGGTCATCCCAAGTCGGGTGAAACGCTGGTGGTGTCTGGAGCGGCAGGCTCAGTTGGCTCGATTGTCGGCCAGCTGGCCAAAGCTGAAGGCCTGCGGGTTATTGGTGTCGTTGGCAGTCAAGAGAAAGCGGACTGGATTATTAATGAGCTGGGTTTTGACGGTGCCGTAAATTATAAGACCGACGACCTGAGCGCGAAACTGGATGAATTAGTGCCGAATGGCATTGATGTGTATTTTGAAAATACCGGTGGCCCGATTCAGCACTACGTGTTCGATCGCATGAATGCGCACGGCCGTATTGTGGTGTGCGGGATGATTGCCGATTACACCGCCGAAACCCCACGCCCTGGCCCAAGCTGGATGCGTGTTATCAAAAAGCGCCTGAGCATTCAGGGCTTCACTATGCCCGACCACATGCACAAGGCGCAGGAGCTGCAAGCCAAGCTGGCCCCCTACGTTCAGAATGGCGATATTAAATATCGTACTCACGTTCTGGAAGGGCTAGAGTCGGCGATGGACGGCCTGAATCTGTTCCTGAGCGGCGGTAACAAAGGTAAGTTGATGGTGAAGATCTAGCGGTTCTTTTTAATTAAAGGCAAGGAGATTCAGATGAAAGCTGCTCGTTTTTATGACAAAGGTGATATTCGCATAGAAGATATCCCCGAACCGACAGTAGAACCCGGCACTGTAGGCATAGATGTAGCTTGGTGCGGCATCTGTGGTACCGATTTGCATGAGTTTATGGAGGGGCCCATTTTTATTCCGCCCTGCGGTCACCCCCACCCGGTCTCAGGAGAATCTGCTCCGATCACCATGGGGCACGAATTTTCAGGCGTGGTTTACGAAGTGGGTGACGGTGTAGACGATATTGAAATCGGTCAGCACGTTGTGGTTGAGCCTTATATTATTGCGGATGATGTGGACACGGGCCCAGGTGAAAGCTACCAGTTGTCCAAAAACATGAACTTTATTGGCCTTGGTGGCCACGGTGGCGGCTTATCCGAAAAAATCGCAGTCAAACGTCGCTGGGTGCATCCGATTTCTAACGCTATTCCCCTCGATCAAGCCGCTTTGATTGAACCTCTTACAGTTGGTTATCACGCGTTTGTTCGCAGCGGTGCCAAAGCCGGTGACGTTGCGCTGGTAGGCGGTGGTGGCCCTATTGGTTTGTTGTTGTCTTCAGTATTAAAGGCAAAGGGGATAACCGTTATCCTTACGGAGCTGAGTGCGAAACGTAAAGAGAAAGCGAAAGAAACCGGCGTTGCGGACCATGTTCTGGACCCCTCTGAAGTCAACGTTATCGAAGAGGTTATGAAGATAACTGAAGGGCGGGGTGTGGATGTTGCGTTTGAGTGCACCAGCATCAACGAAGTACTGGATACCCTGGTCGAGGCGACAAAACCGAGCGGAACCGTTGTCATCGTATCGATTTGGAGCCACCCGGCGACGGTGAATGTACACAGCGTTGTTATGAAAGAACTGGACGTGCGTGGAACCATTGCTTACGCAAACAACCATGCAGACACCATTAAGCTGGTAGAGGAAGGTAAAGTGAACCTGGAGCCCTTCATTACCCAGCGAATCAAACTTGAAGATTTGGTGGCTGAAGGTTTCGAAAGGCTGATTCATAATAATGAATCAGCCGTGAAGATAATTGTTCATACATAACAGACGTCGTTATATAAGAAATTAAAAACAATGTAGATTGTATAAAAATTGCAGAAGAAGTTGGGTAAAGCTAAATTATAGCTAGTAAAAATCAGGGCTATAACTTAGCTGTTTTTTTAAGGGCTCACAGGCCCTTTTCCTGCATAACAGGGGCGCTGAACACGCCAGCCGTTCAGGCCGCGCGGATAAATTCCCGTAACCGCGGCGCAATGGATTCACGCCATTTACTGCCGTTGAACACACCGTAATGGCCAACATCCGGTTGCAGGTGATGCAGTCGGCGGGAGTCTGGTACATTGATGCACAGATCTTGCGCGGCCCGGGTTTGTCCGGGGCTCGAAATGTCGTCTTTCTCACCTTCGATAGTCATCAAGGCCGTGTTGCGAATGGCAGCCGGATTCACTAGGCGCCCGCGGTGCTTGAAACAGCCCCGAGCTAGATGAAACTCCTGAAAAACGCGCTCAATGGTGTCGAGATAATAAGTGGCTGGCAAATCCATTACCGCCAGGTACTCGTTATAGAACTCGCGGTGGCGGCTGACCTTCTCGGTCTCGTTGTCGCGAATGGATCTGAACAGCCCGCGATAGGCATCAACGTGGCGGTCGAAATTCATGTTTACAAATCCGGTCAACTGCAGGAATCCAGGGTAAACCTTACGCATGGCTCCGGGGTAGGGCGCGGGTACCGGATGGACCAGATTGCGTTTGAACCACGCCAGGTTGTGTTCAGTGGCTACTTTACAAGGCGCTGTAGGGTCGATGCGTCCGTCTATGGGGCCGCTCATCAACGTCAGCGAGCGAGGTGCGGCGGGGTGGCCATCCTCTGCCATGATGGCGGTGGCAGCAAGCACTGGCACCACTGGCTGGCAGACTGCCAGTACGTGGGTGTCTGGCCCAAGGTGGTCGATGAAGTCAATAACGTAGTCGATGTAATCATCAAGACCAAAATCACCTTTTGACAGCGGAACCTTGCAGGCATCGCGCCAGTCGGTAATGTACACGTCATGGTCTGGCAACATGGCCTCCACGGTGCCGCGCAGGAGCGAGGCAAAGTGGCCGGACAGCGGCGCTACGATCAGCAGTTTGGGGTCATCGGGCCGCGCTACGTCACGTTTAAAGTGTTTGAGCTGCGCAAACGGCTTGCGGCATAAAATGGCTTCATGGACGTCGACTTGCTGGCCGTCACAGAGGGTAGTGGACAGATTGAAAGCCGGTTTCGGGTAACGGTGAGTAAGATCCCCAAACACATCGTAAGCCGAGGCAATGCTGCGTGACCCGGGAATGCGGGATAAGGGGCTCAGGCGGTGTTGGAGTAGGGTGCTGTGGGCGCTGGTGAGCATGCGCATGGGCTTGAGCGCGGCGCGGCCTATCTCGTGGGCAAAGTACATCATGTCATTGTCCTGCTTGAGTTCTGGGTTGCGACACTGTCGAGCAGGTTCCTTGGCTCTTGCATCACCTGATGGTTATTTTCGAGGCGCGGTCCCGGTACAAGTACCTGTAGGACAGCGCCTATGCCCCGGTGATTCTTGGGGAATAGGTACTAATAACCTAACATATTTTTTCGAGTGCGTTCTGAGCAAATTTTGTGCTCACTACGCGTTTTGTGGTCGCACCCTTTGTACCTATCAGTTTGTTCGGTGATCACGCCATAAAAGAATCAGCAATGCCACAGCCGCCAGAGAGCCAACGAAGACGGAGAAGATAATACCGGTCGCTTTAAGGCTGAGCAGGCTGGCCATCAAGCCGATGCCAATCACTGGCACCGAGATGGCAATGTAGGCAACAATAAAGAAGGTTGAGGTTACTGCGGCGCGCTCCGCTGGCGGACAAGCTGCGTTTATAGCGCCCAGGCCGGCGCGAAAAGCGATTCCCTGGCCCGTGCCAGCGATGACTGCACCGGCCATGAACAGGGTAAGCGACTGGAAATGGATACCGAGCGCTACGGGCGTCACGCCAGCAACAAGCGTGGCGCATCCGATGGGTAAACGCAGGCGCAGCGGCAGTTTATCCTGCAGGAACTGGCCGAGTGTTGAGGCAATAAAGATACTGCCCGCGACAACGCCGATCAGCAGACGGTTATCATAACCCAGCACATTGCCCATCATTGCCGGTGCAATCGAGGTGAAAAAGCCACAAACCGCAAAACCAGCAAAGCCCGCGATGGCGGCGGGTATAAACACACCGCGTACTTCCTGGGGCACATTCAGGCGCTGAAGTGACAGCTTTGGGTGCGTCGGTCTTTTCACGGTTTCCGGAGCCCGCCAGATGCAGATGAGCGCCAACAGAGCAAGCGCGATGTGTATCAGGTAGGTCAATTCCAGTGGAGAGGGCAGGTAATGCGAAAGCGCGCCCGCCAGCATAGGGCCAAGGCCCAGTCCGCCCATGTTCGCTGCGGTGGCAAAAAACGTGGCCCGCTCACGCCAGTGTGGTGGCGCCAGCTCCAGCACGGCCACGGTCGCGGTGCCGGTAAAAATACCCGCCGAGAGCCCGGACAGGACACGGCCCGCAAGAATCATTGCCAGACCGTCAGCCTGCCAGAATATCAGGTCGCTGATGATCGAACAGACGATGCCGGCAAACAGCAATGGCCGGCGGCCCAGCTGATCAGACCAGCGGCCAGTGATCACCAGTGCTGCAATGACACCGAAGGCGTACGCCGCAAAGATAATAGTGATCATCAACTGAGAAAACCCGAAGGCTTCCCGATAGATGGGGTAGAGCGGGGTCGGCATGGTGGTGCCGATCATCACCACGCTGAATGCGAAGGCGGCGCCGAGAAAAACCAGGAATGCTGATAAGCTGTGGGGGTCTGTGTGGGTAGCTGATGATTGCATAATGGTCTGGTGAAGGTTTCGGAAGGCTGATTCGCAACAAAGAATTAGCCGTGAAGAGCATTGTACATAGGTCGCAGAAGCCCCTCTATGAATGGAAGCCGGGTTTTAGCGTTTTTTTAACGCAACACGCCCCGCGGGCAAAGAACCTCTTGACTACTTTTGGCCCAACCAATAAGATTCATTATAAATAAATGTTAAAGACCAAAACCAAGGTGCAATCCAATGGTTCAATCATTTAAAGACGTATTCAAAGGGAAAAAAGCTGCGGCAGTACAAGTGGATTCAGCTCAGCACTTCGACCCAAAAGCACAAAAAGAAGCCGCAGTTGATGCCGAGATGCTGCCCAAAAAGAAAGGTAAACACGGCGACTCGGGCGTTTGCTGCGGTTCTTGCTCGTGAGCCGATAGCGGTATCGCTTTTTGAATGACTAAGGCTGCAAAAAAACGCGCGCGAGCTGTTTGCAGCTTCTTGATGTTAGCGCCGCTATTTTTAACGCAGCGAAATTTAACGCACTCCGGTTAAGTCGGGGCTGATTTATTTCGGCCGATGCATCTGAAATTTTTGCGACGCGTTTACTGCAAAGTAGTCCGCCGGTCCGCCGCCGCGAAGAATGGGTTCGCCCGCTGCCGTATCGTAAACGCCGTCCCGCAGCAGGTGTTGCGCTATGTGCACGCCCACCACCTCGCCGAACACCATCCAGGTATTGACCTTCTGACCGTCGACGCCTGCCAACTGAATAATCTGCGTGACCCGACATTCAAATGTTACCGGACTTTCCGCCACGTGCGGCACGGAGATAATCCGCGAAGGCTTCGGGGTCAGCCCTGAAAGGGCGAATTCATCAACTTCAGGCCCGACAGCGGCGCAGGTTTGGTTCATGGCCTCTGCCAGGGGACGAGTCGCCAGATTCCAGCAAAACTCACCGGTTTCTTCCGCATTACGCACGGAGTCTTTGTAGCCGACGCTGGAGAATCCGACGATTGGGGGAACATAGTTGAAGGCGTTGAAGAAGCTATAAGGCGCAAGATTAAGCGCGCCGTCACGGCTTTTCGTTGAAATCCATCCAATCGGCCGTGGGGCCACCAGGGCATTGAATGGGTCGTGTGCAAGTCGGTGACCATTGGCGGGTTCGTAGAAGTGTATATCTTCGGGCATAACAAACTCCTGACAACAAACTCGTGCTTTACGCATGGGTGTAACCAGACCACCGTGCGGAGTGGCCGGTTAATAAACTAGGCGTCCGTATTAGAACTCCAGGCAGATCTTCCCAAAGTGCTTACCAGATTCTTCATGGCGAAAAGCATCAGCAATGTCTTCCAGCGCAAAAGACCGGTCAAGAACCGGATGCATGTCGTTCACTTCAATCGCGCGAATCATCTCTTGCTGATGGGTCCGGCTGCCCACAATCAAGCCTTGCAGCCGGGCCTGTTTTGCCATCAGTTTTGCGGTGGGAATATCGCCAGCCCGGCCGGTCAGTACGCCTATAAGCGCGATATGGCCGCCAATGCGAACGGCATCGATGGATTCCGGAAGAGTGCCAGGGCCACCCACTTCGATAACGTGATCAACACCCACGCCATTTGTCAGCTCCTGGACTCGCGCCCCCCAAGCCGACGTTGTTTTGTAATTGATGGTGTGGTCTGCACCCAATGCTGTAAGCCGCTCCAGTTTTTCGTCTGAAGACGACGTGGAAATAACTCGCGCGCCCATCATCTTGGCGAACTGTAGTGCAAACACAGACACCCCACCGGTACCCAGCGTGAGCACGGTATCGCCTGCTTTTAAACCACCATTAACAACCAGTGCTCGCCATGCTGTTAAGCCAGCGGTGGTCAGAGTGGCTGCTTCGGCATGGGTATAGCCCTTCGGTGCGTGGGTAAACCAGCTGGTTGGGCGGATGACCTGCTCGCGGGCGTAACCATCCTGACCGTCACCGGGTGTGGTGCTGAAGTTATCAGTAGGGGCGGCGCCAGTCAGCCACTCAGGGAAGAAGGTTGATACCACATGGTCGCCAACCTTGAATTCGCTGACCCCTTCACCGATGGCCTCCACAACACCAGCGCCATCCGCCATGGGAATGCGCTGGTCTTCGGTTGGAATTGCCCCGACAACCACTGCATAATCGTGATAGTTCAGGGAGCAGGCATGAATTCGTACCCGAATTTGGCCAGGCCCAGGCGCGCCAGGTGCCGCGCTATTGTTAAGCTTGAGGTGTTCCAGGCCGCCGGGGCTTGAAAGGGTAATGCTTTTCATATTTATGGCCTTTGATGGTTGCTGCAGGTCTATTCACTGTGCCCGAAGCTTACTGAAGTCTTTTGGTGAATGATAATGAACAACCTGTACTGCGGGAGCCAGTAGAGGATTTTCTTATGTACGCTCGTTAAATGGGTTAAACGACATCGTATTTTCCACCATCTACTATATATCCCGCTCGATAACCGTGCTAAAACCATTTCCCCCCCCCGACAGCAACCTGCGTTTATAGGCTCGGGCACATCGTTTTTACCCATCAGAGATAGCAGCATGTCCGACAAGTTCTTTTTTAAAGGCAGGCAGGATGCCCGTCAGCACCACACGGCGCGCGGCGGTTTTCAAATTAATGCCAGCAAAAAGCCCGGTAGTAAGAAGTTCCCGTTAACGTTGATTGTTACCAGCGAAGCACGGAAGCAAGAAGTTGAAGTTCTCGTAGCCGAAGCAGATCTTTTCGCCAGCATTACGGTAGACGCAAGTGCGGATGCGGCTGAGTCCATTGGTGAGCTAACGACGATTCTGGACAAGGGCGTAACGGTAACGCAGGCTAAAGTACCTGCCCGGAACGATCCTTGCAGTTGCGGCAGCGGTGTTAAATTCAAAAAGTGCTGCGGTTAAGCCGCGGGGATAGTGTATGCGCGTTTGTGGTGTTGAATTAACCGGCAGCGATGCCGTGGTGTGTTTGCTGAACCTGGATCAGGGGCATTTCAGTCTGCCAGACAGTAAGGTTCGTAAGTTAAGCCTTAAGAAAAACCACACCCGTGGCGACCTTCAAGAGTTTCAAGCGTCCATCGTGAAATTTTTGGCCGAGCACGGCGTTAATAAAGTAGCTATTAAAGAGCGCATGCCGAAAGGAAAGTTCGCCGGGGGTGCCATCAGCTTCAAGTTAGAGGCCGCTATTCAATTAATGGCCAGTGCTGACATTGAGGTTGTGTTGCTTCCGCCCGCACTGATTAAATCGACGCTCTCATCTAATCCTTTGCCTGTTCCGTTTGCAGACACCGGTCTGAAGATTTTTCAGGAAACCGCGTTTACAGCGGCTTATGTAGGGCACGTGGCAAAGTAGCGCCAGCAATGTCCAGACTCACACGTTCATTTTAAGGAATTGAAACGCTCTATGCGCTCTGTAGTGCTTCTTGATGGTGGCCTTGGCCAAGAAATTTACCGGCGTGCTGCTACTATCAGTTCGCCGCTGTGGTCGGTTGCGGTTATGCACGAGCAGCCAGCCGTGGTTACTGCAGTACACGCTGATTTTATCCGCGCTGGAGCCAAAACATTGTCGCTAAACACGTATGCTGCCACGCCATCCCGTTTGTTGCAGCACGGCCAGTTGGAGCAATTGGCGGCCATTCACCAAAATGCTTTCGAGTTGCTGGGGCAGGCTGTAAAAGCCACCAGCGCGTGTGTGGATATTGCAGGTTGCCTGCCGCCCCTGGCTGGAAGTTATCAGGGCCAGCCCGCGCGTTCGTTTGAAGACTTGCGAGATGAGTACGCGGTGTTGGTAAAGCTGCAGGCCGCCGCTGATGTACTGCTGATTGAAACCATGACCAATACCCTGGAAGCGTGTGCGGCCTGTGCCGCCGCGAGCGAGTTGGGCAAGCCTTATAGCGTCGCGTTTCGCCTTGAGGCAGACGGCAAACTGATGTCTGGCGAAACCCTGGCGGAGGCGGTTGCTGCGGTTTCCCCTTACTCACCCACGGCCGTGATGCTGAACTGCTGTGATCCCGAGTTGATTTCTGCAGCTATGCCCGAGCTTGTTAGGTTGTATCCGTGCGTCGGCGGTTATGCCAACGCCTTCAAGTCTGTGGAGGCTATGGCGCGGGGTGGTTTGGTGGATGCCCTGGAGACGCGGGAAGATATTTCCCCACAGGCCTATGTGGCCCATGTGCGCCAGTGGCTAGCTGATGGGGCGACAGTTATTGGCGGCTGCTGCGAGATTACACCGGAGCACGTGCGGCACATTGTAGAAACGCTTGCGGACGACTATGAGTTTATTCGGTTCTCCCAGCGGCCTGTGCCAAACTCCTGAGCAAGAAAACTTGAGTTTAAATCTTTAAATTGATGGAATCCTTATGAGCAGTAACGAATTAACCGACGTGCTCGAAATGAACGGCGAAGAGCGCTACGACTACTTTTTGAGCGCTGTGCTTGAAGAGCGGGATATCTGGATACTGATCAACGCCGACAACCGATTTCTAAAACTTGTTTCAGAAGAGGAAGGCGTGGCACACGTGCCGGTGTGGCCCAGCGCCGAATTCGCCGCAGAGTATGCCAAGGGCTCGGACGATCTGACACCGAAAAGCATTTCCCTGCCAGACTTTTTCAAAAAATGGGTGCCGGGCCTGACCAAAGATAAGTTGGAAGTGGGCGTGTTCCCGGGCGCGGACGGTACTTTGTGGATAACCTCGCCGGAAGAACTAAAGCGCGATCTGCAAGAAGAGATGTCGAGCTTTTAGGTAAGGTAGGGGACAGATTTCAAATCTCAAAGTTAGGGGACAGATTTCAAATCTGTCCCCGATCCTGCTTTTACTCAGCCGTCGTCACGTATTTCAAAACCTCAACCACCTGTTCTGGCGTCTGTGCCCACGCCATGGCGGCGGAGTCCACTTCTTTCAGGGGGTGAACAATGTCGTCGCCGTGCAGGGTAATGTAAGGCGTGCCCATGGCGGCGCAGAACCCAGCGTCAAAAGCGGCGTTCCACTGTTTGTACTTGTCGCCGAAGCGAATCACTGCGAGGTCGCATTGCTCCAGCATCGTCTTGGTGCGAATACCATTCACTTTGGATGACTGGTGGTCGCGCCAAAATGCCACATCGGGTTTGCCCAGCATATCCCCCGCCGCATCGCTGGCTGCGTGGTTTGTGACCGGAGCGGTGAATTCCACGGGCAGGCCGGCCGCTTCTGCGCCCGCCTCAATTTGTTCACGCCAGTCTGTATGAATTTCGCCAGAAAGATAAACAGTCCAGATCATGGGATTCTCCTGAGGTAATAATTGAGCAGATTAACTGCGGTGCCAATAAACAAGACCCCATCATACGTGAGTGGGCGGGGGGATTCAGTTCACGCCTTTAACACCTCGGACTCACTTGCAATTTTTCCGTTTGGGCCGATGATAGATAGTAGGACAATCATCTTTGAGCTACTGCAAGCCGCCGTGCGCCGATATGAGGAGAACCATGGATTTCAAAGATTATTACGCCGTGCTTGGTGTGAGCGAGTCTGCCTCTCCCGAGGACATTAAAAAGTCCTATCGCAAACTGGCGCGGAAATATCATCCGGATGTGAGTAAGGAAGACAACGCCGATGAGATGTTCAAAAATGTCGGCGAAGCCTACGAAGTTCTGAAAGACCCGGAAAAACGCACCGAATATGACCAGTTGCGCAAGTACGGCACGCAACCTGACGGTTCATTCCAGCCACCTCCTGGTTGGCAGAGTGAATCCGGTTTTGGCCGCGGTGGCTACACCGAAGCCGATGCCAGTCAGTTCAGTGACTTTTTCGAGCAGATGTTTGGCCGTGGCCAGCAAGCCGGTGGCGGCGGTTTTCGTCAGAACATGCGCATGCGCGGTGAAGACATCCATGCCCGGCTGGCGCTGTTTCTGGAAGAAGCCTACAACGGTTGTGACAAACAGGTTTCGTTCGCTGTGCACGACGCAGACGAGCGTGGCCGGGTTGTGGCGCGGCAGAAAACCCTCAAAGTTAAAATTCCCGCCGGTATGCGCGAGGGTCAGCACATTCGCCTGAAAGGCCAAGGTTCGCCCGGTGTGGGTGGTGCCAGCGCCGGCGACCTGTTTATTGAAGTGGAACTGGCGCCCCATCCTCAGTTCACAGTTGACGGTAACGATGTGTTGATCACCGTGCCTATCAGCCCGTGGGAGGGCGCGTTAGGCGCCAGTATTACGGTGCCGGTAGTCGGTGGTAAAGTGAGCGTGAAGGTACCCAAAGGTTCTTCCAGCGGTCGTAAGCTGCGCCTGAAAGGCAAAGGCTTGCCTGGCAAACACGTCGGAGATCAGATTGTGACGTTGCAGGTGACGCTACCTGAGGAGCACTCGGAACAAGCGTTGGCCATTTACCAGCAGCTGGCAGACGCCGAAAAAGACTTCAATCCACGCGCCAGACTGCACGTGTAACCGGAGGTTTGGGATGAGCAGACAAGACCACATTTTGACTGTAGAAATTACCGATGCCGACGGTGGCGTGTTTACATTGCACGAGATTTGCGAGCGTGGCGAATGCCACGCAGAATTCGTGATTAAGCTGGTGAACTACGGCATTGTGTCGCCCATCGAAGAGCATCATCTTCCGCGGGACTGGCAATTCGATGTAATGGCCTTAACACGCCTGCAGCGGGCCCTAAGATTGCAGCAGGATTTGAAACTGAATTTGCCTGGTCTGGCGGTATCGCTCGATTTGCTGGATGAAGTTCAGCAAATGCGTAGGGAAGTGAGTCGCCTGAACCAGCGCCTTCGACAGCTATCAGGCGAATAGGCTAAACGTAAGCAATCGGCGCGTGTTGATGACAGCAGCGCCGTTATTCCGTTTTCTAGGCTCTCTTTTCGAGCGCTTGAATTTCCGCATACAGACTTTCCGCTTCTAACATGAGCGTACTGTGGGTGCGTAAATCTCCATTGCGCTGATAGTGCAGTGCCTTCTCCAACTTGGCCTCGTAGGCTTTTTGCAGCTTTTTCTTCGGGTCGCTTTTAAATAATCCAAACATGCATTTACTCTCCTTCAATAATATTTTGGATGTATACGGCAAGTATATCGAATCCGATGACTAGGCCAACACGACTGGATTGTGCTTTACTGCTGGGCCTTAAACACACAACGGAGTTGGTTTTCATGGGTGAAGCAAAACGTCGCCAGCACAGCGGTCACGCTGCGGCTCGTAAACCGGCCAGCAAACGCTCACTGGCCTTGGGTGTTATGACCATAGTTGTCGTCGTGATGTTGATTGGCCTGTTCTTTATAACGTCTGGCCCGTCGCCAGATTCTGACGAATTGCCAGTTGCGCAGCAAGGCACGCCGGCGTTTCCAGCCGAGCTGGATCAGTTTGGCGTTTCAGTGGGTGCAGCTGATGCGCCGGTTGTGGTGCGGGAATTTGCGGATTATCAGTGCCCGGCATGTGCCCGTTTTGCCGACGCTAGCCAACGCTTGAAAAAAGAGTATGTGGAAAGCGGTAAGGTGCGTTTTGTGTATTTTGATCTGCCGCTGTCACAACATGCCAATGCCATGCCGGCGGCCCAGGCCGCACGCTGCGCGGGCGACCAGAATGCCTATTGGCCTATGCACGAAACACTGTACAGCAATCAGTCGAGCTGGTCAGACGTATCAGATCCGCAGGCAACGTTCACCCGTTATGCCGGCGACCTTGGCCTGAGTGAAAATCGCTTCAGCCGCTGTATGGCAACCGAACTGCACCGCGAGGCCATCGAACAAAGCGCCAAAGTGGCAACCCAGTTACGGGTGGTCAGCACACCCACTGTGATGGTCGACAACATCGTCCTGACCCGCCCGGGCTGGGGTCAGCTGTCTGCCGTGGTAGAACGCGAACTGGCTGCCCGCCGCTAATTTTTAGGTGATACCCGGCCGCAGCGTGTTGCTGCGGCCACTCCTGACTTGATCCATCGCCTTAATGGGCTAAAATCACCCCCTCTTTGAATGCTCGACTACCCCAACCATGCTCCGGATTTACGATCCGGCCCGCAGGAGATTGCTATGACTGATTCCGTTGTTGTGTGTGCGCTGTATAAATTCGCGGTTCTGAATGACTACCAGGCGCTGCGCCAGCCGCTGCTGAGCCTGATGTTGGAAAAAGGTGTGCATGGCACATTATTGCTGGCCAGTGAGGGTATAAATGGCACCGTAGCCGGCAGCCGCGACGGCGTTGATGCGATAAAGGCCTGGATTAACAGCGATGACCGTTTTGCCGGCATTGAATACAAGGAATCGTTTGTCGGCGAGCAGCCGTTCAAGCGCACCAAAGTCAAGCTGAAGAAAGAAATTGTCACCATGGGCGTCGAGGGCATTGATCCGAAGCGCATCGTGGGCACCTACCTGAATCCCGAGCAGTGGAATGAATTGATCTCCGATCCAGACGTTGTGCTGGTTGATACCCGCAACCAGTATGAAGTGGAAATTGGCACCTTCAAAAACGCCCTCAACCCCGCCACGGATACGTTTCGCGAATTTCCCGAATATGTAAGGCAGAACCTTGATCCGGCCAAACACAAAAAGGTCGCCATGTTTTGCACCGGCGGTATCCGCTGTGAAAAGTCGACGGCTTATATGAAAGAGCAGGGCTTTGACGAGGTGTATCACCTCAAAGGCGGCATTTTGAAATACCTGGAAGAGATGCCGGAAGAGAAAAGCTTGTGGGAAGGTGAGTGTTTTGTATTTGACGATCGTGTCACGGTCAATCATCGCCTTGAACGTGGTGACTACGACCAGTGCCACGCCTGCCGTCGCCCGATCACGGAGGCTAACAAGCTGCGGCCGGAATACAGCAAAGGCGTGAGCTGTCACCAGTGCGCTGGCGTATCAAGCGAGTCTCAAAAGGCGCGTTTTGCCGAGCGCGAACGGCAAATGCGCCTGGCAGAGGAGCGTGGTGAAGTTCACGTAGGAGGCGATGCGGCCCGCGTTGTTGCTGAACGCAAAAAGCGCAAGCAGGCCGAGTGCGCACGTCAGGCCAAATTAAGCCTGGACGGCGAAAAAGCCCGCTCCTGATGGGCTCAACGCTAGACCCAGCGCAAGAAGTGAGCATCAGAAAAGCCGTTAGCGGCCTGCTTCTTTAAGGCTTTTTAGGTTTGGCCTTCTTGGCGGCCAGGGCCAGTGTTTCGCCGTAAATTCTGCGCACGTCTTTGGCAAACTGCTCTACCGAATAGTCCTTGGCAAACGCCAGGGCCTGTTCTGCTAACTGATGGCGCAGCCCATCCTGTTCCATTAATTGTTGTACTCGCTCGCACCACAGGCTTTGTTTCTCCGGTGTTTTAAAGCCGTTGACACCTTGGCGCACCACGTCATCAATTCCACTTGAACGCACGGCCACGACCGGTAAGCCCGCCGCCATAGCCTCCAGAATCACCATGCCCTGGGTTTCTGATTTCGACGCAAACACGAAGATGTCGCCTAATTGATACCAGGTGGCCATAACCGCAGGCTCAATGCTGCCGGCCAGGGTGATGTGCTGCTGCAAGCCCAGGTCGTCTATTTTTTGTTGCAGGCGTTCACGCTGATGGCCTTCGCCAATCATGACAAAGTGAAACGCAACGGCGGTTTTACGGCGCAGTTCATTCAGCCCATCGATCATAAAGTCGATGTTTTTCTCGTTCGACAGTCGCGACACACTCACCAGCACTTTCTCGTTTTTCAGGCCCAATCGTTTGCGCAATTTTTGCACGTCGGCAGGGTTCACAGCTTGGAAACGCTCATACTCAATGCCGGTAGGCTGCACGTAAACGGGGGATTTAACCCCGATCATCCGAAGATATTCTTCAATCGAGTAAGTGGGAACAATCACCGTGTCGCACTTGTTGGCAAAGCGTTTGATCAGCGCGTGGGAAATCAGATTACGAAATAGCATGCCTGGCAGGGGGACAAAGTGAGCGTAATGCTCCAGCCGGGTGTGGTAGGTGTACACCGCGGGTATGTTTAACCGGCGGGCCAGAAACAGCCCGAGCGAGCCCAGCCAGAAGGGGTGGTGTAGGTGAATAATGTCTGGCTTGAAGGCCCGCAGGCGCTTGCGAATACGGCTTAGAAATATATTGGCCAAGCGGAATTCGCGCTTGGAGCCCATGGTGAGCAGCGCCGGTACCCGCAGGATGCTTTCTTCCTGTGCCGGCTGGTTCTGATAACGCGGTGCCACCACCAGTACGCTGTCGCCCATGGCTTCCAGCCCCCGGCGCAAACGGGCAATGGATATAGGCACGCCACCAATAAACGGCAAATAATTGTTGGTGAACATGGCCACCCGTATGGGCTTTTGCAAAAACGGCGAGGCGTCAAGATCGTAGTCTGGGTAGTAGTCTTTGCCAACGAAAATAAGGCCGTAGAGCTTAATATTCACCGCGGAAAACACAGCCACCAGCAAAAAGAAATTTAGGTAGCCGGTATAAAACAGCGAATAGATAAAGAACCACAGGCTTTCCAGTTTTTTCAAAAGCGGATGCTGGCCCACCTCCAGCCTTTGCAGTGTGTGGCTGACGTTGCCGTCAGTATCAATTTGCAGCGTCAGATAGTGGTAGAAACTGATGTCGTCATTCATTACCAGGCCGCCCGCACCGCCGGTGGTTATAAACAGGGTGTTGTCGATTATTTGCTCGTCGTAAAGGGACAGGTTTGCAGAGATGACCGCGTTTACGTCGTACTTCTTGACGATGTCCAGCAGCGCCTTACGGAATTCCGGTGGCTGTAGATAGTCGTCACTCTGGTCAAAAGGTGCACTTTGGGATGGATGTAACGGCGGGTCACCCATAAAGATAATGCGGGCCTTGGAGGTGTCTTCGGCCAGCAGTTCATCGAGCCAACGCAGTTGCCATTGCCAGGCGGTTTTGCCGGTGCTGTCGAGGAAGATTAACCGGCTGACACCGGCGCGCACGCTGTAAAAATGCGGGCCGAAATGATCGTAAAAGCGAAAGCTGCCAAAATTGTCGTATTCGTTGTCGCCAAAGGTCATCAACCAGGGAATGTTCAGGTGCCCCAGCGAGCCAAACAACGCCCGGTATTTGTCTTCGCCACCGCTGCTGACCGCATTACCGGCGGACACCATAAAGTCGTATTCGCCCGCGTTTAGCGCTGGCACGATACGTTCCTCAAAAATACCGATGGAGTTATTGATGTTGCCAACCACCGCGAAGCTTAGTGGTTGGTCGTTTGCCAGGGCCTCGCTAATACGCTCTGCCTGCTCGGAATGCAGGGAGTTGAAGTCCTTCATAAACAGGTTCAGGTATACCTTGTAGCCCACCAGCAGAACCACCACGGTGAGGCAAAGGTAAAAAAGCCATTTCAGTAGCGGTGGGCGATTCATGGTTTGGCTCTCCGTTGCCTTATCAACTCCCGTTGCATGACCACCAGGCCAATCAGCATACCGAGATAAATTGTCAGAAAACGCCAGGCCACAATCACCAGCAGAAGATGTGAGGGCGCCAGGATCTCGCTGAAAAAACTGCCAAACACGCCTTCTGAAATGCCTGATGCCCCCGGGGTGGGCGAGAAATACATGATGAAGGTTGTGACCACCAGCAAGCCTAGCGTTGTTATATAGTCCACCGTGTAATCCAGGCTGTGGAGCAAAAGGGCCGGAAAGCTGAACAGACTGAGCAGAAATACAGCGGTCAAAAACACCGATAGCGCAATATACATTGGCTGGCCGCGCAGATAATCGCTAAAACTGGCGGAAAATCGCAGCATCTCCCGCTTGGCTTTGAACTGCCAGTGTCGGTGGCGTTCGGCGCTGATCAGCTTCAGGTGCCACAAAACCGTCAGCAGTTTCGCCAAAGGCGCCATCAGCCAGCGTGTGCGCATTAATAACACCGCGAAAAACCCCAGATACAGCAAGATGAAAAACGTCAGTGCGATACCCACATTGCCGCTGATTGCGCGTCCCTCCAATGCCCCCAGTGACAGCAGAAACACCGGTGTCAGCGAAAAAATGAAAATAACGGCTAACAGAGTCCGGATAGTCGTGGCTGCAGTTGCGGTACCAATGGGCACACCATGCTTGTGCAGATACCAGATTTGCGCAAAACCACCGCCGGTAGCCATAGGCGTGACGTTTGAGAAAAACAGATTGATAAACACCAGCCGGGCGATAACCCTGGTGTTCAGCCGGTGCCCCAGCGCGCGCAGAGTAAAATGAAGGCGTAAGGCGTCAGCACCGTAGTAAACAAAAAGCAGGGCAGCCAGCGACAGCAGCGTAGCCGGTTCCAGCAAGCGGTTGTCAAAGCTCAGGGTTTTGTCTGCAAAATGGGTATAAACGGTGTATAGGCCAACGCCTGTAAGCACGAGGAACAAAAAGCTAAACAGCGCCAGACGTCTTCCAGAGGTGTTTTGTTGATTTGAATTGACGGCACGTTTGCCGGCGCTGTCTGCCTGCGCTTTTGGTCTTGGTTCGGACACTTGTGGGCGGGTTAGATGTCTTTTAGTGGGCTGGTTCACAGCAAAGGTACTCAAGTCAGACTTATAAAAGCAGCATGGCCGATTAAGAGTGTGTAGCCTAACATAACCTTGAAAAGCCCTCGGCAGATCACAATTAAACCTTGTACACCTGCCATTCATTGACTGCGTGCTTACAGGCGTTGCGCGGTTTACCAACAGGTTTTTATTATGCCAAAACACTTTGAACAGGCGCCCGGACTTCATCACGAGCCAGTGCCAGAGACGGAAGGCTTTGTGTTTAATCAGACTATGCTGCGAGTAAAAGATCCGCAAAAATCCCTGGATTTTTACAGTCGGGTTTTGGGTATGCGTTTGGTCCGCAAACTGGATTTTCCGGAAATGAAATTCACCCTGTATTTTCTGGGGTATCTGGATGATCGTCAGGCCAGCATGGTGCCGACCGATAACGCCCACCGCACCACTTACACCTTTGGCCGCGAAGCCATGTTGGAGCTGACCCACAACTGGGGCACAGAGAACGACGACGATTTTGCCTACCACAACGGCAACGACCAGCCCCAGGGCTTTGGCCATATTGGTATCGCGGTGCCGGATGTGTACTCGGCCTGTGATCGGTTCGAGGCGTTGCACGTCGATTTTGTGAAAAAGCCGGATGACGGCAAGATGAAGGGCCTGGCGTTTATCAAAGACCCCGACGGCTACTGGATTGAAATTCTGCAGCCCGATATGCTTGAACACCAGCGCAAAGACTGATGCGCGCGGTCAGCCTTTAACGCTCACTCGTTAGTTGGCTGGCCGTGGTGGGTTACCGTAGCGTGACGCCACCACCACTGCTACGGTGAGTATAAACGCGCCCGCAAGGCCGATTGTGCCTAATTCCTCGCCCAGAATCAGCCATGCCAGTAGTGCGACAAATAAGGGTTCCAAGATAACAATGATGCTGGCCAGGGTGGCCGGCGTTGTTTGCATGCCTGCAAAAAAGCATAGGTAGCCAATACAGGTTGGCACTATCCCGATGTAAATCACCATCAGCCAGTGCTGCCATCGAAGGTTTTGCACATCGGCAAAGCCGCCACTGAAATAGACCGCTGGCAGCAAGACCAACGCAGCGGTGAAGAAACACAGAAAGGCGGTGGTAAACACCGGCGTTCGCGCAGAGTTGTAACGGCTGGTCAGGTTGAACCCGGTGTATACAGCTGCGGCCAGCAGCGACATTAAAATACCGGCCAAGCGTAGCGTACCCGCAGTTTCCATATCGCTCAACACCAGCATAACGGTACCGGCTATGGCCACGAACAGTGCCGCCAGGGTAATCGCGCCCGGTTTTTCACCCAGTATGGGCGCCGCCAGCAGGGCCACAAACACCGGTGGCAGGCACAGCGAAATCAACGTGGCAATGCCGGCACCGGTCAAATCCACCGCCACCAAATAGCTGCCCTGATACACAGCCTGAAAAATGCCCAGTCCGGCCAGTGGTATCAGGGCCTTTAACGGAAGCTGGCCCAGGCGGGTGAGCGGTGCAGGGCCGTCTGTCGGGTTTTGCCGTTGTTGACTGGCCAACTGGTGCTGCTCACGGCGCATCAGCAGCCAAAAAAACGGCAGGGCCACCATTAATCTGAGTAAGCCCAGGGTAAGGCCTCCCAAATCAGAACTGGCAAACAGAAATTTAGCGACGATGCTGGTGGTAGACCAGAGCACGGCGGCAAACGCGATCAGCAATACACCCCTGAGCATAACAACGTCCGGCAAAAAGAAAGGAAGCTATGATAGGCGTTGGGGCCTGTTGCGACCAGCCCGTTTGTGTTTGTTCGAGACAAAACAACGGCTGCGCCGTTTCCAGGGCGGCCGTTGTTGCTTTGTTGTTACCTTTTAGCCAATTCTCGAGCACTTTTCAGGCGTTGCCCGTAGGAACCGCTGCGCCTTTTAAAGCTGGGCTCGGCGCTCGGCTTTGTACTTAAAACGTAAAAGTGCGCATTTCTGAATTCAACATCTGTTCTGCCATTTCCGGTGGCGTAGCAACACCCACGCCGTCCAGCAGGTCTTCTTTGCTGTAATCGCTGTTAGGCAGGTAAAGCGCGCATACGTTGGCAGTGCCGCCTTGTTTCAACAGACCACGAAGCATCTGGCCCGGAGTCACGTCTTTCGGCTTCAGGGCCGGTGCGTCGTAAGCTTTCAAGGCCAGGTCGCCGGCTTTGTCACACAGCAACACATTCACCTTGGCACCTTTCTGGGCCATTGTGTTGGACAGTACCATGGCCATACCCTGTGTTTGCAGGGATTCGCTGGACAGAATTATCAGTACTTCGTCAATCATTTGCTGATCCCCCGCTTGCGCAGCCATTGGGCCCATAGCCGTCACAGACATCACAGCGGCGACTGCCAGTGTTTTGAATGATTTCATCATGGTTTGAAACTCCTGAGTGATTTGATGAATTCGAGTTGCATTCACCATAGAACACTGTGGTAGAAGGTTCAGTGACAATGTCACGCACTGCGGGGTTGCGAACATCTTTACGCCGCGCTGCGACCGCTAAGCTGCGCTAGCAGTCGCCCGGTGCTCCAAAGTACAGCGCGCAACAGAGGCGTTGTCAGCCAAAGAAGGCCGCGCAAAAGATAAAGAGCCGGCATTAGCAGCAATAACCAACCAACCCATTGAATCAGTAAGGCCGGTGCGCCAATCACGTCGGCCAGTTCGACCAGAAAGTTGTTAATCAGGCTGGGGTGGGTAATTACCAGATAGCCTGCGCCTACAATCAGCGGCCACTTTGCATAGCGGGCGCTGCTGAGTACCAAACGGCCACCGCGACTGAAACGGACGGCCAGGGCCGCAGAGCGCGTGCCGCGGCTGGCATTCTGGGTGGTTGCCGCAGCGAATCGGCCAATGCGCAGAACTTTCACCGCGCTGGCGAACACCACCACATCCAGCGCCGCCCAGCCAATATCAGCGGCGCCAATGGGTTCATTCATGCGATGGCGTTTTTCCAGTTGGCGCAGGCCACCGGCGAAAAACTGGTTCAGCCCTTCCAGAACACGCTCGCTTGCAATCCACTCAACCTTGCCCTCTGGATTAACCAGAAACTGACCCAGAAAATCATGACCTTCGGTATGAATGTATTGAACCGCGTACCAACCGCGCTCGGTGGGTGTTAGTGGCTGTACAGTATTAACGATCGTCGAGCTGTTTTCGTTATCGGTAAACCATTGTTTGAACAGCTGGTATTGCGTGCCAGCCCGGTTCATCCATTCAATGGACCCAACAGAATTGGACACAAAATAGTGGATGGGAGGCAACACCGAATCGCCATGTTGCCGCAGAATTTCCTGAAACTCCGGCTCGCCGCCGTAAATGAGTAGCAGTTGGCGGGCCATAACCGGGTATTTCAACAGAGCGGTTCTTGCCTTTAGCACCAGCAGAGGATCATCAGCCATATCCGCTAGAACAGCCTGCAAATCAACGGATTCGTGCTCAAGGCCGGGGAGCTCGCCCAACACATCGCTGGCGTGAATGCGGATGAGTTTTTGCTCAACCGGAACGGGTTCGGCAGCAAGGCTGAAGAAAGTGGCCAGTAAGGCGGCCAATACAAATACACCTAAGAGTCTTTTCATCCCCGGTTCATCCTTAGTTCCCATCTAATGCCATAGGGCCTTGAAAGAGGGTGCTGGCGCACGAAGGTCGTTAGGTACAGTATGGAGTTATTGCAACAGGAGATCACACTATGCGCGTATTAATCGCTGGAGCTAACGGTCAGATAGGCCGTCATTTATTGGAAAAGATGGCAGACACCGAGCACGAGGCACGGGCCTTGATTCGCGACCCGGAGCAGGGGCCGGACCTGCAAAAACTGGGCGCCACCGAAACCGTGGTGGGAGATCTGGAAGGTGATTGCCGCGAAGCGTTACGTGGTTGTGACGCGGTTATTTTTACCGCAGGTTCAGGCCCCAAAACCGGCCCTGAAAAAACCGTCGACGTAGACCAGAACGGCGCCATCAACCTGATGGAAACCGCAAAACAAATGGGTATCAAGCGCTTTATAATTGTTAGCAGCATGCGCGCAGACAAGCCTGGCGATGCCCCTGAAAAGATTCGCCATTATCTGGAAGCAAAACACAAAGCAGACGAGCATCTGGTGGCCAGCGGCCTTACCTACACCATTGTACGCCCCGGGCCACTTACTGAAGATTCGGGCAGCGGTAAGGTCGATATTCGTGAAACCCTCGACCGCTCGGGCGACATTCCCCGGGAAGACGTAGCCAATGTACTGCTGGCGGTGTTGAATTCAGACAACTGCGATAACCGCACATTCGAAGTGCTCTCTGGTACGACGCCGGTGGATGAGGCGTTGGTGGCGTTGTGATGTCATCGGTTCTGTTCCTGAATTCAAGTTTTAAGCCCCGTAGATTGAATGACAATTTAATTGATGGCGAACAGTGATGGCGAACATTAATGGAGAGCAGCAGTGCCTGAAGGACCCGAAATACGTCGCATGGTCGACGATATTCAAAGCGCCGTTGGCCAATGCAAGGCGGACAAGGTGTTTTCCGCCTTCGACCGCTTCAAAAGCTTTGAACCAACATTGGCCGGCCGCCTGGTAACGTCGGTAGAGGCCCGCGGTAAAGCCGTACTGGTTTTTTTTTCGGCCCTCGGCGATGACGGACCTTGGTGCGTGTACAGCCACAACCAGCTTTACGGCCAGTGGCGAATTAGCAAGGCGGACACCCAACCAAAAACCGGACGCCAACTGCGCTTTGCGGTTATCGGGTCAGAAAAAGCCGCTTGGCTTTATAGTGCATCTGACATTCGACTGGTGCGGCCTGACGATTTGGAACAGGTGGAGTATCTGGTGCGGTTGGGGCCTGATCCGGTCAACCAGACCGTTTCGGTCGAAAACGTGCTCGCGCAATTTGATGATAAGCGCTTTCGCGGCCGCGGCCTGGGTGGTTTGCTTTTGGACCAGGGGTTTATCGCCGGCGTGGGCAATTATCTGCGCTCGGAAATCCTGTTTGAAGCGGGCTTGATGCCTTCGGCGAAGCCAAAGGACTTGTCAGCAGAAGCCCGTGAGCGATTGGCCAAGGCCATTCTGGTTCTGATTGAACGAACTTACCGCCTGAAAGGCATTACCAACGATCCTGAACGAGTGAAAAGACTAAAGCGGGAAGGGCGCACCTTTTCCCAGCGCCGATTTATGGTGTTCAATCGCGACTCCGAGCCTTGCTACGAATGCGAAACGCCCATCGTAAAAAGCAGCGTTGCCAGCCGGCGGTTGTATTATTGCCCTCAGTGTCAAGCGGAATGAAATCAACTTACCCAAGCTGATCATTTTCGCACCACATGCCCGCAGGCCCTGTGTTGTAGCGGCTCACTGGACCTATCCTTGCCCTGCTCACAATGTTATCCACAGCTTTTGTGGGTAACTGTCAGTGGATAAGTTGATAAATAATGAGGTATATCGCTTTGGCGCTGCGTTTTTTTTTCGTGGGCGTCTAGCGACTGTCTAGATAGTGCATCCACAGCAGCCGCGCTGCGACGGCGCGCCAAGGCGACCAAGCGTTGGCAATGTCCACCTGTTGCTGGCGGGTTGCGGGTGCATCCAGTTGTTTTACTTCCTGCATGGCCGCCGCCAGTGCCAAATCACCCAGCGGCCAAACATCCGGCCGGCGCAATGCCATCAAGTAGTATACGTCAACGCTCCATGGGCCTAGCCCGGGGACAGCCAAGAGCGCGTTGCGCCCTTCTGTGTCGCTCAGAGCGTCTAACTGCGCCAAATTGAGTTTGCCGGTATGAATGCGCTCTGCCAATCCAAAGCAGTAACGGGCTTTTTGACGAGTTAGCCCAAACGCTTTCAGTTCTTCCTCACCTGCTGAAACCACACGTTGCGGCGACATTTCACCCAGGTGCGTGCATAGCCGTTCGAACACGGTTTGCGCGGCTTTTATAGAAATTTGTTGCTCCAGAATAATGTGCACCAGTGAAGCAAAACCAGGTTCCCGCGCCCACAGCGGCGGCGTACCCAGGCGGGCATAAATGTGGCCAAGATCCGCATCGACAGCGGCCAGCTGCTGTGCTCCGTAATCAAGGCTTTCATCGGTGAGCGACGTTTTTTGCATTAAAACAATCCAAGCTGGGGCCGTTGTGCGGCCAGATCCAAAGCAGCTACCTGCGGCAGGCGTTCCTGTAACAGCTTACTCCAAAGTTGCGCCAGAGCCAGTGCATCGCCGTTGTCGGGCATATGCATGAACACATAGGGCTGTTTGCCCTGTTCAATCCACTGGCCTACGCGCTCTACCCAAGGTGCCAGAAAAGGCGGGTTCTGCCGAGAAGATCGCACGGCTGTCCAGGCAGACACGGGACTTGTTGCGCTCACGCAGCCCGCGGTTGAGCGCTTTTTCAGCCTCGCCCTTACTGAAAAATGCGCTGTTACGCACTTCTACGGCGCAGGTGAGTGGTTCCGGCAATTTGTCCATAAACCGCCATAGCCGATCCAGATGCTCCGGCTTAAAAGCCGCCGGCAGCTGAATGAACATTGGGCCGAGCACGTCATTCAACGGCGAAAGTATGTCCAGAAACGCGGGGGGGGGGCGCCATTGCTGGGTGATGTCCTGATGTAGATTGTCTTTTTGATACAGTCGCTTGAATCAAACCATAAATTGTCACTGCGGAACAAATGAATCTCGCAAGTGTTTAGGAGCTCACGAATGTTTTGAAAAGCGCGCTCAATCGTGGTCATGAATAGCACACTCCCCGCTAGAGTCCATTTCACAGGCAGACACAAAGAGATGCCCAGCTTTGGCTGCCCGGGTTTTAATCCTTTTATCTAGGGAAGAGAGATCGGAAATGATGGCTGGCTCAGTTGCCGTATGCTGACGCTGACCAATGTCAGTCAGCTGCGCTGAGCCTTTATCTGGCTGCTCATGCCCATTAAGGCCCTGGGGTAGTTCTGGTGGCTAAGCGGTCGCTGCAGAGCCACTTTCAGGGCCGCCTCCCGAATTGAATCGCACTAACGGCCCAGATATGGTTATGCCGTTGGGGTCGAGCTTCAGAAAACTGCCGCCGGCTGACAGTGTGACCTCTGCCCCTGCATCAATCACCACTTTCAGGCCGGCTTTGTGATGAATTTCGGTACCGGCTTCGACCAGTTGGGCTTTGCCGAAGTGGCTGTGGTGGCTGCCGCCTGTGGTAAGGCTGTAATCGCCACCGATGTGCTGGCGCTGTTCGCCGTTGATCGTGCTGTGTTCGTTACCTTTAGTGTGGCTGAAGCGGTTTTTCCCAACGGTCTGATGGCTGTCGTTTTTGATGACTTCGGTGCGGTTGTTCTGTGTGAGCAGGTCGAGATTTTTCTGGGCGTGGACGTAGATGTGTTCTTTATCCGCTTCGTCTTCAAAGCGCAGTTCGTTGCTGCCTTCGCCTTTGTGGGTCTGGGTTTTCAGGGTGGTGCGTGTTTTGTGCTGGGGCAGGGCGTAAGGCGGTGTGTTAGTGGCGTGGTAAGTGCGGCCGGTGATGATGGGTTGGTTTGGATCGCCGTCCAGAAACGACACGATCACTTCGTGGCCCACTCTTGGTAACGCCATAAAACCGTATTGGCCACCTGCCCAACCCTGGCTGACCCGCAGCCAGGCGCTGCTTTGTGCCCCGCTTGATTCAGAGCTCTCTGCCTGGCCCGTCCGTGAATGCTGATCCCAAGGGAAGCGCACTTGAACCCGGCCGTGTTGGTCGCAGTGGATTTCCTCACCATCAGGCCCGGTCACGATGGCGATTTGCGGGCCGTCCATCAGCGGGCGATGAGTGCATCGCGGGCGCCAGTTGATGTGCGTGGGAACCGCGTTGAAGCGATTGTGGTATATGGTTGGTTTGGCACCGGCTTCTTCTTTCAAAGCCTGTGGTTGGCTACCGCTGTGAGTAACGCGGGTTATTAGCCAGTCCTGATTTAATTTTTCGTTGTAGTGGTGGGTGAGCTGCACTTTGGCGCCGCAGGTAAAATCAGCGCGGTTGCTTTCGCCGCTGGCGATGCTGGCGTCATTCCTTAAGGCATCCAGCCTGACTTGGGTAAACCGTTTGCCGCTGGCATCGGTTTTGAAACGCCCGGGGTATTCGTAGTGCTGGTAGTCATCGCGGTGCTCAAGGCTGCTGGCCGTGTGTTCGTGCATCAGTCCGTAGGCGGGTTTGTGGAAGGTGTAGTCTTTATGGCCACCGTTGCGGCTCTTACCCGCTGCGCGTAACTCAAACGAAATACCGCGGGTTGCCGACTGCTGCCACCGGCTCTGGCGTTGTATTCAACAGCTTCCAGCCTGGGGGCGTTGTGATGGTTGTCGGCCACAATCAGGGCGGGTTGTTCCTGGCCGTCATCGCTGCCGTGCTGATAGCGGCCGTGGTGATAACGCCCGTGTTGATAACGATAGTGCCAGCCCTCTTCGGCGGCAAGCCGTTCAAGAAAAGCAAGATCGCTTTCCCGGTGTTGCACGCAATATTCTCTTTCTGGCGGCGTGTGTTGCAGATCAAACACCGCATCAGCAATGCCCCTCTCGCGTATAAGCGTACTCAGGATGTTGTCGGTGCTTTGGCTTTGGAATATGCGGCTGTTGTGCATCAGCCCTAGGCGCCATAGAGGCGGTTGGATAACCACTTCGTAGTGAGTACGGCGGTGCCCGCTGTCGCCGCGGACAAACTCGCTGACAACACCGGTAAAGCGGCGAATTGCTGCGCCGTTCTGCCAGATGGTTAGCTCTAACCACTGCTCTAATATGTCAGCGGCCGCCAGCGTCGGCAGGTTGCTGGCCATTTTAAGACGGCCATGAACCAGCTCCGACAGGCCTTCGGTGAGCTCAAGGCCGAATACGGAGAAAACATTTTCGGGCAGTTCGCCAACATGGGCAGTGAACTGCAGTCCTTTTGCTTGGTGCATATCTTCAGTCCTTGAAAATATGTGTATTTGTTGAAAAATCCGGGTTGAACGTTAACAGTGCGTTTGCGATAAATCTAGGGGCCAGCTCTCGGTTTTGAACTCTCGCCTACAACTTCACACAGACAAAAAGCGCGTTTCCCGAGGTCTGGTCCCAAAGAGCGATTGTGTCGTAATCGTGTTCGAAGATGTGAACGTCAAAATACGGCAACAGAAGCTCTTTTAATTGATTAAAGCTCACTGCCACCATCGGATGCTCGTCCTGCCACGTTTGTATAACACCGTCTGTGGTTTTGCCAATGCCCAGTTTAAGCGATTGCCGGTTGCCCGTGCCGCCATAATGCCAGGCCGAGCTGAAGGTGAAGTGGCTGCCCTCATGGCTGACGGTGTGGCTGACGCATAGGTTGTTGTCGATTTTGTGTTTGTCGACCGCGTTAAAACAGAACACACCACCCGGTTTTAACGCCTGGTGCACGCAGGCGAGGCATTTTTGTAGCGCCTCAAGTTCGCCGCTGTAATGAATGGAGTACAGAAAACAGGTGATCACGTCCAGCCTCTCATTCACTTGAAAATCGCACATGTCGCCCAGTACAAACTGTGCTTCGGGGCAGCGGACTTTTGCCATTTCTAGCATGGGCTGACTGATGTCCAGCCCGCAGCTGTTGTAGCCGGCATCGATGAAGTAACGCACGTGGGGGCCGGTGCCGCAGGCCAGATCCAGATGGCTGTTGCCGCCATTACCGAACAACTGATGCAGGCGCTGTGCGCTGTGGCTCTGGGCCTGGTAGTTGATGTCGGTACACAACAAATCGTAATAGCCCGACAGGTCGGTGTAGAGCGCGTTGGAGGACATAGCAGCCTGAGTGTGTGAGGGGTAAATAGAGCGTGTTGGCGATAAATAGGTTGGCGCAGCATCCTATCCCAAAGTGCTGTGTTTGCGAAGGGTGCGGCGCCCCAGGCAATCTAGATTGCTTGCGCGGCCTCCTGCCGTGGGTTGCGGGGGTAATAGCGTTCCGGCAGGCGTTCGATGTGGGGAAAGAAGCGAGTGTCTTTGTAAGGCATTTTCATAAAGCCGGACACGCCAAGGCCGGTGATCTCATCAACAGCGGCCAGAATTTCGTCCAGGTGCTCGCGGAATTCGTCCTCTTTGGCGGGGTCCAGAAGGCGGTATTGGCTGTGAATTTTCAGGTGCAGGGGCAGGGCTTCAAAAATTAGCATGCCGGTATGGCGGATGCTGTTCAAGGCTTCGAGCGCTGTAATGATAGTGGGCGGCAGCACTAGAAACTCTTCGGGGTCTGGGCCGTCTTCAAAGTAAGAGTGTACTCGTGAACGGTCTTCTACCTCTGGTGCCGAACTGATCTGATACGGCAAATGCATGGTCGGCGGCGTCACAAACGGCTGGTCGGCTTGATCGCGTTCAATGTGCAGTGTGTCGCGGGCGTTGAACAGGCAGCTTTTAAAGATGCCCTGGCGGTAGATGGCCTGGGCCAGGTTGACCATGTTGTTGACGGCAGTGGTGAAGGCGCCTTTCAGTTGTGGGTCGTGCAGGTGCAAGGAGGTGTCTACATAAATGCCGTCAGGCTCCCAACGTACTGCCAAGCCGCCTTCTAACGGGTAGCGGCCAAGGCGGCTGACCGCAGCCAGGAACGCTTTTTCAGTGTCGCCCATGCCCTGCATGAAGTTTTTGTAGTAACGGTCTAGCTGCACGTCGTTAACGTCGTCTAATGTGTTTACCGCGCCTTCCTGGCGCAGGAAGGATTTGCGCGAGCTGTACACCACCGTGTCGATTTCGCGACCGGGCTGGCGTATCCAAACTGGCACCAGTGGAACGGGCGCAGGTTCGGGCAGATCAATCATCACCGTGCGCGCCATTCTGGGCATTTCCCGAATGTAGTAGTCACCGGCTTGTTGGCGCTGCTGAGGGTCAGGGCTGAGCATGCCGTCCAGCATGCGGGCGAATTCCATGGGCAGTCCCAACGAGTCGGCGGGTATCGCTTGGTGGCCAAAGCGGCAGGATTGGCCGGAGGCCAGAGCGTAAAGAGTAGCTGCGGCGCCTTGCTCATCGAAGCGCGGCGATGACAGCCCGCCGTAAAGTTGCTCTTCGCCAATAAAGTACACGTCGCCCAGCCGTGCGTTGGTTTGTTGCAGGTTGTCTGACATCAGCTCCATCACGCTGTTGTTAAGAAACTGCTGGTTGGCATCCAGTTGAGCGAACACCGACGAGCCCCAGTCGATCAGGGCGGTGTTTTCGTGCTTGGCGTCGAAGACCAGATTCGAGGGTTTGATGTCGCCGTGCACAATGGGTCGTTTGCCATCGGTGGATTCCCGGCGCAGATTGCGCAGAATGTCTGCCAGCTGGTCGGCGATGCGGATGATCAGCCGCGGCTTCAGGCGCCCTTCGCGCAGCGATACCACTTCCAAATTTAACCCTGGCGCTCGTTCCATCACCAGAATGGGTTGGCTGCGCGCCCGTTGGAAAGCAATCAGGCGCGGCACCCGCGGGTGCTCTACCTGTTCCAGAATATAGGCTTCGTCTTCTAAGCGATCATGCAGGTGGCGTGGCAGATTGATGCGGATGAATTTGAACACGTGTTCCAGGTCGCTGGCGCCTTCCAGCGCTAGTTTGCCGGAAAACACAAAGCCGTAAGCGCCTTTGCCGATCATCTCGATGTCGCGATATCCCAGCGTTTGCAGTTGGGTAGTACAGAGCGCAACCCAGTTTTTCAGTTTGCGCGCATCATCGTGACTGAGCAGGTAAATGGACTGCTCTTCGGGTATGTAGAACTGTTGAATCTGCGAGGGCGTTGCCGGCTGCCCCCGCATTTTTTTCGGCCGGGCCATCTGGCTTAGCCCAAGTGCAAGAGCATGGACTGTGGCGATTCCAGATAGCCTTTCCAGCAATTACTGAAACGGGCAATGGTGCCGCCGTCGATTATGCGGTGATCCCCCGCCCAGCTGACGGGCATAATAGCGCGCGCAGTTACATTGCCTGCCTGATCAAAGCGCGGCAGTGTTTGGGTGCGGCCCAAGGCTACAATCGCCACTTCCGGTGCGTTGATGATGGGTGAAGCGTAGGTGCCGCCTAATGCCCCAATGTTGGAAATAGTGATGGTGCCGCCTTTCAAGTCGTCTTGAGCCACGCGGCCTTCGCGGGCCGCTTCGGTCAGGCGCGTCACTTCATCGGCAATTTCTAGCAGGGTGAGGTGTTCCACGCCTTTGATATTGGGCACCATCAGCCCGGCTTTGCTGTCCACCGCCATACCAATGTTGCATTGGGGCTGGTAATGGATTTCAGTGACCTCGTCGTTTACCCGGCTGTTCAGAATTGGGTAGTCGCGAATGGCCAGGGCCATGGCTTTCATGATGAACGGCATCAAGGTGAGCCGTGATCCGCTGGCTTCGGCCAAGGGTTTGAGCTGCGCGCGCAGAGCCAGCAGTTCGGTTACATCAATGTCTTCATTGAAGATGAAGTGGGGAATGGTGGAGGCTGAAGCCACCATGCGTTTGGCCATCACTGCCTTCATACCCTTGATCGGTTCTATGCGAACCTGCTGGTCAATGGCGCCGGAGCGCTTCGCTGATTGAGCGCCCACGGACTCGTTTGTTCGGCCTTCTGGCTGTTTCAGGTGAGCCAGCACATCTTCTTTCAGCACCCGGCCGTCTCTGCCGGAGCCGCTGATGTGACCCAACGACAAATCGTACTCGCGCATCAGGCGTCTTACCGCCGGGCTGGCCGGGGTTTTGATTTCCGTTGCACTTGTTGTTTCATTAGAGCCGTTGCTATCGCTCGCCTGTTTTTTTGTTTCGGCCTTTTGACTGGCCGGCGCTGAACTTATGTTAGCTTTTTCTGGGGCGGAGCCGTCGTCATTGTTGGCGACGCTCTCTTCCTGCTCGCTACCCTCTTCTGACAATTCAAACAGGGGTGCGTGCACCTTGGCAATATCGCCTTCTTTGTAATAAAGCCGTTTGACCTGTCCCTTGTGAGGTGCGGGTATTTCCACCAGCGCTTTGTCGGTCATTACTTCAACCACCGGCTGATCTTCTTCGATCATATCGCCTTCGCTGACCAGCCACTTCACCAGTTCGCACTCTACAATGCCTTCGCCGATATCGGGCAGTATAAAATCACTCATGTTTGTTCTCCTGTCCTGATACCGGGTTAGAATTCGACGCTGTCGCAAATGGCTTCATACACCTTCAACAGATTGGGAAAGTGTTCTTTTTCCAGCACCAGCGGGAAGGGCGTGTCCATTCCGGCTACCCGGGCAATAGGCGATTCCAAATATAGAAAGCAGCGCTCTTGAATAGTGGCCGCGATTTCGCCGGCAAAGCCACCGGTTAACGGGGCCTCGTGGGTAATCACCAGTCGCCCGGTTTTCAGAACCGATTTGGCCACAGTATCAACGTCCCAGGGCAATATGCTGCGCAGGTCGATTACTTCGCAGGAAATTCCGTCTTTTTCTGCCATCTCCACCGCGTGTTCGATGACTTCCATTTGCGCACCCCAGCCCAGAACCGTCACGTCTGTGCCTTCTTTGAGGACTTCAGCTTCGCCTAGTGGAAGTTGGTAGGCTTCTTCCGGCACCTCGCCCACGGATGCCCGGTACAGGCGCTTGGGCTCGAAGAACAGCACCGGGTCGGGGTCGTGAATGGCGGCCAACAAAAGGCCTTTGGCCTGATGTGGATTGCGTGGCACTACCACTTTCAGGCCCGGTGTGTGGGCAAAATAGGCTTCCGGTGACTGGGAGTGGTACAGGCCGCCTGCAATGCCGCCGCCGTAAGGTGCGCGAATGGTCAGCCCGCCGACGTCAAACAGATTGCCGGAGCGATAACGGAATTTCGCGGTTTCGTTCACGATCTGGTCAAAGGCCGGGAAAATGTAGTCGGCGAATTGTATTTCCGCCACCGGCACCGAGCCTTGCGCCGCCAGACCGTTGGCGAAGCCGATGATGCCTTGTTCCACTAAAGGCGTGTTAAAACAGCGCGTCTTGCCGTACTTTTGTTGCAGATTGCTGGTGGCGCGGAATACCCCGCCAAAAATGCCCACGTCTTCGCCAAAGCACAGCACCCGCTCATTCGCCGCCATGGCTGTATCCAAGGCGTTGTTAATGGCTTGCAGCATGTTCATCTTAGCCATTTCAAGCCTCTCCTTTTTGGGTGCTAGCGGGTTTTCCAGTAATAGCCGGATCGTTCGCGCTCTTCGGGTAGGCGTCCGGGTGCCGACGAATGTGCGCTTTCAGTTTCTCGAACTGCGCATTCAGGGCTGGCGGCACTTCTTTGTAAACATCGGTGATTAAGGTTTCCAGTGCCGGTGGTGGCCGCTTCTGCGCTTGCTTCATGGTTTCAAGAACCTCGCGGCGCAGGCGTTCCTGTAATTCTTTTTCTTCACTGTCGCTCCACCAATCGTGTGACTTCAGCCAGTTTTGGGTGCGCAGAATCGGATCTTTTTCACGCCAGATGGCTTCTTCGTCTTTGCTGCGGTAGCCGGAGGGGTCATCGGAGGACGAGTGGGCGGCCAAGCGGTACGTCATGGCTTCAATCAGTACCGGGCGGTTCTCTTCTACGGCCAGCTGGCGGGCTTTTTCGGTGGCCTGGTACACCGCCAGAACGTCGTTGCCGTCTACCCGAATCACGTCCATTTTGTAGCCGTAGGCCCGCGGCGCTATACCATCGGCAGCGAACTGCTCGGAGGCCGGTGTGGAAATCGCGTAACCGTTATTGCGGCAGAAAAAGATCACAGGTACCCGGTGAACGGCGGCCATATTCAGAGCCGCATGGAAGTCGCCTTCGGAGGCGGCGCCTTCGCCAAAGTAGACCAGTGTACAGTGGCCTTCACCGGCCAGCTTCTGGCCATAAGCATAACCGGTGGCCTGGGGAATCTGGGTGGCCAACGGTGATGAAATGGTCATGTAATAGAGTTTTTTCGAACCGTAATGCACCGGCATCTGCCGGCCTTTGCCGTAGTCTTTGTCGTTACCGAACAGCTGGTTCATGAACTCGTCGATGGTGAATCCACGGTAGGCCAGCGCACCTTGTTCGCGGTATTGGGCCATAATCATGTCGCTATCACCCAGTGCTGCTGCACTGCCAATAACGGCGGCTTCTTCACCGGTGCATTGCATGTAAAAGCTGAGCCGGCCCTGGCGTTGGGCGGCTAACATGCGCTCGTCCAGAATGCGGGTGGTGACCATGGCGTGGTAAATGCGCAGGGCTTTTTCTTTGCTTATATCAGGCGCTTTACCGCCTTTGTACAGCGAGCCGTCCTGTTTGAGCAGTTTGAAGGTGGAAATTCGAAACTCCGCGCCATCAGTGAAAATGGGGGAGTGCACGGTTTTTGACTTTGTTGTTGTCATTATCCTCGTCCTTGGGTGGTGGCTTGAGGAACACAGAGCCCCTTGTGAGGGCTTTGGTTTTGTCAGCTTAAGGGTGCTAATCTTTTCCACAGTATAGAACGCATTGTGCGAACTCGCCGATGGAAAAGTTGACCTTAACGTAAAGTGCGGCTTTTGAGTAGTATCTTGAACAGTATCCTAAGCAATATCTTGAATAGCATCTTAAGTGAGGTAATTCCATGGTGGATGAAAACCGTCACATCGTTTGCCCAAACTGCAACAAAGTAAATCGGGTTCCTGCCAGTCGCTTGTCAGCGGGTGGCACCTGCGGTGCGTGCAAGCAGCTGTTGTGGCCAGATAACGTGCCTGAGTTTACTGAACAGGCGTTCGCCACTCACATCGCTCGTAGCGACTTGCCGGTGCTGGTGGATTTTTGGGCCAGCTGGTGCGGCCCCTGCAAGGCTATGGCGCCGCAGTTTGCGCTGGCGGCGAAAGACTGGAAGGGTAAAGTACGCTTTGCCAAGCTGAATACCGAGCAGCACCCAGGCCCGTCGGGGCAGTTTGGGATTCGCAGTATTCCCACGCTGATTCTGTTTCGCAATGGCCGCGAGCATGCTCGTCAGAGTGGCGCCATGAATCAGGCTCAGATTGATCAGTGGCTGGGCGCTCAGGTGAAGTAGCCTGAATGAGATCAGTCTTTCTGTTCATCCTGTTTGTCGAGAGCTTCCTGCTCGGCTTTGCGTTTGCGCACCTTTTCCAGTTTTTCGCCAGACAGGCTCATGGTGCCGGACGTGTCACGCAGCATAAACAGGCTGCCTAAAATCAGCGCCAGTGAGGCAAGTAAGATAATCCAACCGATCATTGGCATAGCAATTGTCCTTATACTGAGGGCATAACTCTGATAATGGACCTGCAATCTGAAACAGGCCAGTGTGCTGTTAGGTCGGCATCACTTATCAACCGGTCAATTTCCCGCCAACTTCTGCCCGGGCCTATGGTTACAGGGTTCTGCGGCGCTGTCCTAAGGCTTCTCACAAGGTTATCCACAGCTTTTGTGGGTAAAAATCCACGGCTCGGCCAAAGATAGAAGCGCACTGAAGCTATTAGCTTATGCCTGGTTGCATCAGTTTACCTATCGGTTGGTTTCCACCACAATCGGCGCCATTCAAAATCAGGAACCGGTTTTATGACACACGATTGTTCAGTTTTATCGGGAGTCGGCCGATGAGAGCTTTGTTTCATGGCTACCTCAATTCGTCACTGATTCTGCGCGTCAGCATTGCGCTGGTGTTGGGCATTGCCGTTGGGCTGATCGGTGGCCAGCCTGTGGCCGACTGGTTGGCGCCGTTTGGTGAGCTGCTGCTGCGTTTGCTGAAATTCCTGATCGTGCCCATTGTTTTGTTCACGTTAATGGTGGGTATCAACCAGGCCAATATCGGCAGTATGGGGCGGGTTGGCCGCAAACTGATGCTGTACTACATTGCCACTTCAGCGCTGGCTATTATTGTTGGGTTGGCTGTTGCAACCTGGCTCGAGCCCGGCAGTAGCATGACTCTGAATGAAAATGCGACGGTAAAAGTTCCGGACAACCCGGGCTTTGCAGCGGTGTTGCTGAACATTATTCCGAATAATATTTTTACCGCGTTTACCGAACTGAATCTGCTGGGGATTATTTTCACCGCCGTTGTATTCGGTATTGCGCTGTTAAAACTGCGGGAGTCAGAACAACACGCTGAGCTTGGCGAACACCTTTATAAGGTGATTGAGGGGCTCAGTGAAATGACCCTGAAGGTAATGGCAGGCGTGCTGCAATACGTGCCCATCGGGGTGTTTGCGATCGTGGCGAAAACCGCCGGTGAGCAGGGCATGGAAACTATTCTGGCTTTGGGCGACATGGTGGTGGTGCTGTACATTGCGCTAGCCGTTCAGTTGGTGGTGTATTGCGTGATAATGCGCGGTTTTGGTGTGAACGTACGTGAATTTTTCCGCGAAGCCAGAACGCCCATGGCGACGGCTTTCGCTACCCAGAGCAGTTCTGGCACCTTGCCGCTGACCATTACCGCAGCCCGCAAGCTGAAGATACCCCAGCGGATATATGGTTTCAGCTTGCCGTTAGGTGCAACCATTAATATGGACGGCGCTGCCATTCGCATCGCCATTTCCGCCGTATTCGCCGCCAATGTGGTGGGTGTTCCGCTGGACTTGATGACCATGGCCGAGATTGTGCTGATTGGCACGCTTACATCCATTGGCACCGCGGGCGTGCCTGGCGCCGGTATTGTGATGATTGCCACGGTGTTTGCACAGGTCGGCCTGCCGATTGAAACTGTGGCCCTGCTGGTGTCTATTGATGCCCTCGTGGGTATGGGCGCAACCGGCCTGAACGTGACCGGTGATCTGGTGGGTACGTCTGTTATTGCCCGTTCTGAAAGCCGCCACGATACCTGACGGCCTCGACGGCTGATAAAAAACGGTGAAGAGGATAAAGCCTCTTCACCGTTTTTTTTGGCTGAGGGAAACGTATTACTTTTTTAGATAAACGTACAATCGCCATTTACGGAGAAATGAACGATGAAAAAACGGGTTGTTTTGATTACCGGCGCCAACCGCGGCATTGGCCTGGAGCTGGCGCAGCACTATAGCCGTATTGGCGACCATGTCATTGGCGTATGCCGCCAAACCTCTGACGAGCTGGAGGCCGCAGCGGCGCGGGTAATTGAACATGTGGATGTAACGTCAGGTGAAAGCGTGGCAAGGCTGGCGGATGCATTGGCAGGGGAGCACATTGATCTTCTGATCAACAACGCCGGCTTATTGCAGGAAAACGAGCTGGGCAGCATCGACTTTGATTCCCTGCGGGCACAAATGGAAGTAAACGCTTACGCGCCACTGCGAGTGACCGAGGCGCTTATGTCGTTCATTCCGTTTGGCGGAAAAGTTGCCAACATCACCAGCCAGTTGGGCTCAATAACCTTGAATAATTCAGGTGGCAGGTATGGCTACCGGGCTTCTAAGGCGGCACTGAATGCGTTTGGCAAATCTCTCGCGGTGGATCTCAAACCCAAAGGCATTGCGGTGGCTCAATTGCACCCGGGGTTTGTGCAAACCGGTATGACCAAAGGGCGAGGGGAGATTACCACCGCCGAATCCGTCAGTGGGCTGACGGCGCGAATTGAGGAGCTGAATTTGGATAACACGGGTTCGTTCTGGCATCAGACCGGTGAGCTGCTGCCCTGGTAAGAAAAATGCCCGGCGGTATCACCGGCGGGCATTTGCGATCACTCTCTGAAATCTGGTTGCAGGTCAGACAGGCTTTGCGGCTGTCGCTCGGCGCCCAACAATAGCGCCAATGCCCAGCAGCATCAGCCAGATCACCGCTGGTTCGGGCACGGCACGTACCGAATTGCCTGAAGCCAGCAGCGCAAAGGCTTCTAATCCTAGGAACTTATGAGCGGCGGTGGTGGGGTGTATTTCGTCCCAGAACAGATAACTGTCAGCGTTGGCGCATTCGTTTTCATTTTGGCCGAAAAAGCCCGACACAGACCGACACTGGTCGGAGGTATTGGTAATTCCTGAGGCGACGGCAGTACCGTCCAGAACAAATCCGAATATACCGAAGACATCAAGATAGAATATGGATGCTGAAGTGGTTGCGCTCAAACTAATCAGACGCTGCTCCAAACCGGTATTCCAGGCTTCGCTGGCGGCGGTCGCTGCGGCGCTGTTAGCTGAGCCGGCAAACTCCGGAATCAGGCCAAGGTCCGGCAGGTTGGGCACCAGAAGCGTGCCTACACCGTTGCCTACTAACCGGCTCATAACCCCGACAAAACTGTCCAATTGGGCGTTAATGGCAGCGATCGGGTCGGTAGCGTCTGTCAGTCCACGCATGTCATTGCCGCCAGCCCAAGTGATGTAGAGGTCGTTTGCGTTTGCGCTGCCCGCTAAATCGTTGTTGTAGAGTGTTTCCTGAACCAGTATGCCGGAAGTGGCGCCAAGGAAGCCGCGATCGTTATTGATCTCGGCGCCAGCAAAGGCGTAGTTATTACCGCCGCTTTCCGAATTGGTCGCGCGTGGTATGCCCAATGCGTCAGCCAAGTATTCGTGCCATACCGGGCCGTTGGAAAAGCGGCCATTGCTACCATAGCCCACGAAGTTGGCAATAGGGGCGAAACTGCCAAATGGCACCTTGCTCCGGTTATTCCCGGTGTCAGACAAGCTATCGCCAAACACAAAAATGTCGTTAAACGACAATGGACCGGCGAGGGCTAGACTGCTAGTAAGAGTGATAGATGTGGCAAAAATGAAACGTTTAAACAGCGGGACGGTTCTGATATTTCTATTCATGAAGCACACCTTTTATAATTAGGCGCCAACAAAAAAGCTCGCCGCGACCCGGGATTGGGTGACGTCAGATAAGCAAGCAAAAGTAAAGCCGCTTCACGGAGAGTGGAAAGAAAACAATCGATTAGTAATAGGGTTGCGGGGTTTTTAAGCAGACTTCAAGAGCAGGTGTAAAAAAAGCCGACGTTTCGGCGCCAGCTTTGCTTCGATATGGGTTAATCTTCTTCGTCGTTGGCCTGCTGGCGCTCCAGCCGATCGCGCTCTTCTTCTTTGGCTGCGTCAATCACAGCCATTACTTCACCCAGGTCCGCACTGTGGGTGTCGTGAATAAAGCATCCGGTCAGCTTGCTGGTGGGGTGCAGTCGGCCACTTTCGTACAGCTCCCATATTTCTTTGCCGTAGTCGGTGTTCATCAGCTCCGGCGCGTACTTGCCAAAATAGCGGCGCATATTGTCTACGTCGCGCTCCAGCATGCGTTCGGCGTTGTTGTTGCCAGAAGCATTCACGGCCTGGGGCAGGTCGATGATAACCGGCCCCTGGTTGTCCAGCAGCACATTGAACTCCGACAAGTCGCCGTGAATCAGCCCGGCGCTGAGCATACGCACAACGTCGGCAATTACCTGTTGGTGAAAATCCAGCGCCTGTTCGCGGGTCAGTTCAACATCGCCCAGCCGTGGTGCAGCTTTGCCGTCGGCGTCGCTGATCAGTTCCATCAGCAGTACACCGTCAACAAAGCCTGATGGCCGCGGCACGCGCACACCGGCGTCCGCAAGGCGGTACAAGGCGTCTACCTCGGCGTTCAGCCAAGCATTTTCATGCTCTTTTTGGCCGAAGCGGGTTTTTTTACCCATTGCGCGGGCACGGCGGCTGTTGCGCACCTTGCGGCCTTCCTGGTATTCCACGGCCTGCTTGAAGCTGCGTTTTGACGCTTCTTTAAACACTTTGGCACAGCGAACCTGGTCGCCACACTGCACCACATATACCTGTGCTTCTTTGCCGCTCATGAGCTGATACAGCACGCTGTCTATCAGCCCGTCGTCTAAAAGGGATTGTAATCGTTTTGGTGTTTTCATAGGGCCGCAATCTTACATCAAATCGGTTTTGGTTGTGTTGATCTGTGAGAGCTACCAGCAAAGTGCATCTGACGGTAGAATCACCGGGTCTGAACCCGCGCCGGCATTTGCTTGGCACCGGTTTGTTTATCATGCTGTTTTGGAGCTTTGAAAATGCCTAGAGCAAGTGAAATCAAGAAAAACTCTGCTGTCGAGTTTGAAGGTCGGGTGTATTTTGTCAAGGACATCGAGCGGTCTGTACCTCAGGGCCGTGCCGGCGGCAGTCTTTACCGCATGCGTTTGTACGATGTGGTCACCAACAGCAAGAAAGACGAAACCTTCAAAGACGGCGATATGCTGAATCTGGCGGATTTGACCCGCCGTACTGTGTCGTTTTCTTACGCCGATGGCGAAGAATATGTGTTCATGGATACCGAAGACTACACACAGTACATGTTGAATAAAGACGCCATTGCTGAAGAACTGCTGTTTGTTACCGAAGAAACCCAAGGCATGATGGTTGTGTTGATTAAAGATACACCCGTAGCGCTGGCGCTGCCTCCCACGGTCGATTTTGAAATAATGGACACGGCTCCCTCGGTGAAAGGTGGTTCCGCCACCGCCAGAACCAAACCGGCGACTATGGTCACAGGGCTGGTGATTCAAGTGCCTGAGCATATTTCTACCGGCGACCGCATCAAAGTGAACGTTGAAGAACGTAGGTTCATGGGGCGCGCAACCGCGGAGTAACGGGCACGTGCCTGGGTGGCGCGGCGCTGGCTTTTTCTGTATTGCTTTTTGTGGCCTTCAACTGGGGCGAGCTGGGCCGACTGGCTCGTTTCGCGCTGGTCGAAGGCGCTGTGCTGTTGGCCTTTGCGGGTTACTGGCTGGCTGGGCGCGAAACCTTGGCTGGCAAGGTCGCGCTGCTTTCGACCGGTCTTCTGTTGGGCGGATTGCTGGCCCTGTTCGGGCAAACCTACCAGACCGGTGCAGACCCCTAGCAGCTGTTTTTTGTGTGGATGTTACTGCTAACACCCTTTGCCCTGATTGGCCGATTTGCACCGCTATGGGTGCTTTGGGCCGTTTTGGTTAACTTCGCCCTAACGTTGTACTTTCAGCCTAACGGCCGCTTTTCCACGGAGGCTTATGGGCAGCTGTTGTGGGTTCAGTTTGCCACCAACGCGTTCTTTTTCCAGGAAGGCGATGCTGAATACTACGAGGCCGCCAGGTACGGCCAGTTTTGGGTGAATGAACAAGGCGAACCCTTGCTGGCGGCCTTGTATAACGACGATTTGAAGCAGCTGGGCCCACCCGAAAAAACAGACCTTTGATAGCGAAAATGCCCGAACGTGCTGGAAAATACGAAACCAGGCGTGTAGGGTGGTCGGCCAAATTTCGAAACTGGCCGATACATGTCTTTAAGCAGTGCAAGCACTACCGATAACCCCTGTTCTACCGCCTTTGACTCTTCCCCCGCTGTCTCCGCAGGTGCCCACCGCTTTGGTGATCCGGTTGTACTGGTTCTAACCATTGGCTTCATTCTGCTGTTCGTCGGCTGGTCGCTGACGGATGCCGACGGTCTTGCAGCCGTGATTGATCTAGGCTTCGCCTGGACCGCCAAGTATATGGGCACCTTTTTCCAGCTGTTGCTGTTGCTGACGTTCTTCATTGCGATGGGTGTGGCTGTTAGCCGGGCCGGTGCCGCCCGCCTGGGTGGCATGGACAAGCCTGAAATCAGCACCTTCCGCTGGCTATCGATGATTCTATGCACCCTGCTGGCGGGTGGCGGTGTGTTCTTTGCCGCCGGCGAGCCGGTGTATCACTTTGTGGTAACGCCACCGGCGTTTGACACCGAAGCCGGCACGGCACAGGCCGTTGCGCCGGCTATGGCTCAGGCGTTTATGCACTGGGGCTTCCTGGCCTGGAGCGTACTTGGGTCGTTAACCGCTATGGTTCTGGCTCACGCCCACTACGTTCAGGGCAAACCTTTACAGCCGCGTACTTTGCTGTATCCGGTGTTTGGCGAGCGCATTATGAGCAGCTGGTTAGGCGGTGTTGTTGACGCCATGTGTGTCATTGCGGTGGTTGCCGGTACCGTTGGCCCCATTGGCTTTTTGGCCACACAGATGAGTTTCGGCCTGCATGAGCTGTTCGGCATAGCAGACGAATTCAGCACCCAATTGATTATTCTTGGCCTGCTGGCCGTGGTTTACATGGCATCGGCTGTCAGTGGGATTCACCGTGGTATTCAGTTGCTGAGCCGGTTCAATGTCATTCTGGCACTGGTTATCGGCGCGGTGATCTTCGCGTTCGGCCCCACCCTGTTTCTAGTCAATACCTATGTTGCGTCTATGGGCGAGTATCTGACGTCGTTCTTCGCCATGGCCACTATGACCAGTGAAACGGCGCCGGAATGGTGGATGAAGTGGTGGACGGTATTCTTCTTCGCCTGGTTTATTGGCTACACCCCGCTGATGTCGATTTTTGTAGCGCGTATTTCCCGCGGTCGCACCATTCGCCAGACTATTCTGGCGGTGTCGGTTCTGGCGCCGATCGCCACTACCATCTGGTTTACCCTGCTGGGTGGTTCGGGTGTGTATTACCAGCTCACGGGTGTGTTCGATCTGACCGAAGCGCTGAACGCGTTCCGCTTTGATCAAGCCACACTGACCGTGGCCAAGAACTTGCCCGGCGGCGTAATGATGGCCGCAGCCGTGCTGCTGTTGACCACTATTTTCGTCGCCACCACCGGTGATTCCATGAGCTACGCCATCGCCACCGTAGGCGCTGGCCACGATGAACCCCACTACGCCATTCGCGCCTTCTGGGGCGGAGCCATGGCTATCATGGCGGCGATTCTGCTGTACATGGGTGCCGGCCAGATTGGTGTGTTGCAGCAGTTTATTGTGCTAACCGCAATTCCGGTGTCGCTGATTATTCTGCCGTCGCTGTGGACAGGCCCGCAGGCTGCGTTTGCCATGGCGCGAGCGCAGAAGCTGATATAGCAGGTGGGTGTTCCGTCTGGCGTTAAGCGCTATTTATAAAGAGCTATGGCCAGGCGGGGCGCACTCAGGCAGGTGGGCGCTGCATTCGGTAGCGTCTTTCCGGCCGGCCAATACTGCCATAGGTAACTTCGGCCACCAGGGTTCCGGTGCCGGTCATGTATTCCAGGTAGCGCCTGGCTGTGGTGCGTGATGCACCCATGGCGCCGCCTACTTCTTCTGCACTCCAAGGTTTACCATCCGCAATAACCTCACGAATCCGGTCCAGCGTAATCACATCGATGCCTTTGGGCAGTCGGTGATGGCTGTCGTGGCCATTTTCACCGCTGTTGCGCGGGAGCAGAGCATCTACTTCGTCCTGACCTAAATGCTTCAGCGCTGACAGGCGTTCAACATGGTCACAGAAGCGGTTAATGGCCTCTTCCAGGCGTTCGAATACCAAGGGTTTCAGGATGTAATCAAACACGCCACCGCGCAGGGCGGTCCGCAACGTTTCTACTTCTTTGGCGGCGGTAATCAGGATCACGTCGCTGCTGCTATTACTGGCGCGCAGTTCACGCAGCAAATCTAATCCGTTGCCGTCGGGGAAATACACGTCCAGCAGTATCAGGTCAGGCTTTAATACGTCCGCCTGCTCGCGGGCATCGGCCAGGGTGTGGGCAATGCCACAAAGTTCCACCTGTTCCAGCCGCTGGATAAAGCGGCGCTGGATTTCCGCAATCTGGCGGTCGTCTTCAGCTATCAGCAGTCGGATGGGGGTCAAGGCTGGCTCCTGCCGGTGGATGATTTCGGTAAGTATAAAGTAAAGCGGCTACCGCCAGCGGCACCCAGATTTTCCACGGTCACCGAACCACCCCAACTGTCCAGAAACTGGCGCACCAGATGCAACCCAAAACCGTGATGGGTACCCGTTTTGCTGGTAACACCTTTTTCAAATATTCGGTTCTGCACCTCCGGGACTATACCCGGGCCCTGGTCTTCCACCTCGAAAATCAGTTCCTGGCCAAGATCGGTCATCGACAGCTGTACCCGGCCATTGGCACCCGTATGAAGGCGGGTGGCTTCCAGGGCGTTATCAATCAGGTTGCCAAGTACGCTTACGAGCTGTTCCCGCGGTAAGTTGTGCGGTAAGTCGGTCATCTGGCTATCCGGGTCTATGTCCAGGTGCAGGCCCATTTCACGGGCACGGTTGTGTTTGCCCAGCAGACAACCGGCAATGATGGGGTCGGGCACAGCCTCCAGTAGCAAGTGAATCAATGCCTGATGGCTGCTGACTTCGCTGCCAATAAGCCCCAGAGCGTCGTTGTAGGCGCCTAGCTGTATCAGCCCGGCGATGGTGTGCAGTTTATTGGAGTATTCGTGGGTTTGGCTGCGCAGCGTGTCGGCGTATTGCTGGATGCGGGTGAGCTGCTGGCTGACTTGATCCAGCTCGTTACGCAAACGGAAGCTGGCCACTACGCCGATTATGTCGTCGCCTTGGCGCATGGGCAGCCGGTTGACCACCATTTGGCGGTTACGCAGCCACACTTCGCGGTCAAAATCTGGCGTACCGGTGGTCAGAACGGACATCAAACCGCTCTCTGGCAGTATCTCGTGAATTGGGCGCCCAGCCACTGGCATGTCGGGATCCAGCCCCAGGGTGACCAGAGCTGCACGATTCACTGTGGTAATAATGCCTTCGCGGTTAATGGCGATAATGCCTTCTCGCACCGATTGCAGCGTCGCGTTGCGTTCCTGGAACAGGCCGGCGATTTCCTCCGGTTCGAGGCCAAAAATAGCGCGCTTGAAACGGCTGGCAATCATTACCGCGGCCAGAATGCTGACCAGCAAAACGACGCCTAAAACTCCGTAAAGCACAAAATTGTAGCGCTGCACCGTGGCCTCTACCTGGCTTACGCTGTAGCCCACCGACACGATTCCAATGATAGCGCCGCTGTCGGGTTCAAACACCGGCGCTTTTCCACGCATGGATTCGCCCAGGTTGCCGAGCGCACGGGCGACATAGCCCTTGCCCTCCACCAGTGCACGGCGGCCATAATCACCTTCGTCGTCGGCCATGGAGCGTCCGATGCGCTCGGGGGAAGGGTGCGCGAGGCGAATAGCGTTGTGGTCGCCGATCACAATAAAGCGGGCTTCGTTAGTTCTGGTCAGAGTGCGGGCGAGAGCGTTGAGGTCGGCAATATTCCGTTGTTGAATACCAGGTGCGTCTTTGGGCAGCTTTATCAGCTACACCCTGGAAAAGTCGGTGATCGGCAAAAAAGGCCGCTTTGGCGAAGGTGACATTCGCGGTGTAGTGGCGCCGGAAGCGGGCAACAACGGTGCGGCATCGGGCGCTTTGGTACCCATGCTGACCTTAGGCGTGCCGGGCAGTGGCACCACAGCGGTGTTGCTGGCTATGCTGATTTCCCTGAATATCACGCCGGGGCCGTTAATGTTCACCCAGAACGCTGACATTGTGTGGGGGGTGATCGCTGCGCTGTTGATTGGCAACGTATTGCTACTGATACTGAACATTCCGATGATTGGCGTGTTTGTGCGGCTGCTGTCGGTGCCGCCGATGTACCTGCTGCCGATTGTGACCATGGTGGCGTTTGTGGGTATTTACTCCATCAGCCACAGCACCTTTGATCTGTATTTCATGATTGTGTTTGGAGTTGGCGGGTTTATTTTGCGCAAGCTGGAAATTCCCATGGTGCCCATTATTTTAGGCCTGCTGCTGGGGCCAGAAATGGAAAAGAACCTGGGGCACGCGTTGATATTGTCTGACGGAGACTGGTTGACACTCTGGTCTAGCCCTTTGGCTATTGGTTTGTGGCTGGTGGCGGGTTTGGGCCTGGTGTTGCCTACGCTGGTTGGGCCAGTTCTGCGCCGGCGTATGCGCAACGCTAATAAGGAGGGCCCGGTGAGCGATTAAACGCTCCGCTGAGCCGCCATAGCGGATAGATTACGCACGTTGCACCGGGTTTTGCCCGGTGTTTTTTATTGAAAAACCGTTACACTCAAACAAATTTGTTCCTACCGCTCAGGATGTTATGTCAGATCTTTCCCTAATTCAGTACGGTTTGATTGCGCTGATTTTCATTTGGAGCGGTTTTGTGCGCTCCGGGCTGGGCTTCGGTGGGGCTGTATTGTCGTTACCGTTTCTGCTGTTGGTGCAAGACGAACCGCTGGTTTTTTTGCCGATCATAGCCGTTCACCTGCTGGTGTTTTCATCACTTACTATTTGGATGAACAACCGCCGCAGTCTCCGTCAAACTCAAAGTCAAAGTAACAGCGAAAAAGGTGATAAAAGCGGCCAGACATTAACCGGCTTCGGGCCGGATGCCGCCGTAATAGCGCTGGAAAATACGGTAGAAAGCACGGTGGATTGGCCGTACCTGTGGCGTATGCTCCGCATTATGATAGTACCTAAACTGATTGGCGTGTTTGGGCTGTTTACGCTGCCAGCGAATGTGCTTAGTTCCATCATATTTGTGATTGTTGCGATTTATTCGGTCTCTTATATCCTCAACCGGCCGTTTCGCAGCAACAGTAAAGCCGTGGATGTGGGCTTGCTGATGGCCGGTGGTTACATCAGTGGCACGTCGCTGATTGGCGCACCATTGATTATTGCAGTGGCGGCCCAGCATCTGCCCCGGGAAAAGCTGCGCGACACCTTGTTTGGTCTCTGGTTTATTCTGGTGCTGATCAAATTGGCTGCGTTTATCTGGGTTGGGCTGGACTTGCAGCTGATTCACCATCTGTGGCTGTTGCCTTGTGCCGCTATCGGCCATGTAATAGGTCTACGTTTTCACGACCGTATTTTGAAAGCCGAAACGCCGGTGTTTTTCCGCCTGCTGGGAATTGTGCTGTTAATCGTCAGCAGTGTGGGCATGGTCAGCGTGCTGCTATAGAAGATTCATGTTGGAAAATTTAAGCGCCGCGTCGCTGTAAATGTTTAAAGGATGGTTATGACGGTTCTGAATCTGGCGTTGTTGTCGGTGTTTTTGCCCACCTTTTTTGTGGTGTCTATCACACCCGGCATGTGTATGACCCTGGCGTTGTCGCTGGGCATTACGGTGGGTGTGCGCCGGGCGCTATGGATGATGGCCGGCGAACTGCTGGGCGTTGGTGTTGTGGCCATTGCGTCGGCTGTGGGCGTGGCTACGTTTATGCTGGGTTACCCCACGGTGTTTGAAGTTGCCAAGTACGCGGGCGGTGCCTATTTGATATGGCTGGGCGTACAGATGTGGCGTTCCCGGGGCAAAATGGCGATGCCGGGAGAAGGCGCGATATTGCCCAGCAGCACTCGCTGGCAGTTGGCCATGCAGGGTTTTATAACCGCCATTGCCAATCCCAAAGGCTGGGCGTTTCTGGTGGTATTGCTGCCGCCGTTTATAGACAGCTCGCTGCCAATGGCGCCGCAGCTTACGGCGCTGATACTGATTATTTTGAGCATGGAATTTTTGTGCTTGCTACTCTATGCCAATGGCGGGCGCACCTTGCGTAGGGCGCTGCGCAGTGGCGATAAAGTAAGGCTGGCCAATCGAATTTCGGGCAGTCTGATGATACTTGTGGGTGTTTGGTTGGCTTTGGGCTGAACGGACCGTTAACCGGCAGGGTTTTGGGAAAATGCGTTAAAGCGCGGCGTAACGGCGGTGCAGAATACCCACTTTTTTTACGTAAGCCCGGGTTTCGGCGTAGGGTGGAATGCCATTGTGGCGGCTGACGGCGCCAGGGCCAGCGTTATAAGCCGCGGTGGCCAGCTTGGTGTCGCCACGGAAGCGAGCTAGCATTTGCGCCAGATAGTGTGCGCCACCGCGAATATTATCTGCGGCAATCATGGCGTTAACCACCCCCAGTTCGTTCGCAGTGGCGGGCATTAGCTGCATCAGGCCCTGCGCACCTTTGGGCGACAGTGCCCTGGGATTGAATGCCGATTCGGCGTGAATAACGGCGCGAACCAGGGCGGGATCTACATCGAACTCTTTGGCAGCCGTCGCAATCTGTTCATGGTAGCGGGATGCAAACAGCGGCGTGGTATCCCAATTCACCGTAGACGAAGGGTCGCAGGCGAAGCAGTAAAAGCGAATCACCGAAAACTTGGTGTTCGCCGGGCGTTCGCCGCTGTAGGACACCACGCCGTATTTGTCTTGATAACGGTACACCGTGGCTGCGCCATCAGACGCCAGCGGGCTGTCGCTTTTCACATTGGAGAACTCCACGCTGCCATCGCTGTGCACAATGCGCTTAATGGCGTCGCCATGGGTGGCGCCGCTGGCAAATACCAGAAAAAGTGCGAGAAGCGGAGAGCAAAACGTGTGGGCGTATTTCATAGCTATAAAGTATATCGCTTCAACATGGGTTATTCCTCAAGTGTAATACCGATTCAGCCCTTCAATCTCTGAACCCGTCAGCATTCTGAAGTTGCCCTCGGCCAAATCGCTGTTTAATTGCAAGTGGCCAATCTGTTCTCGGTGTAGCGCAATGACCCGATTGCCTACGGCGTGGAACATGCGCTTCACCTGGTGATAGCGGCCTTCATAAATAGTCAGCCTTGCCAGTGTTGGTGCCAGCAATTCAAGCGTTGCGGGAGCTGTGGTGAGCTGCTCGTATTCGAACCAGATACCCTCAGCAAAGCGCTGCGGCGTATCGGGCCCAATCGGGTAGGCGGTTGTTACCCGATAAACCTTAGCAATGCCCATGCCGGGCAGCGTTAATTGCCGTGACCAGGTGCCGTTGTTGGTCAGTATCATCAGGCCGGTAGTGGCGCGATCCAGCCGGCCGGCAATGTGCAGGCCGTGGCTCGAAGCGGGAGGTAACAATTGTAGAACCGTAGGGTGCGTATCATCTTCGGTCGCGCTAAGATAACCTGCGGGTTTGTGCAGCATAATGTAATGGGCACAATGGCCCTGCTGTGCGGTTTTACCGTTGACCCTGACCACCGCAAATTCGTCCACATCGGTGTCTGCCACACGGCAAATCAGGTCGTTAACGTGCACCTGGCCGGTGGCAATCAGCCAATTCGCTTTTTTGCGGCTTATATCGGGTTGGTTGCTGACAATACGGGAAAGTTTCATAGCGCTCATGGTATAGACTGTAACAACCGGCCTGAAGCCGGACATCTGACATCATACGAGGAAATTACATGGCATTCTCTGCAGAACACCTGGCCGAGCTGAATCTTTTAACTCAGTTCGATTCGTCGTCCGCCCAGGAGGGTATCAAAGTACATCGCAATGAGGCCGCCCCGGAGCTGGTTTCGGCGGCAGAGCGCTTGTTCAATAAAGGACTGATTACCCGCGACGACGGCGGCTACCTGACCGCATTGGGTAGCGAAGCGATCGAGCAGGCACAAATGCTGCTTGCGATACTGAGCAGTAAATAGTCCGTTAATCCCTGATTTCTCTGATTATAAAACCCTGTACTTCGGGCTGCGCTACGGGCGCAGAACCCGGGGTTTTTTTATTGCCTGCTGCACAGTGGAGAGTCCCAGTGCCCGAACAGACCAAAGGCGTGTGGTACGGCATATGCGCCTACACTATCTGGGGCTCATTCCCGCTATTTTTTGCGCTGTTCCAGGACGTACCGGCCCTTGAGATTCTGGTGCACCGGATTATCTGGTCCTGTATTTTTTTGGCCATCGTCATTTCCGGATTAAGGCGTTGGCAGCCGGTGAAAGACGCTTTTGCCAACCCGCGACAACTCTGGCGTGTGTTGGGCTGCGCGTTGCTTATAGCGCTTAACTGGGGCGTGTACATCTACGCCGTTGAAACCCACCACGTGTTGCAGGCCAGCCTGGGTTATTTTCTGACGCCGCTGGTGAATGTCGCCTTGGGCATGGTGATATTGCGCGAAAAAATGGGGCGCTGGCAGATGGCAGCGGTCGCTATCGCAGGCGTCGGCATCGCGCTCCAGCTGCTGATGCTGGGCGAGCTACCCTGGATTAGCCTGGTATTGGCATTCAGTTTTGGCGTATATGGGCTTCTGCGCAAGCAGATCCAGCTAGACGGTTTATCCGGTTTATTCGTGGAAACTCTCCTGCTGCTGCCTTTGGGCTTAATGACCTTTGGCTGGCTGACCACATCGGGCGCTTCGAACTTTACCCGGGATTTGCCCACCGGCAGCCTGTTGATGGCCAGCGGCGTGTTAACGGCCATTCCCCTGTTGTTGTTCGCCGGCGCCGCGCGACGCCTGAGGTTGGCCACGGTGGGCTTTCTGATGTACATAAACCCGACGCTGCAGTTCGTGATCGCCCTGTTGGTTTTCAACGAGCCTCTGAGCCCTATTCAGTTAACAAGTTTTATGGTGATCTGGTTGGCGCTGATTGTGTACAGTATTTCCTCGTGGCAGGGCAGGGTACGAAGGGCAGCATGAGCCTGCACGCGATTCACCGATGGTAGCGCCCTGAGGAACATCCGATGACATACTGGCTGGTTGCAAATCCTGAGGCTGGTGACGGCAAACGTGGCCGTGAATACTGGTTGAACATGCTTCAGAGCGCGGGGATCCACAACCCGGAATGCTGTGACCTGGGCGATCAGCGCTGGATGAAGCGGGTTCAGCCTGACGACGTGGTGATGGTGGCCGGTGGCGATGGTTCGGTTAATCGCGGTGCCGAATTGTGCCTTGAAAAACAGGCCACGCTGGCGGTATTGCCGTCCGGAACGGCTAACGACTTTGCCCGTAATCTGGGCCTGCCTGATGACTCCAAACAGCTGTGTCAGTTGATTGTCCGAGGCACGACTTTACAAGTGGACGTCGCTGAATACGGAAATAAACTGTTTTTGAACGTTGCACACATTGGCCTTGGTAGCGTGTCGGCTACAGAATCTCGGGGGCCGGTTAAGAAGTTCTTGGGGCGATTCAGTTATGGTATCGAGTTGCTACGACGGCTTGGTACCAAACGTGGTTTTCACGCTTCTGTGCGCTGTGGCGGGGGAGTTGTTCAGGGGCGCTGGCTTTCTATCGCAGTCGGCAGCGGTGCGTTTTTTGGCGGTGGTAACGAGATGCCTGAAACCGCCGCCGATTATGGCCTTTTGCACGTTATTCTGGTGAAACCAAGACCGATTCCGCAGTTGCTGATGACGTTTTTTATGGTTCGCCTTACCGGAAAAACATCAAACCGAACCAGCACGATTGTCCATTTGCAAGGTCGTGACTGCCATATTGAAACCCGCACATCGCGGGTTTTTACCGCCGATGGCGATGAGGCTGGTGAAACGCCGGTCAGTTTTGAATGCCGCGCGGGGTGTTTGCGCGTAATAGGGACGAGCATTGTCAGCACCGGGGAGTAGCCTTTTCGTTATCGTTACATAAAAAAAGCCCGCGAAGTTTCGCGCTTCGCGGGCTTTTTTACGCTGTTTTGATAAGACTACATCTTCGGGCCCTTGCCCCTCACGGCATTAGCAATCAGGGAGACCACCAGCAGTACAATGAATACGAAAAATAATATTTGTGCAAAACCTGCGGCTGTACCGGCTATACCGCCAAAACCGAGCACACCCGCCACAATGGCGATCACAAGACATACGAGAGCCCAATAAAGCATCTTACTTCTCCTTCCTTTGAATCCGCTTTAAATATCGCACAACATCTGATTTTTCTCAAATTGCAAAAGTGTAAGATAACGACAATGTACGGTTAAGATAATGTTTAATATGGATTTTACATATTTATTGAATGCTTATTAACGATTTATAATTCGTCTAATAAAGTGATTTTTATTTTTGAAACCCTTAATTTTTTTAAGTTAATCTTTAGCTGTTTGTTGTCATGAGCTCGTATTCTCAGCTATGTTTAAGTGATGCGGTACTAGAAAAAGTGTTTTAAGCCGCGCTACTCTAGTGTGTGAAATGTGGAGGATAAAATGGAAGACCCAAAAACAGTTGTAAAACATGAGCCCCGTAAAAGCCTGATCATTTTGTTTATCATGGGTGTTGTCAGTATCGTGCTTGGCACCATTATCCTGCTGGGTCCGGGAAGTGGCCCGTCAGGTATGGGTGGTGGTGCGAGCTGGGTGATGATTATGGTGGGTGTAATCGCGATTGTTTTTTATCTGTTTGGACGAAAATCGAGACGCCCATAGTGCGCTTTAGTCGCACTTGGGCCTCGGTCCGGGCAAGGTGTTGTTCGAAGAGGCGAACAATATTTGGAGAAGATCTGATCATGGCTTTCGTCAGAACCGACACCTTGATGAGCTGGAAGAACAAATGGCCAGAGTTCCCTTACTGGGTAAGGCCCCAGAAATTCGCAATGTGACGGGTCGAGGAAATGCCGACTTCCAGCATAAATTTTCCTTCTTCCCCGAGACCCTCGTCCCCTCCAGCCATGATCGGCGTGCCGTGGGCCATTCCCCCAATGATGTATTTCTCTATCACCTCCCGCCCGTCAGCATTGCACCATACCTGGCGGGGAAAACCGTCGACCTCTTCCTCACGTGTCGGTGATCCTTCAACCTTGTGGATCTTCTGCCACTGCCGGACGATGGAGTCTGCGTTGGCGTTGTCGACGGTCAAATCGCTACCGCCATGCCAGACCGAGATCGTTGGCCAGGGGCCCTCAAATGTGGAGGCTCCGCGCACAAGCGCGTCGAGCTTACTATCCGAAGGGCCACCATATCCCCTCATTCGAACGAGCGCCTCCATCAGGGTGACAGCGCTGCGGTAGGGTAGTCCGGCGATAATCGCGCCCCCGGCGAACACCTCTGGATAGGTCGCCAGCATCACAGCTGCCATAGCGCCACCGGAGGACATCCCCGTGATGAAAACGCGGGACGGATCAATGGGGTGATCATCAACGACTTGCTTGATCATATGACGAATAGAAAGTGGTTCGCCGCCGCCGCGGTGGCTGTCGCCAAACTTGAACCAATTGAAGCTTTTAATGGCGTTGTTGGTTTTTCTTTGCTCCGGAAACAGGAGTGCTATCCCGCATTCGTCGGCGAGAGCAGACCAGCCTGATCCGCTATCATAGCTTTCCGCTGACTGAGTGCTGCCGTGTAGTACCACGACGAGCGGCCCGTTCTTCGGAAAGTTCTTTGGAATATAGGTGTATGATTGTAACGATCCGGGGTCAGTTCCGAATTCGTCTAAAGTAGTCAAACGCTCGTGGCTATCTGTAGATTTCGACATGTTGCATCTTCCGCCTGTTTAGTGTCACAAATAATATTGCCGCCACAAGCGAGATGCCTGACGGCTGGGAAACGACGATTGTTTACCTCAGCGTTTTTATAACACCCCTGGCTCTTGAGAAGCCGCTGCAGCCACCAGATAACCATTCCCCCTATTGATCAGGGCGCGGGACTGTCTTTGAAGGCGGCGCCCGCAAAATTCCCAAAAAACCCAATGATGAGTAATCAAAACACGTTAAATAAAGCGCTTGCGAACTTTGATTGGCTGCCTGTTTGAAGACATTCGGATGATCGAAGAGAGCGCGATATAAATGCTGTATTTCGCTGAAACACAAAATGGCAGAGCCATTGATTTTTAGCAACGGTTATGGAGTTGCGTTTAATTCATAATATATTAATGCTTAATCTCTATCATCGTTCAAAACCCGTCAATCGGCCGTTCACTTCCCTCATCACCAAACCCTCCTGCATCATTGCGGGAACGTCATTTGGCATGTGCCATGGCCTTTGCTAAGTTAAAAAGTGTGACGCAGTTCACTGAATCAGTGAATTCGAACATTGATCGCGTCTTCCTGGAGCAGCGTCCGCAGTGCATCTTCGCCTCGGGCGCTCACTGGAGTGACGTCATACAGGAGTACGACAATGAGTAAACCTATTATTCGCGCAATGGGTGTCTCCCTGCTGGCAGGTGGCATGGCTATGAGTCTTTCAGCGTTTGCGGCAGAGGGGCTGTACACCATGGACGAACTGAAGGATGCAGATGTTTTTGACAGCACTGGCGAAGAGATCGGTGAGGTTGAAGACATCCTGATGAGCAACGATATGTCGGTACACTCGCTGGTTATCCAGACGGGTGAGATACTGGGCCTCGGGGGCAATGAGGTCGTTGCGGAACGCGGCACCTTTACCGTCGTGACGGAGTCCGGCAATGCAGACTTCGGCGGCGTGGAGTACGAAGTCCACATGGAAATGACTCAGGACGAGTTGAAAAAACTGCCAGAATACAACGAGGATTGGTGGAACCAGACCAGCCAAAGCTTGCAACAGGCCTGGGAAAACACTAGGGAAGTTAGTGAGAGCGCCTGGGAGAACACAAAACAGGCTTCTTCTTCAGCCTGGTATAATGTCAAGCAAGGCGTAGAAGAGATGGGTGACGAGGTCGAGCAAGCGACTGAGTAAGCCCGCTCCCCTCAAGAAGCGCCCCGCAGGGCGCTTCCAGCATCCCCCCCTACTTCCTCCAACCTTCCCGCATTCAAGGTAAGCGCCCACGAGCGTGTCCGTTCCCTTAAATCCGTTATATCTGACGTCAGCCAATGGTTGCCAACAATGCGGTAAATTCCTTGGCAGCCACAGGCCGGCTGAAATAATAACCTTGTCCTTCGGTGCAGTGTTTAGATTGCAGAAAGTCGAGTTGTTGTTTCGTTTCTATTCCCTCGGCCACAACGCGATGCTTCAGACTCCCGCCCATCGCAATGACGGCGCTGATGATGGCATTTTCTGTATCGCGTGAAGCGTCATCCAGATCATGTACAAATGACTGGTCAATTTTAAGCGTGTCCAGGGGAAAACGCGCCAGATAGCTCAGGCTGGAATAACCGGTGCCAAAATCATCAATAGCAATCCGCACGCCGAGTTTCTTGAGCGCGTCCAAGACCGCCAATACCTGCTCTGTGTCCTCCATAAGTCCGCTTTCCGTAATTTCCAGTTCCAGGTGACGCGGGTCCAGACCCGTTTCATTGAGTACGGAAATGACACCAGAGAAAAAATCCTGGCTATGGAACTCCCTGGCCGAGACGTTGACCGCTATCTGACCAATATCGAATCCGGCCTGCAACCATGCCTGAGTCTGCCGACAGGCTTCATGAAGAACCCATCTGCCGATCGGAAGAATCAGGCCGCAATCCTCAGCAATGCTGATGAAGTGCACCGGGTAAACGAGCTGGTTATCTGGTTCCCGAATGCGGATAAGCGCCTCGACGCCGGTCACTGATCCGGTTTTAAGGTTCACCTTTGGCTGGTAATGCAACACAAACGCGCTCTGTTCCAGTGCTCGATGCAGTTTCTGCTCCATAGATTGCCGCGCTAGCGCACGGACTTCCATTTCCTGAATGAATATCCGATAGGTATTGCGCCCTTTTTCCTTGGCTTGATACATAGCTGCGTCGGCTTTTCTTGCGACTGTTTCGAGATCCTCACCGTTGTCGGGGTAGAGACTGATGCCGATGCTGAAAGTAACGTTGAGCTGGCTACCACTGACGAGATGCGGCAGACCCATGGCTTCGATTATCTTCTCTGCCGTGACGACAGCGTCACGCGCATCTGCAACTTCGTTCAGCAGCACCACAAACTCGTCTCCTCCCTGACGACAAACCGTATCGGAATGGCGAACGCAGGCTTGCAGACGTTTTGCAATCGACTTCAATAATTCATCACCAACCGCATGACCGAGCGAATCGTTGATGTGTTTAAAATTGTCCAGATCCATATACATCAGGGCAATCTTCGTGCCGTGACGCTTCGCGAATTCAATCGATTGCGCCATACGGTCGTTCAACAGCGAACGGTTCGGCAAACCGGTCAGGTAATCGCGACCGACCATATAAGCCATCTGCTCTTTGGCCAGTTCGGCGGACTCTGCCATGGTTTGGGCGTGAATTGACGCGATGATCAGGCGCTCGTTCGCTTCCTTCAACAGCGCCTGGGCAGCCTCCGCACGACTAGGAACGGTCGGTTCTGTCCCGGTGTTTTGATCTTTGCATCCCTTCTTACTCATCCCGCCTTACCTCACTCAACGCTTTTGGTTGTTTTTTTCCGCGTCGGCTGCCCGCCGAGGATTCCCTCAAAGTCGGACACCGGGTCACCGATGACCATACCTTTATCCGTAATATCGAATCGTCTGATTTCGTTGCTGTGGGAACTGGCACGCACTTTGACGACCGCCATGACGCGCTGTAAGCAGCTCTCAACCTCGATGTAGCGCTGTACGATGATCGCATCGGTGAGAAAGGCGGCTCCGTAGGGGCTGAAGCGCAGATCGGTATAGCGGTCCTCGAGTTCCGACGTCATAAGCACAGTCACGCCGAGGCCGGAGAGTACCGCGATCATGCGAAACAGCGACTCGCGGAAATCCTCGCGGAACGTGGGTGCCACCGCCAGCTCGAACCCGGACAGCGAGTCGATGACCACCCTGGTTGCTTTCATCTCCTTAATAAGGTTAGTCAGGCGCTGTACGATCTCGTCGACCGACAGATCCAGGGCCCGGACATTAATCAAGCCGATCTGTCGGCCTTGAATCATTTCGTCGAGCGTACGGATCCAGGACTGGCCAGGCGTTTGTTCAAACGCGACAATCACGCCAGTTTCGCCCAGGCGCGCGCCTTCGGCCAGGAAGGCAGTGGCAAGGATGGTCTTGCCCGACCCGGTCGGCCCCGCAATCAGCAGCGAATGGCCCGACGGCAAGCCGCCGCCCAGCATGTCATCGAGGCGCGGCACGCCCATGGCAACCCGCTTTTTACTGAGTAATGCCTCTGAGGCCTCTCCCACATCCTCAGGGTCTTTGTGAACGATGGTCGCCGGAAAGACATTGACCCCATCACTGGAAATGCGGAATGCATGCTTTCCTGGCAGGGTCGCCTGGCCGCGCATTTTTATCACTTGCAGCTTGCGCACCATCGAATTCCGTTCGACAGATTGTTCCAGTGACAGCAGACCGTCAGCCACCGTCAAGATCTGATGGGAGCCGCTGTCCGACACAAAGTCTCCAATCAGGAAGGTGGTGGCTTGCCAGCCGGTCAGTTGAAGCCCGAGTAGTTGTAGGAATCGTTGCAGGTTGTTCGCATCTTCGGGTTGGTGTTCCGCCTCCCGTAAAACCGAGCGAAACGAATCGACAAAGACCAACGCTGGAGAAAATGCCACGATCTCCTGGGTGATACGCGCCAGTACCTGATCAAAATCGCCCGTTGCGGCCTCGTCGCTCAAATTAATGAAGTGAATTGACTCATTGATCTTATCGGAGTCGAAAAAGGTGAACTGCTGCTGATAACGCAGCATCTTTAACGGCGGTTCGCCAAACGCCGTGAAGAATAGCGCAGGCCGCTCAGGCGTTGCCAAGGCGAACATGATCTGGTGGCACAGCGTCGTCTTGCCCGCACCTGGATTCCCACTAATGAGGTTGAAGGAATATTCAGGTATGCCACCGCCCAGGACATCATCAAGCCCCTGCACACCGGTTTTGAGAGGATGTATGGTCACCTTTTTGCTCATGATGTTGTGTCTTGCTCAGGTGTGGTCTCGTGCTTATTAGAAGATGGTGCCAGAGACGCACTGAGAGAACCCAGCAAGGTCTTGACTAAGGAATCACCAATCAAGGTTGCCAGTAGTTCGGTGAAGCCTACCAGCAGGGCTGAACTTGCCTCTACAGCTTCATTCGTATCGCGGCCCGCCAGACGCGCACTAAGACTTGCGAGCAGATCGCCGGTATCTCCGTGATTCTCTGCCATTGTAAGCCACGGGAAGGTTCTACTCGTCAGGTGCAGCGAGCGTTTGAAGAGGACGTTTACACCCACTTCGCCGATCACCGGTGTCAGTATGACGTTCACCAGGAGCAATGTTTGGATGGTGGTTTTGTCCACCGCACCCGCATCGAGGGCACCTTCGGCTTGATGCTCCATAGCTCTGTGCAAGGCATACGGACATGATTGTTTGTTGCTTGTTGCCATAGAACGAATCCTTTATACCGTCATCGCCTATGCGGCTCGTTAAGCGCTGTTTACCATCGTAGACGTTTCATCAATGCGACCAGCTTTACTTTTAAATGAGGAAGTTGCAATGGAACGCATTTTCTTAACAAAATGGCAACGCCTACGTGTCGTCATGAAATACGCAGACGGGACATCGTCCCTGGCGCGCTGGGGCTAAAGGCAAAAGTTGCGGTTTCAGCGATTACCCCAGACGCGCCTGGAGAGTTATTCCCGGTCCCAGTAACGTAAGGCCGCACAGCTTTCGATGAACTTTGTGCAGGCTTTTTCAGCCTTGTCTGCATCCAGCTTTATACACCCGTCATCCAGCCGGGTGCCGAAACCGGCGCTGCTTATCAGCTGTTCACCATTGTCGTCAAAGCCGATGAACTTACAGTGGGCGAGGGCATCGCTGATAAAATCGCGAACCGGGGGTTTACCTGCCAGCTCGTCAATTCCGTCGGCGCCTGGCAATAAAGCAATAGCATCGAACAGCACCGATGGCCCACCATCGATTTTTTCATTGGCTGCAATCTTGCGCCCGTTACTGTCTGTTACGCCGCCAATAGTGGGTGCAATCACGGCCAGTACGGCGTTTTGGCTTTCTACGGCTGCTTTTAACGCGTCGAACGTTTCGGCGTTGGTGCCTTCGCTGACAAATACGCCCAGTTTTCGACCGCCAAAGCTGTTTGGGCCATTCTTGAGTATGCTCAACGCATCGGAGACCGGTAAGTCTTTGCGGGGTTTCATCGCCGGCTCAGCAGCTTTCGGCAGGGTATCCAGCCCCAAGCCCTCCGCAACCTTTTCAGCCAGTGACTCATCTACGTTCAGCAGGTGCGCAATCATTCGCAGGCGAATGTCTTCGCGTTCAACTTTGCTGAGTTCAAACACGAAGGCCGCGACTATGTGTTTCTGCTCTACGTCGGTCTGGCTGGTGTAAAACTGAAAGGCCTGGCTGTAGTGGTCTGCAAAGGTGGGAGAGCGTTCACGAACTTTTGTGCCTTCTATTTCCTCAGGGTAGCTGTGGAAACCTTCGGCCGGATTTTCCCGCGGCCCCGGGCTGTCCTCCCAGCTGTTGGGCTCGTAATTAGCGCGGCCCGTGGGATTGGTCATCGCCATGTGGCCATCCTGCTGGAAATGATGCATGGGGCACTTGGGGGCGTTGATGGGAATGTGGGTAAAGTTCGGGCCACCTAAACGTTTGGTCTGGGTGTCCAGGTAAGAAAAGTTGCGGCCCTGCAGCAGCGGATCGTTCGAGTGATCGATACCCCGCACAATATTCTGGGTGCAGAACGCGACCTGTTCGGTTTCCGCAAAAAAGTTATCGACAACCCGGTTGAGCACCATTTTACCCAGCGGCGTAATCGGCACCTGTTCTTCAGGGATAAGTTTGGTGGCATCCAGAATATCGAATTCAAATTCCTCCGCGAAGGCGTCATCGAATATCTGAACCCCCAGCTCCCATTCTGGATAATCACCACGCTGAATGGCGTCCCACATGTCGCGGCGGTGGAAATCGGGATCCGCCCCGTTTATTTTCAGAGCTTCGTTCCACACCACCGATTGCATGCCACGCTTTGGCTTCCAGTGAAACTTCACAAACTTCGAGTCGCCTTCGGCGTTTACGAAGTGAAAGCTGTGCACGCCAAAACCTTCCATAAAGCGGGGCGAGCGCGGTATGGCGCGGTCAGACATGGTCCACATCAGCGTGTGCGTGCTTTCTGGCATTAAACTGACAAAGTCCCAGAAATTATCGTGTGCTGACTGAGCCTGAGGAAAACCGCGGTCTGGCGCTTCTTTTACCGCGTGCACCAGATCGGGGAATTTCATGGCATCCTGAATAAAGAACACCGGCATGTTGTTGCCCACCAGGTCCCAGTTGCCCTTTTGGGTGTAAAATTTTACGGCGAAGCCGCGTACATCACGGGGTAAGTCTGCCGACCCCTTGTTACCGGCTACTGTGGAAAAGCGGGTAAATACCGGTGTCTGTTCACCGGGGCGCTGGAACAGGTCGGCGGCGGTCAGTTCTGACTGATTGCTGTAGTTTTCGAAGTAGCCATGAAAGCCAACCCCGCGGGCGTGAACAACGCGCTCGGGAATGCGCTCGTGGTCGAAGTGGAAGATCTTTTCACGCATTACGTGGTCTTCCAATAACCCCGGCCCGCGAGCGCCGGCGCGCAGTGAGTTCTGGTCATCGGCGACGGGCGCGCCTTGCTGGGTGGTCATGGTCGGATGCGTGGCATTTGCATGCTGATGCAATTCGCCACCCTGGCCAGGTGTATGTTGCGATGGTTTTTTGGGCTTAGACATAAGCGGGCTTCTCCCTCTATAAAGTTCTTGCTATAAAGTTCTTGCTATAAAGTCCTTGATATAAAGTTCTTGCTGTGCGGTTCCCACAATTGGTTGTTTGAGACCGCCCCTGATTAACGGCGATCTAATACATACTAGTGCGCCGATCAGCCTTTGGTGGGTGTTATGACCAATCTTTAAGATTGCCGTTATCGCGCGCTTGAAGCCTGGTTTTCTGACTGCTAATTATAAATAAGTGCTGCGTTCGTAGGGGCGATGCTGAAGCAGCATCCGAGCTGCAAAACAGGGAGATTCGTAATGCCTTATTCAGAAAAGTCAGATTTACCGAATAATGTCAGTATCAATTTGCCAGGCCACGCATCGTTTTAGTGTCAACATCCACATCCGGCCCGTCGACGTCGTATTCCGGCATATTGCCATTTGTCGCTGCAAGTTGCGTCTTCGTAACCCAGCATCAGGTACTTAAGTACCAGCCAGAAATCAAAGCTGAATTAAACGCTGAATGTAAAATTATTCCGGGAAGCAACGAGTTGTAGCGTTCACGAAAGTATCCGAATACCAGCCCGGGGAAGAACGCGAGCCAGGCGAACAGATTGGCGTTGTACACCAAGTGCGATAGCGTAAAGAGTAAAGAAGTGATTAAGTTGGCAGGCGACAGCCGGGCCGGATATTGCACTCCAGCAGTGTTCCTGCCGAGGTAATTCTGAACCACACCGCGAAAAACGATCTCCTCACACAGAGGCGCAACGAATATAAAAAAGGCCACAACTAAAAAACCGGTCTTAAATGTGACATATACACCAGCAAGCGCCCCCGCCACGAAACTTATGCTGCAGCCAGCAATTAAAGCTAACAGGAACTGGCGATCACTGAATAAGCGTTCGGGACGTGTGAATCCCCATGAATACCTCAGTGCAGTCGCGTCAGGCATCGTTTCAGGTCCTTTTAAAATGCGATAAAGCTGATGTCCGCGCCCCACAGCCACCGGGGGATCGGCTGACGCGAGCGTAACGCATAATTATTCAGTTACATTAAATACCAGCAACTCTTTTTTAATTCAACGCTCATAATAAGTCTGTACGCTAATCCACATTCGCCCCATCTCCTGTCAGATTCAATATTATATGTACCCTATGAATACGTATTTACTGCTTTACGCTTACTTTATATCGTAATAAATATGTACAGGTTTTAGCGGTCTTCTGGTTGCGTAGTTAGGGTTGGCTTCAACAAGCCCGTTGAACCTGAACTGGGGGAAGTGATTTACGAATCTGGACAGGTTGTTGAGTTTGTTTACTTTCCAATCATTTGTGTCCGGAATATTGACCAAATTTAATCGATTCTCATCGACTGTCATGCCCCGGAATCTACTATTGTTTAATCGTTAGAGCGCCATTTTAGTGCGATCGTGAACGTGACTATCTGGATGATCACTACAGATAAACCGAAAAATGCCGTCTTCCCCGCCTCATGGAAGGTCGGTACCCAAATGCCCGCTTACGAGAAATCAAACAACTTTTCGTGTCCAAACTGACTCACCGTCTGGAGAAATTAATGAGTAATCAGAGACGTATACTTTCCGTTGTTCCGACCACCCCCGCAGCAGTTACTGAAGTCTGGAAGCTCGGGCAGATGACCTCCGAATTTTGGTCTTCAGCGTTCTCGACGATTAAATCGCGAACGTTTTTATGGGAGGCAAAGTCGCCATTGGACCCAAAAATGATTCATGAAAACCAGCGCATGGTGACCGAGAAGCTCGCCGCGAGCTGGGAGGTCGGTCTTGAGGTTCAGAAGGCGTGGCTGAATATTCTGCTCGGTGGCCAGACGCCCTGGTGGACAACCAGCCGGCGTAGTCTGAAACCACTTCATAAACGCACAACGGCGAATGCAAAGCGCCTCTCGAAATGACATCTGCTCACAACGGCTGGGGGAGTTCGTCCGGAATCCCCCCCCTTTTTTTTGAGCTAAACGTCCGGCTGATTTTTTTGACGTATGCGCCCGGTGGGTGGGTCAGAACTCAGAGGAGAAAAGCGGCTTTATGTACGATTGGATAGCTGACAATTATAAGGTGCTTTCTGTGTGCGCCAGCCTGGCTTCGGTTATTGTCTGGCTGGTTTACGCTCAACTCCTGTATCTGGGTTTTCGCCGGCAACGCAGTCCCCGGCTGATCATTAATCGTGGTCGTAACAAGGATATCAATGCGCTCTGCCTTATCAGCAATATGAGCGCGGAATCGGTTTTCATTGAGTACATCATCGCTGAGCTTGAAACCTCATCAGGCACGATAACGTTGGATGTCACTGATTTCGAGCTGGAATACCTTGAAAGTGGCGATTCGGGTGACGGGCAAAGCGATCAGGCAGCGGGCAATCAGCGACCATTGAATGCCTCGGAAAATACTCGCCAGGGTCCGATACCGCCTGGCGGATTTTTCCATATTGGCACCTTCAACGAACTGATCCAACGTATTGCCCGGAACGAAGTGATGACGACCCGGGAAGATACACCGGAGTATTATTCAGAGAGTCATGGAGAGAAAAATCTGCAAGACAAGCTAGAGCTGAACTGCCTGACGCTGCGCCTTATCGGTATCTATGGGCCAGAGGCTATGCCCATCGGCGCTGAGCGCCGCTTCGATCTGAAGTACGATGGCGATCACCTGGTGCTGACACCCGGATCCTGGGACACAAAACAGCTGGCGACGTTGCGACAGCGCTATAAGTTAAGTAAGGATCTTGAAAAAATGAATGCGGCGAATTTTTCATGTTTGACAACGCATATTGAATGATTCAAGAACTCATATCACCGCTTTGGATCTGAGCTACACCCTTGAGGAGTGCCTCGTCAACCTGCTTACCGTGCAGCACCGATATATCGCCCGTCGTTTCAAGCACAACCGCGCGTACGGTTGAAAGATCGATCGCGTTCGCTTCACGCAGCTTGGCCATCAAGTCATCCTCGGCAACACGAGTGGCCCGTAAAGCCTCCTGAATAATGACTCCATCTTTCATAAGCAGGACTGGCGTGTTCTGGACCAGTTTGTCGAACCCCGGCGATTTTTTACGCAGTATGGAAGCAAAATATTGCATGGCGAACAGGCCGACCATTGCGGTAAGGCTTTGCAGAAAGCCCTGCCAGTTGCCTGACTGCGATGCGCTTGCCAGCAGGGAGCCCATGGCTATGGTCATGACAAAATCAAAGTTTGTCATTTTCGAAAAGGACCTTAGCCCTACGATCCGAACAAGGAAAATGACCCATAATAATCCAAAGGCGCTCAGCAGAGCCCCTTTGGCGACTGCATCAGCAAACACGTCTGAAAAAAACATCGTGCCCCCTTATTTATGTTATTAAATTCGCTGCCTCAGTATTGCAGAACGGGCCTGTTTATACGGAATTTGAGAGAAATTCTGGGTGTTCTCCCAGATAGCTACCAAGCTCTTCTAAATCCCGCTCGGCATGGCATTGGCGAATATAAAGAGTGAGTTCTGCGATACGGCGAGAATTGTCCCTCTCAAAGGCGTAAGGCCGTGGGCCCAGTGTGCGACCAAAACGATCAAGGATTTCCGTGCAGCCACGCTCGATCTGGTGCCTTACTACCAAAGCTGACGGGAATAACTGCCCTGACTTATTGGTGGGGTCGGCGTCGATCTGTTGTGCGCCCCACCGAAGCAGTGATTGCATGCTGCATACCAGGGCGGCCATGGCTCCGAGATGGGCTTTTGCGTGTCCATCCTTAAGCGTTCTCTGGCGCACCGAATCTACCAGAGCCATTGCTCCGCCCGTCCAGCAGGCCGCAGGCCCCAGCGCCCCTAGGCAAAAGCCTGGACGCTCGAAGTACCATTTGTAGCCACCAATGTAATTATCCTGCGTGATGGGGAAGCGTCGCAGCGCAACATTCCAGGTGTGGGTTTCAGAAAAAGCCGGGGCTTCCCAGGCTTTGCCGTCAAAGTCGATGCGGCCTACCGCACCAACGGCTTGCATATCTACTTCAACAAGTTGCTCGTTGGGGTAAATATAGATCAGCGCGCGATCAACTATATCGGAGCCGCTGCAAAACGGCTTAGTGCCAGTCAGTTCCAGACCGGAAGCGGTCCGGGCAGTCTGCGTAATGTGCAGGCTGTCTGCCGGCCCACCCGAAGCCCATATGGCGTAAAGCGCCTGTTTGTCGACAGGACGCTTTGCCTCCCGCAAAATCTGTGTGGCGTCCAGGTGACCTTCAATCAGGCGAGCAAGGCTTAAATCGTCACGCCCTACGGTGGTCAGAAAAGTCAGCCGGGCAGCGCTTTGGCCTTCACCCATGGGCGGCACCTTGGATTGTATATACGGCAGCAGTTTCTTAGCGGCCGCCTGATAATCACTGGCGAGCGGCCGATCGGGCAGGGAGGAGAGTAAAAGCGCAAGCTGACCGTGGTCTGAATTCATAGCGTTGATTTACTCCAGCGTTGCAGCGCATAGCCGTTGTCCAGCATTGTGAAGTCGCTACTCACGGACAGAACCTGACCGATGGTTTCGTGTACTTTCGCGCCGTGAAGCAGATGGTCTTCCGAATGGCCCAGCCAGTGACACGCAATCAGCCGCCCACCGGGTGTTAAAAGCGACCAGAGTTGCTCAATTTGCGATGCCAGGTCCTCGCACGAGAAGTAATAACCTATTTCAGAAAAGACAATCAGATCACACCGGTGTTTTGGCAGGGCGCCAGGTGAGGTGCCCTGGCGGATGTCCACGTGTGGGTATTCCTGACATCGGGATTTGGCGATCTCAACGGCTGTTGCTGAACAGTCGATGGCTGTCAGGGAGTCACAATAATGTGCGAGCAGCGCCGTGAGCTCGCCCACCGAGCAGCCGGCTTCAAAGGCAGAGGCGTAAAATTTATCCTTTATGCCGTCAACAATGGCCTGATAACGGGCTCGCTCATAGGCAGAGCGCCTGAAGTTCCAGGGATCCTCCGAATTCTGATAAAGCCGCTCGAAGAATTCGGGAGAAGTGTCTGGAAAGCTGTCTTCAGGCGGTGATTGTTTTTGTGAACTCATGCGAATGCGACCTCAGGCGGTTGGCGACAGGCGCGGATTTCTGCTTCGGAAGGGTGGCGCAGAATGTTAACGGTCGCAGCGCCCGGCGACCATTCGATCAGGCCGTAATCAGCGAAGAAGTTCAGCCAGTACTCCATGCACCAGCTGCCCCATTTTTTATGGAAGTACAGTGCGTTGGCCAGAATGTCGTCAAACCTGTCCAGCGGCGGCGTGTAAACAGCATGGTACTGATGCAAAGCCAGCGCATTTGCGCACCACCCGAATTTAATGCCTTTCGCCGCAAGCTGTTCGGCTAAGTCTGTTTCTTCGCCGCCGTAACCCACATAGCGTTCGTCCATTCCGCCCACAGCGTTGTATTGCTCCAGGGTGAGGGCGAATGACAGCCCCCATAGCGCACGGGGATTGGGCTCGTCCATCCAGCCGTCGCCCAGCAAACGGGGGCGTGCCGGATGCTGCTTGCCAAACGCTGCCAAATCGCCGAATGCGGCAACGGCTGGCGTGTTTTCCGACACAGTTCCGGGCAGGTAACGGACTTCCCCGAGAAGACAGCGGCCACAGGCGTCCAGCTCCCGGACAAAACTTTGCACCAGATTTGGTGACGGAATACAGTCGACATCCAGAAAAATGAGTCGCTCGAATGAAGCCTTCGCTGCTGCCGTATTTCTGGCCGCTGCGAGCGGCATTCTGATGCCCGGAACCCTGACCATAGTGACCGGAAACGGCAATGACGGGTCAACCCTGGGCGGATCAGGTTGCATATAAGCGATAACGAGCTCGAAGTTTAAGCAGGTCTGGTTGCGCAGGCCATTGATCAGTGCATCAAGATGCCCTTGCCGGCCCCGGATGAGTGTCAATACACTTGCGACAGGTATCTGCAAAGTGGAGGCCATATTATTTCTCCGCTTTCATCTGCTCGTCAGGCGTGCTCTCAAGCCACAGCTTCTGAATAAGTTCCTCTAACCAGGCGGCGGCCCAGCTGGCGGCGCGGTCATCCACTAGCAGGCGCTGTCGGGAAATATCACACTGGCCTGCCTGCTCCACCAGACTACGCCATTGCCCGAAGCTGGCAGGCCAGGTTGGCGAGTAAACGGCCAGATTCTGGGCGGCAAGCGCTTCGGCCTTACGCACCTGTTCGTTGTAATAACACCATTCGGGAATGCAGATAAGCGGCCGGCCAACCCGCGCAATTTCGTGGGTGAGGGTGTCGCCCGGTGTTGCCACAACAACATCGGCGGCGGCAAGGTAGTCGTTAACGTTATCAACCCAGCCAACATCTCTGAGGTTCGAAAAGTCGGTTTCATGACCGTATCGAACGGTTTTGCCAACGGTCAGCCACAGTGCGTCCGGGTAGGCTCGCGCTGCCAGGGTGACCGGTGCGATTGGAATACCGACGCCGCCGTTTCCCGCGACAATAACAAAGATCTGCTGATGCTTGGGTAATCCCAGGAGCTTACGGGACTCGGCTTTATCCGGGACCGGATTGCGGGTGTCTATCAGGCCACCTGCGTAAAAAGTTCGCGCGCGTAAATGATCTGGCCAGTCGGGCTGTTCCAGTATTTCGTCGAAGGGTGCGAGTATGCCAGCGCAGGCGGAATAAGCGGCCTGGTGCGCCGCATCTTCACGGTCGCCGTGCATGCGGATTTTGACAACGGGCACACTGCAGATCCGGCTAAGCAGGGCAAGCTCTGCCGACACATCAACCACAAACAGAGCCGGATCTTCGCGGGCGAGCCAGCCCGCAATGATGCCGCTGGCTTCGCGGATAGCCGACACGCCTACCGGTGCACAGTCCAGCGCCGAACAGGGTGGTTGTTGGTGCAGGTGTTCTGATCGTGCCTGTTTGCCGTGAAAATCCGGCAAGCTGACGATTTCAGCGTTATCTGGCAGGTTTGGAAATATGTCAGGTTTGGCACAGAAAATGATTACCGGGCGCGGATTCAGCTGGTGTGCGATCGCCAGACAACGCTTAGCATGCCCATGGCCGTGGTGATGCACAAAATAGCCGACAGGTCGCCGGGAAAGAGTCGAACTGTCAGTAATGACCGGATGCGAGACCATGTTAATCTCCTGTTTCGGCGGTGTTAACTTCCGGGATTCTTCGCATCGGCTGGCTTAGCTTTTTTGGATTTTCGAAGCGTTCTAAGCCCTCAAGAATACCGTTAGCGTAGTCAGCGTCTGCCCAGTAAAGACTGCGACAATCGCGCAGACTTTCGAGTTCGCCGGTATGGTTAGCGACGACAATGCCGAGCGCCGCGTACTGAAGAAGATCCGTGTCGTTACCCGAGTCGCCAGATGCTACAACCTTCTGGCGATCTATGGTGAAGCGCTTGCGAAGGAACTCTACGGCTTTAGCTTTGCCGCCCGCTTCAGGAAGAACGTCGAGAAGGTTGCCGTGGGAATGCACAACGCGGGCAACCAGACCGGCCGACATCAAGACTTTTTCCACTTCTTTCTTTATAGCCTCATTGTGCCAGGCAGAGGATGCCGTCATGGGGCGGGGGCCTGGTGTGTTGGTTCCTGTGGCTCGTATAAAAAAGCTGAGTTTGTACGCAGACTGTGTGTTCTGGGGCTGCAGTTCCAGAGCAGAATGCCGACTGAGTAGCCGTTCGCATTCGTCGCGTTGCCAGTCTGTGTCCAGTTGCCGGTGCCAGGAGTGGATTAGATGGGTTTTTCTATGGCAATCGATTCGGTAAATAGACGAGCCGACATCGGTGATCAGAAAGTCGGGCAAGGGCGCCTTCCAAATTTCCAGCTCCCGCAAGGCGGCTGCTACAGAGCGGCCGGTCGCTATTACAAACAAGTAGTGTCGATTCTGCGCCAGCCAGATCGCTAGGCGCTTCAGTCCGTCGCGGTCCCCGAGTAATGTGCCGTCCATATCCGTAGCAAGTAACTGCCTTGCTCGCCTGACATTAAAAGGAATCGGGTCTGCGGGCACGGCAAGATCCATGTCTAAGACGTACTGGCGCGCGTGACGGAACCAAGTATAGAAGTCGACATTGCGGTGCCCGTGTGAACTGTAATGCTGCCACTCGATATCGTTGGATATTAATCGATGGCAAGCGTCCGCTATGCCGCGAATATCGGACGGAGCCACAAGTAACCCGTGCCCGCAGCGGTTGAGGATATCAACGGGCCCGCCTTCCTGAGTTGCCACCACCGGAAGCCCGGAAGCGGCTGCCTCAAGTAACGTGAGCCCAAACGGTTCGATCAGGGCTGGATTGGCGAATACCCCGCGGCGTTTGGCCGCCCACTGGTAGATGGCTGGCACCTGTTCCAGGGTATGGTGTTTTGGGTAGGCAACATGGCCGTATAAATCGTACTGGTCGATCAATTTTAAAAGCTGCTGCCATACGTGACGAGCTTCCGGTTCCCCCAAATCAATCTCACGTCGTGTTCCGGCGTAGATCACCAGGTTAGCTTGATTACGGAGGTTCGGATGCTCGCCATAGGCTCTCACCAGAGCACAAAGGTTCTTTTTCTCCACCGGGCGGGCCAGTGCCAGAATACAGGGGCGATCCGGTTCACGAAGAAACCGCTTTAGCTCCGAATCGATCTGCTTCGCTATCGGTGCTGGCGCTCTACGACGGAAATTCTCCACATGGCATCCCGGTGGATTAACCAGCGTTTTGCGCGCATTGTTCGATTTATACAGTCCGTATTGAATCTGAGCTTCGTGTTCGGAACTTGCGATCAGCTGGTCGGCATGTTTAATGGCCAGCTCTTCGTAGCGGATTCGGCGCCTCAGGTCTTTTCCGATATCGCTGTTCGCCGGTCTGTGCTGCGCTTTGGTGGCACCCAGAGAGTGAGCCGTAAACACATAAGGTATGCCTGAAGCGGCTTTCAGTCGCATTGCGACAACACCTGCATCGGCGTAATGCGCGTGAACGAGGTTCGGACGAATGCCGTAATGCTGCATCTTAGAGATAAGGCAGTCGGCCAGGTGAGGGACCTCTTTCCATAATTCTTCTTTGGACAAGTAGGCTGTGGAATGTCCCTGACAGCGCCAGAGGGTGACGCTGTCGGTCATTTTCTCTTCCTGCTGGTTGTATTCCGTGCCCAGATGGGGATCGTCGAAGGCCCGGGTCACGATGATTTGATGCGATACCTCGGGACACTCAGCAAGGGCTGCAACAAGTTCCAGAAGGTAACGGATATGGCCGCCCGTATCGGCCGTCAAACCATAGGGAATCGATCCTGCTTTAAGGCACCCCTGAAGGGCGATGTGCATGATCACGCCGGACGGTTTACCTGAGAAGACCCTTTCCATTTGATGCCTCACGCTAACGCGTTCCGTGGTTTTAAAAGTCGCCCGGCGTAAGAAGGCCGTGCAATCGTATCTCCGTAATGTTCGTGCTCATCTGCTCCAGGCGAAAACGTTCTGGATCAGTGCGTAAGATTCATGAGCCTCCAATTTTTTTTCTAACAGCACTTGCGGTATGCGGAAACCCTCAGTGTGGGCTGGCTCGATATCGCCCAATTGACTGCGAAATTCCTCGATTGCTTGTTTTTTAAGAGTAAGAACCTGCGCAATATCAAGCGCGTAAGCTGCTTCATTGCTGGATACCTGCGCTGACCTGGTGACGGGTGGCCAGATCTGATAGCTGAAAATGAACTTAGCCGGGTAGTTTGTAGCGATCCTGGCGAGTAGCCTGGCGGTTTCCTGATGGTCGTTATGGCAATCATCAATAGCCGGCAGAAAAAGGGTTTTAATGTTGCGCGATTTCATGCTCTCTTCTATTAACGCGCTGATCGCGTTTGTTTTGTCGCCGCGCAGCCGGTCGAGCCCTCCGTCGGGAAGTGCTAAAGAAATAACATCAGGATTCGGAACGCCTAACGTTTTCAGCGCGTTGAGCTGTTCCTGCTGGCGGATCTGACCGAGCTTGTGCTGCCATATCTGATCGCCAGGATGAGACGCTTCACCGTTGGTCATGGCCAGAACTGAAACGGGGTGCTGAGCGCGGGCACAAAGCGCGATCAGGCCCCCGCAGCCCAGGGTTTCATCGTCGGGATGGGGGGATACCACCAGTATTGCGCCCATCCCTGAAACCGGGATCGCGTGCTGGTGCTGGCAATTGTGATCGTGCTGTTGTTGATGTTGCTGCTGTTGTTGATAGCGCAGTACGGCCTCAGCAGCAGGCGAAGAATGTCCGGTGGCAGCAGATTGTGTGTGAACGCTGTAATCCGGCATTAAATCCTGCTCCCTGGCTATAAACATTTAAATTGCGCGCTAAACGTGACGATACTTTATACCCATAAATACGTAGTATTTTGATATGCAATGCGGCGCTACAGATCATCATGATCGTCGGTAAATTATAAAAGACGAAGGCGCCGTCCAGAACTATAGGGCAGGTATGAGAAGCGGGCACTTACAAAAATTTAAGGATAGTCTTATTAGTAGTGATCGGTAGTGCCCGTGTTTTACGCCTATACTCAGAAGACCGGAGAAGATGTCGGTTTGATATCTTCCGGTTGAACTGTCAATTGCTTAGTAACGTGAAATTTCTGAACTCAATCATGAAGTAAAGGAGTAAATCATGGGCAATGTAAGCGCTGACGGCACCTATAAGTGTGCGCACGAGGGCTGCGATTGCAAAGTGGCTGACGATGAAACACATGTTAAAACCGCGATAGGAATATTCTGCAGCAGAGAGTGCGCAGAAGGTAAAGGCTGCAACCATTCCGGTTGTGACTGCGGTTCCAGTTAGATTCGTAGTCGGGATTGTTTATCAATAGCTGGGTCAGGCACACCGGAGGAGAAGCCAGATGGGTTTGATTTTATCCGGGGCCTTCATTGTCATGTTCATCATGGTTGATGTGGTGTGGACCACACTGACCACTCATGGGGGCGGGCCGATGACGACCTTACTGACCCGCGGGGCCAAAGGGTTATCGAGCGGAGTGTACCGGTTATTCGGAACCCGGCTCTTGACGGAGGGTGGGAGTGGTTTGAGGTTGAAAGGGAAGATCTGGAGGATGTCAGGAGGTAATAACCCGTAGGATTAAAAGGCACTATTGCTTATTCATTCATTACATAACCAACCGCGACGGCTTAAGAATAGAATACTTTTCCCCACACTTCATAACTTCCCCTCATTAAAGCCGATGCCAACTAGACCCCACACTATAAATACACTCTTGCTTTGGATTAAAGTGTGTTAATCAAAACCACATTATTATTAACCTGTAATGATGTCTGAAACGCTTTGAAAAGGCGTCCGCATGGTTCTATATTTAAATTGTTAACTTTTGTATCCGAAAACGAATTCCAGCGTTATCTTCTGGATAACAAAAATTTTAGTAGTTAGGGAGAAATCCTATGCGCAACATTTTCTATCTCATCGGAGTTATCGTTGTTGTTCTGGTGGTTTTCAATCTGGTCTTTTAGTTCAAGGAGTTCACTATGACGAATACTGAAGAAAATAATCCTCGCGGTGAAAAGCCGATAACAGAGCAAGTCAGGCAAGCCGCCGGCGCTGCTTCAGAAGAAGTGAAGGCCGGTGCGCAGGAGGCCGCAGATACAGTGTCAGCCGAAGCTGCCCATTACGCTGATGAAGCGAAGGGGGCTGCAGCGGATGAGGTTAAAGATGTCGCTTCGGCCCTCCGGACCGCTGCAAAAGAAATGCGCAGTGGCTCTGCTCAGGAACGGACGTTTAGCCAGATTGCAGAAGCACTGGCGGATGCCTCTGATACTATGCGTGACAAAGATTTGGGCGAGATGGTAGGTGCTGTCACAAACTTTGCCCGGCGCAATCCGATGGTTTTCCTCGGCAGCGCGGCTTTTATTGGTTTCGCAGCAACTCGTTTTGCCAGGGCATCCAGTGATGGCAGGTCTGATTCCAACGGAGCCGACCAGTATCGAACCCAACCGGATCGATACCCCACCGGTGACCGGTTTGGCACTTCCAGTTCAGCCAGCGGCCAAGGCCCGGCAGGCACACCCAGTCGTGGAGGAAACACGATATGAGCACCGATCCGAATAAATCCGCCGGAGGCTTGCTGGCTGACGCCCTGAACCACGTCAGTTCTCTTGTTCGGAGTGAAGTCGATCTGGCCCGGTCCGAAGTCAATGAAAATCTTAAAAGCGCAGGTGTTGCCATTGGCGTGATCATTGGTGCCGTAGTGGTGGCTTTGACCGCGCTCAACGTGTTATCAGCAGCACTTGTAGCAGCGATGATCGAAGCGGGCGTGCCTGCAGGATGGTCGGCGCTGATCGTGGGGGTGGTCTTTGCGATCATTGCCTTTGTGATGATCAAAAAGGGCATGAGTGAGCTGGAACTCAGCAGTCTCGCTCCGACAAGAACGGCGAAAAATGTAAAGCGCGACGCGCAAGCCGTAAAGGGGGTTTACGATGAAAAATGATTCACGCAGTCCCGAAGAAATTGAACGTGAGATTGAGCGTGAACGTGCCGGCCTGACCGACGCGCTGGATGGCTTGCAGAATAAGTTCTCGGTTGAGTCAATTGCGCGTCAGGTTTCGGACCAGTTCCGTGAGCACGGTGGTGACATAGGGCGCTCTGTGTCAGAAGCGGTTAAGCGTAATCCAGTGGCTTTGGCGCTAACGGGTGTAGGTCTTGCCTGGTTGATCATGGGAGACAAGTCCGGTGGGCGTGATCGCAATGACCACAACCGCAATTATGGTCGATCTGACTATAACGAAGATCGAAATGATGATCGCGGCGGGCGCCCGCCTGGTCCAAAACCAGACGATACGCCCCGGTCACACTATGAAGATCATTACACTTACCCAAATGGTACTCCGCCATGGGCGCGGACGAATTATCGCGACGGGCAGGGCATTGGAGCAAGCGCGGGTAATATGGCCTCCAGTGACAGTGCCCGATCAACTGTCGCCGATAAAGCCAAAGGTGCTGCAGGATCAATATCGGGCGCGGGCCATTCTGTAGCGGATAGCGCACACAACCTCGCTTCCTCGGCATCTGATCGGGCAGCCGCGTGGAAAGAACGGCTGGCCGAAGGCACAGAAAACTTCACGGAGGAGGCGCGTAACCGCGTCATTTCAGCGCGGGAAAGTGCCATAGGTGCACGCGATGCTGCGGCATCCTATGCTCGCCAGGGTCGCGATCGCGCGGTGGATATGTTTGAAGAGCAGCCGCTGATCGCCGGTGCACTTGCGGTTGCCCTTGGTGCCGCTTTGGGAGCCGCACTCCCGCGCAGCCGGATGGAAGATCAGTACTTTGGTGAACAGAGCGACAAATTGCTAAACGACGCGGAGCGTATCTTCGAAGAAGAGAAGCAAAAGCTCGGCAAGGTGGCAAAGGCGGCTACGGATGAAGCCAAAAAGGTTATCAGGGAAGCTAAGGAAAATGCCGATGACGCCGCCCCTGCTGACACGGCAGGCCATGCCTTGGCCGACGAGGCAAAATCTTCTGGCAAGCGCATCGCAGATGCCGCCGAATCGGAAGCGAAAAGGCAAAACGTCGGCGATATAAATAAGTCGTAAACGCGATCTCGGCAGAACGTGTCAGCCCGCAGTTCATGTACGGGCTGACACGGTTCTACCTTCTCTGATCCGGTTTTCAATCCAGCTGCACCCCCAGCTGAACTTTAACTCAGAAAACCAAAATAGCTGGACAGGAAAAACGCGGTTGAGCCGATCATTATGAAGGCCCAGGCGGCCGTGGTGTAAGGCGCTCTACGTGACAGTCTCATGGCGATTTTTTCCTTTTTTTATAATTGAATTCAGCTATACGGCTGGTTGGTCGATATAGACTATGGCACGGGACTGGCACTCATGAGTGCTTTTTTTGCGTTGGGTTTTCGATCGATAAATTTCAGCCACAAAAAAACGCCGGGGGCTAAGGGCTCGCCGGCGTTTTTTTGATTGTCAGGTCGGCTTAGTGGCCGCCCTGCACCTGGCCCATGTCGGTAGCAACAGCCACCGCTCTTTTGTTCCAGGAGCGAAATTTTCGTGCGATCGCCTGAACCATGTGACGGCTGGCTTTACGAGTGTACTGGCTCCGGATAGCCCCACTGTTGTGGAGGATGGATGACGGCAGCTGGTGAACGGTTGCGACTGGCTTGGTGGCCATAGTGCTTTCCTCCTTCAAGAAATTTCTCAACAGTGAATTTCGGGCATTTGCCGAATATATAGTTAACTATATAGATTCATATTTGCAGTATAAATACGTTATAATCCCTATCCACGTTGCAAATATGCAGTGATTTATGGATTGGGATTATCTACGATATGTACGCGCTTTGGCAATAGGTGGCACCCTCGCCAAAGCCGGAGAAATACTGGGTGTGCACCAAACCACGGTGCTGCGTCGGCTTGACCACATGGAGGAGGCCCTGGCAGTTCGGTTTTTCGAGCGCAGCCGCGAAGGTTTGAAGCTGACGGCTGCCGGTGAAATGGCTTTTCACGAGGCTGAGAAACTGGCGGCGGAAATGGAAAACCTGGAGCGCAAATTACGCCAGGAAACAACCGCGCTTGAGGGTAAGATACGCATCGCCACCCCGGACACGCTGATGGCTGAGCTGTTAGCGCCGATTCTGGCGAGCCTGCTTATAAAGTACCCGGACATTGAGCTGGAAGTTCTGACCGACAACGACGTCAGCAATTTAAGCCATCGCGAAGCCGATTTGACCCTGCGCCCGGAAAACAAACCCCAGGCGACATGGGAAGGTGAGCGCATTGCGGCGATGGAATACGCTGTGTATGCCACCCCGGGATACTGTCGCCGTAACTTCGGTTTCGATATCGACCAGCGGCCGGAACAGCTGCGCTGGATTATCCCCGATGAAACCTTCAGCCTGCTGGCTACCGGGCGCTGGTACCGTCGCCACCTGAAACAGGTAACCTCGGTGATTCGTTGTAATAGTTTGCAGGCAATGGTGGCACTGGCCCGCAGCGGTGCAGGGGTGGCTGTATTGCCCTGCTATCTCGGCGAAGACGCTCGTGAGTTGCGGCGCCTGTCGGAGCCGCTGGAAGGTGAAAGTGTGGATTTATGGTTGCACGTGAATCAGGACACCCAGCAGATGGCGAGGGTACGGCTGGTGATGGCTTTTCTGGTATCCCGCCTGCGGGCCCTTGAGGCTAGCCTGGAGTTCAGCACCACTTACTAATGCTCGTTGCTGTGTGCCGCACGGCGATCAACCCTACCAAACTGTCATCCGCTCGCGCAGGGATTTACTTGCCGCGTGGGCGTTGGCCGTGTCATAAACAGCCCACATTATCTTTGGATGGCGGCATTATGATGGCTGGTAAAAAAATCTGTGTTTTTTTGATGTCGGCGGCCCTGCTGGGCAGCCCTGCGCTTGCCGCTGTGGCAGCATCACCCGCTGCAAAACAGCAGCAGACGTTAGACGCAAGGCAAGTGCTCAGAGCTTCGCCGATGGATGAAATTATTGCGCAGTACCCGGCTATGATGAGCCAGGGCATACGCGATGGCCTGAAACAGACCGGCCAGGTGCCGCCGATGGTGGCTGATGCGGTCGGGTATGCGGTCAGCAACAGTTTTAACCCGCAGAAAATTGAACAGCAGGTGGCAGGCCGCCTGCAGGCGGAGTTGAGCAATGGGCAGTTGCAAGCCGTGGCGGATTGGTACGACACGCCCGTCGCCCAGAAAATTTCACGAGCGGAAGTCGCCGCATCAGCACCGGCGGTATGGCCGCAAATCAGCGCGCAGGCCGATCAACTGGTCCAAAGGTTTGGTAATACCGACCGCGCCAAGAGTTTCGTGCGCTTTGACCGCGCTTCCCGCGCAACCCAAAGTGCTGTCGATGCCACCATTGCGGTGCAGCTTGGGTTAGCGTCTGCCATGGCCGCGTTCAGCAGCGATTCGGTGAATTTCGAAACGCTTCAAAGGCGCATAGAAAGCCAGCGCCCGGCTTTGAAAGGGGTTGTGGAGCAGCAGGTGTTTAACAGTTACCTGTATGCCTACCAGGATATCAGTGCTGCGGAAATGGAGCAGTATCTAAGCTTTCTGGAAAGCGATGCCGGTGCGGATTTTACCCGCGTGGTGTCCAGTGGTGTGAAGCAGGCGGTTATCGAGCCTGTAGAGAGTATTGGCGAGCAGTTGGGCCAGTTTTTAGCTCCGCAGACCACCAAGTAATCGTTGGATGAGGAGCGCAGTTCTGTAATAAGCGCCCGGCGACTCATGAACGTTTCGCCGGGCGAACAGATCAGCCGCGGCTGGTCACTTCCAGCAGGTGATAGCCAAACTGGGTTTTAACCGGGCCTTGTACGGTGTTCAGGTCAGCGCTAAAAACCACGGTGTCGAATTCTGGAACCATCTGACCTGGGCCGAAGGAGCCCAGGTCGCCGCCGTTGCGGCCAGACGGGCAAGATGAATATTTTTTGGCGACTTCGGCAAAATCTTTTCCGCCTTTAATGTCTTTTTTCAGTTCTTCACACTTCGCTTCGGTGTCTACCAGAATGTGACGCGCTGTTGCTTGTGCCATGTTTCGCTTCCTCAAATGATTTTGTGCGTTTTAAAGACGACTGGCGAATGCTGCCCGCCATGGCGGCCTCTGGCAAGAGCTTTTTGTCAGTGTTAATGCTGGCTGACCATTTTGTGCGCAATCCTGTACAATGTCGCGTCTATTTTCAGCCGCTCCGGATTCCCTGGTGAATTGCCGGTACCGGCCTTACGTCTACAGGTTGCTGCCTTGATCGCTACTGCCAATATTACGATGCAATTCGGGGCCAAGCCCTTGTTCGAAAACGTCTCAGCCAAATTCGGTAACGGCAATCGCTATGGCCTGATTGGTGCCAACGGTTGCGGAAAGTCGACCCTGATGAAAATCATGGGTGGCGATCTGGAACCGTCGTCAGGGCACATCATGCTCGATTCCAATATTCGCCTGGGTAAATTGCGCCAGGATCAGTTCGCCTTCGAGAGCTCCACGGTGATTGATACCGTGATCATGGGCCATGAAGAATTATGGGCGGTGAAAAAAGAACGCGACCGTATCTATTCGCTGCCAGAGATGACCGAAGACGACGGCATGGCCGTGGCGGATCTGGAAGTGCAATTTGCCGAGATGGACGGTTATACCTCGGAATCCCGCGCCGGTGAGTTATTGCTGGGCCTGGACATTCCTTTGAACCAGCACGATGGCCTGATGAGCGCACTGGCGCCGGGCTGGAAGCTGAGGGTTTTGCTGGCCCAGGCGCTGTTTTCAAATCCGGATGTGTTGTTGCTGGACGAGCCCACTAACCACCTGGACATTAACACCATCCGCTGGCTGGAAAGCATTCTGGTGGCGCGCAACAGCACCATGATTATTATTTCTCACGACCGCCACTTCCTGAACAGCGTGTGCACCCACATGGCGGACCTGGATTACGGTGAGTTGCGCTTGTTCCCGGGCAACTACGACGAGTACATGACCGCGGCCACCCAGGCCCGCGAGCGCATGTTGTCAGAAAATGCCAAGAAAAAGACTCAGATTGCCGAGCTTCAGCAATTTGTCAGTCGTTTTTCGGCCAACGCCTCTAAAGCCAAACAGGCCACTTCGCGGGCGCGCCAGATCGACAAGATTCAATTGGATGATGTAAAACCGTCCAGCCGCGTCAGTCCGTTTATTCGTTTTGAAGCGGGCAAGAAGATTCACCGCCAAGCGTTAACGCTGAAGGAATTAACCAAGGGTTTTACCGACATCCCGCTGTTCAAAAAACTCAGTCTGCAAATTGAAGCCGGTGAACGGGTTGCCATTATTGGCCCCAACGGCGTCGGTAAAACGACGCTGTTGCAATGTCTGACAGGGGAGTACCAGCCAGACAGCGGCGAGGTAAAGTGGACTGACAGTGCTCAGGTTGGTTACTTCGCCCAGGACCATACGTCAGATTTCGCTCAGGACATGAACGTGAACGAATGGATGGCACGCTGGACCACCGGCGGCGAGCAGGTTATTCGCGGCACACTGGGCCGCATGCTGTTTTCCAGCGATGACATCGAAAAATCTGTTCACGTGTTGTCAGGGGGAGAGCAGGGCCGAATGTTGTTTGGCAAACTGATTTTGCAACAGCCGAACGTGATGCTGCTGGACGAACCCACCAACCACATGGACATGGAGTCGATTGAAGCGCTAAACCTGGCTCTTGAAAACTACGAAGGCACGCTTATTTTTGTGAGCCACGACCGGGAATTTGTATCGTCCCTGGCGACCCGTATTATTGAGCTTGATGCCACCGGAGTCATCGATTTCAGCGGCAACTACGACGAATACCTGCGCAGCCGCGGCTACGTATAAGTAAGAGCAAGTAACGCACGTGGTTATGCAAGAGGATAGGGTGTGAATCAGTCAGACATTATTAGCGCTACCCGTCACTGGGTGGACACGGTAGTCGTTGGGTTGAACTTCTGTCCGTTCGCCAAGCGCGAACTCGTTAAAGACAGCGTGCGTTTTACCGTGTGCGAAGCGACGAACGAAGTGGAACTGCTGCAGTGTCTGCAGCAGGAACTCCAACGCATGGATGACGAGCCAGATCTGGAAACCACGCTGCTGATTCACCCTCACGCGCTGGACGATTTCATGCGGTATAACGAGTTTCTGGAACAAGCCAACGGCCTGTTGGCGGTTCTGGAAAGGGAAGGTGTTTACCAGGTTGCCAGTTTTCACCCGCACTATCAGTTTGCTGGCACCGGGCTGGATGATGCCGAAAACTACACCAATCGATCGCCCTACCCGATGTTGCATCTGCTGCGCGAAGCCAGCCTGGAAGTGGCCATTGATCACTATCCGAACGTAGATGACATACCAGAGCGTAATATTGAACTCACGCAAAAACTGGGTGTCCAGAAAATGCGCGCCTTACTGGCGAGCTGCCTGGAAAATCCTTCCTGACCGGAGTGTGCATGTCTGAAATCCGTCACCGTTCCCGCCCCTTCAGTTCCGATCAGCGCTTGCCGGATAGTGACATAGCTTCCAGCCTGCATCAGCCGGAGGAAGCCGGTGCCATGCTCGCCGACTTCATTCATAGCCATCCCAGATTGTTGATTCTGACCGGCGCCGGTGTCAGCACAGATTCCGGTATTCCCGACTACCGCGACGGCGATGGCGCCTGGAAGCGCAAGCAGCCGGTGCAGCATCAGGCCTTCATGGACAGCGTTCAAACCCGCCAACGTTACTGGGGCCGCAGCCTGATAGGCTGGCCGCTGATGCGCAACGCTGCACCCAATGCATCTCACCATCGTATTTCACAACTTGAAATGCTCAATCACAGTTCGCTGGTGGTTACCCAGAATGTTGACAGGCTTCATCAGAAGGCAGGTACCCAGGCGGTAACCGATTTGCACGGCCGCGCCGACGAGGTGCTGTGTATGAGCTGTGACTATCGATGCAAACGGGACGAGGTTCACCAGCGCTGTGCGATTCTGAATCCGCAATTCAGTGCTTATACGGCGGACGTGGCGCCGGATGGTGATGCTGATCTGGACATCGATTTTGCAGATTTCCAGCTGGCAGACTGCCCGGTGTGTGGTGGTATTCTAAAGCCAGACGTGGTGTTCTTTGGCGATTACGTGCCGAAGCAGCGGGTTTACGCGGCACTGGACGTGCTGAAAGCCAGCGACGGCCTACTGGTGATTGGCTCGTCGCTGATGGTTTACTCTGGGTTCCGCTTTTGCCGTTACGCTCATGAATGGGGTAAGCCCATCGCCACATTGAACTTGGGCCGGACCCGCGCGGAATCTCTGGCAGCGCTCAGGCTGAACGCCAGCATTTCGGACACCCTTCAGGTGTGCGTTAACCAGCTTTAACCGCAGGCCGGGCACAATCCGTTAGCGTGGAATTGCATTGTATGAAAGCCTGTTCTAGGCTGAAAGTACATGTTAATTCATGAGGATAAGAGGAGTTCAATTTTGAGCAGCTCGCATGTTTACAAGAAAGTTGAAATTGTAGGGTCATCTCCCAACAGCATTGAGGAGGCTATTCAGAACGCTCTGGACGAATGTGGTAAAAGTCTGCGTAACATGGAATGGTTTGAAGTGGTTGAAACCCGTGGCCATATTGTTGATGGCAAGGTAGGCCACTACCAAGTCAGTTTAAAAATTGGCTTTCGCATTGGTAAAGACTGATTTTGCGCGCTAGCTTATGTTGAACGGCAAAATCAAAAAGGCGGCTGCGCAATCAGCCGCCTTTGTCGTTTTCAGTCTGGCGAAATGGCAGTAATGTTTTACTTTCCTCAAAATAGCTGCGAACTCCCTCGCGCTCTTCAGCGACAAAATTTGCAATGGCATCGCGAAAGCCCAGGTGTTCTATGCCGTGCCACGAGTGGGTGAGTAGCGGCTCAAAACCCCGTACCAGCTTGTGCTCACCCTGGGCACCGGCGTCAAAATGCTGCAGACCAAGGCCTATGGCCAGTTCTATGCCCTGGTAATAGCAGGTTTCAAAGTGCAAATGATTGTACTCGTCGAGGCAACCCCAGTAGCGCCCGTAAAGGGTGTCAGAACCGCTTAGAAACAGCGCGCTGGCGATCATTTCACCTTGTTTGAGCGCGATCACGATGTGCACATGCTCTGGCATCTGGCGGAACAAACGCTCAAAAAAGTCACGGCTCAGATAAGGCCGCTGGCCGCGCTTAAGATAGGTTGCCTGGTAGAACACGTAGAAGCCATCAAGCACTTGGTCAGATATGTCTGAGCCGCCGACGCGCTGAAACTCAATGCCCTGATCGCTGACCTGTTTGCGTTCTTTGCGGATGGACTTGCGCTTGCGCGACGTTAATTGCGCCAGAAAGTCGTCGAAGGCTTCGTACCCGGCATTGTGCCAGTGAAATTGGCAGCCTAGCCGGTGCAATTGCGGGCTGTCTGGTGTTTGCGGCTGGCCAAGCAGTGCTTGATCCGCGCTGTCGGGAAACAGCAGATGCCAGGAATGGGCACCGATTGCTGTAATAGCGTCATCAAGCAACTGGTGCAGCGATGCGCTGTCCAGAATTTCGCGCAGCTGCGGCGTCAGCAGAAGCCGTGGACCCTGTGACGGGGTAAAGGGAATCGCCATCAGCAGTTTGGGATAATAAGGCTGGCCGTACCGCTGGTAGGCTTCGGCCCAGGCAAAATCGAACACGTATTCGCCGCGGGAATTGTTTTTCAAGAATGCTGGAATAATGCCGGTAATCTGACCCTGCTGGCGGATCACCAGATGGCTGGGCTGCCAGCCGGTAGCTGCACTGGTGCAGCCGCTGTGCTCCAATGCCTGAAGAAAATCGTAGCGCGCAAAGGGGTAATCGCTACCGGCCAATCTTTGCCAGTCTATAACGTTAATATCGTCGATAGACCGGCAAATCTGGATCTGGCTTTGCGCAGGGCCGTCAAAGGTAAGGCTTAATGGGGGGGCTTCGCGGTGGGTCATGTAAGTTCGATTTCCTGTAAGACGGTGCACTCACTGCACATACCTTACGCCAGAACCCCCCAGGCGATCACCCGTTGCGATTCATTTAGCCATCTTGTCGCAACGCTTTTGCTGTTTTTCCATTCTCTTTTGCATCTGTTGCTGACGTTCTTTGTGCATATCGCTCCAGATTTCGCGCTGTTCATCGGTCAGCTGAAGGCGATCGGCCGTTTCGTTGTGGCGTTTCATCATTTCTTGCTGACGCTGCGTGTGACGGGTTTGCATGTCGGCATTGGTCATTTGTTCGCACTGCTCTTGAATCCTTTGATGCTTGTTCTGGCCTTTTTCGTAGCCTTGAGCCACGGCAAGTGGAGCGGTCGACAGTAATGCGCAGGTTATCAAGGCAGCTGCGATGCGAACAGATTGGGGTGTTTTCATGGTGATTTCTCCGGTAACTCGTTTGTGATGAAGCCATTACTGATTCGTGGCTTCGTTTAGGTGGCTTTTTTTAAGGTGAGTTCATCTTATCGAAGGCAGTGTCAAGCGCTGTCAGCGTTGGGTAAAGGTTCTGTAAAGCCTTTGCGGCCAGCCAAGCTGGGTAAGTGCGGGCATGGTAGACTTGGGCTAAGCCAGAGCAGTCCCAGACGGAGTGAAGAAGGCATGCAAAATCGGGTGCTATTAATAGAGGATGACGACGAGCTACGCATGTTGCTGGCCCGTTACCTTGTTACCCAAGGCTTCACTGTGCGCGAAGCGGCCAACGGTAAAGACGGACTGGCACTGGCTCGAAGCGAATCCTGTGATATTGTGGTTCTGGATATTATGCTGCCTGATATCAACGGGCTCGACGTGCTGCGACAACTGCGTGTCAGCACTCATCTGCCAGTGATTCTGTTGACCGCCCACGGTGATGAAACCGATCGCATTGTGGGTTTTGAGGTGGGCGCCGATGACTACATCCCCAAACCCTGCAACCCCCGTGAGCTGGTAGCGCGCTTGCATGCACTGTTGCGCCGTATTGCGTGGGACCAGAAAGCGGAACTGGAAGACAGTCGCAATTATGGTGACTTGCGCCTTGAGCCAGCCCACAGGCGGGTGCATCAGAAAGGCGCGCCGCTGGATTTGACCGCTACCGAATACGAAGTTCTGCAGGTGCTTCTGGCTCACGCCGGTAGTGTGGTGCGTAAAACCGATCTGATGCAGTGGGCGCTGGGCCGGCGACTTGAAACTTACGATCGCACTCTGGATATGCACATCAGCAATCTGCGTAAAAAACTCGGCAACGACGAACCGCCCCGCATCGAAACCGTGCGCGGGCTTGGTTATAGCTACCGGGTAGTGGCATGAAGCCGTCTCATAACACAAATACTAACGCCGCCGACGGAGCTTCAGGGCCGGGGCGGCGCTTTGCGGTGCCACTGTTTTGGCGCATTTTTTTAATGGTATGGCTGGCCATGGCGTTAACACTGGTAGCTGGACAGTTGGTATCACGGCTGCTGGTGGAACAGGAACAGCAGGCCATGGCGCGCCAGCTTGGGTTGTATGAGCTAGGCCAGGAAGCGCTGGCGCTCAGCCAGAGCGGCGGCGGTGACGCGGCCCGCAAGTTTTTGCGCCAGCAAGGCCGAACCTTGGGCCTGCATCTAATTCTGGCTGGGCCCGAGACTTCCGATGGTCTCGGCCATAGTCGCAATCTGCCGGCTAATGTTCACAACCGTATGGATTCACACTGGTTGGCCTTGAAACCTGCCGCGATTGAATTGGCAGGTAATCATAGATTGATTGCCTGGCCCCGTGGCAAATCCGCCGGCTGGTTGGCCCCCGGATCTTTGAGGGCCATAAACGCCGGCTTTGCGGTAGTGCTGGTCTCCCTGGCCTGCTGGCTGATTGCCCGGCGGCTTTCACGGCCGTTAAAAACCATGGAAGTCACCGCTCGCGCCATCGCTGCCGGCGACAAGAGCCTGCGGGTTGACCCCAAGGTTGCCTCGCGCCGTGATGAAATTGGCGCTCTGGCCAATGCATTTAACGCCATGACCGCACAGTTGTGGGGTCTTCTTGACCGCCAGCAGCAGCTATTACGGGATATATCCCACGATTTACGTACGCCATTGGCACGGCAGCGGGTAGCCATTGAGCTGGCGCTGGACGGTGGCGGGGATAGTGCATTGCTCAACAGCATATTGCGCCAGAACGAGCGCCTGGAAGCCATGACCGAGCAGGTGCTGACCCTTTATCGGCTGGCCGCCCAGGGCGAGCAGTTTGCGTGCCAGCCAGTGGCTGTTATGGAGCTATTAAACGCTTTGCTGCAAGACGCAGCAGGGTATGCCCGTGGACGGGATGTGCAATGCCGGCTGAATGCCAGCGAGCAGGCAACTCACACGCTGGTTCTGGGTGATGCCGGCCTGTTGCACAGAGCCTTTGACAATATTCTACAGAATGCTCTGGACCATACGCCACCAGGACAAGCCTTGACCGTTGCGGTCACGGTTGCAGACAACCGGCTATGGATTGAAATTACCGACAGCGGCCCCGGTGCGCCAGACGAAGCCCTGGCGCACCTGTTTGAACCGTTCTATCGCAGCGACCAATCCCGTGGTGGCCCGGGCTGGGGGCTGGGGCTGGCAATCGCGCAAAAGGTAATTTTAGCCCACGATGGTGAGGTCACTGCCGTTAACGCCGCCGCAGGTGGCCTGGTGGTTCAGGTAAAACTGCCGGTGTTTGTGGTCAGCTGAGCATGCACTCCGCCAACAGCCAATAGATATTCCGGGCAAACAGGCAAAACCGAATGAAAAAAGACTACCCCGTCCCCGCCGGTTATCTTGAGCGGGTCACGGAAATTAAAAAGAGCCGTTTTATAGCCCGCGTGGCCCCGGTAAACAGTCGCGATGAGGTTCATCAATGGCTGGCACAGGCGCAGGCAGATCATCCTGATGCCCGCCATATCTGCTGGGCGTATCAGATTGGCCGCCCGGGCTCGGCGGCCGAAGCGGCCATGAACGACGATGGCGAGCCTTCTGGCACCGCCGGAAAGCCGATACTCAGTGTTATCCAGCACAAAGACATGGGGGATGTGCTGGTATTGGTCATTCGCTATTTTGGCGGAATAAAGCTGGGCGCTGGAGGCTTGGTGCGAGCCTACGCAGGTGCCGCAGAAAGTGTACTGTCGGCGGTAGAGCGGGTGGTACACCAACCCAGCCGGTTGGCCTTGGCGATGATTGGTTTTGCCGATGAACAGCCTCTGCGGCATTGGTGCGAACTGCATAACGCGACCATTACCGAGATCAATTATGGCCAGCAGGTAGCTGTATCTGTCGACGTGCCAGAACCTGCGACAGAAGATTTTGCCGGTTTTTGCAACGCCCGCGGATTGAATTATCATTTCGATACCTGACCCGCTCGCCGGGCGGCGCGTATACTGTTCCAAACCGTTAATTTGAGGAGAACGCGATGATGCGCTTTGTAACCTGTGTAGTTGTAGCGCTGGCTTTGGCCGGTTGCGCAAGCAACGTGGTGACGGATTATGATTCAGCCACGGTTTTTGGTGATTACAACACTTGGGCCTATGCCGACGATGCTGGCGCCGATTCTTTTCTGTCACTCGACGGCAGCCGCGTTCAAAGCGCGCTGGAACGTGAGCTGGAAGGCGAGGCTATGAAGCTGGTTAGCGCCGCTGACGCGGACGTGCTGGTAAATTGGCACATTGCCAAGGAAGAGCGCCTGGAGCAAAGCGGTCTTGGCCTGGGGTTTGGTTTCGGTACCGGTAATTTTGGTTGGGGCCTGTCGGCACCGCCTCCGGTGCGTGAAGTCGACGAGGGTAAACTGGTGATTGAGCTGGCCGATGCACAAAGCCGCCAGGTGATTTGGCGCGCAGCCAGCAAGCGCTACCTGAACGAAAATCAGTCGCCAGAAACGCGGCGCAAGCTGATCGACGAAGTGGTTCAGGAAATGTTCACCAAATATCCGCCAGGGCTGGACTGAATGAGTAAAAAGCACGACGGTGGGCTGGTTTATTCCACCGATCAGGGCCGCATGTGCCCTCAGTGTCGTCATCCGCAGGAACAGTGCAGCTGCGGAAAGGAACAACGCCCGCTGGGTGATGGTGTGGTGCGGGTCAGCCGCGAAACCAAAGGGCGTAAAGGCAAGGGCGTTACCCTGATTAGCGGCATACCCTTGGCAGAGAAAGAGTTGAAAGCTTACACCAAAGAGCTCAAGGCCAAATGCGGTACCGGTGGCACCCTTAAAGACGGTATTGTCGAAATTCAGGGCGACCAGCGGCATATTCTGGTGCCGTTGCTGATGCAGAAAGGTTGGGTAGTAAAACGTTCCGGCGGTTGACCCTGCTCATCAACAAACAGCCATCTGCAAGCAGCAATTGACGATTAACAACACGAACAACCGACGGGAACGGGTATGCACGTAGTGGTTTTAGGCGCGGGTGTGGTTGGCGTTACCAGTGCCTGGTTTTTGCAGCGCCAGGGTTACCAGGTCACAGTGATAGATCGCCAGCCAGCAGCCGGGCTTGAAACCAGTTACGCTAACGGCGGCCAGATTTCCGTGTGCCACGCCGAGCCTTGGGCCAATCCGTCAACGCCGCTGAAGGTTCTGAAATGGCTGCATCGTAATGACGCACCGCTGCTGTTCCGCCCGCGACTGGATGCGGCCCAATGGCGCTGGGCGCTGGCGTTTCTGGGCCAATGCACATCTGCACGGGCGGCCGACAATCTGCGTCAGATGGTCAACTTGGGCCTTTACAGCCGCAGCAAATTACAGGAACTGCGAGCCGAGCTGGGCTTGGACTACGACCACCTGACCCGTGGAATTCTGCACTTTTACACCAGCCAGAAAGAATTCGACAGTGCTCTGGAGCCGGCACGCCAGATGCGCGAATTGGGCTGCGATCGGCAGGAGGTGAGTGCCGCGCGGGCAATCGAACTGGAGCCTGCTCTTGCGCGCCTGAAGCATCGCCTCGCAGGTGGCACCTACACCGCGGAAGACGAATCCGGTGATGCCCGCAAATTTACTCAAGCCCTGGCAGAGCGCTGCAAACAGGCGGGTGTGGTTTTCAAACACAACACCGAAGTGGTTGGGTTTCAGCGCGGTATCGGGCGTGTAGATGCGGTGGAAACCCTGTCCCAAGGCCATCACGATAGTCTGCGCGCAGACGCCTGGGTTCTCAGCCTGGGTAGCTTTAGTGCGCCACTGGCGCGGCAATTGGGGCTGGCTTTGAATATTTATCCGGCCAAGGGCTATTCAATTACCGTGCCGGTGAAAAATCCGGATGCCGCATTCAATGTCAGCCTGACCGACGATGAGTACAAGCTGGTTTATTCACGCTTGGGTGATCGTATGCGCATTGCGGGTACGGCCGAGTTTAGCGGATATTCCCGGCGCCTGAATGTCACACGCTGCCAAGCGGTATTGCGCCGGGTGGCGGCGGTCATGCCTGAGGCGGGTCATTGGGAGCAGGCTGAATACTGGAGCGGGTTGCGGCCGGCAACGCCTTCCAGTGTGCCTTACGTGGGTAAAAGCGCCATTAGTAACCTGTTCCTGAATACTGGCCATGGGACTTTGGGCTGGACCCATGCATGCGGGTCAGCGGCCGCGTTGGCGGATATTATCGCCGGACGGCCGCCGCAGCTGGATTTCCGTTTCTGTGGTTTAACCTAACTGATCGCGAATCTGCTTCTTGTTGATCTTACCCACGCTGGTTTTTGGAATGTCGTCCACAAAGTCCATTTGCTGGGGGATAGCCCACTTGTTGATTTCGCCTTTATCCACATAGCGCTGCAAGTGCGCTTGAATGTCTTCCTGTGTGGCATCCTGGCCGGGCTTTAGTGTGATCAATGCGTGTGGGCGCTCGCCCCATTTTTCATCGGCAACGCCCACAACCGCAGCGGCTGCGACCGCCGGATGCTGGCTGATCAGGTTTTCCAGGTCCAGTGACGACAACCATTCACCACCGGTTTTGATCACATCCTTGATGCGGTCTTTAATCGTCAAGGTCTGATTAGGCTCCATGCTGGCCACGTCGCCAGTGTGCAGCCAGCCGTGTTGCCAAAGTTCTTCGCCTTTTTCCGGCTCTTTCAGATAGCTTTGGGTTAACCAGGGCGTACGCGCGACAACTTCGCCTTTGGCCTGACCGTCGTGGGCGACCGGTTTGCCATCGGTGTCCACAATTTCAACCTGCACCAACGGAATGGCGACACCGGTTTTCACCCGCAGTTCGGCCTGTTGCGCCAGGGGCAGCTCCAGATCTTCCGGTGTCAGGTGGGTGACGGTCAGAATCGGGCAGGTTTCCGACATGCCGTAACCGGTGTACATGCGGATGCCCAGCTCGGCTCCGGCTTCACACAGACCTTTGGTCAGAGCGCTACCGCCTATCAGCACCTGCCAGTTGCTCAGATCTGCGTCTTTGATGGACTCGGTGGCCAGCAGCATCTGCATAATGGTGGGCACGCAGTGGGAAAAGGTCACATTGTGGGTTTTGATCAGGTCCATCAGCAGTTCGGGTTCATAGCGCCCGGGGTATACCTGTTTAATGCCCATTAAGGTGGCAGCGTAGGGAACACCCCATGCGTGCACGTGGAACATGGGCGTCATCGGCATGTAAACAGAACTGGAGCGCAGCAGCGGCGCCTCGTCGAACATTGAAAGGGAGCCTACCATGGCCATGGTGTGCATCACCAACTGGCGATGGCTGAACATCACACCTTTAGGCTTGCCGGTAGTGCCAGTGGTGTAAAAGCAGGTGGCTACGCTGTTTTCGTCAAAATCCGGGAAGTCGAAGTGGCTGTCTTCCTGGGCCAGAAGCTGCTCGTATTCACCCAACATCGGCACGCTGGCGGCTGCAGGCTGGTCGTTATCGGTCAGCTGTATGTAGTGTTTTACCGTCTCGATCTGGTCTTTAACAGCATCGAGTATGGGCAGGAAATCGTCGTGTATCAGCACCACATCGTCTTCGGCGTGATTCATGGTGTATACGATCTGATCCGGTGACAGCCGCACGTTAACGGTGTGCAGAACGGCGCCAATCATCGGTACCGCAAAAAAGCATTCCAGATAGCGGGGCGTATCCCAGTCCATCACTGCAACGGTGTCGCCGGCTTTAACTCCGGCTTTGGTCAGGGCGTTGGCCAGGCGGCCGATACGGGCTTGCAACTCGGTGTAGGTGTAGCGACTTTTGTTCGCGTAAATAATTTCCTGGGAGCCGGCGAATCGCGGCCCGGAAGCCAGTAATTGCTTGATCAGTAATGGATACTGATAGGCGTTTTCTGCTGGAGTCAACAAACGGGTCGAGGCCATGACAATATCCTTTTTGTTATCGGGGGAGGTGGGCCGCTTCAGCCGTAGGTGCACAAATAGGCGGTATCGTATTCGACGGTAACCCGAAAGGTGGAATCGGGCGCAACCCCGAAGCATTCACCGGCACCGTAGGTCATCCATGTTTCCACACCTGGCAAGCACACCGACATCACACCGCTGACAATGGTCATGGTTTCTTTTTGCTGGGTGCTGAACTGGTATTCGCCAGGGCTTATTACGCCAATGGTGGCGGGTAAAGCGTCTGACTGAAAGGCGATCGACTTTGCTTTGCCATCAAAATATTCATTTACCTTAAGCATAAACAGAACTCCGTGTCGGACTGTTTCAGAAATCATTTTGCGTAGTCAATATGCGCCTAATCTAGCGCACTATTTAACTTAGCGCACCGCTACCGTTTTTGCCGCCGCAAGCGCTCACATTTGAGGGGTGGACGCAGAATTCGGAAAAACCGTACGCTAAGCCCGGTTAGTGGCATAGAGCCCTAGAGTGCAGCATGTCACGCAGTGGATAGTTCCTACTCGACTGCATCTGCTAGGCTAGTTTGCTGGAGTGTGGCAGCAAGGGTAGCAAATCCGTTATATAACACTTTGTCATTGTCAAACGGCGTGCTGATGCTTGCCCGGATATATTGAGGAACCGCGCCTCTCCCAACGGCAAAAGCTTCAGCTGCAGCCACTAGGTGGTTTTTCTGACGCAGCTCGATTTCCACTTCTGAAGCTCTCCAGGGCTCGGGCACCTCAATCCAGAAATGCGGACTATGGGGATGGGTTCTAACATTCAGCCCACTCAATAGCCCCGCCACGAGGTCTTTACGCCTGCGGATCTCTGCAACCTGCTGCTTAAGCAACGCCTTCGCGCTACCGTCTTCGATCCACAAGCTGGCGAGCTCGAACGTCAGAGGTGTGGCCATCCAGCACGTGGCGCGCAGTGCGGCAACCAAACGGTCGATCAACTGGGCCGGAGCGTAAATGTAGCCCACTCGAAACCCCGCTGCTACGGCTTTACTCAGGCTGGAAAGGATGACCCCTCTTTCCGGCGCATACTGGCTGAGTTGAGGTGGACGATCCTCAACAAACACAGCATGAGCCTCATCTTCGATAATGAACAGGTTGTGGCTCCGGCAGATCGTTGCGATTGCTTCCCTTCTCTCTGCGCTCAATACTGCGGTTGTCGGATTCTGAATGGTGGGTGTGCAATACAGGGCCGATACCCGGTTCTTTCGGCAAATCTCTTCGAGTGACTCCGGGATCAGGCCCTGATCGTCCATCTCTGCGCCCAGCAGCCTGATGCCAAGAAAACGAGCCGCAGAGATCAAGCCTGGATAGGTTAGCTGCTCAGTAACCAGAGTGTCCCCAGGCCGAAGCAATGCCATGAGTGCGCACAGCAAGCCGTGTTGGCCACCATTGACGCAGAGAACTTGATCAGCATTAGCTTCGAAGTTATCCGTTGAGAGCCAGGCCGCGCCAGCGCGGCGATAGCGTGACAGACCTGCTTCAGGGGTATAAAGCGCAATCTCATGAAGCGTCTGCTGATCATCGGCCAGGCGCCTCAGAGCTTCGGCCAAGAGTATCGTCTCCTGCCCTGGAATATGCATATTCCGGCTCATGTCAACACGCTGCAAAGGCTTCTCAATGAAGTTTCGAAAACCCTCCTCGCGCTCCCGTTCCATACTCCGTTTGCTCACAAATGTTCCATCACCCACACGAGCCTGGACCAGCCCCATGCGTTCAAGTTCCTCGTAAGCACGGCTGATGGTTCCAGGCGTGACACCGAGTTGATCGGCTAGCCTGCGGTGTGGAGGCAACTTGGTTCCTTCTTGAAAAAAATCATCAGAAATTTTTTCTTCGAATGCATTAGCCAATCGCATGTATTTCGTGCCTTGGCCAGCAATAAGAGCCTCTTTAAGAAATAACACCGTGTCAATGTTTGGTTTGACACCCATATTTCATCCCTCTACGCTAATTCACACAATTATTTACACATTTGAACGAATTGTAGCACTATTTCAGCTCAAGCCAAAAGGAATGACATCATGTCAATGTCTGAAGCAATCAGCGCGCCAAGTAAATATCCTAAACTGTGGACGGCTAAAGTGGTGACATCCGTTCTGTTCTTGATCGTCTGCTTGAGCTGGGGAACGACTTGGCTTGGAATAAAGATCGCTGTTGAGAGTGTCCCACCAATCACATCCTCCGGTGTTCGGTTCCTGATCGCCTTCCCGATGTTCCTGGTATTCGCCTTGATACGCCGGGAGCCCATTTGGTTCCCGCGAGAAAAGACGGGGTTCTTTGTGTTTGTGATCTTGACCTACTTTACTCTACCTTACTACCTACTGAACTTCGGCGAAGTGCACGTATCTTCCGGCTTGACCGCGTTATTGTTCAGCACGATGCCTGTTTTCATTCTCATATTTTCTAGGATCTTCCTAAAGGAAAGAATTTATTTCTCGCAGATAGTTGGTATAGGTATAGGATTCGGTGCCTTGTTTATGATCATCAGATCTCAGGGCCTGTATCTTGATCACGCAGATTTTGTTGGTATTGTCGCCATCTTGGCAGCGGCAGTGATGCATGGGCTTTGCTATGTGATCACTAAGAAGAGTGGCGCTGAAATCAGTGTGATTACCTTCAACACTCTACCTATAGGTATTGCAGGGCTATTGCTGACAGTTGCGGGCTACGCTCTGGAGAGCCCCGATTTTGCAGCGGTGTCAATCAGGTCATGGAGCGCACTCGCGTATCTTGGTTTAGTGGCCTCGATTGGCGGCTTTATCGTGTACTTCTTTCTTTTGAAGCGCTTGAGTCCAGTCATCCTCTCCTTTGTATTCATTATCTTTCCTGTCGTGGCTGTGGCCATTGGCTCGTGGTATGAAGGGCGGCCGATATCACATGACCTTGCCCTTTACTCAGGAATATTGCTGACAGGATTTGCAATTACAAAACTCCCCATTGAAAAACTCTTTACCAAAAACACTTAATCAATTGGCGAAAACATGGACGTTTTAAATTTTGACAACTTGGAACGAATCTACAGCCACGCCTCTGGTGTGTATCCAGAGGAATGCTGTGGCTTTGTTTTTGCCGACGGAACCATTCATCTCGGAACAAATATTCAGAATGAGTTAAATCAAAGAAACCCTGATACATATAAGCGCAATGCCGCTAATGGTTATACCTTCTCGGTTCTTGGTACCGTGGCGCTAAATAAAAGTTTTCGAAGTGATAATCCTGCCGTAGTCATTTACCACTCTCATCCCGACGTCGGTGCGTACTTCAGCACTGAGGACCGAGATAAGACCTTATTCAGGCTACCAACCAACTAAAAACGAGGGCCTCCTGATGACGAAGACTAGTCAAACTCTGCAGATATTCGATGATGCTCCGTATCAGACGGAATTTACTGCAAGAGTGGTGGAAATTAGAGAAACAGCAATCGCCTTAGATAAAACTCTTTTCTATCCAACCGGGGGTGGTCAACCGGGGGATATTGGCCACCTATTAATGCCAGATGGAACACCCATAGTGGTGAGAGAGACATTCAGAGACTCCAAAAACAAGAATCTCATCTGGCATGAGATTGCTGCCCAGCCTGAAAAAATCGAAGCCGGGCTTATGGTCACTGGCTCAATCAATTGGGAGCGCAGGTATCAGCACATGAAGATGCATACATGCCTCCATCTACTTTGCGCGATTGTCCATGCTCCGGTAACTGGCTGCAGTATTAGCCCTGATAAGGGCAGACTGGACTTTGACTTGCCCGACACATCGCCAGACAAGGAGGTCGTAACGACACAGTTGAACGAATTGATCAATGCCTCTCGCAATGTGACGATCAGACGCATCTCTGCTGATGATAACGATCAGGTGCAGAAGTTAACCCGGACGCAGTTGGTTGCCCCGCCGGTCATTGCCGGAGCCGTACGAGTGGTTGAAATACCCGGTGTGGACGTCCAACCCTGCGGTGGCACTCATGTGCGTAATACCGCCGAAATAGGTGCCGTTGTGTGCAGCAAAATTGAAAAGAAAAGCCGCCACAACAGGCGAATTATCATTAGATTTGCTTAATGCTAACAAATAAAGATAGGTGGCGGGCAGTCGCCATCTATCTCGCCCCCTACGAATGCAAGAAAAACCTTCGCGTACGATTTTTTCCGAGTTCTGCGTCCGCCCCTTTGACAGCGTTTTATTGCTGCCAGGGGTCGCCGCGGGTATTGCCAACTTTAGGTACTTCCATGTGCATAGCGGCTTTTGCCATCATGTTGGCGCTTGGCGGTGCGGTCAGCAGCAAAAAGACCATAATCAGAATCTCCACGAAGCCTGTGCCCACCGGCTGGTTGGCGAACCAAATCATCGACGCTAATGCCATAGCTCCCACGCCCACGGTGGTGGCCTTGGTCGGCCCGTGCAGGCGGGTAAAAAAATCGGGCAAGACCGTTAGCCCGATGGCGCCCACCAGTGTAAATACGGCACCCAGCAACAACAGGGCTGCGATAACGAATTCGATAAACAGGTTCATTGTTGTGTCGTCTCCTTTGCAAAGCGCCTGGCGCCTCGCTCTGCACCCTTGTTATTCAATAACGCTGCCGCGTTTCAGATATTTGGCCATAGCCACCGTGCTGACAAAACCCATGACGGCAATCAGCAACGCGGCCTCCAGGTACAGACGGGTGTTCAACGTAATACCCAGAAGAATGATGAGCGCGATGGCGTTGATGGCCAGAGTATCTATGGCCAGAACCCGGTCTGGGGCATGTGGGCCAACAATCAGACGATACACGTTAAGCAAGGCCGCAATCACCACCAGGGCGATGGATATCTTCAAGACAATCACAATCATTGGAACATCTCCATCAAAGGCTTTTCATAACGATTGTGAATGGCCTCAATCACTTCTTCTGCGGTTCGGGTGTCTAGCGCGTGAATCAGCAGAATCTTGTGATCATCACTGATATCGGCGGTCACCGTGCCGGGTGTCAGGGAAATGGTGCTGGCCAAAATAGCGATAGCCTGTGGGCAGTCAAGCTGCAGCGGGTAGCTGATAAACATCGGTTCCGGCCGGCGCGGGCTGATAATCAGCCAGGCCACTTCAAAGCTGGCAATCACGATGTCCCATAACACCAGCAGCAAATAACCCGGTAAACGCCAAGCCTTGAACACCGCCGGGCGCTCAGGCCAGAAGCTTTGGGTGAGCTGCGGAATACCCCAGGCCAGTATCAAACCCACAACCACGCTTCCACCGCCAACGCCATCGGCAAGCAACTGCCAGATGCTGAACAGCAGAAGGCTTAGCCAGGGTTGCGGGAAACTCAGGCGATCCAGCATTACGAACTCTCCTCAACCATTGGCGCCTGCAAAGTCTGGATATAACCACGGGTGTCCAGCAGCTGCACTGCAGTGGCGTTGGTATAGGCACTGATAGGCCCGGCCAGTGCCACCATTAATACGCTCATACCAATCAGCGCGCCGGTAGAAATGGCCAGCAACGGCGTTACCGGGGTGCTGTTTTCAATTTCGCCTTCAATATTGCGCCAAAATACCACACTGCCGGCGCGGCTATAGGCAATCAGAGTGAAAAAGCTCCCCGTGAGAACCGTACCCCAAAGCCACGCCATTTCCACGCCGCTGGTGGTGGATTGCAGAATCATCACTTTGCCAAAGAAACCGCTTAGTGGTGGTAAACCTGCAGCGGACACCGCGCCAAAGAAAAACAGCGAGCTAAGCAGGGTTCGATGACGAATCTGCGGCGCCATAACGATTTTGTCAGAAGCGGATCCGCGCTGGCTGCGCACCAGCTCAATCAGCAAAAACAAACCGCCCACTGTCCAGGTAGTGCTAAGCAAGTAGAACAGGGCCGCAGCCAGGCCTTTTTGCGAGCCCAGCGCGATGGGTGCCAGTATAGTGCCAACCGAAATGACCAGCTGCCAGGTCACCAGGGTGCGCAAGGTTTGTGCGCCCATAGCGCCAATAACGCCCATAATAAGGGTGGCGAGCGCTAGCGGGAAAAGCCAGTTCATGCCCAGATTAGCCATCTCGCCGGCGTTGGCGCCAAAAATCAGCGGGTAAACCCGGATAATCCCGTAGATACCGACTTTGGTCATAATGGCAAAAAATGCAGCGACCGGCGCGGTAGCGCTGGCATAGGCCCGTGGTAGCCAGAATGTCAGTGGCAACACCGCTGCTTTAAGGGCAAATACCACCAACAACAGCATGCCACCGGCTTCGACCAGAAAACGTTGGTCGCCGCTGACCTGTGGCACTTTCACGGCCAGGTCGGCCATATTCAATGTGCCGGTAACGCTGTAAATCATGCCCACGCTGATCAGAAACAACGACGAACCCACCAGGTTTAATACGACATAATGCAGCCCTGGCGTTGAGCGCGTGCTTCCACTGCCGTGCATCAGCAGTCCGTAAGAGGCAATCAGCAGAATCTCAAACGCAACAAACAGGTTGAACAGGTCGCCGGTCAGAAAGGCGATATTCAGGCCCATCAGCTGGAACAGGAACAGGCTGTGGAACTGGCGCGTACCTTCGTCGGCACCCCCGATCGAGAACAGATGGCACAGCAGTGCCAGCGACGCCGTTAGAACCAACATCATGGCCGCCAAACGATCCAGCACCATCACAATGCCGAAGGGTGGCTGCCAGTTGCCCATGGCGTAGACACGGTAGGTGTCGTCGCTGGCCAGATTTAGCAGAACAATGGCGGCGGCCAAGGTCAGAACCGAGGTAATAATGGCCAACACCCGGCGCAACGGCATGGGCGCGTAGCCTACAAATATTTGCAGAATAGCGCCCAGTAGCGGGATCAGAATCGGAGCAAGCAGCCAGTGGGTCATAGTGGCCGACGCTCCCGCGCATGCTTGGAAGCCGGCGTACGCTTTTTCGGGTCGCCGTCTACGTGATCATTACCGTGGTCGGCCAGGTTGCGCAGTGATAACACCACCACGAATGCGGTCATGGCAAAGCCGATAACAATCGCGGTTAACACCAGCGCCTGGGGCAATGGGTCTGCGTACTGGTCAGCGGTGCCCAGAATCGGCTGGCTGCCGGTGGCCAGGCGCCCGCTGGCGAACAGGAACAGATTTACCCCGTACGACAGCATGGTCAGGCCCAGCACCACCGGGAACGTGCGGGCGCGCAGCAGCAGATATATTCCGCCGGCGGTGAGCGCACCAATGGCGAGTGCGAATACAAGTTCCATTATTCGGTCTCTCTTTGAGTCAGGGTAGTCGTGTCAGCGCCGTAGCTCGACTCGCTGTTTACAGGACGGATAGCGGAATGGGGGTTGATGCGGCCTACACTGACCAGCATCAGCAGTGTGGCACCCACCACCGCCAGGTACACACCCAGGTCAAACACCAGCGCCGAGGCCAGCTCGAACTTACCCACCACCGGCCAGGTGATATAGCCGAATGTGGAGGTCAGGAACGGATAACCAAACGCCAGGCTGCCGGCGCCAGTAATAACGGCAAACAGCAGACCTAGCGCAATCACATTGTGATAGCGCATGGCGATGCGGTCTTCGGTCCAGGAAAAGCCACTGGCGATGTACTGAAGAATCAGCGCAACGGCGGTTATCAGCCCGGCAATAAAGCCCCCCCCTGGCAGGTTATGACCGCGCAGGAATATAAACGCGGATACCATCAGCGCCATTGGTAGCATCGGACGGGCAATCTGTTTGAGCATGGTGGGGTGGCTTTGGCGGGCCCATGCGTGGCCCAGGCCGTCGCCCGGAGGCGGCGTAAGTGTCGTGTTTTTGAGCATTGCAAAAATGCCCAACGCTGCAATCGCCAGCACTGAAATTTCACCCAAGGTGTCGAAGCCGCGGAAATCCACCAAGATCACATTGACCACGTTGGTACCACCACCACCTGTTTTGCTGTTTGCCAGAAAGAACTCGGAAATCGAACTGAACGGCTGGGTCAGAATGGCTAGGGTAATTATGGTCATGCCGCTGCCGGCTAACAGGGCTATCCCCATGTCACGAACGCGGCGACCACGGCTGCTCTCAACGGGTGTCCATGAGGGCATGTAGTAAAGTGCCAGCATTAACAGCACAACGGTGACGACTTCTACCGACAGTTGGGTCATCGTCAGATCTGGCGCCGAGAAACGCACAAAGGTGAGCGCGGTTAACAACCCGACGACGCTGATCAGTACCAGCGCAAAGAAGCGTTCACGGTGCATGGCTGCAGTGGCCAGAGCGCTGGCAATCAGAACCGCACCCAAAGTTGCCGTGGGCCAGTCCACCGGGGTTAGCCCGTTGCTGCCGATAAAAATGCCCATTTTGCTGATCGGTAAAAACGCCACGGCCAGAGCGCTGACAATTAACAGCATAACGTAGCGCTGCAGTGAGCCGTTCTCGGTGGCGGCGGTAAACCGGTTGGCCCTGAGGCCAAGGCTGAACACCACTTTTTCGAAGATCGCTTTTTCATCAATCTCGCGGAAGCGGTCGTGAAAGGCAAAGAAACGCTCGCGCTGGCTGTACATCAGCAAGCCGCCAAAGAACGCCAAAAAGCTCATAAACAGTGGCAGGTTAAAACCGTGCAGCACTGCCAACTGATAGTCCGGTGCTGGCACGCCCAAGGTTGCGGAAGATGCGGCGTAAAGCAGGGGGCCCACGGATATGGCCGGGAAAATACCCACCATCAGACAGGCGAACACCAATATTTCCACAGGGATTTTCATATAGCGCGGCGGTTCATGAGGTGGGTAGATGGGCAGATTTACGGGCTTGCCGTTAAAAAACACGTCATGGATAAACCGGGCGGAGTAAGCAACCCCGAAAATGCCGGCCAAGGTCGCCACAATGGGCGGTAGCCAGGCCCAGTAACCGGGAAGGTTGAGTGCCAGAGACTCAGCGAAAAACATTTCCTTACTGAGAAAGCCGTTCAGTAGCGGTACACCGGCCATAGAGGCCGCTGCCACCATTGCCAGGGTGGCGGTGTGGGGCATAAATCGCCAAAGCCCGTTAATGCGGCGCATATCGCGGGTGCCGGTTTCATGGTCAATAATGCCGGCCGCCATGAACAGTGAGGCCTTAAACGTGGCGTGGTTGATGACGTGAAACAGGGCAGCAATTGTGGCCAGTTCCGTACCCATGCCGAGCAACAGAACAATCAACCCCAGATGGCTCACAGTGGAGTACGCCAGTAAGCCTTTGAGGTCGTGTTTGAACATGGCGATGTAAGCGCCTAAAAGCAGCGTTGCCATGCCGGTAAAACTGACCATGTAAAACCATTGTTCAGTGCCTGCCAGCGCCGGATACAGCCGCGCCAGCAGGAATATGCCGGCCTTAACCATCGTGGCCGAGTGCAGGTAGGCCGATACCGGCGTAGGCGCCTGCATGGCGTGGGGCAACCAGAAATGGAATGGGAACTGGGCCGATTTTGTAAATGCGCCGAGCAGCACCAAAGTGAGCGCAACCGGATAAAGCGCGTGTGCTTTGATGATGGGCCCTGCGGCCAGCACATCGTCCAGCTCGTAGCTGCCGACAATCTGACCGATGATGAGAATACCTGCTAACAGGGCCAGGCCACCGCCGCCGGTGATCGTCAGCGCCATGCGGGCACCGCGCCGCGCGCCTTTTTTGTGGGTCCAGAAACTGATCAGTAAAAACGACACTAAGCTGGTGATTTCCCAAAAAATCAGCATCAGCAACAAATTGCTGGAAAGCACAATGCCAAGCATTGAACCCTTGAAACACAGCAGCAGGCCGTAAAACTTGCCAATGTTTTCTTCAGGTTTCAAATAGTAGCGGGCGTAGAGAATGATCAGGATACCAATCACCAGAATCAGCAGTGCGAACAGCAGTGACAAGCCATCCAGGCGGAAACTCAGCGACAGCCCCATCGCAGGTAACCATTCGTAGGTGTGCAGGACAACGCCGCCGTCTGCCAGTGTTTGCCAGTGGGGGAACAACGCGGCGAGCGCAATCAGCGCGGGAACGGTTGACGCAATAGCGATGGCTGTGCGCCCGCCTTGCGCGAAAAGTGGTGCGGCCATGGCGCCTAAGAAGGGCAGTAAAACAACCAGGGGGAGCGACATCGCAATCTCAATTGTAGGTGTAGGACAGAAAAAGATGGTACCAGCGATCTATTACCAACGGGCTATCACCAGCGAGCTAGCACCCGTTAACGATGAGCTGCCTAATGCCGTGGAGGGTCTGGAAAATAGGGAAGCTTGCCACGATAGCGGGCGATGTCATCCAGGCGAGGTAGATCTGATGTAAACCAGCAGTTGTGCGACCTCTCCGTCATGATTACTCCGTATAAAAAATATCAAAAGAATGATACGTGCCGCAGTCTGAAGGTCAAGGAACTTGTGGCCTGGCGCTATAACCGCGCTCATGTTGGCGCCATGTTAAAGAGTGGCTATCCAGCGGTTATCTGTGGCATAAAGAGCGCAGCAATTTTAAAACGGCCGTATGAAAATGGCCCAAAGCCGGAGACCGCGTAATGACCGATACCCTGATTGACCGTCGCGACCTGTCGTTCCAACTTTACGAAGTACTGGGTATTGATGTGTTGGCCGAGCGCGAGCGTTTTGCTGACCACAGCCGCGATACCTTCGATGCCGTCATCGAGACCGCTGACAAAATGGCGCGGGAGACATTCGCCAATCACAATCGGGCCGCCGATCAGGACGAACCCCGGTTTGTGGATGGCAAGGTGATCATGCTGCCACAGGTAAAACAGGCGTTTGACGCCTATGCCCGCGCTGGTTTCATTGCCGGTCGTTACGATTACGAGCTTGGCGGCATGCAGCTGCCGGAAACGGTCATGGCGGCCTGTAACGGCTTTTTTACCGCGGCGAATCCCGGCACCGCGGGCTACCCGTTCCTGACCACCGCAGCGGCAAACCTGATTCGAGTGTTTGGCAATGAATCTCAGAAGAGCCTGTTTCTGCCGCCCATGCTCGATGGTCGATACGCCGGCACCATGGCCCTTACCGAACCCCATGCGGGTTCGTCGCTGGCAGACATTCGCACGTCGGCTACGCCTGACAACGCTGGTCATTACTTGATCAAGGGCGCGAAGATATACATCTCCGGTGGCGAGCAAAACATCACCGAGAATATCGTACATATGGTGCTGGCCAAGATAAAAGGTGCGCCGGCCGGTGTGAAGGGTATTTCACTTTTTATTGTGCCTAAACTCCGTTTGAACGAAACTGGCGGGTTGGGAGAACGTAACGGTGTGGCTTTGGCCGGCTTGATTCACAAGCTGGGCTACCGTGGAACCACCTCTACTGCCTTGAGTTTTGGTGACGACGCCGAATGCCACGGTTACCTGGTGGGCGAGCCCCATCAGGGATTGAAGTACATGTTCCAGATGATGAACGAGGCCCGTGTTGGCGTGGGCTGTGGCGCGGCGGTGATTGGTTACCGTGGTTATATGCACAGCCTGGCCTATGCCAAAGATCGTCTGCAGGGGCGCCGGGCAGCGGATAACAATCCGCAAAGTGAACAGGTGCCGATTATTGAGCACGCCGATGTCAGGCGCATGCTGCTGGCCCAAAAAGCCTACAGCGAAGGTGGATTGGCGCTGTGCCTTTATGGCGCCCGGCTGATGGACGACCAGAACACTCACCCGGAGCCGCAAAAACGCCAAGAAGCCGGGCAACTGCTGGATCTTCTGACCCCGGTGATTAAAGCCTGGCCGTCGGAATATGGCCCCAAAGCGAACGATCTGGCGATTCAGGTATACGGCGGTGCAGGTTACACCCGAGAATATCCGGTGGAGCAATGCTGGCGTGATAACCGGTTGAACCCGATCCACGAAGGCACCAATGGCATTCAGGCACTGGATCTGCTGGGCCGCAAAGTGTGGCAGAACCAAAGCCATGGCTTGCAGTTGCTGCTTCAGGCCATGCAGGCCGATCTGCAAGCCGCCACCAGCGCCCGCTGCGAGCCCTGGGCTCTGTCACTCAGCGAGACTCTGCAGCAGGCGGTAAAAGTGACCCAAAGCCTGGGTAAAACGCTGATGGCCGGTGAAACCGAGCAGACCCTGGCCAACGCCTCCTGCTATTTGCACCTGTTCGGTCACATCTGTGTGGCCTGGATGTGGCTGCGTCAGGCCAATGCTGCCGCGGTAGGGTTGAGCAATGCCAGCAACGATCGAGAACGCCATTTTTATGAGGGCAAGCTGCAGGCCGCACAATACTTTTTTCACTGGGAATTACCCACTGCTGCCCATGACCTGGTCCTGCTGCGAAACATGGACGATACCTGCTTGGCCATGAAAACCGAGTGGTTCTAGCACCTTGCCCGATTAACCAAAGGGTAACCCTTGTGTAATTGTGTTATTGCGGGGTCACAGCGTAATCTGAGCGCAGTTTCCAATTACGATCAGTGGAGAATTCTCATGAAAAAAGTAACAATTAGCGCATTGGCACTGGTGTTGACTTTGGGCCTGGCGGGTTGCAGTTCTGACGATGACGAGACGGTAGATATGGACGAGGCCGGCGATAACATTAGCAATATGGCCGATGACGCCGGCGATTCTGTTGAAGAAACCTATGAAGACGCTACCGGGCAGAACGATAGCGCCGGGGAAGAAATCAAAGACAACGTCGGAGATGCCGGTGAAGAAGTCGATGAAGCCGCAGAAGAAGCTGGGGATGACGTGGAAGATTCTATGGACGACGTGACCCAGTAAGCATCAGCACAGTTCGAAAAACCGGAGCCATGGCTCCGGTTTTTTTTGTTCTGCACATTTAGACTGGCTATTCGCTTCAGAAATGCCTGTTGCAGTCGTTAAGTGAGTGCACCTCAATTTTTACTAAAGTCACAAGGCCCGATGATAATTTTTCAGATAAGCTGTGGGTGCCATTGGCGAAAAACGGCAGATTGCGTGCTGCGTCCGACAAAAAACAAGGGTAACAACGGGGTGAACACATGGTGTTTTTAGACAAAGCAGCGAAAGGCTGGGGCCTGCTGGCAGTGCTGCTTACTTTGGCCGCTGGTGTTTTGGTTGCGTTCGTGACCGTGATCGATCTGGTTTCTATAATGATTGGGTTGGCCGCAGGCCTGGTGGTGGCCAGTGTTTTTGTTACTTTGCGGATTCTCGCTCCGGCACAGCGCAGCCTCATTCATCTCAGCCAGGGCCAGTTAGCGCCGGGTCACCCGCTTGCAAGTTTGTGCGCGCAGCTGCTCAGCGATGCGAGAGCAGGCCGCGCACTGCTGGAAAATCTTCGCCACAGCGCCAATACCAACGCCATTTCCGCGGCAGAAGTGTCTTATGCTGCCGATCAGCTGAAACTGCGGCTGGACCGCCAGGTGAAGGAAACCGCCAGGCTTGCCGAATTCGCCGGCGAGATTACTGGCGCCACTCAGGCATCGACTTTGCAGGCCAATGATGCATCGGCCCTTGCGCAGCAGGCCAGTTCGGCGAGCCAGGACGGCCGCCAAGCGCTGGTGCAGGTGATCGAGCGTATCCGTAATGTGCACCGCCAGTCTGATGAAAACTTGTTGCGCATTCAGCAGCTCAACGAAAAGTCTAATCGTATTCAGGGAGTCACGAGCACGATTCAGAGCATTGCTGAGCAAACCAATCTGTTGGCTTTGAACGCGGCCATTGAAGCGGCTCGCGCTGGCGAACAGGGGCGCGGGTTTGCGGTGGTTGCCGACGAGGTAAGACAGCTGGCGCGCCGCACGGCAGAGGCCACGGCCGATGTTGCGGGCACCCTGGGAGAAATTCGCGAAGACACCGCGCAGATTGTGACCGGCATAGAAGCCTTGACCGTCAGTATTGAGCAGGGTGTGGCGTCGGTGGAATCGGTGGGAACACAGCTGGACGGCATTCGCGAGCAGTCTGACCAGCTTCAGCAGCAGGTCGCGCAGATTGCCAGTATCGATCGCGATAACGAGCACAATCTGCAGCAGATATTCACAGTGATTGAAACGGTGCGCGATGACATCACCGAGAGCGATGTTAGTGTAGCTTCGCTGGCACAGCAGGCTACCCGCCTTATGGAAATTGCTGAAACCACGAACGCGGTGTTTGCGTTGAACAGCGAGACCAGTTACCACCGTCCGTTTTTCCAGCACGCCAGCGTTGGTGCAGCGCAGGTTGCCGATGTTTTTGAGCAAGCTCTACGCGACAATAAGCTCAACGCCGCGGCCCTGTTCGATCGCAATCGCCAGCCTTTGGCCAACACCAATCCGCCGAAATACACCTGCGGATATGACCGCTTTACTGATCAGGCCCTGCCCGTTATTCAGGAAGCCATAAAGGGCGCCAACGCACAGATTGTTTACGCTATTACCACGGCTCCGGATGGCTACGTGCCTACCCATAACCGCGAGTTCGCCCACGCGTCTACCGGCAACGCCGCCACCGATTTGGCCCGTAGCCGCAGTAAACGGTTGTTCAATGATCGCACGGGCATTCGCTGTGGCAGCCATACCCAGGAAATGCTGCTGCAAACCTACCGCCGCGACACGGGTGAAATCATGCACGACCTGTCAGTACCTATTTACATTGATGGCAAGCATTGGGGTGGGTTTCGTATTGGTTACCACCCTCAAAGCAATCCAAAGGGCTAGCAAAGCTTTTTAAACATCAGCGCAGCCGGTGCTTGACGCTCAGCGGTTATCGTCGCCGGTCACCTCGTTCAGGCCCATGGCGCTGAACGCGCCGGCCAGGCCCATAAGCCCCAGCACCAGAATAACCGCAATATTCGAAAAGGTTGAGATCAGCGCCGTCAGGGCCCCGGTTGCCAGCAGTAAAACACCGATAACGGTATTGCTGACCGCGGTGTAATCTGTGCGCTTGTTGCCCCCCGCCATGTCCACCAGATAGGTTTTTCTGCCAAGCCTCACGCCGGCGTGGGCGATGCTGAGCACAAAAAAGGCACTTGGATAGAACCACACACCGCCCATAGATTCCCCCATTACCAGAGCCGTACCTGCAACGCCAAGGCACACTATACTGGCCATGAGTGCGCCGCGAATCATGACCTTGCGGCTAGACGTATCGGCAGCCCAGCCCCAAAAACTGGCACTCAATGAACTGGCCAGGCTGCTGGCCAACAAGAAAACCCCCAATGCCCAGCCGGATTCGGTTTGTTGTTGAGCCAATACCACGAAATACGGTGCGGCCAGGGCAGAGCACAGCAGCAGAGCGCGGGTGATCACAAAGTGGCGGAATGGCTTATCGGTTTTTAGCAGCGACAGGCTGGAAATGGCATCGTGGATGGCGTTGCCGCCACCGCCGGTTTCACCGGGGTACTCGTCGACGCCGGCAAACAGCGCGCCGGCAATCAGCCACAAAGCGGCAGCCAGCAACAGCAGCAGACTGTAAAATGCCATGCTTGGATCGCCCCGATCCCAGAACAATAGGACGGTAAGGGCAACGGTGGCCGTGCCGCCGATGGTGGAAGCCAGGCCAGACAAGCGGCCGCGACGGGTTTTTGGAATGCACTTGCCCTGAACGTCCTTCATTGACACCGAGCAGAAACCGCGAGACAGAGAGAACAGGATGAGCGCGGCGATCAGGCCGTAGCCGGCGCTGTAACCGTCCAGAAACCAGACGCTGGCGGCCATGGCGGCCACGCTCAGGGCCTGGCCCAGGCTGCCCAGAGTCCAGAACCATTTGCGCACCGGTTTACGCCGCACCCAGGCGGCTATCACCATTTGCGGAACCATAGAACCGGATTCACGGATGGGTACCAGCCAGGCCACCAGGGCAGGGGCGCCAACCGCGCTCATCAACCAGGCCAGCACCGTTTTTGGACTGATCAGTAAATCACCGAGTTTAGTGAGAACGTTTGCCACCAGAATCAGGAAAAAGTTGCGCGGTACTTCGCGGCAGGCTGATTCGGGAATGTCTTTGCAGACCCGTGCGTCTTCTTCGTTGGCGATCAGCCCGTAAAGTCGGTCTAGAGGTGTTTTGGACGTTGGCACACCGGCATTCCCTGTGAAAAGTGAGTGCCAAGCATACCAGTCGCTGTGGATGGGCTAAACCAGATGGTTGTCCCAGTGCAGGGGGAGAGTCGCCAGTTCCTGTGCTGGCGCGCCTGTGCCCATGCGGATCAGCTTGCCCTGGCCGGTGGTGCGGTCTACCAGCATCAGCGCGGGTGCCATGGACTCGAGATTCATCTTGATGCGATCGTAATCCGGGTGGGTTTTTATGCCACCCAGAGCGACAACCAGGGTTTGGCCATCCGGGTGCAGATGCAGTTCGTGTGGGCCTATGCCTTCCAGGTCGAGCGTGTCGACACGTTCATAACCGGCGTGGGCGTCATACACCGCAATAATGCCGTCGCCGCGCTGGTAGCGGCTGGCTGTTGTGTACAAATAGCGACCATCGGGGGAGAACACGCCATGGCCGTAAAAGTGCTCGCCGTCGTTAGCTTTTATGTGTGCCAGGCGCTCGCCATTGCGGCTGTCAAACACGTGAAACCACCAGCCGGGTCGGCGCTCGAAAATCAGTACCTGGGCATTATGCGGGCGAAAACAGCCCCCGTGGCAGCGGGCCTCAACGGGGGTTTGCCAGCGTGGTGTGCTGTCGTTGTTCAAGCTTTGCACGGCAAAGCGGCCATCGCTGAGTTTGCTGGCGCCCACGTACTCGCGGCTTTTCAGTGAGTCAGCTTTTGCCGGTAACAGCGAGCAACCAGTCAGGCTCCAGCCGTTTGCGCCCATGGCGCCAGCAACGGCCGCCAGGAAATGTCTGCGACTTAAACTCATAATGGTTCAGTCGCCATCACTGGAGTTAAAACCACGAATCACCCCAAGGCTGGTGGCGGCTTCGCCGTTGACCAGCGTTGTCAGCTGCGACAAGTCAACATATAGACCCTGAAGGCTGCGGAAGGCGTTGTCGTCTTCCAGCAATGGCGCAAGCGCAAGGTCCATCGCCGGAAAGTGCTCCTGCACTTCGCCAAACTGCTTGTGGATGCGTTCCGCCAGATCGCTATCGCCCTGGTTGGTTAACAGCTTTTCAAGACCGGGCAGGAAGTATTGTTGCAAGCCGTCAACGCTGGCGCCAATGCTGGCCAGACTGCTGCCACTGCGCCAGGCGTCAGCCGCATAAGCAGAGCGTTTGCCATTACCGCGTAATCCCATGGGGGTGGCCAGACGGCGCTCTTCGGCCACTTCCAGCGCGGTCATGGCGGCGCGAATGGTGGCGTGGGTGTAGTTGTCGGTGGCCAGATAGTGGGGTTTGAACTCGCTCCAGTCTGCGACCAACTGTTGGCTGTTATCGACCACATGGGTGGCCACCTGAACCAGCAGTTGGCAGCTTGCTTTGACTGGTAAAGCCTGATAACCGCGGCCGATAGCCTGATGCCAGCCTGCGCGCGTCTGCTGTTCCACAGCCGTTCCGGATTCCGCAGAAGCAGCCAGTGCAAGGCCTGGCAGTGCCAGTGTCGGCATTAACAGGGCAATTGCGGCGGTGCGGAAATAGCGGGTCAATCGCAACATAAAACGTCCTTACAGTGAGTTCAGAAATTCAATCAGTGCCTGGCGCTGCTGTTCTGCCATCTGGCGATAACGGTCGCTGACCGGTTGCGCTTCGCCACCGTGCCAGAGAATAGCTTCTTCCAGGGTGCGAGCCCGACCATCGTGTAAAAACCCGGCCAGCGGGTTCACCTGTTGAGCCAGGCCAACACCCCAGAGAGGAGACGTGCGCCATTCGTTACCGTCGGCCAGAAACTCGTCGCGACCGTCTGCCAGCGCCGGCCCCATGTCGTGCAGCAACAGATCGCTGTAAGGCCATATGGTCTGGCTGCTCAGGTCAGGGCGTTGTGGATCAACACCGGTGACGTGGGTGGGTGTGTGGCAAGCCGCACAACCGGTTTCGTTGAACAGCCGGGCGCCTTGCTGAACGACGCCGCTGTCCATATCGCGGCGGGCCGGAACCGCCAGGCTTTTGGAGTAAAAAGTCACAAAGTCGGCAATTTTGTCCGTCACTTCCGGTTCGCCGCCATTGGCCCAGTCGGCGCAGTTCTGGCTTGGGGTGCAGTCGGTGGTGGTTTTCAGTGATGAGGTAAGGCCCATATCACCGGCAAAGGCGCCCATGCTCTGCTGGTGCACATCGGGTTCCGCGGCTTTCCAGCCAAAGCGCCCGGCGACAGTCTGGCCACTGGCGATGTCCCACACCTGGTTAACCTTTCCGCTGATGCCGTCGCTGTTGGCGTCATCCGGGTCGGCTAGGGCTGCCACCGTTTCGGCGGGAATGGCTTCCAGCAGCCCCATGCCAATCATTGGGGGTGCTACTCGCGGTGAAATCAACAGGTCGTCTCCCAAAGGCCCATAGTTAGCATTCTCTATGGTGTACACAGGCTCGCGTAATTCTACCTCAGTACCGTCAGCAAGCACGTCAACGCGTTTTGCCCAGCTCAAAACCATGTCGGCTTCGGGCTTGGCGCCGGGCAGGGCAGAGGTTTGCAGCTGCGCTCCGTAGACCGGGTGGGGCTTGAAACCGTTGGTGCGCAAAATGTCGGCGTCTTCAATAGGGTCGTGGGGCACGGCCAGGCGCAGAAACAAAGAGACCGAGGGTGTATCAACCGCCGGCGGGTGGCCGCGGCCGTCTTTCAAGTGGCAACCCTGGCAGGTGTTAGTGTTGAACAGCGGGCCAAGGCCGTCACGAGCCTGGGTGCTGGCAGGCGCTTCTACCCAGGGGTTGCGGAAAAAACTGTTCCCAACGCTGAAATCGAGCCGCTTGGTCATCGACAGGTTGCCCTGGGGCAGGGAAAACGCGTTGGTATCGGACTGGTTTACGGTGCCGGCGCCACCGGTCATCGGGGTGGTTTGCAGCGCATAGCCGGCGTGTTCGCTAGAACTGTCGGCGCTGGCTTTAGTGGCGATTTGAGCGCCGGCGAACAGGGAAGCACTGGCAAATGCCAGCGCTCCGGTTAGTAAAATTGTTTTCATTTTGCCTCAGAATGCGTGGCCGGCGTCGTCTGGTGACAGGGCTTCAATACCCAGTTCGCGGGCGGCCTGTTCAATAGAACCGGTTTGAACAACCAATGCCATGATAGCGTCGTTAACAATTTTCGCGCCTTCATCGTTACCTGGTGCAATCATCATATCGAACGCCATAGGGGCCTGTGAGGATTCGGCTTTGGCTTTCATCAGGGCCAGCTCCTGCATGGTTTCGTCCAGCTGTTTGTTCAGTTCGGCATTCAGCTGCGGGTTGGTTTGCTCGACCAAATCAGCCAATGACGGGCCGGTGACCACAGAGTTGTTTACCCGGCGATAGGTTCCTGTGTAAACGTTTTGAATGCCCTGGCCGTTGTAGTAGTGCGAATTATGGGTGTTGTCACTGAAGCAGTCGTGTTCGTCCTCAAAGGAGTTGGCTTCTAATGCAACTTTCAAGCGTTCACCTGCCAGTTCGCCCAGTGACAGGGAGCCCATGCCAAACAGCATTTTTTGCACGCCTTCGCCCGCATCGGCAGACGTCAGTTGAGCGCGGTAGTTGTCGGAGGAACCCTCGGCCCACTGCGCGGTCATCCATTCCAGATCGTCAACCAGCAGCTCGGTCACGGCGTCGAGGTATTGGCCACGGCGATCGCAGTTGCCGTTGGTGCACTCTTTACCTTGCTGGTAGTCGCTGACTGGCCGCTCGCCATTACCGGCGTCAAAGCCATTCAGATCCTGGCCCCACAACAAAAACTCGATGGCGTGGTAGCCAGAGGCAACGTTGGCTTCGGAACCGCCGATTTCGTTCAGGTCGGCCAGCAATTCAGCCGTCAGAGTGCTTACGTCCAGCTGTTCGCCACCCACGTTAATACTGGTGCTGGCGATAATATTGGCGGTTGCGCCAGCGTTGCCCAGCTCGTACTGGTAACCGTCAGATTGGACGTAGTCGATCATGCCTTCGTCCAGCGGCCAAGCATTTACCTGGCCTTCCCAGTCGTCAACCAACGTGTTGCCAAAACGGAAGACTTCGCTTTGCTGGTAAGGAACGCGTGCTGCGTACCAGGCTTCTTTAGCGGCATTCAGGTTGGCTTCGGTGGGGTTGGTAATCAGGCGGTCAGTTGCGGCGTTCAGAGCCCGTGCGGTTATCAACGCATCTTCAAAGGTGGCGTGAGCAACGTCTGCGTAGTGGGTTACCACTGCACTGTTATTAATGTTCTTGCCAATATTCTGGTCAGCGGGCTGGTTTTTGGCAACGGCACCGTTGGTGCCGCAGCCGGCGACAAGTAACACAGAAACGGCAATCGCCAGCGGCGCCGGGCGGGATAGAAAGGGCATAATCAACTCCGAAAATAAGTTATTTTTAATGATACGAGTTCGCGTTTGCATTTTGAGGCGCAACAAGACGCTTGCGCAAATTGTAGTTGATCTCTATCAAAAATAAAAATGAGAATGATTTGCAATAACTATTCGTGCTGTTACATTGACGTCAAGAGAGCGTTTGGTGCGCCTCTTGTGCGCCCTCGTCAATTAAACACCGTGGAGAATGGGATCATGAGCAACTCAGTTATCCAGCTTGCAGGAACGCCCGCCAGCATTTTTACAGCCTGGCAAAACATTAAAAAAAGTTCCTCTGCATCGTCAGGAACGGCTGACTCTGCTGGACCACAGCGCAGTAATGAGCGCCGGAAAACTGGCAATAGCACACTGGAAAAGTGGTTGCTGATACGTCCTGATATACCAGGGTGACTGTGGTGGGCGTTGTTCAGCTGTGATGCGCTTGCACACACCAGTCGTGGTCGGGCTTAATGGCTCCCATTAACCGGGAGCCCGTTTATGCTGAGTTATCTCCATGCCTTTCATGCAGGCAATTTCGCCGATGTACACAAGCACGCGGCGCTGGTGCTGGCACTGAATATGATGCAAGCAAAAGCGTCGGGAATAGCCTGTATCGACACCCACGCAGGCAGTGCGCTTTACGATCTTGATGATGAGCGGGCCCGCAAAACCGCCGAAGCTGATGCGGGTATCCGCAAACTCTGGCCCCAGCTGGACAGCCTGGCGGCAGCCGATTGGCAGCTGTTGCGGCCGTTTTTACAGCAACTAAACTCCGGCGCGAACCTGCACCAATATCCTGGGTCGCCTGCATGGTTTGGGCATTTTTTACGCGCGCAAGACAACCTGGGTGTGTTCGAACTGCACCCGTCAGAAACCAGCAGTTTGAGCCAATGGGCTTCTGGTAAACGATTAAGAGTAACCCATCAGGACGGTATGGCGGGACTGCTGAAAGTGCTTCCACCCCGTCAGCCGCGCTTGCTCGTGCTTATTGACCCGTCTTACGAAGTAAAAACCGATTATAACGCCGTAGCCGAAACACTCAGCCGTGCGTGGCAAAAATGCCGCCACGGGGTGTTTTTGGTGTGGTATCCCATCTTGACCTCTGGTCTTGAGCAGACTTTGCTGGATGGCCTCAGGGCCGACCCGATTCGCAAAATCCTGCGTAGTGAAGTGCGACTGCATACGCCACCGGAGCGCGGCATGGTGGGTTCCGGAATGCTGGTCATCAATCCACCCTGGGGTATGGATGAACGGCTGTCGGCGATGATGAGCGATCTGGAGCCGACCGCGCGGCTGGGCCTGGGCCAACAGATGGACTGGCTGGTTGCCGAATAGCATCGTGGTGCTGCGCTTTCGAGCTATGTTGTAAGTTATTACGTCTTTAACAATTATTAATGTATTGGAGCGCGAGTGGCCAAGCACAAGCCGGAGCAGGGAGGTGGCGATAACGGTAATGGCAGCAGCGGTAACGACAATCCGGTGCTACCGGGCGGGTTGATCCCGATAGAACAATGGACGCGGGCGGAAGCATCTGTCCGGCGTACTCTGATGGGAGGCTTAACGCACTGGGTGGATCAGCTCGGGGCCACTATTTCCCGGCGAGAAGAGCCGTTCGAAAGCCTGGACAGCATACTCGAACTGAGCGATGAGCAACTGCACAGGATAGCGCCGGGGCCCGATCGTAAAGAACACGCCCAAGCGGTCGTTGATGCAATTCGAACGCTGCGTGAGCGGGGCCAGCAGCAACCCTTGGATAAACCCTGGGTGATCAGCGAGTTGGCCGCTTTCTGGTGCCGCCACAGGAGTGGTTTGGCCCTGGGTTTTGCGTTCAAAGATTACGCCAATAGTCTGATTGCCGGCATTGTCACCCTTTACGAAATGCCTTACCGGCCTGGTGACTGGATCGAAATTAACGGCCAATACGGCGAAGTGCGCGCCATTGGCACCCGCGCGGCCGAACTGTTAACGCCAGACGACACGGTGATTGTGGTGCCTCACAGCAAACTGTGGGACTCGCTGATTGCCAATGGCAATGACGGCACCAATCACCTTATGTGCGTTGCCGAGTTTCACCTGCAGCCCCACCATGATATGGCGAGGGCGATGACGCTGCTGCGCACCGTCGCATTCACCCACCCGCTCACCAAAACCTGGAAACCGGTATTGGTTGTGGTGTCTAACAAGCCTTGGGGTATGGTTTACAGGCTGAAAGCCTATCCTGTAGAGCCGAGCGCCAAGTTTCGCTTTATCAGTGAACTGACAGCCACTGGCGCGCAAGTTATGGCTGCCGAGGGTATCGGTTTTGTATCTGCACTGATGACAGGAAACTGAGCCAGGCAAGTCGCTCGGGCGTCAGAGAATTAGGGCATCAAGGCGTCAATTCGGTTGCGAATACTCGGTTCGCTATTGTAGGCGATTGCGATGGCGTTATAGGTGTCAATATCCATATTCTGACTTTCAATAATCTTTGCCATTCGAGCATTCACTTCTTCGCCCAGTCTTTTGACATCGGCTTCAGACTCGGCGCCGTCAATGCGGTCTTTGTAATCATTCTGTAAATTGCCAATCTGTTGCTGCGCATTCACGAACCTATGTAACTGCGCATCGTTGTAAAACGCCGTGTGTGTTCCGGCCGCTGCCGGCTCGCTGAAACTTTCAGTAATCTTCTCAATCGCCGGAGTCTGCTGAGCCAAGGCGCTGGCAGCGCTTAGCAGGCTAACAAGCGCTGTGGTGGTGAGAACGCTTTGAACTCGTTTGTTCATGGCGATAGCCTCCAGTAATGGCACAGAATCAGGCTTAAGGCTGGCACAAGGCGATATTGTTAGCAAATTAACGACCTGTATAAGGCCGGTAAGGATGGGTATACTGCGATGCCTATAGTACGGCATCAAAGCCGCGGTGAGAGTTTAAACTATGACCAATCAAAAACAGGCCATGATGTACGGCCTCGCCACGGTATTACTGTGGTCCACCGTGGCCACCGCGTTCAAGTTGGCACTGGCGGATTTGTCCCCGCTGCAGCTGTTGTTAATTGCCTGTGTGGCCTCTATTTTGGTGATGGGCACCATTCTGGTGGTTCAGGGCCGCTGGCGCTTGGTGTTCCAGCTTCGCCGCGGGCAGTATGCGCAGTCATTTATGATGGGTCTGATTAACCCGTGCCTGTACTATTTCCTTCTGTTTGGCGCCTTTGACCGCCTGCCGGCTCAGGAAGCCCAGCCCATCAATTATACCTGGGCGCTGGTGTTGGCTTACCTGTCTGTTCCGTTTCTAGGCCAGCGCCTGCGCGGGCGCGACATCGCGGCCGGGCTGGTGTGTTACGCCGGCGTATTTGTGATTGCCACCCGTGGCGCGGTAACCGACCTGAGCTTTTCAGATCCGCTGGGAGTGGCCTTTGCCGTTGGCAGTACGTTGGTATGGGCCAGCTATTGGATTATTGCCACCCGCGATACCCGTGATCCGGTGGTGGGTTTGTTCCTGAATTTTCTATTTGGTTTGCCGGTAATTGTTGCAGCGGCTGTAGCCACCGACAGCCTGCATTTTTCGCTGACGGGTTCACTGTTGGCGGCCGGTTATGTTGGCGTGTTTGAAATGGGCATTGCGTTCGTGCTGTGGTCCTACGCCATGAAAAAAGCCGAAAACACGGCGAAAGTCAGCAATCTTATTTTTATATCGCCGTTTTTATCGTTGGTGTTTATCTGGTTTATTTTGGGTGAGCGAATTTTGCCGTCTACTTACGTAGGGCTGGTACTGATTATGGCCGGCTTGTGGTTGCAGCAGAAAAAAGCCGAGCCGCAACAGGAAGTCGCCGCAGGAGTCGTGAGCGGTGACGGCTGAGTGGTCGGTTTACTTGGTGCGAACTGCCGCTGGCGCCTTGTACACCGGTGTGTCTATCGATGTGGAACGGCGTTTTGCTGAGCATCAAGGCGGCGCCAGAGGTGCCCGCAGCCTTCGCGGCAAGGGCCCGCTGGTTCTGGCGTTTCAGAGCTGTGTGGGTGGCCGCGGCCAGGCCATGCAGCTGGAGTGGAAAATCAAACGCTGGCCCAAAAACCGTAAAGAGGCGCTGTGCAATGGCCAGCTTACGCTGGACGACTGGCTTCGCGACCAGTAAGGTTTCGAGAGCTTAAAGGCGCAGAACGTGACGCCCTCAACGAATGTTTCTTAATTACCACAGGTGTTTAGCCCCTCGTGTACTGGAAAACAGATACTATAAAAATACCCGACTGGGACCGTAATTCGTTGCTGGACAGGCTGGAAGCGTTCGAACCGGAAAACGATAGAGAGCTGAGCCGTGAAATGGTGGCTTACTGTCATTTTTATGGGCTGGACCTTTGGGTAGAGCATTCGCAGGTGGCATATCATCAAGGCTATGTGAATTCCGGCAAGCATCAGGTCATGGTGCACTATTACCGCACCACAGCGGCAACACACTGCCGTGGAACGGTGTTTGTCATGCACGGCTACTTTGACCACGTCGGGCTTTACACCCAGCTGATAGACCGCTGCCTGGGAGAAGGCTTCGATGTGCTGGCGTATGACCAACCAGGCCACGGGCTTTCCAGCGGTACGCCGGCGGCCATCGGCAGCTTTTTGGAGTACCAGCAGGTGCTCAGCGATGTGACGGAGAAGGTGCGACAGAAAATTCGCGGGCCCTGGTATGCCGTGGGGCAGAGCACGGGCGGCGCCATATTGATTGACTATCTGTTGTCGAATCATCATACCCGGGACACATCAGAGTTTCGCAAAGTGGTTTTACTGGCGCCGCTGATACGCCCTGCCGGCTGGGTCAAGGCCCGCGTGTTGCACACGGTGCTTAAGCCGTTTGTCAGCCGTTGGCGGCGGGTATTCAGTGCCAACAGCGGCAACTCGGAGTTTTTGAAATTTCTACGTAAGGCTGACCCTTTGCAGGCACGTGCTATTCACGTTGACTGGGTTTCGGCCTTGCGCCAGTGGGTGCCTCATATTGAGTCGGCGCGTCCGGTTGAGTTTGATATAACCGTCGTCCAGGGTGAAAAAGACCTGACCGTAGATTGGCCTCATAATTTGCGGATTATTCGTAACAAGTTTGCCCGGGTCCATGAAGTCAAGTTGCCGCGCGGCCGGCACCATCTGGTCAACGAGGCCCACGATTTGCAGGCAACTGTGTTTAAAACCATTATCGATACATTCACGACAGACGTGTGAACACGCTGTCGCAGACCCACGGAAATAAGGAACACGCTGTGAAAAAAACCACACTTGCGGTAACGCTGGCCAGCCTGACGCTTGGCGGCTGTATGACATACGACCCGTACACCGGCGAACAGAAAACATCGAATGCTACCAAGGGTAGCGTGATTGGCGCACTTGGCGGCGCCGCTATCGGTGTGGCTACCTCCAGCAAAAGTGATCGCGGCAAAGGTGCGTTGATTGGCGCTGCCGCTGGCGGCGCTCTGGGTGGCGGTGTCGGTGTGTATATGGATCGTCAGGAAGCGCAGTTGCGCCAACAGCTTGAGGGTACCGGGGTGCGCGTGGTGCGTAACGGCGACCAAATCGAGCTGATTATGCCAGGCAACATTACCTTTGACCTGAATCAGACCAGTATTCGCTCGCAGTTTGCCGGAACTCTGGAATCCGTTGCCGCTGTGTTGAACAAGTTTGATCAAACCGTTATTCAGATTGAGGGGCACACCGACAGCCAGGGCGCAGACAGCTACAATCAGCTGTTGAGTGAGCGTCGGGCGTCGTCGGTTCGTGACTTTTTGCTGAATCAGGGCATTGAGTCCAGGCGTACCCGCGCGATGGGTTACGGAGAGCGTTCCCCGGTGGCGTCTAACGACACCGAGTCCGGCCGTGAACAGAACCGTCGCGTTGAACTAACGCTGGTGCCTATGGGCTAATGCCGTTGCCCGCGCGCTAACGCGGCAGAGTCAAGTTCAGATCCCGGATAAGAGTCATCGTGCCAGCGCCTTGGCCAGCCAATCGGCCAGGCGCTGGGCCCGCGGTGACACCGTATCACCGGGAAGCCGCAGGCACAGTGTATCGCGGGTTTCTATAAAGCCCCAAGGCGCCAGCAGGCGCCCGCTGCGCAGGTCTTCCTCCACCAGATATTGCGGCGCTATTGCCACGCCCAGCCCTACCAATGCTGCCTCTAGCATGTAATTTAAATGTTCGAACGATTGCCGTATCGGCAAACTCTGCGTATCTAATTGCTGATGCTTACACCATTGTGGCCAGGCTTGCGGCCGTGACAGGGTTTCCAGTAGCGGCAACTCCAGCAGGGCGCTCGCCGGCATGTCTGGGTTGGCAGGGGCCAGACTGGGGGCCATCACCGGTCCGATTCGTTCAGGGCCCAGAACAATCAGGTTTTGCCCCGCGGGCGTAGGTGCTGAGGTAAAGCCCAGAGCTGCGTCTACCCCTGCGGGCAGATGCAGCTCTTCGTCGGTGGTGGTCAGGTGAATGTCCAGATCGGGGCAGTCCTGGCGCAACCGGCCCAGGCGCGGAATAAACCAGCGCGCCAGAAAGCTACCCGAGCAGCTCAACACCAGGGGCGCATCACGGGCCTCTCGCCGCAGGCGCTCGCAAACCTGTTCCAGCTGTGAGAAAACCGAATCCGTGGTAGCGAACAGCTGGTGGCCTGCGACGGTTAAGGCAATGCCGCGGCCCTGGCGCTCGAATAACGCTATGCCGAGTTGTTGTTCAAGCTGACCAATTTGTCGGCTAACAGCACCGTGAGTCACGTTAAGCGCTTCAGCGGCACGGCTCATGCTTAGCAGGCGTGCCGCAGCATTAAAGGCGCGCAGCGCATTCAGCGACGGTAAAGGCAGGTTGGCATGTTCCATAAATTGGTTACTTTTTCTCACAGGTTGGTGCAATTTTATCGATTTCCCCCTGTGTTGTCCTGCTTTACACTGACTATCAATTAGAAATCGAATCAGCGCAACGGAGTAAATCCCATGAGCACAGCAACCACGCTACGACAGGGCCCGGATATCAACGGCTTTTTTGGTCATTTTGGTGGCCGTTTTGTGGCCGAGACCCTGATGCCGCTCATTCTTGAGCTGCAAAAAGAATACGCAAGTGCACGCAACTCAAAAGACTTTATTGATGAGATGGACGGGCTGCGCCGTGACTTTGTTGGCCGCAAGAGCCCCCTGTATCTGGCTGAACGGTTAACCGAACAGCTCGGCGGTGCGAAAGTGTACCTGAAGCGCGAAGACCTTCTGCATACCGGTGCTCACAAGATCAATAATTGCCTGGGCCAGATTTTGCTGGCCAAACGCATGGGTAAAACCCGCATCATCGCGGAAACCGGGGCGGGCATGCACGGTGTGGCAACTGCCACCGTAGCGGCGCGCTTTGGTATGGAGTGCGTGGTGTACATGGGCAGCGTCGACATTCACCGTCAGCAGCCCAACGTGCAGCGCATGCGTTTGCTGGGAGCCAAGGTAATTCCGGTCACCAGCGGTGCAGGCACTCTTAAGGATGCCATGAACGAAGCCCTGCGTGACTGGGTTACCAACGTGGTTGATACTTTTTACATCATTGGCACAGTAGCAGGTCCGCATCCCTATCCGGCCATGGTGCGTGATTTCCAATCGATTATTGGTGAAGAAACCCGCGAGCAGATTCTCGAGCGCGAAGGGCGCCTGCCCGACACGCTGGTAGCCTGTGTGGGTGGCGGCTCAAACGCCATGGGCCTGTTCCACCCGTTCCTGGACGATGACAGCGTAGCCATGGTGGGTGTTGAAGCTGCCGGTGAAGGCCTGGACAAGCGCCACGCGGCCAGCCTGAAAGGCGGCACCCCTGGCATATTGCACGGCAACCGTACCTTCCTGCTGCAATCCGCTGACGGGCAGATTCAGGACGCCCATTCGATTTCGGCGGGCCTGGATTACCCGGGCATTGGCCCTGAACACGCCTGGTTAAATGATATTGGCCGGGTCAGCTACGCCGCCATTACCGATGACGAAGCTCTGGAAGCCTTCCACACTCTGTGTCGCATCGAAGGTATTATTCCGGCGCTGGAAACAGCCCATGCTATTGCCTACGTGATGAAAGTGGCCCCGACATTGCCGCAGGATCATTTGATTGTTATCAACCTGAGCGGCCGCGGTGATAAAGACATGTCTACTGTCCTTGCCGCCATGGACGCCAGTGCGGAAAACGCTGAGAAAGACGCTGGAAAAGACGTTAAAGGGAAAGCCTGATATGAGCGCAAGTCGTATTGATCGTTGTTTTGAAGCCTTGCGCCAGCAAGACCGTGCTGCCCTGGTTACGTTTGTAACCGCAGGCTATCCGGACTATCAGCACAGCGCGGAGATTTTAAAAGGGTTGCCTGAAGCCGGTGCCGATATTATCGAACTGGGAATGCCGTTCACCGACCCTATGGCCGATGGTGCGCCCATTCAACTTGCGAGCCAGCGGGCTTTGGCCGGTGGTCACAACACCATCAAAACCCTGCAGATGGTGCGTGAATTTCGCGAGCATAATCAGGACACACCGATTGTACTGATGGGCTATTACAACCCAATTTACTGCTACGGTGTAGAGCGTTTTCTGGACGATGCCGCAGCATCCGGTGTAGACGGCATGATCGTGGTGGATTTGCCGCCAGAGCATGACAACGAACTGTGCGTGCCGGCCCGCGAAGTCGGTATTCACTTTATTCGCCTGGCAACGCCCACCACCGATGCCGCCCGGCTGCCCGGTGTACTGGTAAATACCTCCGGCTTTTTGTACTACGTTTCCAGCACCGGTGTTACTGGCTCTGCGGCACCCACCGCTGAAAAAGTGGAAAAAGAACTGGCGCGGATTCGAGAGCATACAAACTTGCCGGTGGCCGTGGGGTTCGGTATTCGTACCGCACCCCAAGCTGAGCGCATTGCGCGTTTTGCGGATGCCGTAGTGGTGGGTTCGGCTCTGGTGGAGTGCGTGGCGAACGCTGCAACCGAAGCCGCAGGTCGTGATGACGTTCTGGCTTTAACGCGGGAGTTGTCAGAAGCGGTTAGAGCCGCAAGGGTAAAATCTAGCGTTTGCTAAGAGCCGTTTTCAATAAATTAAGGTTGTTAAAAGCTTGTGCGAGTTGAATCTTGGGCAGGCCTTTTTGATTGGCAATATTATGAGGCGGCGTTGAATCTTGAAAATAAATCTTCCGAATAAAGATTTGTTCATGATCCAAAAGCGGCTCCCAGCGTAGTTAATTACCGTAATGTAGGTTTTATATCGTTATCAAGGTTGGTCGTCGGCCCAAAGGGCTTCTAAAGCCCGCAGATGGCTAATTTCAAAGTACAACAATCTAGAGGGTTAGGGGCATGCTAGAGCTCGAAAGTCTATCGATTGGTCAATATGGCTTCATCGGAAATGTTTTCTCTTTTGGTCTGGCCGTCATGGCATCGGCCACGCTGTTCTTGTGGCTGATGAGGTCATCGGTTGCGCCGGCCTATCAAATGGCTATCACGATCAGCGGTTTGGTAACGGCTATAGCGGCCTACCATTATCTTCAAATCATGCTGTCTTGGGACGGGGCAGCGACGGTGACTACTGGGGAAATCGTGGCAACGGGAGAAGGCTTTAACCGTGCATACCGGTATGTCGACTGGCTGTTAACAGTGCCGCTGTTGTTGGTTGAGCTGATTTTGGTGATGAAGCTCAGCAATAGTGAGACTGTGAGCCGGTCTGTTAAACTCGGCGGCGCAGCCGCGCTAATGGTTATTCTTGGCTATCCGGGCGAAGTGTCGGATCAAGTCGGAACCCGGGCGATTTTCTGGATTCTAGCGATGATTCCGTTCCTGTACATCGTGCGTGAGTTGGTTGTCGGTCTCAAAGAATCGATCTCGCAGCAGCCGGATGAAGTCAAAGGCCTGATCAACGCAGCTGCCATTCTGGTCGTTGCTTCCTGGGCGTTCTACCCGATCGTCTATTTGCTGCCACTGGTGGGCGTGACAGGCGGTGCAGCGATTGTGGCTGTGGAAACCGGTTACACCATTGCTGACATTGTTGCGAAAGCTGTCTTCGGATTGTTGATCTTTACGATTGCTGTGCGTAAGAGCAGGGCAGATGAACGCGAACATTCGGAAGTACCCGCAGAAACAGCCACGCAAGCAGAGCAGAAGGCTCCGGTGAAAAAAGTCGCTTGAAAACAGTCGTAAAATCTGTCGGAACTTGACTGCTGATTGTTAGCCATTGCGATAAAGCCGGCACGGACCAAGTCCGTGCCGGTTCCGCTTTCTCTCTTCTGGATCAAGCGGGCTCAATAAGCAGCTTTCAGTAATCATCCCCGCGTAGGGAGAATAACAATGACTGTTTCCGTCTTAGGCGCCGAAGTACCTTTGAAAAAAAACATCAGTGCTAACGTTGCTGCGGTCCCATCAGCCGATAAGGCCGATTACGCGCGAGCGTTAGACCAGGTTAGTTCATTGATGCTCGATGCCTTGCAAGGTGTAATGGAAGGGCCAGCAAACAACGCCAGCCAATACCAGATCAGTACCAGAGGGAGTTTGTTGAGAGCCCGTCTGGCGCTGGCCAGTTGCAGAAGTTTTGAATGTTCCCAAGAATATGCGGTGGTTGCGGCGGCATGCTGCGAACTCATCCACAACGCGTCTTTAGTACACGATGACCTCCTCGACGGCGATCAGCTTCGAAGAGGGCAGCCGACAGTGTGGAAAAGACACGGCAGAGGTGTCGCTTTGTGCGCCGGCGATTTGCTTCTTTGTTCGGCTTTCGCCGTGGCCTCTGGTTTGGAGGATGCCCAGCAATCCCGTCTTTTGACGCAATATTTAGCGGCTATGACCGGTCGGGTTATTGTCGGGCAAAGCATTGAGATTGCACCGGTAAAACCCGGTGTTCAGCCCCGGTTTAGAGCCTATATTAAAGCCGCGCAGGCCAAAACTGTCCCACTGATCCAGCTTCCGCTGATGACAGGTGCGATAGCGGCGAAGTCTGAGCTGTCGGTTCTGGACTCTATAAAGCGGTTCGCAGAGGCAGTTGGTCTGGCCTATCAGATCATCGACGACCTGGACGATCTGGCGGAGCCAATGGCTGATCTGAAAAGCAAGGTAAAATCGCTTCATCCTTTCCATGCCTGGCACCACCATCGTGGCAGACTTAATGACAGTCCGGAACTTAGAGTTCAAAGGGCGACTCGCCACGCGTTGGCTGCATTGTGGCGTGGCCGACGCCAGCTTAAGTGTCTTGAAACACAGATGGCTACGCCGATTACGCCCACACTAGGCCCTTTACTCATGAAATTGGAATGCAGAGCACAAGCACATCGTTATTCCTTTGGATCGAATGGGGAGTGATGCCATGACTCAGCAACTATGTGGGGCTCGTGGGGTTAATGCGGCGAAAACAGCGGTGGTTGTCGGAGCCGGATTTGGCGGACTTGCTGTTGCCTTACGCTTGTTGGCTCGAGGTTATAAGGTCGATCTGCTGGAAAAGCACGAGGATTTGGGGGGTCGAGCCAGAACCTTCGAGCTGGATGGCCACAGCTTTGATGCCGGGCCAACCGTCATCACCGCGCCTTTTCTTTTTGCTGAATTATTCGAACGTTTTGGTGAAGTTCTGAAAGATCAGGTGACACTGTTGCCGGTGTCGCCTTTTTACCGCATGGACTTTGCCGATGGCAGTCACTTTGACTATCACGGCACAACAGAGGCGCTGGTTGCAGAGATTGACCGGCTGTCGCCGGGCGAAGGCGAACATTACCCGCAATTTCTACAAGCCGCCGAAGCAATGTACGATCGTGGCTTCACCGAGTTGGCACAGCGGCCTTTTACCCGGGTTGCGGACATGCTGGAGGTTTTGCCAGACCTCATTAAGCTCAGGGCCGACCGGAGTATTTACCAATTTGTTTCTCAGTTTTTCAGCGATGAGCGTCTGCGCAGAGCTTTTTCTGTGCCTTCCCTGCTGGTGGGGGGCAACCCGTTTCAGACATCGTCACTTTACGCCCTGATTCATGCTTTGGAGCGTAAAAGCGGTGTTTGGTATGTACAAGGCGGAACCGGTGCGCTAATTAAGGCATTGGCGGAGCTGTTTCAGCGATACGGCGGTCGCTTGCACGTCGGCCAGTCAGTTCAGCATCTGGACATGGACGGCTTGAACGTGCGCGCCGCTGTGACCGACCAGGGCCGACGTTTTGATGCCGACTTGGTGGTGAGTAACGCGGACCCGCTCTACGTTTATGACCACTGGATTGAAAGAACCACCCGCCAGCGGCTTGCCGACAGCCACAGGGCCCGGTTAAAGCAGTCTATGGGGCTGTTTGTGCTTTATTTCACCACCGAGCGGGTTTACTCCGACATTGAGCACCACACGATTGTGTTCGGTGAAACCTTTCGGGAAATTTTGACCGAGATCTTTGAACAGCGCCAGATTCCGGAAGATTTGAGTCTTTACTTGCACCGGCCCGGCGCGACAGACCCGACCATGGCGCCAAAAAATGGTGACGCCTTTTATGTGCTGGCCCCGGTTCCTAATCTTCAGGGCAATCAGGATTGGGATCAGATTTCTACTGACATTGAAAATCAAATTATCAGCATTTTGACTCAACGCCTCATGCCGGACCTTCCGCAGCAGATCCGCGCCAAGCGCAGCATTTCGCCCACCTATTTCCACACTGAGCTGAACAGTCCCTTTGGCAGCGGGTTCTCTATTGCGCCTACGCTCACACAGTCGGCCGGGCTGCGCTTTCATAACCAGTCGCCGCGCTATCGAAACCTGTTTTTTGTGGGTGCTGGTGTTCATCCAGGCGCAGGCGTGCCGGGTGTGGTGTGCTCGGCCGGTGTGGTTGAGCGCTTAGTGGTCAGAGCCTTTGAAACTCAGCCTGACATCGAAGCGGGAGCGCCAGCAGGCACCGCCATCAGAGGCGTGAAATGAATGAGTCGGTTGCCGAGACCAGTCTATCCGCAACCGGCGCCGATGTTTTGCGGCGCAAGGGGAAGAGCTTTTATTGGGCTGGCCAGCTATTGACCGCAGAACAGCTTGAGAGCGCCGCAGGCCTGTATCAGATATGCCGAAACATAGATGACCTGGCAGACGAGGCATCCACGCCCGCCCAGGCGATGGCAGCTGACCGGCAGCTTGGTGAATTTCACCAGGCACTGATATCCCGGCCAACATTGGCTGACGAAAAGCCCAAGCTCTACCACCAGGCGGAATTGCTGCTGGGAGAACATCCGTTGGCGCTGAGCGCATTGGGTGATCTTGTTGACACGGTGCGTCGGGATCTTGACCTTGTGAGAGTGGCGGATCAGGCCGAACTCCTTCGTTATTGCTACGGTGTGGCGGGAACGGTAGGGGTTATGATGACGTGCCTGTTGAACGCACGTGAGCGGGAAAAAGCCCTACCGCACGCTATTGATTTAGGAATTGCCATGCAGCTGACCAACATCTCTCGAGATGTTCTGGAGGATGCCCACTTGAACCGCTTTTACCTGCCGGCCGATGGGGCAGCGGGCACGATTGAGCCAGAAAATATTGTGGCTGGAAATCGAGTTGCCCGGCACCAAGCCTGGTTGGGCGTCCGCGATCTGCTTGGGATGTCCGAGGTCTACTATCGCAGTGGGTGGCATGGGTTGGGTTATCTGCCGTTCAGAGCACGTTTGGCCATTGCCGTTGCTGCAAAGGTCTATCGGCAAATTGGCCGACAGATTCTGCAAAGGGGCGAACAACGCTATTGGCAGAGCCGATGTGTGGTTGGCTCAGCCGAGAAACTGAGGGTGTCTGTGGGGGCCGTTGTTCAACTGGCGGCAGGTGCAGTCAATCGCCAGTCTATTCGTCACGATCACGCATTGCATCAAGGCCTGACAACCAGTCTTGAACTGCGCCAGCCTGAAAAGCGATGAACCGTCGTCTTGAATTCGAACTTGAATCTGGACCAAAGCCCACAAGCCAGCGCGCCGCGCCAAACGCCGAGTATGACCTTGTCATTATCGGAGCCGGATTAGCCGGGCTCAGCCTGGCCTGCTGGCTCTTTCAGTTGGCAGAAGAGGGGCAAAAAACATTGCCCAGAGTGTGTTTTCTCGAACCACGAACATCCTACAGTAACGATCGAACATGGTGTTTCTGGGACCTTGAGCCGCATCCTTTTCGCGATCTTATCACCCATCGCTGGTTTCGCTGGCAGGTCAGCCAAGGCAATCAAATAGCGTGTCAGTCTGACGGAAACGCTGCTTACGCAATGCTGCCGGCAGATGTTTTGTATCGGTATGCATTGGCCAAAATAGACGATATTCCGGCCTTTGATTTGCACCTTGGTGTGACCGTTAGCGGCATTGAATACACCGATGATGGCGCCTTGGTGTCGGCGGATCAACGCCGTTGGCAGGCAAAGGCCGTCATAGATACGCGCCCTCCCGACAAGGGTCAGCTGATATCCGACGTTGGGTTTTGGCAGGTTTTTTCAGGCCTTGAGATTACCTGTCCCAAGCACGGTTTTGATACCTCTACGGCCACACTGATGGATTTTCAGCCTGGATACCCGCACCCGTGTTTTTTGTACCTGTTGCCTCTCGACGAGGACCACTTTCTGATTGAATGGACCGGGTTTCAACCAGAGAAGGAGCCTGCGCCGGGCTATCGCTCAGACCTTGATTCATGGCTGCAGCGACAGAACCTGGGGTATTACGAAGTCACAAGAGAGGAGTCTGGTAGCCTGCCTATGTTACGCATGCCGAATGTTCAGAACTCTGGTCGGGTGATCAGGGCAGGCGTTGGTGCAGGCTGGATGAGGGCCGCCACCGGTTATCATTTTGTGAGTTGCCAAAGAGGCAGCGCGGCTCTTGCCCGGCAAATTCTTGCGGCTCACGCTAGTGGCGACTGGATGCTTCAGGGCCCAAGTGTGCGGGCTGGCTGGCTCGACTGGATGGACAGCGTGTTTCTGCGGGCACTGAAGCGGCATCCGGACAAAGCGCCACAATGGTTCGTGAAGCTGTTTGCCGCCACTAGCGCGGCACAAATGAGCCGGTTCATGAACGACCAGCCACGCTGGCGTGATGCTCTAGCAGTGGCCAGCGCGCTACCGCCAGGGCCCTTTATGCGGGCGGCGCTGCCATGGTGATAAACGATAACGCCACGACTGACAATGTGCTTTATCGGAGTTCCGGCGGGCGCCGTCACCAGCGCGTGATATTGACTATTGCCAGCCTCGCGCTGATCGTCGGCGTTATGCTGCCGGCCCTGTCGATTGAGCAACAGTTCTGGATTGTGTTGCTGCCGATTGGTGTGTTCGGTCTGTCCCACGGCGGCGCTGATCCCATGATTCTCAAGAAACTGACCGCAACGTCATCTAGCGGTTTGTTCGTTGTTCTGTGCGCCTACCTGATGGCCTCGTTGGCTTTTGTTGCGCTAATCTGGGTGCTGCCGGTGGTGGCGCTGCTGGTGTTTCTGGGGTTGTCGATCTGGCATTTTGGCTATACCGACGAAGCGTTCCTGAGCTCGGCGAAAAACCCTTTATTGCTTTGGCTAAGTGGCAGCATGCCCATTCTTGGGCCAATACTCGGGCATCCGCAGCAAACAAGCGAGTTATTTGCTTGGCTGATTAAGATGGAAACACCGGTAGTTTTGGACATTCTGGTATGGCTTGGGCCGTGTTTGGCCGTGCTTTGGCTTTTGGGTTTCGGATACCTGTTGATTGGGCGCCTCAGCCGACCAGATCCAAGAGTGTTGTTGGAGTTATGCTTGGTGGGCGCGGTCTTGATCGCATTGCCACCGCTTCTTGGATTCGCGTTCTATTTTTGTGCGATTCACAGCGTGCGTCATTTCCTTTCGATTGCAGAACACCGCTTGTTGTCGAATCAAAAAAGTCTATTCCAGGCGTTTCCGGTCGGTAAAGTCTTGCCTGCAACGCTGGGGGCGATCGCAATGGCGTGCGTCGCCTGGGGAGTGATCGTACTTATCGAGCCTGCCCCGAGTTTGTTCGTTGAAGCGGTCAGAGTCATGTTCTGGGCGCTGGCCGCGTTAACACTTCCCCACGCTATCATCGTCAGATTATGGTGGAGCCAGCGGCTTTCTGAGTGAGAGGGCTGCTCAAAAAGATCGGGGACAGATTTCAAATCTGTCCCCTAAGAGCAAAAAAACCGAGGCCTGAGCCCCGGTTTTTCCTATTCAGCCTTGCGAGCTTAAAACAGCACGCGGCAACGAATGGTGCCTTTCACTTCCAGCAGTTTTTCCAGCGCCAGTTCACCGTAGGCTTTGTCGACGTCGATCACCACGTAGCCAATGTCGTCCTTGGTTTGCAGGTACTGACCGCAGACGTTGATGCCATTAGTGGAGAACACTTGGTTGATTTCTGACATCACGCCCGGCACGTTTTCGTGAATGTGCAGCAGCCGATGCTGGTTCGGGTGCGAGGGCAGGGCCACTTCGGGGAAGTTTACTGACGATACAGAGGTACCGTTGTCGCTGTACATGGACAGCTTTTCAGCGACTTCACGACCGATATTTTCCTGGGCTTCTATGGTAGAGCCACCCACGTGGGGGGTGAGAATTACGTTGTCGAATTCGCGCAGCGGTGAGATAAACTCTTCGCTGTTGGATTTTGGTTCAACCGGGAAAACGTCGACGGCAGCGCCCAGCAACTTGCCGCTGCGCAGGGAGTCAGCCAGGGCGTCAATATCGACCACGGTGCCGCGGGATGCGTTCATCAGAATAGAACCCGGCTTCATTTGCGCCAGTTGCTCGGCTTTGAACATATACTTGGTGGCTGCGGTTTCCGGTACGTGCAGGCTCACCACATCACACAGGTTTAGCAGTTCCTGCATGGAACCCACTTGCGTGGCGTTACCGATGGAGAGTTTGGATACAACATCGTAAAAGTACACTTCCATGCCCAAGCCTTCGGCCAGCACACTGAACTGGGTGCCGATGTTGCCATAGCCAATAATGCCCAGCTTCTTGCCGCGGATTTCATAGCTGTGTTTGGCTGATTTCAGCCATTCGCCACGGTGGGCCTTGGCGTTCTTTTCCGGCACGCCGCGCAGCAAAAAAATGGCTTGCGCCAACACCAGTTCGGCGACCGAGCGGGTGTTTGAGAAGGGCGCATTAAACACCGCCACACCGCGGCGCGTGGCTGCCTGCAGGTCTACCTGATTGGTACCAATGCAGAAGCAACCCACCGCCACCAGTTTCTTGGCGGCTTCGAATACGGCCTCTGTCAGCTGCGTGCGCGATCGGAGGCCGACAAAATGGGCGTCAGCGATTTTCTCGATCAGCTCGTCTTCAGCCAACGAGTGCGACAGGGACTCAATGTTGGTGTAACCGGCGGCGTGCAGAGAATCGAGTGCAGATTGATGCACGCCTTCCAGCAACAGAATTCGGATCTTGCTTTTTTTCAGAGACATATTGGACATGGGCTTACTTTCCAACTTTTTGTCGCGTTTAACCACCCGTGGCCAGGCATCTCAGCTTTACATCGCATGGGCTGGCTCACAGAACAGGGGCGGCATGATAACATATTCCTTGGCGTTGGCAGCGTGCCAGGCATCCCCGTTTTTATGCGGACCTGGCGTTGCTAGCCGGTCTCGTTTTGACCCTGCCGCCCTATTTTAAGACACACTTGCGCGAGAACCCAGCCTGATGACACCTGAACAAACCATTGCCGCCCTGAAGCAACTGATGGCCCAGGGCGACGCCCCGGGCAAAGTGCTGACAGATCCGACTGATCTTGCCACCTACGGCACCGACTGGACCCGGATATACACCCCGAACCCGGTCGCTATTGTGTTGCCAAAAACCACCGAACAGGTGCAAGCGTTGGTTCAGTTCGCCAATCAAAACAAAGTTGCTTTGGTGCCTTCGGGCGGTCGTACCGGCTTGAGCGCCGGCGCCGTAGCCGCCAACGGTGAAGTGGTGGTGGCGTTTGACAACATGAACCAGATTTTGGACTTCAACGCCAGCGACCGCACCGTGCGTTGCCAGGCCGGCGTTATTACTGAACAGCTGCAGAATTTTGCCGAAGAAAACGGCCTCTATTACCCGGTGGACTTTGCGTCCGCCGGCTCCAGCCAGCTGGGCGGTAACCTGTCCACCAACGCCGGTGGCATCAAAGTTATCCGCTACGGCATGAGCCGCGATTGGGTTGCCGGCCTGAAAGTTGTCACGGGTAAAGGCGATGTGCTGGACTTGAACAAAGACCTGGAAAAGAACAACACCGGCTACGACCTGCGCCACTTGTTCATCGGTGCTGAAGGCACCCTGGGTTTTATTACCGAAGCCACCATGAAGCTGTCACGCCAGCCCGACAACCTGACCGTGTTGGTGCTGGGCCTGAACGACCTGGGCAGCACCATGGACGTGTTGAATACCTTCCGCAGCAAGCTGGACTTAACCGCCTACGAATTTTTCTCACACCAGGCGATGAATCACGTGCTGGCCCATGGTCAGGTAAAAGCGCCGTTTGACACCGAAGCGCCTTACTACGCGCTGCTGGAATTCGAAGCGGTGTCTGACCAGGTGATGGAACAAGCCATGGAGCTGTTCGAGCAGTGCATGGAAAACGGCTGGGTGCTCGACGGCGTGATCAGCCAAAGCGAAACCCAGGCCCAGAACCTGTGGCTGCTACGTGAGCGCATCTCCGAATCTATCGCCCCGCGCATCCCCTACAAAAACGACATTTCTGTGGTGGTATCCCGAGTGCCGGGCTTTCTGGAAGAAATCAACCAGGTGGTCAGCGACCACTATCCGGATTTTGAAATTATCTGGTTTGGTCACATCGGCGACGGCAACCTGCACCTGAACATCCTCAAACCTGAGGACATGGCGAAAGAAGACTTCTTCGAAAAGTGCCAGCAGGTTAACAAGTGGGTGTTTGAAATCGTCGAAAGATACCAAGGCAGCGTGTCCGCCGAACACGGCGTGGGCATGACCAAAAAAGCTTACCTACAGTACACCCGCAGCGAAGTTGAAATTGCGTATCTGAGAGGCATCAAGCAGGTTTTTGACCCTAACGGCATCATCAATCCGGGTAAAATCTTCGACTGATAAGGCTAGCGCGGACATGAAGCGACACATCGTAGTACTCACCGGCGCTGGCATCAGCGCCGAAAGTGGCCTGGCCACCTTCCGTGACAACGACGGGCTGTGGGAAAAACACAACGTACACGACGTAGCCACCCCCGAAGCCTTTCAGCGCGACCCGGCGCTGGTGCTTCGCTTCTACAACGAACGCCGCCGCCAACTGGCCAACACCCAACCCAACCGCGCTCACCGCTTGCTGGCCGAGCTGGAGCTCCGTTATCAGGTGACCATAGTCACCCAGAACGTAGACGACCTGCACGAACGCGGCGGTTCTACCCAGGTGTTACATCTGCATGGCGAACTCACCAAAGCTCGCAGCAGCAAGAAACCCCAAATCATCCACAACATCGGCTACCGTGATATCAGCCTGGGTGAGCGCAGCCAGGACGGCAGCCAGCTGCGCCCCCACATCGTCTGGTTTGGCGAAGAAGTCCCGATGCTGGAAGCCGCTATAGAAATAGTCCGCAGCGCCGACGACCTGCTCATAGTGGGCACATCCCTACAAGTTTACCCAGCCGCCGGCCTGGTTCACGAAGTAGAACTCGACGTGCCCATAACCGTCATCGACCCGGCCACCCCCACAGGAAGAGTCTCCCGCGCCCGGTTTATCCAAAAAAGCGCAGTGGAAGGCGTAGCAGAATGGGTAAACAGTTTTATGCGGTAAACAAAGACGTATAGCCAGCTAGGGAGCCTTTGAACAACTCCTGGATTTCTCTGAAAGCCCCGAAGAGCGCTCTCTGAAGGCTTCATCTGCGGCGTTGCGACTCTTGCCAAGGACTTAGGCCATTGGCGGCGAGCCGCGCCTTGCCTCTACAGCCTTCAGTTCGCGGAGAGACGATTCAGGAGTTATTCAGAGGCTCCTTAGATACTTAAGCGACATTTGCATCCGAAACCTCCGCCCCAGGCGTATCTTTTCCGCTTTTGCTGACGAAGAAACAGGGCCCCTCAACGGCGGGCGTCCTCTATTAAAGAAACCCCCTTTGAAGCGTTTTGCACTCACACTGCTGTTGTTTAATGGCCTGTTGCTGGCGTTGCTGCTACCACGTTATCCATGGATTCCCTGGGCTGCCGCCGAGTCATTAATGGTATGTGCGGTGTTCAGCCTATTGTTGCCATCCCTCCTCACGCGGGCACTGGCCGGCGTAGTGGGTGCGTTATATGCTTTGCTGGCATTATTTACGCTAAGCGATCCGCTGGTTCGCCAAAGTCTCGGACGGGGGTTCAACCTTTACCCGAAATTATGCGTGGTCGGCTCAGTGATCGATCTGATGCAAAGTAACCTCGGCGTTGGCCTTTCATTGCCGATCCTGATAATTCCGTTAATAGCGTTTGGCGGCCTGGGCCTCTGGGTTAGCCAACTGCTGCACCGGCTCGGTAGCGGCGTGCCCGTAAGTTTTAGCAAGGCAATGCTTGCCGCCGGGTCGCTGATAGTGGCGGTGTCATTCCTGCCCCAGTTGGTGGTGGATCTCAGCGCCGCCCAGCTGACAGCCGATCAGGCACAGCTCGCTCTGAACCCCCGTCGCTCAACGGCAGAATTCAGCCAGCGCCTGGCGGAGACGACCCGGCGGCAGGAAAACCTTCACCGCTATCGAGGTTTACAGACACTGATGTAGTTTTCGGCTTTATCGAACCTTACGGTATCTCTGCTCTTGCGGATGTTCGCTTTCAACTCCCTATCGGCCCGCGCCTCGACAAAATGGAGGCTGTGGTTCGCGCAGCGGGCCGACGCATAGTTTCTGGCCGTTTGCGATCGCCATTGCAAGGCGGGCAATCCTGGCTGGCTCACGCCACGTTGTTAAGCGGCCAGAGGGCCGGGCAATAGGTTACAACCGCATATACGAAGCCACCACCATGAAGTACCAGGGGCCCGCGTTTAACTGGGTAACCATGCCGGATCAGTACACCTAGTCCCGGTTTCAGCAACGAGTTCGTGAAGAAACCGCTGCGTCGGTGTTTGCAGAAATAGCCCTGACCAGCAGCCACTCAGTCTGGGTGCCTATTTTGCCGGTGCTGGATGATTGGAGGCGTGTAGGCAATGGCACGGCGTTCACTCAATGGAAAGGTGCCGGTGAGGAACCTGCCAGCCTGTTGCGAGAGCCTGATAGTGCTCGCGAACACTACGCCCTTGCCATTAATTACGCCCTGAATGTGGCAACTGGATATGTGACACGCCATGTGGACGAGAATACTCTGCTGGTGCCGCAGGGCGATCATCAGGCAGCGCCGCTGGTGACCGGCGAAGGCGCCAACCGAGATGTAATCGTTCACGTCATTAGCGGCAATCCAGAGTTACTTGCGCCGTTTCTGGCTGCCAAAGACAGCGGGCGCGGTTTTCCCGGTTTCCAACGGGGTGTATAACCAGATCTGGGTCGTGCTGGCCCCAGCATGGCGAGCTTTCGCCCTTTCCTGCTCAGAGAATTCAGCCGCTTGCCCTTTCTCACCGAAGTGGCCTCCACAGAGGCTATTGAACGTTAAGGGGAACCGAGGCAGTGCGGCGAACCAACAGCTTAGTGGTGGGATTGGAAGGCCCGGAGCTTGCGCTTCAGGCCTTTTTTTATTCGGAACATACACAGTTCCCCGTAATCGCTTAAATTCTTTTTTATTGCACTGAGATATTACAATATTTTACAATTTTATGGTGGTAATTAGCTGTTTTTACGCTAGTTTTGTGTGAAAATTATTTAGACGGTGCGTGATTACGGCACTTCCTCGATTGCAAGCCCCTACTACTTCACGTCGATGAGTATAAGTTTCAATCTGCTGGCCTTAAAGCCGTGTACTGTGATCAAGAAACGTAAAGCTGGGGCTCTCCCCCCACTACCCAAATCATCGTGCTGGTTTTAATAAGGCAGTGGAAGATACAAGACATATTATAGAAACATGCCTCTGACTTTTCAGTGAGCTCAACATTAAGTGCTGCTCACCGACATCAATAACAGATATATCAAAACCTCAGCAATCCAGAAAATGGAGAATTAAAATGACTGAAACCGTGTCTACTGAAAACCGTGACCTATTAAATGTGAGCAATTCCTGGAAAACAAGGTTTAAAATTTTACAAAAAATTGGTGCGGATAAACAGTTTGTCTATAAAGCCATGAGTTCTAAAGAATATAAAGAGCTTAGCTTTAAAGAGAAAAGCAAGATATCTTTCAATATCCTGGCTTTTTTGTTTGGCCCTCTTTACTACTTTAGTAAAAAAATGTGGGTCAAAGGCGCTGCAATCGTCGGTGCGACATGGGTACTGGCAGTTTTGCTAACCCTTGTTGAAGCCGTTATTGGCACTGCATTACCGGCTGTGCTTTATTGGATTCCATCAGCCGTAATTTGCGCTCAGCTAGCCAACTATGATTACTTTCGAAAAGTAATGCATGATGAAAAGATGTGGCATGGCTCTCCAAAAATACTGTCGAAGCCAGCAGGAGCAATTGGATTTCCGCTAGTGGCTTTGATTTTTTTGTTTGGAGCGTCAACATTTGGTCCCACCTATGTCGAAGAAACAAGAAGTCAGACGCTGGCGGACGTTAGCGGTGTTTGGCGTGGCAATACGGATGGAGCAATGATTACAATTTCTTTGGCCGAAAAAACAAAAGACCTAAATATAAACGGTACGCGAATACCCGTTACCGTTCAGTCCGTGGATCAAGAGAATCATGTTGTTACCCTTGGTGTAGACTTAGCCAATGGGCAACAAGCTTCTTGGGCATTACGCCAATTATTTGATCAAGAAAGACGCTTTACACTGCAAATGACGCTTCATGACGGGACGCAAGACGGTCTCTCGTTTGTAAGAGATTTATAAGCATTTGATAGGCGCAATAACTCGGATTGCCCAAAGCTGCGGCGCGGCTTTAGGCAATCCGTTATGCAAAAAGTTATACGCCACTGGAATACGGGTTGGCTCGCTATCCTTCATTCAGCACCTTGGAATGATCAATAAATTCCCAGAAAAATAACCTTTCCCGGCATTTTCTAACATGCCGTTAACTGCCTGGAAAACACCGGGCTAGTCACCAAAAAATCGCAGTCTCAGGAAGTGCGGAACGCCGACACTCGGTCTTTCATTTCTGTTGCCAGGCGCGCAAGTGATTCGCTTGCTGTGGAGGATTGCTAGACGCCGGAGAGTGTAGGCTCTGACCTCTCAATAATTTTGGTGATATTGCCATTGACCTGCTCGGAAGTGATGGATTGTTGCTCTGCTTCGCGGGCGATTTGCTCCCCCATTCGGGTAATACGGTCAATCGCGTCACCAATATCGTTGAGTGACTGAGCGGCCTTATCGCTTGCCACTCGATTTTCTTCCACTTGCTGCAACCACTGCCTGCATAACCGCGGCGGTTTGCTGACTTTCCGTCACTAGGCTTTCAATAAGCTCGCGTATTTCAGAGGTGGATGTCTGGATTCGTTGCGCCAGAGACCGCACTTTATCCGCGACAACTGAAAACCCTCTGCCGTTTACTCCCGCCCTGGATCTATACGGTTAACCCCTAATCAGCAAACTCTGCCAAATACGCCCGCAACTCATTACCAAAAGCCGCCTGAACTCCCAACCGCTTCATCATCCAATAATGCCCCGCAATCATCCGGTCAATAAAGATACTCTCCACCGGTGGCTTGAAAGAATCCAGATACTTAAACACCGTACTGGTTTTGGCCGCCACATCCTTATGCAGCCGCGCCTGACCAAAATCGTAGGGCAGTTCAGACTCAAACGGCACCACCAGAATATCTCGCCACATGGCGTAATAGGCCTCATCAATCGCCGGTTGGCTCTCCACCCGCGCACCCAAATCAATCAAATACTGGTCCAACGCCTTATAATCCTGGTCTAAAGCAGCCGTTACAGCATTGCGGTAAGCCCTTACAATCTCTGGTTTCAGCTTTTTTACACAGCCAAAATCGTACATCACGATAGTGCCGTCCGGCCGGTAAGCAAAGTTACCGGCGTGTGGGTCACCGTGAATGCACTGAAAACGAAACAGTTGATCGGCCATCGCCGTAAAAATGCGGTGGCCGATCAGATTGATGGTGTCCTGGTTGTAACGCTCCGGGGTGATATCGCCTACGTGGTCGCCTTCTTCCAGCTCCAGAGTCATTACATGGCGGGTTGAATGGCTGCGCACCACCGCCGGAATAACCACCCAGGGATCGTTGCGATGAAACTCTCGGAACACATCAAGATTGCGGGCCTCGTTGTCGTAATCCAGCTCTTCGTGCAAACGCTCGCGGATCTCGCCGAACAGCTGGTCTACCGATTCCTTGGGCATTTTTAGCAGGCCGCCCAGCTTCAAAGCAAGGCGCAGCTGTTTAAGGTCCGAATCGCAAGATTCATCAACACCTGGATACTGCACCTTCACAATTACGTCGGTGCCATCGTGCATCCGCGCTCGATGTACCTGGCCTATCGAAGCTGCCGCATAAGGGGCTTCCTGCAAATACTCGTAAAGCTCGTGCACCGGTTTGCCCAAAGCAGTTTCAATTTGCTGGCGAATCACCTCGAAGGGCATGGGCGGCGCTTCTTTTTGAAGCTTTTGCAGGGCGTCAGAAAATTCACGGGGTAGAAAGTCTTGGGTCTGCGAGGCTATCTGGCCCACCTTCATGGCGGCGCCTTTCATTTCCCCCAGAGTGTCGGTAATACGCGCCGCCATACGGCTGTAGCTCTCACTGCGAGCGCCTTCGTCGTTTTCACTGCTGAAAAAACTGCGCGCCTTTTGGCCAGCGAATTGTCCGGCCACGGAGGCAGTCATACCTGCGAGTTTGAAGAAACGACCACTGCGGGTGGTAACCGGTTTTTTTGCCATACCAGATATACGCTCCTAACCAAAAAACGATTCAGCGTCGTCACGTTAAACTACGCTTGAGGCTGTTGTCTAAATCACTCTGGTCGACACCGACAGGCGATCTTCCAGGGTCAGTTGCAGAATTTGTCCGGATTGCAGTGGCCCGACACCTTTGGGCGTGCCCGTCAGTATTACATCCCCGGGTAACAGAGAGAACTGTGTACTGATGTGGGCAATCAGGGGCACCAACGGAAACAGCATGTCGGCGGTGTCGCCACTTTGCTGGCGCTCGCCGTTTATATCCAGACTGAAGTGCAGGCGGCGCTGGTCCAGATCGCTGGCGGGTACGAACGGCGTGAGTGGGCAGGCGCGATCAAAACCTTTAGCCCGTTCCCAGGGCTGCCCCTGCTCTTTTAGCCGGCTTTGCAGGTCACGCAGGGTTAAATCCAGCGCCAGGCCATAACCCAGTATCGCCGCTTCTGCATCGCTGGCGGAGGCGTTGGTCAGGGGCTTGCCAATCAACACTGCTAATTCGGTTTCAAAATGCACAGCGCCTTGATCCCGCGGGAAGTCCAGAGGTCTGGTCAGGTGTACGGCGGCGGTGGCGGGCTTTATGAACAACAGAGGTTCGGTCGGGACCGGGTTGTTTAGTTCTTTGGCGTGTTCTGCATAGTTACGGCCGATGCAGACAATTTTGCCAAGGGGCAAATGAATAGGAGTGGCGTCGTGCCAATGGTGCTGATAATTCACGATAGTGTCCTCCGAAATCTGCGTAAATGCAGGAAATTAATTAAGAACAGCGCTCTCACAGCTCTTATAATCAACTTACTGCATTCGTTCAGGTTTGAGGGCGGCTTATTCCCCCTCGAATGAGCATACAGTATAAACCGCTAAGTCTTCGGCCCGCAGCTTGTCGGAACCGCCCAGGTCGGGCAGGTCGATCATCGCCGCTACTTCTACAATCTCTGCGCCAATCCGCCGAATCAGCCGGGAGGCGGCTAGCATGGTGCCGCCAGTGGCTATCAGGTCGTCTACCAGAACCACTTTGTCGCCGGGTTTGAGGGCGTCTTTGTGCAGTTCCACCGAGGCGGTGCCGTATTCCAGCTCGTAGTCTTCCACCAAGGTGTCAAACGGCAGCTTGCCTTTCTTGCGAATCAACACCAACGAGGCGTTCAGTTCATACGCCAGAGCAGAGCCAATGATAAAGCCACGGGCGTCTACCGCAGCAATCGCGTCTATATGCTGGTCGTGGTAGCGGTGTACAAAGGCATCAATCAGCTTGCGAAACGCGGTTTTGTTCTGCAGCACCGTGGTGATGTCGCGAAAAGTGACACCGGGTTTCGGCCAGTCTGGAACCGTGCGGATAGCCTGCTTGATGCTCTGGGAAAAGTAATCCATGAAACGTCTGCCTTGCGCCGGAATGCCGTGATAGTGCCGCTTACGCGACATCCAGGAAAATGAATTTAAGAATAAACACCAGAGCGATAACAACCACGCTCAGATTGAGATCAGACCAACGACCGCTCAGGGCTTTCAGTACCGCGTAGGTGATAAAGCCCAGGGCGATGCCGTTAGCAATCGAGAACGTCAGCGGCATCATCAGCGCGGTGACAACTGCTGGTGCGGCATCGGTCACGTCGTCCCAGTCGATCAGCTTCAGGCCACTGGCCATTAGCACGGCCACATACAACAGCGCCGGAGCGGTGGCGTAGGCGGGAATGATGCTGGCAATGGGTGCCAGTACCAGGCACGCGGCAAACAGGCCGGCGACAACTACCGCTGTTAGGCCGGTGCGGCCACCCGCGGCGATACCGGCGGTGGATTCCACATAGCTGGTGGTGGTTGATGTGCCCAGAACAGCGCCCGACATGGTGGCTACGGAGTCTGACATAAGCGCGCGTCCCAGGCGTGGCAGTTTGCCATTTTTGTCCAGCAGGCCGCCACGCTGTGCGGCGCCGATTAAGGTGCCAGAGGTGTCAAACAGGTCAACAAACAGAAAAGCAAAAATAACGCTGATCATACCAACGTTAAACGCGCCGGCCAGGTCTAGCTGCATAAAAGTGGGGGCCAGGCTGGGCGGTGCTGAAAACAGGCCGTTGTACTCAATCATGCCGGTAGCCAACGCTACCAGGGTAACGGCAATAATGCCGATCATCACCGCTCCGGTAACGCGGCGGAACGACAGCGCGCAAATCAGAATGAAGCCGCCAAAAAACAGCAGGCTCTCGGGCGCTTTAATGTCGCCCATGCCCACCAGGGTGGCAGGGTTGTCGACCACGATTCCGGCGTTTTCAAGAGCAATCAGCGCCAGAAAGAAGCCAATGCCTGCAGAGATTCCAAAGCGCAATGACAGTGGTATAGAGTTAATGATCCACTCACGTACCTTGAAAACACTCAATGCGAAGAACAGCAAGCCCGACATAAACACGGCGCCAAGAGCCACTTGCCAGGTGTAACCCATGCTGCCCACCACGGTGAACGCGAAAAATGCGTTCAGGCCCATGCCCGGTGCCAGGGCAATCGGGTAGTTGGCCCACAGGCCCATAATCAGCGTCCCAACAACGGCTGCCAGGCAGGTGGCTACAAACACCGCGCCAAAATCCATACCGGTGGACGACAAAATACTGGGGTTAACCACGATCACATAGGCCATGGTCAAAAAGGTGGTAATACCGGCAACGACTTCCTTACGGACGTTGGTGCCGTGGGCCTGGAGTTTAAACAATCGTTCAAGCATGACGGGGGTCTGCCTCACAGATGCTGGGATTTCGGGAGTCGGTCTGATTGGAAAAATCGGGCTGCTTAAAAAACGGCAATGTTAACGCCTGACGGCTCTCAGGCCAAGGGATGATCACAGTTCCGGTTAAAACCAGCAACTTATCCGCCGTGAGGATAGGGTGGCCAGTTCATTCATAAAGCCTTTAGTCCTTGTACGGGCTGTAAGTCGTGTTTATGCAATCGAATAAGAAAGATTTATTTGCTTCATGGATTGACTGTGTTTAGCTTGAGGGCAACCAAAAGGGGGGTAGAATTTTGCCCTGTCAGAATCAAGCAACGACATCGTATGGGAGTTTCTGTGAAAGCCATTCTCTGTAAAGAATACGGCCCTGCTGACGCGCTCGTGATTGAAAATGTGCCGAGCCCTGTAGCGAAAGGCCGCGGTGTTAAAGTGCGCGTAAAAGCAGCGGGCCTGAACTTTCCTGATACGCTTATTATCGAAGGTAAATACCAGCTCAAGCCGACCTTGCCGTTTTCTCCGGGCGGCGAAATGTCGGGTGAAGTGATTGCAGTGGGAGAAAAAGTCACTCGTTTTAAAGTCGGCGATCGGGTTGCGGGCTTGACCGGCTATGGCGCGTTTGCTGAAGAAGTGATCGTACCTGAGCATAATCTGTTGCTTTTGCCAGACGGCATGAGTGACGAAAAAGCCGCTGCATTTATGATGGTTTACGGCACGTCCTATTACGCTCTGAAGCAGCGCGCGAACATCCAGGCTGGGGAAAGTCTTCTTGTTTTGGGCGCCAGTGGTGGTGTGGGGCGGGCAACGGTTGAATTGGGCAAGGCCATGGGTGCCCGTGTGATTGCTGCCGCCAGTTCAGCACAGAAGCTTGCAGTTGCCGAAGCCGCGGGTGCGGATGAGTTGATCAATTACACGGAAGAGCCCCTTAAAGACACCATAAAGCGCCTGACCAACAGCAAGGGCGTGGATGTAATTTACGACCCCGTGGGTGGTGATTACACGGAGCAGGCACTGCGAGCCATGGCCTGGAACGGCCGCCATCTGATTATTGGTTTTGCCGCGGGAGATATCTCGAAAATTCCAGCGAACTTGACGCTCTTGAAAGGCTGTTCTGTCGTCGGTGTGTTCTGGGGCAGCTTTACCCAGCGAGAGCCGGAAGCGAGTGCCCAGAACATGATGGAGCTGATGAAGCTCTACGCCGAGGGTAAAATTGATCCGAAAATCAGCGAGGTTTTCGAGTTTGAGGATTACGCCAAGGCCCTTGGTGCCCTGACTGAGCGTCGTGCTACTGGTAAGGTGGTCCTTAAAGTTGGGTTCTGAGTCCTTGTAGCCTGGCGTTGTTAAACAGCCGTTGAACTTTGCTGCTGATTCTCTAAGCTAGGCTGCGGTCCATTTTTCCCATTCGGAGCTTTACCCCGCCCATGAGCGAGCAAACTTACAACGCCGATGCCATTGAAGTTCTGAGCGGTTTAGACCCGGTGCGAAAAAGGCCGGGTATGTACACCGACACCAGTCGCCCCAATCACCTTGCCCAGGAAGTGGTCGATAACAGCGTGGACGAGGCTCTGGCCGGCCACGCAAAGCGCATTGATGTCGTGCTTTACAGCGACGGCTCACTGAGCGTGGAAGACGATGGCCGGGGCATGCCGGTGGACATGCACAAGGAAGAGGGCGTGCCGGGGGTAGAGTTGATTCTGTCGCGGCTGCACGCCGGCGGTAAGTTTTCCGAGGGTAACTACAGTTTTTCCGGTGGCTTGCACGGGGTAGGCGTGTCGGTGGTCAACGCGCTGTCGACGCATCTGGAAGTGCTGATTCGGCGCAACGGTCAGGTACACCGGATGACGTTCGCCAACGGCGATAAAGTGACTGAGCTGGAGGTCGTCGACAGCTGCGGCAAGCGTAATACCGGTACCCGGCTCAAATTCACACCGGACACTAAATATTTCGACTCGGCCAATTTCTCGGTCAGCCGCCTGCGCCACAATTTACGCGCCAAGGCGGTTTTGTGTCCTGGGTTAACAGTGACTTTTGGCCAGGAAAAAACCGGCGAGAAAGACGAGTGGTGTTATCAAGATGGCCTGCGGGACTATCTGCGTATTTCCTTGGCGGGCAGCGAAGTGGTGCCTCTTGAGCCGTTTACTGGCAGTTTTTCTGGCAACACAGAAATCGTGGACTGGGCCATCCAGTGGTTGCCTGACGGCGGTGACGCCGTTGCCGAAAGCTACGTTAACCTTATTCCAACCGCTCAGGGCGGCACCCACGTCAACGGTCTGCGCACGGGCTTATTGGAGGCCATGCGCGACTTTTGTGAGTTTCGCAACTTGCTACCCCGTGGCATTAAGTTGTCACCGGAGGACATCTGGGAGCGGGTGGTTTATGTGCTGTCATTCAAGATGCAGGAGCCGCAGTTTTCTGGCCAGACCAAAGAGCGCCTGTCATCGCGCCAGGCCGCTGCATTTATTTCTGGCGTGGTGAAAGACGCTTTCAGCCTGTGGCTGAATCAGCACACCGACATCGCCGAAATACTGGCCGAGCTTTTTATCAGCAACGCCCAGCGCCGCCTGAAAGCCAGTAAAAAAGTAGCCCGTAAACGAATTACTTCGGGCCCTGCGCTACCGGGCAAGCTGGCGGATTGCTCTGGCAGCGACACCGCTCGGTCGGAATTGTTTCTGGTGGAGGGCGATTCCGCCGGTGGCTCGGCGAAGCAGGCCCGGGACCGCGAATTTCAGGCCGTTATGCCCTTGAAGGGCAAAATTCTGAATACTTGGGAAGTGGATTCCAGCGAAGTGCTGGCGTCCCAGGAAATCCACGACATTGCGGTGGCCATCGGGGTAGATCCCGGTTCGAACGAGTTGGCCGGTTTGCGTTACAACAAGGTCTGTATTCTGGCCGATGCCGACTCCGACGGGCTTCACATCGCCACGCTGCTTTGCGCGCTGTTTGTGAAGCACTTCCGGCCGGTGGTTGCCGCCGGCCACGTGTTTGTGGCCATGCCGCCGCTGTACCGGGTAGATCTTGGCAAGCAGACCTTTTACGCTCTGGATGAATCGGAAAAGCAGGGAATTATCGACCGCCTGGCAGCAGAGAACAGCCGTGGAAAAGTGTCGGTCACGCGGTTTAAGGGCCTGGGCGAGATGAACCCGCTGCAGCTGCGCGAAACCACCATGGCGCCAGATACCCGCAGGCTGGTGATGCTGACCATTGCAGACGGTGACGACACCGACAGCTGTATGGACATGTTACTGGGTAAAAAACGGGCGCCCGATCGGCGTGCTTGGCTGGAGGCCTACGGTAATATGGCGGATGTTCCGGTATAAACTCGGGAAAATAGGCCAACCAAAAGCAAAACGACTTCGTTGATCTTCCGGGCCAGCTTCTTTTATGAAGGGTTCAGGGAAATCAGCGAAGTTGTAACAATTTACCCGGCGTGAGCCATTGCAGTGCTGGCGCGGCCTTCAGTTGTTGCTCGGTACTACTACGTGTTCGTCGAATTCAGGTTCCATAATAAAACGCCCTTTTTTGTTAATGTGTATCAGGTATTTTAATCATAGCGCTGGGCTATTTTTGAACAATCCGTAAAAGCCCTATACGGCAAATAACCTATGTAGGAAAAGGAACGTGAAGCGCTATGAAGCTGCGTAACAGTCAGGCAACTTATGGCCTGGTGGCGGTGTTTCTGCACTGGTTGGTGGCCCTGGCCGTGACGGGCATGTTCGGTTTGGGTTACTGGATGGTAGGGCTTACGTATTACGACGCCTGGTACAAGCAGGGACCGGACATACATCGCAGTGTAGGCGTGTTGTTATTTATTAGCATGCTGCTACGGGTTGTGTGGCGCCTGATGAATCCGCGGCCGGAACCGGTGCCGGGTCATCGGCGCTGGGAGCTTGTCGCGGCTCACCTGGCCCATGGTTTGTTGTATGTGCTGCTGTTTGTTGCCATGGTCAGCGGCTACTTGATCTCTACCGCCGACGGCTCTTCGGTGAGCGTGTTTGGCTGGTTTGATGTGCCCTCTATCACGGGTCGCATCAAGGGCATGGAAGACACCGCCGGTGTGGTGCATTATTGGGTAACCTGGAGTGTGGTCGTATTAGCGGGTATTCATGCACTTGGCGCGCTAAAGCACCATTTTATTGACCGGGACAATACTTTGCGCCGTATGTTGGGGCGTTGAAAATTTCCGGTACTGACATTTAACGGATGAGGAATTTCTTATGAAGCGATTATTTCTGGCATCGGCTGTGTCTTTGGCTCTGGTCGGTGGCGCACAGGCGGCAGACCACTCAGGCACCTACGCTTTTGATAAAAAGGACGCTCACCAGTTCATCAACTTCCGCATTTCACACCTGGGTTTCAGTTGGCTGTATGGGCGCTTTAACGATTTTGACGGGCAGTTTGTGTACGACGCCGAAAATCCGCAGAACAGTTCGGTGACGGTGTCCATCGATACCACCAGTGTTGACAGTAACCACGCCGAACGCGACAAACATATCCGCAATGAAGATTTCCTGTATACCGGTGAGTACCCGCAAGCGACGTTCAAAAGTACCGGCATTCGTCTGGACGAAGAAGGAGAAGCCGATATTGTGGGCGACCTGACCCTGCGCGGTGTCACTCGCGAAGTCGTTTTGGATGCAGAAATGGTCGGCCACGGCGCCGATCCCTGGGGTGGCTACCGCATGGGTTTTGAAGCAGAAACCGAGTTGCGGCTTGCTGACTTTGGTATTCCTACCAATTTGGGCCCGGCGGCAGAGGTTCTTACTCTGGAGATCTCGGTGGAAGGTATTCGCCAGTAATTCCCAAATGGCGGGAGTGGTGAATCGGCGCAAAAGAAACGGCAGAGCTGTGTGGCTCTGCCGTCTTTTTTTGGACGTTTATTGAGCAGGCTCAGGCTTTGTTGTGGCGCGGCTCACGGCATTGGCAAAGATAACGCATACGCCAGAACTGACCGACAAAAATAACCAGCCAAATCACCAGACCGGCCCAAAGATACGCCGCAGGAAGGCGGAAGCTGCCGCTGATTGCAAACTCCACCAACAGCATCAGCACTAATGCTAGCACCGCATTTACCAACGCGGTCATCATGGCTTGCCCGCAGGCTTTCAGGTTTGGCTTCATAGTGGTCCGCTTAGGTTAAAGAAAAAACGGTCTTCTATTACTGCCGAGGAGCATACGATGATTACGGAAACCGCTCCATTCGGGAATTCCGCTATTGGAATTGGTGTATCCGCCGCCGGCTCCATATAATGTGCCGTCCCAGACTGACCGCGCACGGCGTTGGCAGCTTTGTATTTCCTTCAGATAATTCAGGCAAAAGAGGCATCCATGCCAGAGTTTCAGACAACGGATGAGGGCTTTGAGCGGGTTGCGCTCAGGGACTACACGGAAAAAGCCTATCTTGACTACTCCATGTACGTCATTCTTGATCGCGCTCTTCCCAATGTCGGGGACGGGCTGAAGCCGGTTCAGCGGCGCATTATTTACGCCATGTCCGAACTGGGCCTGAAATCGACGTCCAAATACAAAAAGTCGGCCCGCACCGTGGGCGACGTGTTGGGTAAATTCCACCCCCACGGCGACAGCGCCTGTTACGAAGCCATGGTGTTGATGGCGCAGCCATTTTCATACCGTTACCCGCTGGTGGATGGCCAGGGCAACTGGGGCTCGCCAGACGACCCCAAATCGTTTGCCGCCATGCGCTACACCGAATCCCGCCTGGCTCGATTTGCCGATGTGCTGCTGAGCGAACTGGGCCAGGGTACGGCCGATTGGGTGCCCAACTTTGACGGCACCATGGACGAGCCTTCGATACTGCCGGCGCGCTTGCCCCACGTGTTGCTTAATGGCACCACGGGCATAGCCGTGGGTATGGCGACCGACATACCGCCCCACAACGTGCGCGAAGTGACCGCTGCCTGTATTCACCTGCTGGACGCGCCGGATGCCACGGTAGAACAGCTGTGCGAATACATCCAGGGCCCGGATTACCCTACCCGGGCGGAAATTATTACCCCCCGTAAAGACCTGCTGCAAATGTACGAAACCGGCCGCGGTTCGCTGCGCATGCGTGCGCGCTGGGTGAGTGAAGGCGGCGACCTGGTGATCACTGACTTGCCCCATCAGGTATCCGGTAACCGGGTGCTGGAGCAGATTGCCCAGCAGATGCAGGCCAAAAAGCTGTCCATGGTGGCGGATTTGCGCGATGAATCAGACCACGAAAACCCCACCCGGCTGGTGATTGTGCCCCGTTCAAACCGGGTAGACGCCGAAGGCCTGATGGCACATTTGTTTGCCAGTACCGATCTGGAAAAGCCTTATCGGGTGAATATCAACGTGATTGGTAACGATGGCCGCCCTGGGGTGAAAGGCCTGGTGCAGATGCTGACCGAGTGGCTCACGTTCCGCCGCGCCACGGTGATAAGGCGCCTGCAATACCGGCTGGATAAAGTGCTGGCACGCCTGCACTTGTTGGAAGGCTTGCTGATTGCCTACCTGAATCTGGACGAAGTGATCGAAATTATCCGCTATGAGGATAAACCCAAAGCCGAGTTGATAGCGCGATTTTCACTGTCGGCGGATCAGGCCGAGGCAATTTTAGAACTGAAGTTGCGCCACCTGGCGAAGCTGGAGGAAATGAAAATCCGCGGTGAACAGGATGAACTGGCCACCGAACGCGATCACTTGCAATCCATTCTGGGCTCCGAGAAAAAGCTGCGGAAGCTGATTAAAACCGAATTGCAGCAAGACGCCGAAACTTACGGCGATGACCGCCGTTCACCGATCGTAGAACGTGGTGAATCGCGGGCGTTTAGTAATATTGACCTGGTGTCCAACGATCCTGTCACGGTTGTGCTGTCTGAAAAAGGCTGGGTGCGAGCGGCCAAAGGCCACGATATCGATCCGCTGGGTCTGAGTTACAAGGCCGGTGACAAGTTTTCTTTGCAGGTACACGGGCGCAATAATCAGCAGGTTATTTTTCTTGACTCGACCGGGCGCGCCTACGCCCTGATGGCTCACAGCCTGCCGTCAGCGAGAGGTCAGGGCGAACCGCTGAGCGGGCACATCAACCCGCCGCCGGGCGCTCAATTCCGCGGCTTGCTGATGGGCGACAGCCAGCGCAAGGTGGTGCTGGTGACCGATGGAGGTTATGGCTTTGCAACCTCGCTGGGTGACATGCTGAGCAAGAATCGCAACGGTAAGACCCTGGTCAGTGTGCCTAAGGGTGCGCGCCTTATGGCGCCGGTGATAGTGCCGTTGATGGCGCCTGAAAGCCGCGAGACCCTTTACTTGGCCGCGGTCTCTAACGAAGGCCGGATGTTGGTGTTCCCACTCACAGAACTGCCGGAACTGGTCAAAGGCAAAGGCAACAAGCTGATCAGTATTCCGTCGGCGCGAGTGCAGTCCCGTGACGAGTTCGTGGTCGCGGTAGCGGTATTCGCCCACAGCGACCAGCTCGAAATTCACGCCGGTAAACGCAAAATGAGCCTTCAGTTCAGCGATCTTGAGCATTATCTGGGCGAGCGTGGCCGCCGCGGCCACAAGCTGCCACGGGGCCTGCAACGGGTTGACCGTATCGGGGTTGTGGCTGTAGGGGTGGCGGCAACCGGTGCGGCCCATCAACAGGAGCAAGCAGACAGTGAGTGAACTGGTTCTGATCAACGTTTCCGGGCGCGACAAGCCCGGCCTGACCTCCGAGATTACCGGTATTATGGGCCAGTACGAGGTGCGCATTCTGGACATCGGCCAGGCGGTGATTCACGACTACCTGACCTGGGGAATTCTGATCCAGATTCCAGACGCGTCTCACTCGTCACCGGTAATCCGCGATCTGCTATTTCGCTTGCATGCCCTGGATCTGCAGGTGCGGTTTGCGCCGATTACCCCCGAGGAGTATCAGCAGTGGGCTCAGGGCCGCAATCGCGCCTGCTACATTGTCACCTTGCTGGCTCGGGACATAACCGCCGAGCAGATTGCGCGGGTGTCGGCGATTACCGCGCGCCACCAGCTCAATATCGACAATATCACGCGCCTGTCGGCGCGGCCGTCACTGAACGTGGATGAAAACCGCACGGCTTGCGTCGAATTTTCAGTACGTGGTACGCCAGACAATCTGGCTCAGTTAAGAGCCGACTTTTTGCACCTTGCCGGCGAAATGAACGTGGATATCGCGTTTCAGGAAGATTCTATTTTCCGCCGCAACCGCCGTCTGGTGGTATTCGATATGGATTCCACCCTGATTGAAGCCGAGGTGATTGATGAACTTGCGGTGGAGGCTGGTGTAGGGCCGCAGGTGGCAGCCATCACCGAGCGTGCCATGCTGGGTGAGCTGGACTTCAGCCAGAGCTTTGCTGAGCGCCTGGCGCTGTTGAAGGGGCTGGATGAGTCAGTTCTGGAGCGGGTTGCCGCGCGCTTGAAGATGACAGAAGGCGCCGAGCACCTGATTCGAAGCCTGAAGGCGTTGGGTTACCGCACGGCGATTCTGTCGGGCGGCTTTACCTACTTCGCCCGCAACCTTCAGCGTCAGCTGGGCATTGATTATGTGTACGCCAACGAGTTGGAGATTGTAGGCGGTAAAGTAACCGGGCGGGTGTCTGGAACTATTGTTGACGGCGCGCGCAAGGCCGAACTCCTGCTGGAAATTGCGAAAAAAGAACACATTTCCCACGAACAGGTGATTGCAGTGGGTGATGGCGCGAATGATTTGCCAATGCTCAGCGAAGCTGGCTTGGGCGTGGCGTTCCGTGCCAAACCCGTGGTCAAAGAATCTGCCCGTCACGCCATTTCAACGCTCGGGCTGGACGCCATTCTGTACCTGATTGGGTTTCGCGAAAGCGAGACCAATCATCAGATGCAACCGCCAAGGGACCATGACACGGTGCTATAAGCAGTGCCTGAATCAGTGCCTGAAAGAGCGCCTGGGGATCAGTTGTCGCTGAAATCGTAGGTCATTTCGGGGGTGGGAGGCTGTAGATAGAAGCCCTGAATGTAATTTACCCCGGCCTGCCACAGGGTGGCCAGTATGCCGGCGCTTTCTACCAGCGGCACAATCGACAGCTTGCCGGCGCTTTGCAGTGACTGCACCATTTCCTTGAGATGTTCGCGGGCGTCCTGATCACTCTGCAGCTCCTCGGTAAACGAGCCGTCTATTTTTACGTAGTCGGTGTCGATATGGTTGAGCGCATGAAACGGGTTCAGGGCGCAGCCAAACTGGGTTATGGAGACCTTGCAATGCAGCTGGTGGAGGGCTTTTGCGAAGTCTTTTGCCTGTTTTTTGAAATTGTTGGCGTCGCATTCGCGGAGCTGAAATATCAGTGTTTCACCGGGCAGGCGCGCGGCTTTTAACGCCACGCTAAGCCAGGGTGTGAAGGTTTTGTCGTGCAGGGTTTCAGCGGTCACGTTCAGAAACAGCCGGGCGTTCTGGCCTTTCACGCGGTGCGCAGCCAGTTTTTTTATGGCTTGCAAGAAGACCCAGTGGTCGACCTTCATAGCCGTGTCTGTGGGCCCCAGGGGTGGCAAGAAGTCGTAAGGCGACACATCTTCGCCCTTGTCGTCCAGCATGCGCACGTAAACTTCGTAGTGTTCTTCGTTTTCCCCGCGCAGATTGATAACGGGCTGAAATAGCAGGCGAAACTGATCGTTGTCCAGAGCGCGGTGTATGCTGTCTATGGCAGTGTTATCGCTGAGTATGCGGTGTTCGTCGGAATTGTGTACCCGCACGCCGTTGCCGGGGGTTTGCTCGTTCTGCTTTTTCAGTTCGGCTGAAGCGCGGTGCGCGTGGGCCATCAACTCTTCGGCTTTGGGTGCCTTTTCGGTGATGGCAGCAACGCCGATACTCACCGTGAGCTGCACCGAGCGGCCGTCGACATCGAACAGCGAACCCTCAATGGCTGTGCAGATTTTTTGTGCCAGGCTGACCATGTCATTTTCGCTGAACGGCAGGCACAACAGTGCGAGCGAGTCGTCGCCCAGGCGCGCCAGGATAATGTCTGCACCTACCTGATCGCGCAGCAGAGTGGCCAGATCACGCAGCAAAAAATCAACGCCGGCAATGCCAACGTCCCGCTTCAGCGGCGCAAAGTTATCCAATGAAATATAAGCCAGGGCGCCAGCTTCGCTACTGGCACCGGCTTGGGTAATAGCTTCCGCTAGCGAGGTCATGAAGAACGGGCGGTTATACAGGCCGGTAAGCAGGTCCTGATTGCTGATTTTCCTCAGCTTTTCTTCCAGTTCTTCGCCGTTGTGTTCCGGCCGCAGCACAATCTGGGTGCAGCGTTCGCCGTCAAAGGTGGCGGCTGAGGCCTGAATATTGGCGGCCAACTCGCGGCCGTCACTGCGCCGCGCAGTCACTTTTTGGCTTACTCGCTCGCTACTTTGGTCGGTAAAGCCTTTGGTCAGTTGGCGGTAGTCGTCCTGGCTCTGGCTGCCGAGGGTGTCCAGTACCGGGATACACATCAGTTCGTCGATGTCGTCGTAACCCAGAAACTCCAGATAGGATTCATTAGCGTAAACGTGCATGCCTTCAATGACATAGGCAATGGCGTCTTTTGAGCTTTCCAACAGGCGTTGGCAGCGATGTTCGGCGTCGCGCAGGTGAGATTCCAAAAGCCGGCGACGGCGGCGCTCGTCAAGGTCTGCCAGTTCCCGATTCACCACCAGTACCAGCAGTGCCTGTTCGGTGTAAGGTACCGTATCTTGTCCGCCGGCTTTAAGAACGGCCGTGGCGCGGGCGGCGTCGTAGTCATCGGTCAGTAATATGAAAGGAATGTCTTTGCCAAGCAGCCGCAACATGGCTAACGCTGCGTCTACCGGGCATTCCTGTTCTGTGTCCCGCGCCAGTAAGATGTCCCAGTTGCCACTTTTGAGCGTTTCTTCCAGGTCTTCCTCAGAGGTAACACGATGGGCCCGGGTAGCGCGACCGGAATTGCGTAACAGGCTGATCAGGTTTTCCGCGTCATTCAGCGATGGATCCAGAATAAGCATATGAACGGTGGAGGCTTTCTTCTGCATGACTCGACAATCTCGTGCTGCACACTGACGGAGCCGGGCCGCTGACAAGGCCGGGCTCCTGGATGAGTATGAGTGATGAAGAGGTTGCCGGGTAATAACAAGTCCGGCACTGGCCTGGCGCTGAGTTAAGACATACGAAACTCTGATCCACGGAGCACGGTCAGACACTATGATACAAAGAGATTACCCGTGTTACAGCGAGGGACAGAGCGAATCGAATTCGTCTTCGCTGGTGGCAGGGCTGGCTCTGTTGGTGCTGGTTTTAGCGTCAGGCCTGCTCTGAAGTTTTATTTCAAATTGGCTGATGCTGCCGGTCGCCGTCATTTTTTTCAGCAACTGGCCTTGTTCTTCCTGATCATCAATCAGCAGGGTAATACGATTTCCAGATTGAAAGGGCAGCCGCGGCACAATCAACGTGGCAGGTTGGTTAATGACGCTGATTTCCGGCAGCATCAGCCCGCGTAAGTACTCGCTACTGTTACCCAGTTTCTGGATCAGGCGCACCGCGCAAGGTGTCGCCCTGGGTGCCTGTAGTTCAATACCAATCTGCGTGCCCTCATTTTTAATCTGGCGAATCCAGCGAACCACGGCAACACTCCAAGGTTGCGAGCTTTGCTCCCTTACGCCTAGAATTTCGCCTGTCTGCAGGCTGCTGGGTATTTGGCTGTCCCAGGCAATGCAAAAGCCGCCGGGGCTGGTATTGACTATTTCTGAGCGGCAGGCGCGAGGCGCGTTTTTGAGTGCCGAATCGGTACGGGTGCTGGCGCTAGTGAAGTCGATAGGGGTATTATCGACCGACATGCCATCGTTTCTAGCGCCCGCATCGTGCGCGCCAGCCCATGCGTCGTTTCTTCGAATAGAGCTGCGGATAAACATGTTGTCTTCGGTGTCTTCCGCTTCGGGCTGTCGGGTGAAGTCGTTCAGGGTTTTGCGGCCCGCCATAAAATAGTGCACGGCGGTCAGCCCGACACACAGCTCGAGGCTGCCATGGCTGGTTACGCGGTTAAAATTGCGTTTGGCAAGCGTACCCAGCGCCTGGGTGAGGTGTGCCAGCAGGGCGTCACTGGTATGTGGCTGCAGCGGCAGTTCGCTGGTTTCTTTGCTATCAACTGTTTGAATGGCCAAGCTAATTTGGGCCGACAGGCGGCGGCTGTCAAAACTGAAAAAGTCGCCTTTGTCGGCAGTGTCCAGCAGGCTGCGGTAGACCGGCGACTTGTCTGCGCTCATATTTACCATAAACAAGCTGTCACCTTGGGATCCGGGAGCGAAATCCGTCAGATCGGTCCAGGGTTCCAGCAGTGTAAAAAGCTGGCTCAGTTCTGTTTGGCGCAGCTGATTAGGGCGGGCGCAACCCAACAATAAAAGGCGTTTGTAGGCACCTTCAATGCTGCTTGAATTGCGCCGGCTAAGAGTGGCGTCGCTGACCTCAATAGCGGTTAACTGGTGCGCAAGCGCAAACCGGTAAAGTTTATGACAATCCAGCCAGCTGTTTGGTGGGGTAGGGCAATAAAGCTGATACGCCCGCAGTATGGTGCCTGACAGCTCGGCAATGCTGCGGTGAACGGCGATGGCCAGAACCTTGCGGCTTTTATCCGGGTTGCCGGCATCCAACAGTTCCAATACGCAGAGTTTGTAACCGCCGGACAGGTGTAATTGCAGGGCCTGCGCCAGATTGGCGATTTTGCGCTGCTTTTCCGGCAGTGATACCGCGGTGCCGATGAAATGACGGGACAGCTCTGCGCACACAAAGTGGATTTTTTCGCGAATAATCTCCAGCAGTTGCAAGCGTTGCTGTGGCGACAAAAAAAGCTGATTCAGTTCAATAATGGCGTGATAGAGCTGGCGCGACACTTCGCCAATATTGGCCATAGGCAGCAACCCCACCCATTGTTTGAAAGCTTTGGGAATGAAAGGCTTGCGGTTTTTTGCTCCGGTACCCGGATATCTGGTTTCAGAGAGGTGCCTTCCATGTTGAGTGTCAACGCCCGGGGTAATATATAGATATATTTATTGCGTAATGTAGGTCAGTAAAGCCAATACGGAAAGCGAAAATCAACGAGTTGACAATCTTTTACAAAGTAAGCGGTTTCGCTTTACCCCAAATCAAGAGGCGTTTTGCTGCCAGCGCCGGGTAACTCGCGCACCAGGCGTGGCACCAGAAATCCTGGCAGGCGCTCTAGCAGGTCGCGTGTTAGCGCCTTGGCCTCGCTGTCCGGAACGGCAAAATGGTGGGCCCCGGCCACAGGATCAAACGCGTGCAAGTAGTAGGGCAGAACACCGGCATCGAACAGCCTTTCGCTGAGTTGTTCCAGTACGTCGGCGCTGTCATTTACGCCGCGAAGGATAACACTTTGATTCAACAGGGTCACACCTGCCTCGGTTAACCTTTTCAGGGCCTGTACAGTAGGTTGGTCGATTTCCGCGGGATGGTTGATATGAAGCACCACAACCACCCGCAAACGGGTAGCACGAATCCATTGTAGCAGCGAATCACAAACCCGCTGCGGAATCACCACCGGCAGCCGGGTGTGAATCCTCAGCCTGCGCAGGTGGGGGATTTGGTCCAGGGCCTGGGCCCATTGCGCCAGCAATTTGTCATTGGCGGCCAGGGGGTCGCCTCCGCTGAAAATCACTTCGTTAATTTCCGGGCTGCCTGCCAGCGTGTCCAATACGGTTTGGCGGTCTTGCGGATTTAACCGTTGCTCGTTGTAGGGGAAGTGGCGGCGGAAACAGTAGCGGCAATTAATGGCACACTGCCCGGTTACCATAAGCAGGGCTCGGCTTTTGTATTTGCGGATCAGCCCCGTTGTTGCCATGGCGTCGGCTTCGGCCAGTGGGTCGTCGACAAATCCGGCCAGAGCGCGGGTTTCGTCTATTAATGGTAATACCTGACGCAGCAAGGGGTCGTCAGGGTTGCCGTATTCCATGCGCGCCAAAAAAGGCTCGGGCACCCGTATTGAAAACAGCCGGTGCCCGGCATCGGCACCGGCCAGCCATTGATCAGGGCAGAGCCCCAGGCGTTCCAGCAGTTCTGCCGGACGGTTGATGGAGCTGGCTAAAATCTGTTGCCAGCTGGCGGTCTCTGAATTTTCCCCAGGCTCCGGGTAAGCCTGGGCTTCTATACGTACGGGGGTTCGCTGTATCATAGCGGCCTTAAAATTCTGAACAGCCTATTGGCAGGTGGACATTTCATGGCTTCATATTCTACCAACGAATTTCGCGGCGGTCTTAAGGTTTTGTTTGAAGGCGACCCCTGCATCATTCTGGAAAACGAATTTGTAAAACCCGGTAAAGGCCAGGGCTTCAGCCGGGTGCGCCTGCGCAACCTGATGACCAACCGGGTGTGGGACCGTACCTTCAAGTCCAACGAAAGCCTGGAAGGTGCAGACGTGATGGATCAGGACATGGAATACCTGTACACCGACGGCGAATTCTGGCACTTCATGCTCACCGATGGTTCGTTTGAACAGTACGCGGCAGATGGAAAAGCCGTGGGCGACACCTTGAAGTGGCTAAAAGAACAGGAGGTATACACGGTTACCTTGTTCAATGGTGCGCCGCTGACGATTACGCCGCCGAATTTTGTCGAGCTGGAAGTGGTTGAAACCGATCCGGGCATGAAAGGCGATACCGCCCAGGGCGGCTCCAAACCGGCCACTTTGTCTACTGGCGCGGTGGTAAGCGTGCCGCTGTTTATTACCATTGGTGAAGTGTTGAAAGTAGATACACGCACCGGTGAATATATGAACCGGGTTAAAAACTAGGGCGTTGATGAGCAACGTTAACAGCTGGCAGCCCAGCGCTGCCAGCCGAGCCCTGAAAAGCCGAGCACAACAATTGTCGTTTGTGCGCGGTTTTTTTACGCAGCGCCAGGTGCTGGAGGTTGAAACCCCGGTGCTTGGCCGCTGCGGCGTTACTGATCCCAATCTGAGCGGTATTGCTGCCCGGGTTAACGCAGCGGGCCGTCAAGGCGGGTGGTTGCAGACGTCCCCGGAATACCACATGAAGCGCCTGCTGGCGGCCGGTTGTGGCGATATCTACCAGGTTACAAAAGTGTTTCGCGACGGTGAAAGCGGGCGCCGGCATAACCCCGAATTTTCCATGCTGGAATGGTACCGTTGCGGCTTTGATGACCAGGCGCTGATGAACGAAGTAGCGGACCTGGTGTGTTCCTGGCTTGACTGCTTGCGACCGGAAACTCTGAGTTATCGCGAAGCGCTTCGCCGCTGGGCGGATATTGATCCGTTCACCTGCACCGATGCGCAGCTGCACGCCCGCTGCGGGCAATGGATGGAGCCGCAGCAGCTTGTGGGTATGAGCCGCGATGACTGCCTGGATTTACTGATGAGTTTTGCGGTGGAGCCCAAGTTAGGCTTGGATTGCCCGGTGTTTATCCACCAGTATCCGGCGTCACAGGCCTCGCTGGCGCGCACCAGCCAGGTTGGCGATTTTGCGGTAGCTCATCGCTTTGAGCTGTATATCAATGGACTGGAGTTGTGTAACGGCTACTGGGAGCTGACGGATGCGGATGAGCAACGCCGGCGTTTTGCAGCGGATAACCGGCTGCGACAGACCCGCGGCCAGGCAGCCATGGAACAAGACGACGCTTTTTTGGCCGCGATAGACAGCGGTTTACCCGATTGCGCCGGCGTTGCCCTGGGGCTGGACCGATTGTTGATGCTGAAACTGGGTGCCAGCTCGATTGATGAGGTGCTGGCCTTCCCATTCGCTAGCGCCTGAGCGCGACAGTTTTCAAGTTCAAACTTCAAACTTCAGGCTTCGACCTGACCGAAAGCTTCGCCTAACCGCACTTTTTTTCCGGGTTTTTGGGCATCATTCCACTGCGCTCGGCCTTTTGGCATCACCATCACGACTGTAGAACCCAGGCGGAAGCGGCCCATTTCCTCACCCCGCGCAAACTTGAGGGCCTGCTCGCCGTTGTAGTTCTGCTGGCTGACACCGCCATCGCCTGGCGCCGCTCCCGGTTTCACGACGCCGGCCCAGGGTGTTTCCACACTGCCGACAATCATTGCGCCCACCAATACCAGTGCCATTGGTCCGGTTGCGGTATCAAACAGGCATACCACGCGCTCATTGCGGGCAAACAGGTTGGGCACGTTGGCTGCAGTTGCCGGATTTACCGAGAACAGGCTGCCGGGCACGTGCACCATTTCCCGCAGTTGTCCGGCCATTGGCATGTGAATCCGGTGATAGTCACCGGGGGCCAGGTAAATGGTGGCGAATTCACCTTCGGCAAAGATATCGGCCCGTTGCTGGTCACCGCCTAACAGTTCCAGCAGGCTGAACGATTGGCCCTTGGCCTGAAAGATGCGGCCCCCGCTTATATTGCCCAACTGGCTGACGCAACCGTCTACCGGGCTAATCAGCGTGCTTTCGTTACCCTCAATTGGCCGCAAGCCAGGCTTGAGTGCTCGGGTAAAAAAATCATTGAAGCTGCTGTATGAATCTGGGTCGCTGTTTTCAGCTTCGCTCATGTTTACGTCATAGCGGTTAATAAACCAGCGTATGAAGCGGCTGCGCAAAGCTGGTGTACCGGTGCTGTCAGCCAGGCGCCCAGCAAGGCGGGAAAGCGAGAGCTGGGGCGTAAGATACTGGCTTAGAACAAACAGCTTTTCCATCATCAGAAAATCCTTTGGCTACGATGGCGCGAAGTTTAGCAAACGGCCCATTTCATCAACAGGCTTATACCCCAACGCACAAAATTTCAGGTGCTACCGTGTTCCGGGTTGGTCCAGTTTTAGGCCGCGAGCCTGCTGCTCTGCCATAGCTTGTAAAATACGGTGGAAGCTCCTTTTGCGTTCCGGGCTCAGGCGGCCGTCTTCCGCGGCGGCATCAATAGCGCAACCGGGGTCGCCGGCATGGCGGCAGTTGCGGAATTTGCAGTAGCCCATCAGGTCGCGAATTTCACGAAAGCCGTACTCGATTTCTTGCGGTGTCATGTGCCACAGGCCAAACTCGCGGATGCCCGGCGAGTCGATCAGGTCGCCGCCGATGGGCAGATGGAACAGCTTGGCGGTGGTGGTGGTGTGAATGCCTTTGCCGGTGCTCTGGGACACTGCGCCCACCCGCAGCTCCTCATCGGGCAACAGGGTTTGGATAATGGACGATTTACCCACCCCGGACTGACCCACAAACACCGTTGTGCGATCTTTCACCAGGGCTTCCACCTCCGGCGGCGGCTGGTTGCCGGCCAGGGCGGCGGAAGTGCGAACCACCTGGTAGCCCAGTGCTTCATAGCGCGCCAACAGTGCGTCTATGGCGTCGCGGTTGTCGTCGTTGATCAGGTCGGTCTTGTTCAGTAGCAATATTGCTGGAATGTCGGTGGTTTCTGATGCCACCAGATAGCGGTCAATCAGGTTGTCGTGGGGCTCGGGCTCGGGGGCAATCACCAGAATGATGTAGTCAATATTCGCCGCCACCGGTTTCAGCGCGCCGAAGTTATCCGGCCGTTGCAGCAGGTTGAGGCGTTCGCAGCGAGCGACGATTACCCCGGTCAGATTTTTACCGGAGCGCCAGATGACTTTGTCGCCGGTGACCAGGCTGTCGATATTGGCGCGCACAAAGCAGCGCACAACGGTGCCTTGTTGCTCGCCTTCAAGGGCTTCTACGTCCAGCTGCTGGCCGTAGTGCGCAATAATCAAACCTTGAACTTCCGGCCCTAACTCACCCGCATCGACCTGATCTTTTACCTGTTCTTCCTTGCGCGCGGCGCGTGCTGTCCGTTCGCCCTGAATTTTTTCGATGCGCCATTGTTGCTGTTTGTTGAGTCGCCGTTTTGCCATAGAGTTTTCATTAACCAGATAAAGTTTCGGGGTTGTTTCAAAGCTGCTGTGTCATCATATTGGCATATTATTTGTCATACTACTTGGCATACTATCGGTTTAGCGACTGCACTACCGACTGTTGCGCTGATAAATTCCGGATTTTACCGTTAGCACCACGCAGGAGAGATATCGATGGCAAAGGGCAATCGCCTGGTCTGGATTGACCTGGAAATGACAGGTCTGGATCCGGAGCAGGAGCGCATTATTGAAATGGCTACCTTGATTACCGATTCCGAACTCAATCTGATTGCCGAAGGCCCGGTGCTTGCGGTGCATCAGTCTGACGCTCTGATGGACGCGATGGACGAATGGTGTACCCGTACCCACGGCGAAAGTGGTCTGACCCAGCGGGTAAAAGGCAGTCGCATCAGCGAAGCCGAGGCCGAGCAGCAAACCCTGGCGTTTTTGCGCGAACACCTGGAACCGGGTGATTCCCCGCTGTGCGGCAACAGCATCGGCCAGGACCGGCGCTTTCTGGTGAAGTACATGCCACAGCTGGAAGAGTTTTTCCACTATCGCAACCTGGATGTGTCCACCATTAAAGAGCTGGCACGGCGCTGGCGCCCGGATGTACTGGACGGGGTTAAGAAACAGGGTAATCATTTGGCGCTGGACGATATTCGCGATTCTATCAATGAGCTGCGCCACTATCGCGAGCACTTTTTCAAACTGTAAGGTCATTTAAATTCAGCTGCGCTCAAGCCATACAAGTGCTCAGACTGCAAGGGGTGCCTTTCAAGGCGCCAGGCCGTGTTGGGCCAGCGCCCACTCTACGTGCTCGCGCACCATCTCAGACGGATAATCCTGCCGCGCCCGCAGCGCTTCTATTACCGGAATGGTGGTAGGGGCGTTGCCCAGCCCGACTGCCAGATTGCGCAACCAGCCGTGATAACCGGTGCGGCGAATAGCCGAGCCTTCTGTACGCTGCAAAAACTGTTCTTCGCTCCACATCATCAACGCCGCCAGAGACGTGTTATCCAGGCCGTGGCGGGGTTTGAAGTCGTCTTCCTCAGAGTGTTTGCTGAACTTGTTCCACGGGCACACCAGCTGACAGTCGTCGCAGCCAAACACTCGATTGCCCATCAGCGGGCGCAGCTCTTCCGGGATACTCTCTTTCAGTTCAATGGTCAGGTAGCTTATGCAGCGCCGCGCATCCAGCATGTGTGCGTCTACAAAGGCATTTGTAGGACACAGCTGCAGGCAGGCCGAGCAGCTGCCGCAGTGGTCTGTTGTAAAGGGCGCGTCTACAGGCAGGGGCGCGCTGGTATAAATCTCCCCGAGGAAAAAGAACGAGCCTGCCTTGGGGTGTATTACCATGTTGTTTTTGCCAATCCAGCCAAGCCCGGCACGCTGGGCCAGAGCGCGTTCGAGCACCGGAGCGCTGTCCACAAAAGCGCGATGCTGGTGGCCTTCAAGGGCGCTGTCGATACGTTTGGCCAACTGTGCCAGCCGTTTACGCATCAGCTTGTGGTAATCACGGCCCAGGGTGTAACGGCTGATATACGCGTTTTCGCGATTGCGTAGCGCCTGATGTGGATTGTCGGGCAGCGTCAGGTAATCCATACGCACGGAAATGACGCGCGCGGTACCCGGAACCAGCGATGCCGGGGTATAGCGCTTATCGCCGTGGTTCGCCATGTAATCCATGGTGCCGTGGTAGCCCTGTTCGAGCCAGTGCTTAAGACGCTCCGCGTGCTCACCGGTATCGGCGTCGGTGATGCCCAGGTCGGCAAAACCCAGCTCTTGGGCCCAGTCGTGAATCTGTTGCACCAATGCCTGCAGATTTGCCTTCTGGTGACTGTCTTTTGCGCAGGTTGTTGATGTTGCAGGTGATGCTGTCATTGGCCGGCCGTGTAGGTTTGGCGAATCCGCGTTTTGCGGGTGTTAGTGTGCAGATTTAATTTGATTAAGTTGTGACCTTTTTGGTGGTTTTGCTATGCTTTACAGACAGCTGGCAATTTGTCTTAAACCGGTTTCTTTGGCTTGGGGTGTTCGATGTCGTGGTCAGCAAGGCACAGTCTATCAGAGTACCGTCTATCAGAGCCTGATCTGTCAGCGCCCGCAGGGCAAGGTGCGGGTCTGCCTCAGGCTTTGTACAGTGCCGGTTCGGTGCGCAATCTGGACCGGTACTTGATTGACGAACAGGGAGTTGATGGCTTTGAGTTGATGCAGGCCGCTGCCCGCAGTGCTTTTCGCCAGCTTCTGCGACGCTGGCCCCAATGTCGCCAAGTGCTGGTGCTTTGCGGGGCTGGTAACAATGGCGGCGATGGCTATTTATTGGCAACTTGCGCTCTGCGTCACGGCCTGGGCGTAACTTGCCTGGTGTTAACAGACCCCGCCAAACTGCAGGGTGATGCCCGTAAAGCCTGGCAGCGGGCGAGCGATCAGAAAATCAGCATGGAGACTGCAGCGCAGTTGGCGGACAAGGATTTAACGAGTTTGCTGGAACAGGCCGATGTTACGGTAGACGCCATGTTGGGCACGGGGCTGAATGGCGCACCACGGGGTGAATTCGCGCGGGTTGTTGTGCTTTGCAATCAGTCGGCCGCGGGTGTTTTGGCGCTGGACGTCCCTTCGGGGCTCAACGCCACCACCGGAGCAGCCGCGGGCGATGTCGTGGCGGCAGACGCCACGGTAACCTTTATTGGTTTGAAAGCCGGCTTGTTCACCGGCCATGGCCCGGCGGTTTGCGGTGAGGTGGTTTTCGAAGATTTGGGTGTCGCCGAGCAGGTTAGTAGCTGCACTGAGCCGGTGTTGGCCACACGGGCCGACTGGTCTTCCGTTACTTCGGGTATTTCGAAGCGCGCTGCCAACGCGCACAAAGGCCATTTTGGCCATGTGCTAGTGGTTGCCGGCGATCTTGGTTTTGGTGGTGCGGGATTGTTGGTGGCAGAGGCTGCTGCCCGCAGCGGTGCAGGGCTGGTTTCCTTGGCGACCCGGCAAGAACACGTGGCTGCAGCCCTGAGCCGGTGTCCGTCAGTCATGAGTCACGGCGTTGTGCATGGTTCTGAGTTAGCACCTCTTTTAGCGGCGGCAACCGTGGTGGTTTGTGGGCCAGGCCTTGGCCAGTCGGCCTGGGGTCAACAGATGCTGCAGCAGGTGTTGGCATGCAACAAACCGCAAGTGCTGGATGCCGACGCTTTAAATCTGATGGCGGGCGGCCTGATGGCGAACAAAGCGTCGGTAGCCGCGGACAATCGTATTTTGACTCCTCACCCTGGGGAGGCTGCGCGCCTTCTGGGATGCACTGTTGCAGAGGTGGAAATTGACCGGTTAAGTGCAGCGCGCAAGTTACAGTCGCGGTACGGAGGCACCATTCTACTTAAGGGTGCCGGCACCGTGATTGCGAGCATGCATGGTCAAATGTTTGTGGTCAACGGCAGTAATCCGGGGTTGGCTACCGGTGGGATGGGGGATGTACTGGCGGGTATTGCGGGTGGTTTATTGGCTCAGCTGACGGATTCGACCCAGGCAGTCGTGACGGCCGCAGCCCTGCACCTGGCGGCAGCTAACTTGGCAACTCAGCAGTTTGGCTATATGGGCCTGCAGCCAACCGATGTTATTGATGCTTTGCCCCGGGTGTTAGTCTGCTCAGGGCATTGAATTGAACAGTCATTGAACGGAGCGTTGTGTAAACGAGTTCGCGGTACACCGGAGGATCTATGACAATTTTTGGCAATGAACGCCGGCTGTTCCTGGCGGATGACAGTGAAACTGAACGTTTGGGCCGGGAGTTAGCGCGCCTAGTCCAGCGCGCAGAAAGCGCGCTGGCGATTTATCTGGATGGTGATCTGGGTATGGGCAAAACCACGCTCAGCCGTGGCCTGCTGCGCGGATTAGGGCACGAGGGCGCGGTAAAAAGTCCGACTTACACCATTGTAGAGCCTTACGAAAATTTGCAGCCGCCGGTGTATCACTTTGACCTGTATCGCCTGAAAGACCCGGAAGAGCTGGAGTTTATGGGCATTCGCGATTATTTCAATGATCATAATTTATGCCTGGTGGAGTGGCCGGAAAGGGGCGAAGAGTTGCTGCCCATGGCGGACCTGACAGTGCATCTGGAATCTCAGGGCAATGGTCGCTCGGCCATCTTGCGCGCTGGCTCCCAGGTGGGCGCCGATATGCTGAATGAGCTGGAAATAATCGGCCCGGAAGACGTGCACTATATCGATTTGTGACAAAGGGATGTTCAATGGCTTATTTCTATAACAGGATCTGCGGCATGAGTATGCTGGCTTTTCTGGCCCTCAACCTGCTATCTCTCATGCAGGTGGCGCAGGCAGGTACCCGTGTGGAAGGCCTGCGAATCTGGCCGGCGCCGGACCACACTCGCTTGGTCATTGATACGGCCAGCGAAGTAGATCACACTATTTTCGCGCTGGCTGGCCCAGACCGCTTGGTTATTGATTTGAAAGACACCCGGTTGCAGGCGAGCCTGGACAAGCTGGACTTGTCTGGCAGCCCTATCCGCCGAATTCGCAGCGCGGTGCGCAACGGTAACGATCTGAGGGTTGTGCTGGATCTGAAAAAAAGCGTCAAACCTCGCAGCTTTTTATTGAAACCGAACCAGCAATACGGCCATCGTTTGGTGGTAGACCTGATTGACGAGGGCGGCACCCGCGTTGATAGGGCCAAGGCGGCAAAGCCTACCATTACCCACGACTCCGCGGGCAAACGCGACATAGTCATAGTGATTGACGCTGGCCACGGAGGTGAAGACCCGGGCGCTATCGGGCCCCGCGGTACCCGTGAAAAAGACGTGGTGCTGAATATGGCCAAAACCCTGCACGACCTTATCAACAACCGCCCGGGCTTCAGCGCCAAGCTGACCCGTACCGGCGACTACTACATAGGCCTGCGTAATCGCACGCTTCTAGCCCGTAAATACAACGCCGATCTTTTCGTGTCGGTGCATGCGGATGCATTCCGCACGCCACAGCCAAAAGGGGCATCGGTATTTGCTCTGTCGCAGCGCGGGGCAACCAGTGAGACCGCGCGCTGGTTGGCGCAAAGTGAAAACCGCTCTGACCTGATTGGCGGCTCAGGCGTTTCGCTGGAAGGCCGCGATGACACCCTTGCCGGGGTTCTGCTGGATTTATCTATGACCGCCAGCATTAACGCCAGCCTGGGCGTGGGTAGTGCAATATTGGGGCAGCTTGGCGGCGTGACCGAGCTGCACAAGCCCGGCGTAGAGCAGGCCTCCTTTGTGGTACTTAAGTCGCCGGGCATACCTTCTATACTGGTAGAGGCTGGCTTTATCTCAAATCCCCAGGAAGAGAAGAACTTGTCCACTGAGGTCTACCGTAAGCGCTTATCTGCTGCGATTATGACCGGTATTGACGGCTATTTCCGCAAAACACCACCGCCGGGTACCTTGCTGGCGTGGCAGAAGCAGAACGGCCAGATGCAGAATAGTGTGAGCCGCTATCGCATCCAGCGAGGCGACACCCTGTCCGATCTGGCGCGGGAAAATCAGTTGTCCGTGCGTGAACTCATGCACCTTAACGGCATGCAAAGCGACCGTGTTATGGTAGGCGAGACCATTACCATTCCTGCCAGCTGAGCACTCAGCTGAGCCGTTAGCTAAATAATTCGTTGAAAAAAGAGGTCCGCGCCAGACATGCCCCACATACATTTACTGTCCCCCCGGCTCGCGAATCAGATTGCCGCCGGTGAGGTGGTGGAGCGGCCGGCGTCTGTAGTCAAAGAGCTGATAGAAAACGCTTTGGATGCCGGCGCCAGTCGGGTGGATGTGGACATAGAACAGGGCGGCGTCAAGCTGATTCGGGTGCGCGACGATGGCTGTGGTATCGCCGCTGAAGACCTGTCCCTGGCCCTTAGCCGCCACGCCACCAGCAAGATTACCAGTCTGGATGACCTTGAGGCCGTCGAGTCGCTGGGTTTTCGTGGCGAAGCACTGGCCAGTATCAGTTCCGTTTCCCGTCTGAGCCTGACCTCGCGCACTGAAAATCAGGAAGCCGCAAGCAAAGTCGAAGTGGAAGGCCGCGATATGGACGCGCACGTATCGCCGGCGGCGCACCCGGTGGGCTCCACGGTAGAGGTTCGCGATCTGTTTTTTAACACGCCGGCAAGGCGCAAATTTTTGCGTACTGAAAAAACCGAATTTGGCCACGTGGAAGAATGCGTCCGGCGCCAGGCTCTGAGCCGCTTCGATACCGGCTTCAATTTGCGTCATAACCAGCGGGCCGTGCAAAGCCTGCGACCGGCCTTGTCAGAGCTCGATAAAGAACGGCGGATTGCGTCGCTGTGTGGTCAGCAGTTTATTGACAATGCAGTGGTCATTAACGCCGAAGCCACCGGCTTGAAACTTTGGGGCTGGGTTGCTCTGCCCACTTTTTCCCGCAGTCAGGCTGACCTTCAGTATTTTTTCGTTAACGGTCGTGTGATTCGTGATCGCTTAGTAGCGCATGCCGTACGCCAGGCCTACCGTGATGTGCTTTATAACAATCGCCACGCTGCTTTTGTGCTGTATCTGGAAGTAGATCCGGGATCGGTGGATGTCAATGTGCACCCCGCCAAACACGAAGTGCGCTTCCGCGATGGTCGTCTGGTCCACGATTTTCTGTTTCGTACGCTGCACAAAGCGCTAGCAGACGTGCGTCCGGACGACCACTTGCGGGGTGCGGTGGCCCAGTCCCTGGGCCGCGAAAACGCAGTTGCAGCCGGCGCGGGTTTTGCGACTTCTGCTGAAGGGTTTCCGTCACCAGGTTCGGCCGCGAGCGGACCGGCTTTGGGTTATCCGGGCGGCCTCGAGCGAACGCCTGGCCAAGCTACACATCCAGATCCGCAACATCAGTGGCAGTCCAGTGACCAGCTAGGTTTTTATCAGGCCCTGAATGCCGGAGGCGGTGCGTCTGAGGGCCACCAGGCAAGCCTTGTCGCCCACCTTCCGCAAACGCCCGAAGACAGCGAACAAGAGCCGCCTTTGGGCTATGCCATTGCCCAGTTGCACGGCATTTATATTCTGGCACAGAGCCGCGCCGGATTGATTATGGTGGACATGCACGCGGCTCACGAACGTATTACGTATGAGCGCATGAAGCAGGCGTTGGCTCAGCAGGATTTGAAAAGCCAGCCTTTGTTGGTGCCGCTGTCGCTGGCCGTCAGCCAAAAAGAGGCCGGACTGGTTGAGACCCATGGCGATGAACTGCAACAGTTGGGCCTGGTCATAGAGCGCATTGGACCAGAGACGCTGGCGGTGCGACAAATTCCGGCGTTGTTGCGCGGTGCCGATGGTGAACAGCTGGTGCGGGATGTGCTGTCTGATTTGATTGAGCATGGCCAGAGTGACCGGGTTCAAGCCGTCACTCAGGAATTATTGGGCACCATGGCGTGCCACGGATCGGTGCGGGCCAATCGCCAGTTAACCATTCCGGAAATGAACTCGTTGCTGCGCGACATGGAGGCCACCGAGCGCAGCGGTCAGTGTAACCACGGCCGCCCAACCTGGACGGTGATGACGTTGGCCGAGTTGGACAAACTGTTTTTACGGGGGCGCTGATGAACGCTGCCGGTTCTGCCGATCAACCGGCGGCAGCATTACCGCCTGCTATTTTCATTATGGGCCCTACCGCCTCTGGCAAAACGGACCTGGCCCTTCAGCTTTGCAAGCATTTGCCCTGCGATATCATTAGCGTGGATTCGGCGATGATTTATCGCGGCATGGATATCGGTACTGCCAAGCCCAGCGCCGCCGAGCTGGCGCTGGCGCCTCACCGCCTGATTGATATCTGTGATCCTACTGACACCTATTCTGCGGCTGATTTCCGCCGCGATGCCCTGGCCGAAATGGCTAAAATCACGACAGCGGGTCGCATTCCGCTGTTAGTGGGTGGCACCATGATGTATTTCAAAGCGTTGCTTCATGGCATGTCGGATTTGCCGTCGGCGAATCCGCAAGTGCGCGAGCAGCTGGTGCAACAGGCTAAATTGCAGGGTTGGGAAGCGCTGCATCGGGAATTAGCCGCGGCGGACCCGGTTGCGGCTCGCCTTATTCATCCTAATAACCGGCAGCGGCTGATCCGCGCATTGGAAGTGCAGCGCCTGACCGGGCAGCCGATTTCGTCATTGTGGCAAGCACCGCCTGCAGTGGTCGTCAACACGGCGGACGCCAACGCTGCTGATAGTGAAGATTACACTTATGTCACCCGTTGGCAGGCAGACGCAGGCCCCAGCCTTCCGTATACTGTTGCACAGTTGGCGATAGCGCCGCAGCAGCGCCAAGTGCTGCATGAACGTATTTACCAGCGTTTTCTGGCTATGCTGGATGCAGGTCTTTTAAATGAACTGGAAGCCCTGATGACTCGCGGTGATCTTGATCCTTCTATGCCATCTATGCGCTGTGTAGGTTACCGCCAGGCATGGGAGTATTTGTCTGGCCATTGCGACCATGCGGCTTTTGTGGATAAAGGGGCTGCCGCCACCCGCCAGTTGGCCAAGCGGCAGCTTACATGGCTGCGAAAATGGCCAGATGCTCTTTGGCTGGACAGTGATAGCAAAGATATCGTTGCGGACGCCTTGAAAAAAGCCTGCCTTAACACCATATTGAAACCTTAAATTGACGATCTGACTTACTCAAACAGGAGAATACACATGTCAAAAGGGCATTCTTTACAAGACCCTTACCTGAATGCGCTGCGAAAAGAGCGCATTCCCGTTTCTATATTTTTGGTCAATGGCATCAAATTGCAGGGCCAGATCGAATCTTTCGACCAATTTGTTATTTTGCTGAAAAATACCGTCAGTCAGATGGTCTATAAGCACGCTATATCTACCGTTGTGCCGGCGCGAAATGTTCGCATTCCACCGCAGAACCCCACAGGCGAGGATGAGGGCGAGTCTGAAGACTGATTCTTTCGTCTTGCTGTGCTGGTTCCGGTAGTACGCCCGCGCTCCTGACGAACCCCAGGGTTCCGCAGGGGCACGGGTGTTTGTTTATATAAGTCTGGTTTTTATTTGAGCAACCCGGAGAAACTGCCCATTGTTTGAGCGTCCTGACGTTGGTGAGCGCGCGGTTCTGGTCAATATTGATTTTACCGCGCACGATGGTAACGAAGACCCTGGCGAATTTCGCGAGCTGGTCATTTCTGCGGGTGTAGAGCCGGTGGATACAGTCACCGGGTCGCGCAAGCAGCCGAGCCCGCGCTTTTTCGTGGGTGATGGCAAACTTGAGGAAATCCGCTCCGCGGTAGCCGCCGCAGAGGCTGACGTGGTGCTGTTCAATCATTCCCTAAGCCCCAGCCAGGAACGCAACATTGAGCGCGAACTGCAGTGCCGGGTGTTGGACCGCACTGGGGTTATTCTGGATATTTTTGCCCAGCGTGCCCGCACTCACGAAGGCAAGCTGCAGGTAGAGCTTGCACAGCTTCAGCATATGTCAACGCGCCTGGTGCGGGGCTGGACTCACCTGGAGCGTCAAAAAGGCGGTATTGGCCTGCGTGGCCCCGGTGAAACCCAGCTTGAAACCGACCGTCGGTTGCTGCGCGAACGCATTAAGTCGATCAACAAGCGCCTTGAAAAAGTGCGCAGACAGCGTGACCAGGGGCGTCGGGCCCGGGTGCGGGCCGATGTGCCCACGGTGTCGCTGGTTGGCTATACCAACGCCGGAAAGTCTACACTATTCAACCGAATCACCAGTTCTGACGTATACACTGCTGACCAGTTGTTCGCGACGCTCGACCCAACTATGCGGCGCCTGGAACTTCCGGATATCGGTGCGGTCATTCTGGCGGATACCGTGGGCTTCATCCGCCACTTGCCACACAAACTGGTAGAATCGTTTCGCGCCACACTGGAAGAAACGAACGAAGCCGCGCTGCTGTTGCATGTGATTGATTGTCACGATGAACGTCGCGATGACAATATAGCTCAGGTAGAAAATGTGCTGGCGGAAATCGGAGCTGACGAAGTGCCGGTCCTGCAAGTGTTTAACAAAACGGATCTGCTAGACGATTTTGTTCCGCGAGTGGATCGCAATCAAGAAGGCGTGCCGGTGAGGGCCTGGGTATCGGCCGTTACCGGGGACGGTTTACAGGGGCTTTTTGATGCCGTTGTAGAGCGCCTGGCGGAAGACGTTGTGCATCATTTTGTTGTGCTGGGGCCGGCCGATGGCAAGTTCCGTGCTCTGCTTCATGAAACGGGTTCGGTATTGAGCGAATCCAGCCGGGAAACCGGTGAAATCATACTGGAAGTGCGATTGCAAAACCGCGACTGGCATCAGCTACTGAGCCGGGCGGGAGTGCGGGAGGATGAATTGGTGTTCCGGGCAGGAAGCGAGTGAAAGCCATCGCCTATTGCCCGAAAGCCAAGAATTCCCTAGTATTTGCAGCCATTCGACATGTTAAGAACGGAGAGCACTATGGCCTGGAATGAACCGGGTGGAAACCGCAACGACAACGACCCTTGGGGTAACGGTGGTCGTAGTGGCAAAGATCAGGGACCACCAGATCTCGACGAAGCGCTGAAAAGGGGCCTCGACAAGCTCAACAGTTTGCTGGGCGGTAAAGGCAAGGGCAGCAAATCTGGCGGCGGTGGCAACATGGGCATCGGCGGCAAATCCGGTGGTTTTGGTGCCGTTTTGGCACTGGCGGGCATACTTGTGGTCGGCTACGTTGTTTTTCAGTCGTTCTACACCGTTGACGAGCAGGAACGTGCTGTAGTTCTGCGTTTCGGTGAGTATGATCGTACCGAAAGCCCGGGCTTGCAATTTAAAGTGCCGCTGATTGACGATGTCACAAAAGTGGGCGTAACCAACGTGCGCACCACGCAGTCGAACGGCCAGATGTTGACCCGAGACGAAAACCTGGTAACCGTTGACCTTCAGGTTCAGTACCGGGTAGGCGATGCCAAAGCCTACGTTCTGAACGTGCGTGACTCCAACCAGGCTTTGGCGTTTGCCACCGACAGTGCGCTGCGTCACGAAGTGGGCAGCGCCACGCTGGATGACGTTCTGACCGAAGGCCGTGCACAGCTCGGCGTGATGGTTGAACAGCGCCTGCAGAAATTTCTGGTCGATTACGGCACAGGCCTGGAAATTGTACGAGTCAACGTTGAAAGCACTCAGCCGCCACCCGCGGTGCAGGACGCGTTCCGCGAAGTACAGCGCGCCCGTGAAGACGAGCAGCGGGTGAAAGAAGAAGCGGAAACCTACCGTAATAAGGTGGTTCCCGAGGCCCGCGGTGAAGCCCAGCGCATGATTGAGGAATCCATCGCTTACAAAGCGCAGGTAACCGAACGTGCCAACGGTGAAACGGCTCGCTTCCTCGAGGTGCTTGCGGTGTATCAGTTGGCGCCGGTCGCTACCCGCGAGCGGATGTATCTGCAGACCATGGAGACCGTGTTTTCAAACAGCAGCAAAGTGTTGGTTGATACCGAAAGCAGCGGCAATATGATGCTGTTGCCTCTGGATCGGTTGACCCAAGGCGCGGCGGCATCACTCAGGGGCAATAGCGACAGCGCTTCTCGGGCAGATATTCAGGATGTCACCAATCAGGTGATCCAGGAAATGAACACTCGTCAAGACACCAACGCCCGAAGGAGCAGATAATCATGGGACCTAAAAGTATTGTTGGTCTTGCAGGCGCCCTGATCGTAGTCCTGCTGGTATTGTCGAGCGTGTTTATTATTCCGGAGACTCACCGCGGCGTAAAACTGCGTTTTGGTGAACTGGTGCAAACCGATATTCAGGCCGGCATTCACTTTAAAGTGCCGGTGATTGACCAGGTGCGTGAGTTTGACATCCGTATTTTGACCATGGATCTGCCAACGCGGCAGTACCTGACGGTGGAGAAGAAGCCGTTGGATGTGGATTCCTATATCGCCTGGAAGATTCGTGACGTCGATCAGTTCTATCGTGCCACCGGTGGCGACGAAGTTCGTGCTCAGTCGCTGCTGTTGTCACGGGTCGACAACGGTCTGCGCAATCAGTTCGGTGTTCGCACCATGGTGGAGGTGGTTTCCGGTGAGCGCGACCAGCTGATGATGAACCTGGTCGAACTGGTTAACCAAACCTCCGTTAGTGAGTTTGGCATCGAAGTGCGGGATATACGGGTAAAAGCTATAGAATTTCCTGGTCAGGTTAGTGAGAACGTTTTCCGCCGTATGGCGACAGAACGGATGAAACTGGCGCAGGAATTCCGCTCCCGTGGTCGCGAGTTGGCAGAAGGCATTCGTGCTGACGCCGACCGCCAGCGCACCGTCATTCTGGCAGAGGCGTTCGCGCGCTCAGAAACGACTCGTGGTGAAGGCGACGGTCAGGCGGCAAGAACCTATGCCAACGCTTATGGCTCGGACCCAGACTTCTACAGCTTCTACCGAAGCCTGGAAGCCTACCGTAGTACCTTTGCGAACAAGGATGACCTGATGGTGATCGACGCCAACAGCGCCTTCCTTAAGTTCCTGAAGGACCCCCAGGGCGCTAATTAAGCCCGAGTAGAAAACAAAAAAACCGGAATACTCAGGTACTCCGGTTTTTTTGTGTCTGCCGAGAGTGTAAACTCTGACCGGTTTGGATTCCGGGATACTCCCGGCGTGGTTAAAACAGACAACGGAATCTCATGACAGTATCTGATCGCTGGCTGTTGCCAGACGGTGTCGAGGATATTCTGCCGCCCCTGGCGGGCCAGATTGAATCCTTGCGCCGCAACATTATGGACGTATGCCAGCACTGGGGTTACCAACTGGTGATTCCTCCGCTGATAGAGTACCTGGAGTCACTGTTTACCGGTACAGGGCATGATCTGGAGTTACAAACGTTCAAGTTGACGGACCAGCTGACGGGCCGAATGATGGGTGTGCGCGCCGACATGACGCCTCAAGCTGCGCGCATTGACGCCCATACTTTGGCGGAAGAGGGTATTACCCGGCTGTGTTACGTCGGGCACGTGTTACACACCCGTCCCAGGCACATGCTGACAGGCCGTACGCCTATTCAGGCCGGCTGCGAACTGTTTGGCAGCAGCTCTGAAAGCGCCGACATGGAAATCATCAGTCTGGCGCTGGAAGCGTTGAGTGTTGCCGGTCTGCCGGCCATTCACATGGACCTGGCCCACGTCGCCATCTATCAGAACTTGATCGCCGATGCCGGTTTTGACCGCGATACCGAAGCCGCAGTGTTTGACGCCATGGGCCGTAAGTCCTTGCCCGAACTGAACGTTTTGTTGGGTGACGAGGCAGCGGACAGCGCCGGTGGTCGTCTGCGCCGCCTGGCCGCCGTCAGCGGCGGTCGTGAGGCGCTGGATCAGGCCCGTGATATTGTTCAGGGGGCCTCGGCCGAGCTGGACGCGGCGTTGGATCAACTGGGCCGGGTGGCCGATACTCTTAGCCAACAGTTTCCGGGTATTCGCCTGGGCTTCGATTTCTGTGAATTGCGGGGTTATAACTACCACACCGGCCTGGTATTTGCCGCTTACGTGCCCGGCCATGGCGACGCAGTTGCCAAAGGCGGCCGTTACGATGCCATTGGCAGTGACTTTGGCCGTTCACGGCCGGCAACCGGTTTCAGTCTGGACATTCGCGCGCTGGTGGCTTTGGGCAGTAGTAGGGCACCTACGCAGGGCGCAATCTGGTCCCCTGCAGACCCCGACCCCACACTGGCCGTGGCCATTGCGGAATTACGACACAGCGATACGGTTATCCGCGCACTGCCGGAAGACCACAATTGCGATCCTGGTGCTCGCGGCTGCGACCGCCAGCTGGTGAAGTACCAAGGCCAGTGGATTGTTGAAAAACTCGGCTGACGCGGCACCGCGTCGGTATTTATTGCACTTTTAATAGTCAAACTTGCGGGCCGTTCATTGTTGGCCGGCCGCACAGAGAGAGAATCATGGGCAAAAACGTTGTTGTACTGGGTACCCAATGGGGTGACGAGGGTAAGGGCAAGATTGTAGACCTGCTCACCGAAAAGGTGGCCGCAGTCGTGCGCTTCCAGGGCGGCCACAACGCTGGTCATACGCTGGTGATTGAGGGCAAGAAAACCGCCTTGCACCTGATACCGTCCGGTATTTTGCGTCGGGACGTGCAGTGCCTGATTGGCAACGGCGTGGTGCTCTCGCCGGAAGCGCTGTTGAAAGAAGTGCGGGAGCTGGAAAGTAACGGCGTAGCGGTCCGCGACCGTCTCAAAATCAGCCTTGCCTGCCCGTTAATCCTGCGCACCCACGTGCGCATCGATGTGGCCCGTGAACACGCTCGTGGAAACGATAAAATCGGCACCACCGGCCGTGGCATCGGCCCCGCTTATGAAGACAAAGTGTCACGCCGAGGCCTGCGGGTGGGCGATTTGTGCAATATGGCTAATTTTGAAGTCAAGCTGCGCGAAATTATGAGCTACCACAACTTTGTGTTGACCGAGTACTTCAAAGAAGAAGCCGAAGACGTAGATGCGGCTCTGGCCGAGTTGCGCCAGATGGGTGAAGAGATTCTGCCGATGGCCGCTGACGTCACCGATTTGCTGCATGATTACCGTAAACGCGGCGAACATATTATGTTCGAAGGCGCCCAAGGGTCTTTGCTGGACATCGATTTGGGCACCTATCCGTACGTGACATCTTCCAATACGACGGCTGGCGGCACCGCGACCGGGTCTGGTTTTGGCCCGTTGTTTCTTGATTATGTTTTGGGTATCACCAAAGCCTACACCACCCGTGTTGGCGCTGGTCCGTTCCCCACCGAACTGTTCGACGAAATGGGTAAGTATCTGTCGGTGAAAGGCAATGAAGTAGGCACCACCACCGGCCGTGCACGTCGCTGTGGCTGGTTTGACGCGGTTGCTTTGCGCCACGCCATTCAGATTAACAGCGTATCGGGTATTTGCCTGACCAAGCTCGATGTTCTGGACGGCATGGACGTGGTTAAGGTGTGCATCGGCTATAAAACGCCGAAGGGTGAAATTACCCGCCCGCCCATTGGCTGCGATACTTACAAAGACATAGAGCCAATTTATGTGGATCTGCCGGGCTGGCATGAAAGCACTGTAGGGCTGACCTGTCTCGACCAGCTGCCCGAAAATGCTCGAGCCTATATCCGCTTCCTGGAAGAACAGATTGAAGCGCCGATTGACATCATTTCTACCGGCCCTGACCGGGTTGAAACGATTGTTCTGCGCCATCCGTTTGGGGAGTAGTGCGCCAAGTGCAGGGACAGATTTGAAATCTGTCCCTAGTCTTTAAACCGGGGACAGATTTCAAATCTGTCCTTAGTCTTTAAGTAGGGGACAGATTTCAAATCTGTCCCCGCATTCTCTCTGTCCCCGAACTTTTTAGTTGGGTTTGTTCGCAATCAGGGTCGCCCGCAGCGGGCCAGGATAACCCTCAATGGTGCGCGAGGGGTCGTCGGGGTCAAGAAAATCCTGTAACGAATTGAACCGCATCCAGTCGGTACTGCGTTGTTCTTCGGTGCTGGTGGCAGTCACATCGACCACCCGTGCATTTACAAAACCACAACGGTCGAGCCAGCGCAGCAAAGTCGCGCAGCTAGGCAAAAACCAGACATTGCGCATCTGGCCATAGCGATCTTCCGGCATCAGGCTGGCGCCTTCCGGGCCTTCTATTACCAAGGTTTCCAGCACCAACTCGCCACCATTGCGCAAGGTGTCTTTGAGTTCCAGCAGGTGGTCCAGCGGCGAGCGCCGGTGATACAGAACGCCCATGGAAAAAGTGGTGTCAAAAGCCTGAAGTTTTGGCGGCAGGTCCTCAATGCGCAGTGGCAACAGATCCACCGGCACATCGTTCAGGTAGTTTTTTACCGCTAGAAACTGGAATAGAAATAGCAGTCCCGGGTCAATGCCAATCACCCGCGCGGCACCCGCGCCGTGCATGCGCCAACAGTGATAGCCAGAGCCGCAGCCAACGTCCAATACCTGGCGCCCGTGCAGGTCAGCCAAAAATGGTGCCACCCGGTCCCATTTCCAGTCTGAGCGCCACTCGGTATCAATCGCGGTGCCAAAAAAATCAAACGGGCCTTTGCGCCAGGGCATCAAGCCCCGCAATCCTGTTTCCAGATCTGCAGACTGTTCCCGTGCCAGGGTTTGGCCGGCGCGCAGGGTTACGGCGGGCACATCCAGTATGGTCTGCACGTTGGGCAGCGGCGGCAGTAAATTCAACGCACTTTGCCAGCGCGGAACGTCGCCGTGGGGCGTTTCATCAAAGCGTTGGCTCAGCTGTTGGCGAATTTGCGTGGCCCAGGCGCCTTGATGTTGCTGCTCAAGGTGTTCGAACAGGTCGTTATAACAGGTCTGCCAGTTGAAAGAGTTCATTTAATGGCCAGAATCGAGACGAAATTGAAGCACTGGTACCACACCAGAGCCCTTTCAAAACCGGCGTTTAAAAGACGTTGGCGATGGCTTTCCAGAGTTTCCGGAATCATTACGTGCTCTATAGCGCTGCGCTTCTGGCTGATTTCCAGATCCGAATAGCCGTTGGCACGTTTAAATTCGTGATGTAGGCGAGTTTGTATTTCCTGGTCGGTGTCGTCGTCAAAGCGCAGTTTTTCCGACAGAATCAGTGCGCCACCGGGGCGCGTGGCCCGGGCAATGCGCGTCAGCAGATCTGCGCGATCAGAGAGCGGTACAAACTGCAGGGTGAAATTCAGGGTTGTCACCGAGGCATTGCGAAGGTCGGTGGTCAGTATGTCTTCGCAGCGCAGGCTGACCGGTAATGGGTGGTCATCCAGGGCCACATAATGCTGGCAGCGTTCGATCATTGCCTCTGAGTTGTCGACACCGATGAGTTCGCAGTCGCGGTACTGGATGCCATGGCGCATGGCCAGGGTAGACGCACCCAGCGAACAACCCAGATCATAGGCGTTGGTACCGGGCTGAATGTACTGCTCGGTGATTACCTGAATCATCGGGATAATTGTGGTGTAGCCCGGTACTGAACGCCGGATCATATCCGGAAACACTCGCGCGACTGCGGCGTCAAAGCGAAAGTCGTCCGGGTTGCGCTCGGTGGCAAACAGCCGGTCGGTCAGTTGCTGCGGCGCCACCGGTCTAGGGCGTTCAGTCATCGCTCTGGTCCCGCTGCCCCGGGTTTTCTGGCTCCGGCAGGGCTGACGGTCCGGTCGGTGAGGGACGCGAACAGCGCACGCCACGATTTTTGTAATCCACCAGAACGCCGCGATAGGAAGAGTCGATATCCGCGGCAATGGCCAGATAGCCGTTTTCACATCGTGCGTGCAGCTCAGAGGCTTTTGATGACATGTTAAAGGGTTCCCCGGGGGTGACCTGAATGGCCGTAAATTCACCGATGGGGAGGTTCTCTTTATTGTCAGAATGATCAATTTTGCCGGTGATCTCCAGCACCAGTACCGAGCCGATGATGGCGACGACGGCGGTAAGAATCAAACTGCGGGTGGTGTAGAGTTTCGAATCCTGACTCATAGTGGCCTCTGTAAAATGTTTGAAAGAATGTAATCGCAAATAAGGAAAAGGCTCAGTACTGACCGGGCAGCGAAATCGCCGGTGCCTGGAGGGCTGAAAGTTGCTCGCGCAGCGACAGTATCTGGTCTGACCAGAAGCGCGGCTGGCCGAACCAGGGGAAAAACCGGGGAAAGGCCGGGTCGTCCCAGCGCTTCGCAAGCCAGGCGCAGTGGCTGACCTGGCGATAGCAACGCAGTGGCTCAATCAGGTGGCGTTCGCGGCGCTCAAAAGGTCGGAACATTTCATAGCCTTCCAATATTTCGCCCAGTTGCGCTCCGCGCTCGCTATCTTCACCGTTCAACAACAGCCACATGTCCTGAATAGCGGGCCCGCTGCGGCAATCGTCCAGATCCACAAACAACATTCTGTCCTCACGGCACAAAATGTTGCCGGCGTGGCAGTCGCCGTGCAGGCGCAACGTATTGATGTTGCCTGCGTCGTTAATACGGGTACGGCATAAGCGCAGCAGGTCTGCCATCAAGCTGTCCCAAGCCGGGCGCAGGTCCCGCGGCACCCAGTTGCCTTCAAGCAACAGTTCATTATTTTGCTCGATGCCGATTGGTATTGACGCCACCGACAGGTCAGGGCGATGGCTGAATTTTCGGGCAGCGCCAACATTGTGAATCTGGCCCAGCCACTGGCCCAGCCGGTACAGAGTGTCTTCTACGCTGACATCCGGCGCCTGGCCACCGCGCTGGGGAAATACTGCGAACCGGAAAGGTCCACTCTGGCCCAGGGTATCGCCATTGGGCAGGGTAAGTGGTGCCACTACAGGAACATCTGCGGCCTCCAGTTCTTTGGTAAAACTGTGCTCTTCGCGAATCGAGGCTTCGGTCCAGCGTCCCGGGCGATAAAATTTCGCAATCACCGGCGGGCCTTCGTCTAGCCCGATCTGATACACCCGGTTTTCATAGCTGTTAAGCGCAAACAGGCGGCCGCTGACCGCAAAGCCTGCGTCTTCCATCGCATCTAAAAGTGCGTCTGGCTTCAGGGCATCGTATGGGTGTCCGGAAATCACATTGTCAGAATGTTCAGTCATGAATTCGCTGCCGCCATGAATTTGCCGATCAGTATAACCGGTATCGTCGCTGGCGTAATCTTGACAGCGCACCTATGCCTCGCGGTTTTGGCTGATACAATTCCACAGTCCACAATAACGCCATCCAGACCAGGGGGAATCATGGCCTTACCGTTGTTAATCGCAAAAACCGCCGTGATCGGGGCCGGTGTTGTTGGCTTGGCGGCGGCGCGCCGGCTGGCGCAACTGGGCCACGAAGTGATTGTGGTGGAGGCTGCCGGGCACATTGGTGAGGGCATATCATCACGCAACAGCGAGGTGATACACGCCGGCATTTATTACCCTCAGGATTCCTTGAAGGCGCGGCTGTGCGTGGCAGGTCGTGAACAACTTTACCAATACTGTCGCCAGCACAAGGTGAATGTCAGTAATTGCGGTAAGTGGCTGGTGGCCACCAGCGAAACCCAGGCCGAGCGCTTGGCGGGTATTCAGGCGCAGGCTGCTGGCAACGGGGTGGAGCTGGCTTTGCACGGCCGGGCTGAGATAGAAAAGGCACTGCCGGAGGTGACTGCTGTGGCCGGGCTGTGGTCGCCGCGTACCGGAATTGTAGACAGCCACGGGCTGATGTTGTCGTTGCGCGGAGATCTGGAAAGCGCTGGTGGCCAACTGGCTTTGCATACGCCGGTCAACACTATTGACAGTGGCGACGCCGCAGCCGGTGGAAAGCATCGGCTGACGCTGGGTGGCGCTATGCCCTGCGTGCTGGAAGTAGACAACCTGATCAACGCGGCAGGGTTGGGTGCGGTTGCGCTAACCGGCAACTGGCAGGGGTTGCCCGCTAGCCAGAAGCCGCAACAGTGGTACGCCCGCGGCGTGTATTTTAGCTACAGCGGCCAGCACTCGTTTCGTCAGTTGGTGTATCCGCTGCCGGAACCCGGCGGCCTGGGCGTTCACTTGACAATGGACCTGGCAGGCCAGATTCGGTTTGGCCCGGATGTGGAGTGGATTGAGCGTGAAGATTACAGTGTGCATCCGGAGCGCAAGGCCGCCTTTGTTGACGCTATTCGCCAGTGGTGGCCTGGGCTGAATCCGGAAAAGTTACAGCCTGCTTACGCGGGTATTCGGCCGAAACTGGCCGGGCCAGACGGCGGTTTTTGTGATTTCCGCATTGATGGCCCGTCCCAGCATGGCGTCGCGGGGCTGGTGAATCTGTTCGGTATAGAATCGCCGGGGTTGACCGCTTGCCTGGCCATTGCCGATGAAGTCGCCGAGCGCCTCGCTTAATCCGGGTTATCCCGGCGTTCGCGCCAGTGCCCAAATCTGGATATGTTCAGCCCCGGCCTGCCGCAAAGCATGGGCCAGCAAGCGCGCTGTGGCGCCGGTGGTCACAACGTCATCAATAATTGCAATTCGTGGCGGAGGCGCACCGGTGGTTTGGAACACGCCCTGCAGGTTGGCTAACCGTTGTGCACGGTTCAACGTGCGTTGCGCTTGAACAGTGCGTTGGCGCTGCACCAGATTGCCTGCTAGCGGAATATCCAGTCGCGTGCTCAGCTGTTCCGCAATATCCCTGGCCTGGTTAAAGCCGCGCTGGCGCCTGCGCTGGGGGTGCATGGGGGCGGGTATCAATACATCCGGTCTCAGTTGCGGCTGGCGCAGCAGGCTTTCGTTGGCCAACTCGCCTAGTGCGGCGGTCAGCGGGCGGCCGTAGGCTATTTGACCCTGGTATTTGTAACGGCCGATCATTGCCGCCACCGGAAACTGATAGCGTAGGGGTGCCAGCGTCAAGTCAAACGCCGGTGGTCGCTGAAGGCACTCGCCGCACAGATGATCGGCTGCCGGAAACGGCAAGGGCAGGGCGCAACATCGACAATGCCAGCGATTCCACGGCAGGTCGTTGTAACAGCCCTGACACAGACCGTTGCGGGCAACCGGGTTTAAACAGCCGACACAGCGCCCGGCTCGGCCTTCTTTGTTAACCAAAAAACCGCTTCTGCTGTTAACCAAAAGTTTGTTTAGGGTTGACAGCCACTCCGATGGCTTTATCATTTGGCTTCTCCGTAAACCAAGAATCCTTAGAAGGTTAACAGGAACTCCAATGAGCGCCAATGAACTCCGTCACGACTGGACACTGCCACAGGCCCGGGCATTATTCGAGCTGCCATTCAGCGACCTGCTGTTCCGTGCCCAGACTTTACACCGCCAGTACTTTGATCCTAACGAGGTGCAAGTCAGCACCCTGCTGTCGATAAAAACCGGCGCTTGCCCGGAAGATTGCAAATATTGCCCCCAGAGCGGCCACTACAACACCGGGCTGGAAAAAGAAAAGCTGCTGGACATTGAGAAAGTCGTCGCTGAGGCACGTGCGGCCAAGGCCAAGGGCGCTTCGCGCTTTTGCATGGGTGCTGCCTGGCGCAGTCCGTCCAAAAAAGACATGCCTTACGTGTTGGATATGGTTAAACAGGTGAAATCCTTAGGTCTGGAAACCTGCATGACTCTGGGCATGCTCAAATCCGACCAGGCCGACGAACTGGCGGCGGCGGGGCTGGATTACTACAACCACAACCTGGATACCTCGGAAAAATTCTACAGCCATATCATTACCACGCGCACTTATCAGGATCGCCTGGATACTCTGAGCAACGTGCGTAACTCCGGCATGAAAGTCTGCTGCGGCGGTATTCTGGGTATGGGTGAAGACGATGACGACCGCATTGGCCTGCTGATGCAGCTGGCCAATCTGCCCCAGCATCCGGAAAGTGTTCCGGTGAATATGTTGGTAAAGGTAAAGGGGACGCCACTGGAAAACGTGGCCGATCTGGACCCGTTTGATTTCGTGCGCATGATTGCCGTTGCGCGGATTATGATGCCTGCGTCCCACGTGCGCCTTTCCGCTGGCCGGGAGAATATGAACGAGCAAATGCAGGCCCTGTGCTTTATGGCCGGCGCCAATTCCATATTTTATGGTGAAAAACTGCTGACCACCGCCAACCCGGAAGCCGATGCCGACATGGCCCTGTTCCGCCGTTTGGGGATTCGCCCGGAGCAGCGTGAGCAGTGCGGCACAGAGCAAGAGCACGAGGAGGTGCTGGCAGAGGCCGTCAATCAGGAGGCAACACGCCATCTGTTTTACGATGCGACCCGCGAATCAGCATCGGCCTGACCCGCGAGTGACCGTGTATGCGTGACTTCCAGCTTGAGCTTAGGCAACGCCGCGAGGCCGGCCTGCATCGCCAGTGCCGGGAAATCTCGGGGCCCCAGCGGCCGGCGTTAACCGTGAATGGCCAGCCCTTGTTGTCGTTCTGCAGCAACGATTACCTGGGGCTGGCCAATCATCCGGATAACCGCAGAGTGCTGGCTGATGCGCTTAATGATAACGGCCTGGGCGGAGCATCTTCCCATCTGATTTGCGGTCATCACCGGGCTCATCAGCAGCTGGAAGACCAACTGGCGGCCTTTACCAGACGCAGCTCGGCCCTGCTGTTCTCAACCGGCTACATGGCCAATCTGGGTGTAATCTCGGCGCTTGCAGGCCGCGGCGATACGATTTTTTCGGACCGCCTTAATCACGCCTCTATTGTAGATGGCTGCAAACTCAGTGGTGCAAGGGTCAGGCGGTATCACCACGGCGATCTGGATGCGTTGGCGCGAATGCTGGAAGAAACCGCGGGCCACAAACTGGTGGTAAGCGACGGTGTATTCAGCATGGATGGCGATGTGGCCGCGTTGGAACCATTAGCCCAGTTGTGCACAAAGCACGACGCGTTGCTGATGATCGACGACGCCCACGGCTTTGGTGTGCTGGGCCCCCAGGGCCGTGGCAGTGTGGCGGCTGCCGGGTTAAACGAAGAGCAAGTGCCGGTGCTGATGGGCACGCTGGGCAAAGCCGCAGGTACCAGCGGCGCCTTTGTTGCAGGTCCTGGGTGGTTAACCGAATATCTGGTGCAGAAAGCACGGACCTACATTTACACCACGGCCATGCCTCCGGCGTTGGCGCGGGCCAGCTGCAATAGTCTGAGCCTGATCGAAAGCTTTGATCCACAGCGCGCGCACCTGGCGGCGCTGATTGATCGTTTCCGCGATCGGGTTACACGTATGGGTTATCACCTGATGCCCTCCGCCACGCCCATTCAACCGATTGTAGTGGGCTCTAACGAAGCGGCGCTTGCGCTCAGTGCTGAGTTACAAAGCCGCGGCCTTCTGGTGACGGCCATTCGCCCGCCCACTGTGCCCGACGGTCAGGCTCGTTTGCGCATCACCCTCAGCGCTGCCCATAGCTTTGACGATCTGGACCGCCTGCTGCAGGCGCTGGTGCAATGTCGCCCCGATTGTGCTGTAAGCCCCGTGTTTCGTGGATCCTGTGTGGAGAATGTTTGATGGCACGCACCAGTTCACTTGTGGTGATAGGCGGTTGGGGTGTGCAGGCGGCCATGCTGGAACCGGTTTATCGGCACTGGCAAGGCGCGGTGCAAGTCGTTTCATTAACCGACGACGGCTTAAGTTCCTGCGACAGCCCCGCACACGCGGCCGCGATTCTCCTCCAGCGTTACCCCCAGCCGTCGGTGTGGCTTGGATGGTCGTTGGGCGCACAAGTTGCCATGGCTGCGGCTCAGGCGAATCCGCACTCGGTTAATAAGGTTGTGACCCTGGGTGGTTTTCCGCAATTTGTGGCGTCGCAAAACTGGCCTTGGGGCGTTTCGACCGCTATTTTTCGGCGTTTTGAACGATATTTTGAGCGTCAGCCACAGGCCTGCCGGGCGTCTTTTTTCGTTCAGATGATTGATGGCAGCGAACACCAGGCAGAACTGGTGCTCGCTATAAAACCTTGGCTGAAGCAGGGCTTGCCCGAGCCGATCGAGCCATTGGCAAAAGGCGTGCGCTGGTTGCGGCACTGCTGCCAGTTGCGCGCCTGGCAGCAGTGCCCGGTGCCAACATTACATCTGCGGGGCAGCTGCGATGCAGTGGTTCCGCCTTGGGCCCAGCATCTGGCTATGCCCGCTCACAGCCGGGCGCTTACCATCCACGGCATGGGCCATTGGCCCGGGGAGTTCTACGGCCCCGAATGCTGGCAAGCCATTCACGATTTTCTAACGAGTTCACACGATGTTTGCCACTAAACAGGCGGTCGCCTCCGATTTTGGCTGCGCCAGCGCCAGCTATGAAGGTGCGGCGCGGCTGCAACGGCAAATGGGTGATGCCATGTTGGCAACGATTGCCCAGCCGGTACCGCAGGATGCCACTGTTGTTGATTTGGGCTGCGGTACTGGCTGGTATACGCGCCAGTTGGCGCAGCGCTTTGGGGCGCATACCGTGGGTGTAGACCTGGCGCCGGGTATGCTGGCGTACGCCCAAGCTCAAGTCCAAGTCCCTGAAAAAATCCAATGGTTAGAGGCAGACGCGGAGCTTTTGCCATTGGCAGATCAGAGTGTGGACCTGATTTACAGCAACCTGATGATCCAGTGGTGCTATTCCCCGCAGAGCGTATTGCGAGAATGCCTGCGGGTGTTGCGCCCGGGTGGTCAGTTGCGGGTGTCGACGCTTTTACTGGGTACACTGCACGAGCTGCAACAGGCGTGGACCCTGGCCGACCCCCATAAGACGCATGTCAACAAGTTTGTTTCTGTCACGGATTTCGCTGCCACCACCGCAGAGATCTTGCCAGCGGCACAATTGCGCTCGCAGATGATCATGCTGGATTATCCAACGCCTATGGCGCTGATGAACGAACTCCGGCAATTGGGGGCGGGCTATAAGGACATTCAGCGACGCAAGACCGTCACCGCACCCGGGCGACTGAAGCAGATGTGCCAGAACTATCCAAGGCAGCCCGGTGGCGGCATAGTTGCCAGCTATCATGCGGGCTGGCTGGAATGGCAAAAACCGCTGTAAAACCCAGTAACCTGCGACTAAACACTAACCCTGTCAGGGCATATTCAATGGCCAAAAAAACGTATTTTGTGACCGGTACCAATACCGACGTAGGCAAGACCGTGGTTACCGCGGCGCTGCTAGAGGCGGCAAAGCAGGCGGGCAAACGTACTTTGGCGATGAAGCCGGTTGCCTCTGGCTGCGTGCAAACGCCAGAAGGTTTGCGCAATAGTGATGCGCTGATCCTACAGAACGCGATGACTGAACAGTTACCTTACGATGTGATCAATCCGGTCGCTCTGGAGCCGGCGATTGCGCCTCACGTGGCTGCGGCACAGGCAGGGCGCAACCTGAGCGCCAATCGGCTAGCCGGTTTTTGTCGCGGCATACAGCTGCGCCCGGCAGACCTGTTACTTATCGAAGGGGCAGGAGGCTGGCGGGTGCCTTTGAACGATCGCGAAACCTACAGCGCGCTGGCGCAGCAATTGAATATTCCGGTGATTCTGGTGGTCAGTTTGGAGCTTGGGTGCATTAACCATGCGTTGCTGAGCGCCGAAGCCATTCGCCGCGATGGTCTGGTACTGGCGGGCTGGGTGGCGAACCGGCCGCGGGAAGCCGTGATGAGCTGTGAAAACGATACCCTGGCGTATCTGCAACAGCACCTGGATTGCCCGTGCCTGGGTGTTATGCCCTGGCTGAGCGAGCCTCGGCCACAGGCTTTGGCAAAATTCCTGAATGTGACGCCGTTGATTGAAAATTGAACAGTATTGTGGCTTACTAAGGTTGTAACGATCTCCTCTGGTAGGTAATCATGATCAACAGTACTCTTCCCAGTGCGCTTAATAGCGGTATGCAAGGCATACAGAGCGGTGTTGCCGGCATGGACGATGCTGCCCGCCGTATCGCCCGCGGTGGTGTGGATGGCCCCCAGGGCAGTGGTGGCCCAACTGCAAGTGGGATGATCGAGCCCATAGTGGATTTACAGTTGTACAAGCGCAGCGTTGAAGCGTCCGCGCAGGTGGTCAAAACCGCGGACGAAACCCTGGGGTCGCTCCTCGATATAATGGGTTAAGGCCCTCGCCCTAATAGGTAGGGTTATTTTTTGACACCATGAACATTTCGTCCGCTGCTCCTCAAACATCCGCCATAACTTCGCGTCCGTCGTCTGCCAGCGAGCAGTCACCACGCCTGAATGAATCCGATTTAAAACTGCTGACACAGCTGAAAGCTCGTGATCGAGAGGTGCGTGCCCACGAGGCAGCCCATCAGGCGGCGGGCGGTCAGCATGCCGGTGCAATGGCGTTCACCTATGAGCAAGGGCCAGACGGCGTGCAATACGCGGTGGGCGGTGAAGTGCCCATCAGCGTATCGGCGGTTTCAGGTGACCCTCAGGCCACGGTTGAAAAAATGCGCACCGTGCGGGCGGCCGCCATGGCACCCGCCCAGCCGTCATCGGCAGATCTTGCGGTGGCTGCCCAGGCCATGCAGACTCTGCTGCAAGCTCAGGTAGAGCTGGCCGGCCAAGCCGTACAGGAACCGTTGGGCGCTCGTCAGGCCCGCGATACTTACGCAAGAGTGTCCGCCTTTGGCGACGATAACGGCGCTCGCACAACCGGTTTTCTGAACGTCTCTGTCTGAAAAGTCTTTTATTTCCCGCCTTCGACCAACCTACGATAAAGCCTTCCACGCATCCCATCATCCTTTTTATCAGGACGTTGATGGCAAACGCCTATTTCGTGTTTTCGATCGTGGATGGATGCTGGATTCAGGAGGGCAGTTGACGCAGAACAAGTTATTTTTGACGCGTCTCTTGACAATTCTGTGCCTCGAAACGTATGTTTAAAACAATCGTTTAAAAAACTCGAAGCACGTCACCGGAATCCGTCCGGCTGCATCGGGTTTCCAGCTGCCACAATTTAAGGCTGCCATCACTGAAAACCGAGGTCGATTACATGCCTGACTACAAAGCACCCCTGCGCGACATCAAATTTGTAATGAGTGAGCTGCTGAACAGCGACAGCCACTACGCCAATCTGGAAGGCGCCGAAGACGCAACGCCGGATATGATCGATGCGATCATTCAGGAAGGTGCAAAATTTGCAGAACAGGTACTGTCGCCATTGAACCAGAGCGGCGACCGTGAAGGTTGTACCTGGAGTGAAAGCGGCGTTAAAACACCGGCCGGTTTCAAAGAAGCCTACAGCAAGTTTGTTGAGGGCGGCTGGCCGTCTTTGGCGGCTGACCCTGATCACGGTGGGCAGGGCTTGCCTAGCTCCCTGGGTATCGTGATGAGCGAAATGAACGGCACCGCCAACTGGTCTTGGGGCATGTACCCGGGTTTGAGCCACGGCGCTATCAACACTTTGGAAGAACACGGTACGGAAGAGCAGAAGCAGACGTACCTGACCAAGATGATCAGCGGCAAGTGGACCGGCACCATGTGCCTGACCGAAGCACACTGTGGGTCGGATCTGGGAACCCTGCGCACCAAAGCCGAACCCAATATGGACGGCTCGTATAGCATCATCGGCACCAAGATCTTTATTTCGGCAGGCGAGCATGACCTGACCGACAACATCGTTCACATTGTGCTGGCCCGTTTGCCTGGCGCACCGGAAGGCACCAAGGGTATTTCCCTGTTTGTGGTGCCCAAGTGCCTGCCCGCGCAGGACGGCTCAGCTGGCGAGCGCAATGCGCTGTCTTGCGGTTCTATTGAGCACAAAATGGGCATACACGCGAATGCCACCTGCGTGATGAACTTCGACGGCGCTAAGGGTTGGTTGGTTGGCGCGGAAAACAAAGGTTTGAATGCCATGTTCACCTTTATGAATGTGGCGCGCATCGGCACCGCTATTCAGGGCCTGGGAGCGGCAGAGCTGGGTCTTCAGGGTTCAGTGGCCTACGCCAAAGATCGCCTGGCCATGCGTGCACTGAGCGGCACCAAAAATCCGGATAGCTATGCCGATCCGATTATTGTGCATCCGGATGTGCGCCGCATGCTGCTGACCCAGAAAGCCATCGCTGAAGGCGCCCGTGCGCTGATTTACATGACCGCACAGAAAGCCGACATAGTTCAACGCAGTAAAACCGAAGAAGAGCGCAAAGCCGCTGATGAACTGCTGGGCTTTTTGACGCCCATTGCCAAAGCATTCCTGACTGAAATCGGATACGAATCAGCCGGCCTGGGCATGCAGGTATTTGGTGGTCACGGCTATGTTGCCGAGTGGGGTATGGAGCAGAACGTGCGTGATGCTCGTATCGGCATGATCTACGAAGGCACCACCGGCATTCAGGCGCTGGACCTGTTGGGCCGTAAAGTGCTGATGACTCAGGGCGAATCCTTGAAAGGCTTCACCAAGCTGGTGCACACTTTCTGTAAGGAAAACGCCGATAACGAGCAGATGAAGCCATTTGTTGAGCCGCTGGCTGCGATCAACAAAGAGTGGGGCGAGCTGACCATGAAGCTGGGCATGAGCGCCATGAAAAACCGCGAAGAGATTGGCGCCGCGTCTGTGGATTACCTGATGTACTCCGGTTACGCGGTATTTGCGTATCTGTGGGCGCAGATGGCAAAAGTGGCTCAGGACAAGCTGGCAGAAGGCAGCACTGAAGAGTTGTTTTACAACGCCAAGTTGCAGACTGCACGCTTCTACTTCACTCGCATGCTGCCGCGCACCCGAGCCCATGCAGTCACCATGCTGGCGGGTGCTGACACCCTGCTGGATATGCCGGAAGAGGCGTTCATCATCTAGCGCTGAAGCGTTTGATTCACAGTTAATGCCGTAAAAGGCCCGCCTTGTTAAGGGGCGGGCCTTTTTTCATGAGTTAGTGACGGGATTGCGGTAAACTGTGTGCAGTAAAAAAATAATAATCGCGGACACACGTACAGACAGGGGCACCGGCTTTTTTCCATCGGATCGCGTCCTGACCAGACAGACTGTTACTGAATGTTGGAGAGTTGTTAATGGCCGATTATCAGGCACCCTTACGTGAAATGCGTTTTGTTTTGAATGAAGTATTCGATGCCCCCGCACTGTGGGCGTCGCTGCCAAAAGTAGCAGAAAATGTAGACCCTGACACCGCCGACGCCATTTTGGAAGAAGCCGGCAAAATCACCAGTGCCGTGCTGGCACCGTTGAATCGCGAAGGCGATGAGCAGGGCTGCAAATGGACGGCTGAGGGTGTTACCAGTCCGGACGGTTTCAAAGAAGCCTACCAGACCATCGTTGACGGCGGCTGGAACGGCCTGGGTGGCAACCCGGAGCAAGGTGGCATGGGTATGCCAAAAACTCTGGTGTCCCAGTTTGAGGAAATGCTGCAGGGCGCCAACATGGCGTTCGGCCTGGCGCCTATGCTCACAGCCGGAGCCTGCCTGGCGCTGGATGCTCACGGCAGCGATGAATTGAAAGAAATGTATTTGCCGAAACTGTACTCCGGTGTTTGGAGTGGCGCGATGGATTTGACCGAGCCCCACGCCGGCACCGATCTGGGCATCATCCGCACCAAAGCCGAGCCCAACGATGACGGCTCCTTCGCCGTCACCGGCACCAAGATCTTCATCACTTGGGGCGAGCACGACATGGCGGAGAACATTGTTCACCTGGTGCTGGCCAAGCTTCCGGGCGCGCCTAAAGGCCCCAAGGGCATATCCATGTTTCTGGTGCCAAAGTTTCTGGTGAATGGCGACGGCTCCCTGGGTGATCGCAACCCGGTCACCTGCGGCTCCATCGAAAAGAAAATGGGTATCAAAGGTTCAGCTACTTGTGTGATGAACTACGATGCAGCCAAAGGCTGGCTGGTAGGTGAAGAAAACAAAGGTTTGAACGCCATGTTCACCATGATGAACTATGAGCGCCTGGGCGTTGGCGTCCAGGGTCTGGGCGCGGCTGAAGCATCGTTGCAAACTGCCCGTGAATACGCCAAAGACCGACTTCAAAGCCGTGCGCCCACCGGAGCGCAGCAGCCTGAAAAAGCCGCCGATCCGATTCTGGTGCACCCGGATGTTCGCCGCATGCTGCTGACCATGAAAGGCTATGTGGAAGGCGGTCGGGCTTTTTCTACCTACGTGGCGCAATGGCTGGATGTTGCCAAATACGCCGACGACAGCGAGCAGGAGCGCCGCACCCACGCCGAGGGCATGGTGTCTTTGCTGACCCCGGTGGCCAAGGCTTTTCTGACCGACCGCGGCCTGGACGTCTGCATTATTGGCCAACAGGTTTTGGGTGGCCATGGCTTTATCCGCGAATGGGGGCAGGAGCAGTTAGTGCGCGATTGCCGCATTACCCAGATTTACGAAGGCACCAACGGCATCCAGGCGCTGGATCTGATGGGCCGTAAGGTTGTGGGCAGCCAGGGCAAGCTTTACGAACTGTTCGCCCAGGACGTAGCGGCGTTCGTTGAGGAAAACAGCGACGAACAAAGCCTGCGCCCTTATCTGGAGCCATTGGCCGCCGCTCTTGAGCGTCTGTCCGACGTAACCGAGCACGTGATCAATCAGGCAGCAGAAACTCCTGACGCTGTAGGCGCGGCCTCGGTAGATTATCTGGACCTGTTTGGCCTGACCGCTCTGGCTTATATGTGGGCCCGCATGGTGAAAGCCGCCGCAGCGAAATCCGAGGGTGACACCTCGGGTTTCTATACCGGCAAGTTGAAAACAGCGCGTTTCTACTATGATCGCCTGTTGCCAAAAACTGTGTCGTTGGCGGAAGGTATTCGTAGCGGCAGTGATTCGATGATGGCGTTAACGGCTGAAGAGTTCTGATGAGAGAGTTCTGATAAGAGAATTCTTATCCGTTTCTGTCGACGTTAAACGAAAAAAGCAGGCTTCTGAGCCTGCTTTTTTTATGGGTTATCAAACGCCTGGACTCTACTAAGCTCTACTGCGTGTTACTTCATCTTATCGCGAATGTTCTTATAACCCTTCTTCAGGTCTTCACCCATAACCTGCACTGTTAACAGCGCTTCGGTGGAAACCTCGGTTGCGTCATCCAGTGCGTGATCAAACTTGCCTTTGAATCGATCCCACTCCTGTTCCAGATTATCATATTCGTCTTTGACATCTTGACGTGCCAGATGGAGCTGCACGCGCGCTTCATCGCGGTATTGTCTGATCTTTTCTGGCAGCGCTTTCAGTTCTTTTTGAAGTCCCATATTTCACTGCTCCTTGCGTTGTTGATGACTTAACAATGCGCCGGAAGGCGGGAATTTTCAAGCGTGTGATGTACTGCAGCGAAGCCGGTTTGATCTACGTCAGGATCTGCTGGCCAGCAGCGCGGACATGTCTCTTAAATAGTGCCAGGGGCCCAGTGGGTCAAAGCCTTTGGCGGCACGATCCACTTCGCTGCACAGGTGAATGGCGTTGTTCAGTTGGGCACGGTTGAGGCGCTTTGCCGCCTGCTCCAGCGCCTTTGCCCGCTGTGGCTGGAACACGCCGCGTTTTTTGAAAAAAGCCGCAGGCGCGGTGTTTTGCCCGGGGGCTTTCAGTTCCAGTAGCAGGTGAATGTCCCGTGCCAGCACAGTGAGCAAGCCAAGGGGGTTTTCGCCTTCCTGCTGTAATACGCCGATCATTTTACAGGCGTGCGGGGCGTTTCCCGTCAGTAGCTCGCTGACTAGCTCAAAGCCATTAAAACGCGAGCTATCCTGCACAGCCTGCTCAACCAGGCCTTCGTCAATGGTAGCGCCTTTGCTGAACAGCGCCAGGCGCTCCAGTTCTTGGCTGGCGGCCAATAGATTGCCTTCCAGCCGCTCTGCCAGTATTGCCAGAGCGTCGCGGGTGAGGGTCAGGCCGCGGCTGGCGGCGCGCTGTTGTAACCAGCCGGCAAATTTGTCAGCGTCTACCGGCCACACCGGCACGTGCAGGCCTTTGCCTTGAAGGTCTTTGTACCACTTACGGCGGGTTTCAGCGGCGTCCAGACGGGCGCTGATCAGCAGCAGCACGATGTCGTCTGCCGGTTGCGCCAGTATTCGTTCCATCACGGCGCGGCCGTCACCCAGCTTACCTGTGGGTAAGTGCACTTCGATGCGGCGTTTTTCAGCGAACAGCGACATGGCGCTGAATTCATCGGCCACGATGTTCCAGTCAAAATGGTTGTCGGCGTGAAAGGTTAGCCGGTCGGCAAAGCCCTGGTCGCGGGCGACTTTGCGAATCTGGTCGCAGCATTCCTGCACCAGAAGCGGCTGGTCACCGGATACCAGGTACACCGGCGCCAGGCCTTTCTTGAGGCTTTGGGGCAGCTGCGCCGGTGTGGTTTTCATGGGGCTGGAACAGGCGCCATGGCCGCCGGTTCCGCTTCGGGGCTTTCCACAGAGTTGCCGGTAGCATCCTGATACTGTTCACGTAGGACATCGATACGCGCTTGGGTCAGAGGTGCCAGACGGAAAATAATTTGCTGGGCCAGCCTCTCTTGCAGCTGTTTTTGCAAGGTCCGTTCTTCCCGCTGCTTGGCCAGTACGTTGGTTTCGTCATAGCGATAGCTTTCGCTGGCATTCAGGCGGGTGTCTGCAATCAAGGGCACCTTATCGCGACTGATCAGGTTGATGCTGACCGACTGGCGCAGGGTGTATTCTGCCGCACCCGCGTTAATCGTAATGGCACTGGCACGACGGTCTTCGGTGTACTGGCCGATCGCAAGTATATAATCGGCAGCGTCGGCTTCACGAACATCCACGTCGCCCAGAGTCAGCTGTTGACGAACTGACTGACACAGGTTTATGGGTACATCACTGGCGCACTGCAAAGCCAGTGGTTGTAGCGCAGCAGAAACCGGTGCTACACCGCGAAGTTGGAAACCGCAACCGCTGGCCGTTGCCAACAGGCCAAGAGTCAGCAGAGCACTGCGCGCCAAGGCCGGTGTTCGTTGCGATGCGGGCTGCCGTTGGGTCATATCAGTTAGCCACCACGTTAACCAGTTTGCCGGGCACAACAATTACCTTGCGCACGGTGTTGCCTTCGGTGAAGCGCATCACGTTGTCGTTTTTTAGGGCCAGCGTCTCTAGGTCAGCTTTGCTGATGTCTGCCGGCACGTCTACCTTGGAGCGCACTTTACCGTTCACCTGCAGCACAATCTGGATTTCACTGCGCACCATGGCGCTTTCGTCGGCTACCGGCCAGCGTGCATCGACCACCGGCTCGTTGTGGCCGAGCGATTGCCACAAGCTGTGGCAGACGTGGGGCACAATCGGCGACAGCATCATTACCGCGGTTTCCAGGGCTTCCTGGCGCACGGCGCGGGTTTGGGGTTCGCTGTTGTTGAGCTTGCTGACGTCGTTCAGCAGTTCCATTACCGCCGCAATGGCGGTGTTGAAGGTCAGCCGGCGGCTGATGTCGTCGCTCACTTTGACAATGGTTTCATGGGTTTTGCGGCGCAGGTTCTTCTGGCCATCATCCAGCGCCGAGACGTCTATAGCAGGCACTGTGTCGGTGCTGGCAACTTGCTCATTCACCAGCCGCCACAGGCGTTTAAGAAAACGGTGGGCGCCTTCAACGCCGCTGTCTGACCACTCGAGAGACTGCTCGGGGGGTGCCGCGAACATCATAAACAGGCGTACGGTATCGGCGCCGTGGGCGTCGATGATCGACTGCGGGTCAATGCCGTTGTTTTTCGACTTGGACATCTTGGTCACGCCACCGGCCTGCACCGGCTGGCCGTCGTCTTTATGGACGTAGCCGGTTACCTGGCCTTTGTCATCGCGTTCGGCGATCACGTCGGTGGGTGGAATCCAAACGGTGCCGCCTTTGGCGTTTTCGCGGGAATAGGTTTCTGCCAGCACCATGCCCTGGGTCAGCAGTTGCTTGAACGGCTCGGAGCTGGTGACCAGGCCCACGTCGCGCAGAAGCTTATGGAAGAAGCGGGCGTACAACAAGTGCAGTATGGCGTGTTCAATGCCACCGATGTACTGATCTACCGGCAGCCAGTAATTGGCGGCGGCCGGGTCTAGCATGCCTTTGTCGTAGTTGGGGCTGCAGAAGCGGGCATAGTACCAAGACGACTCCATGAAGGTGTCAAAGGTGTCGGTTTCGCGGGTGGCAGGCTGGCCCTCAAAAGTGGTTTTGGCCCACTCTGGGTCCGCTTTAATCGGGGACTGTACGCCGGTCATTTCGACGTCTTCGGGCAACAATACCGGAAGCTGGTCGTCTGGAACCGGGCGTTGGCTGCCGTCTTCCAGAGTCATCATCGGAATCGGCGCGCCCCAGTAGCGCTGGCGCGATACGCCCCAATCGCGCAGGCGATAGTTTATGGTGCGTTTGCCAATTCCTGTGTGTTCCAGATGGTCGGCGATGGCCTCGAAGGCTTCATCGCTGGTCATGCCGCTGTATTTGCCAGACGACACCAGAACGCCTTTTTCGGTGAAGGCTTTTTCCTGTACGTCCATATCGGGTTTGTCGCTGGCGGAGATCACCTGTTTGATCGGCAAGCGGTACTTCAAGGCAAATTCGTGGTCGCGCTCATCGTGGCCGGGAACGGCCATCAAGGCACCGGTGCCGTAATCGGTCAGTACAAAGTTGGCGATCCACACCGGAATGTCTTCCTGGGTCAGCGGGTGCACGACCTTGAAACCGGTATCTATGCCTTTTTTCTCCATGGTCGCCATGTCGGCTTCCGCGGTTTTGCTGTTGCGGCACTCATCTACAAAACGGGCAACGTCTGGATGGCGCTCGGCGGAAGCTTTGGCCAATGGATGTTCTGCGGCGATCGCCATGTAGGTGACGCCCATCAGGGTATCTGGACGGGTGGTATAAACCGTCAGGCCCTCGTCGCTGCCTTTTAAAGGAAAGGTGAGTTCGGTACCCACGGATTTGCCAATCCAGTTACGCTGCATGGTCTTGACCTGTTCTGGCCAGCCATCCATATCGTCCATGTCGTTCAGCAGTTGTTCGGCATAATCGGTAATGCGGATAAACCACTGGGGTATGGCTTTCTTTTCCACCAGCGCGCCGGAGCGCCAGCCGCGGCCATCAACAACTTGCTCGTTAGCCAGAACGGTCTGATCGACCGGGTCCCAGTTCACGGTGGCCATTTTTTTGTACACCAGGCCTTTTTCATATAGGCGGGCAAAAAACCACTGTTCCCAGCGATAATAATCCGGCTTGCAGGTGGCCAGTTCGCGGCTCCAGTCGTAGCCGAATCCCAGCTGTTTGAGCTGGTTTTTCATGTATTCAATATTGGAATAAGTCCACTTGGCGGGCGCAGTCTTATTGGCAATGGCGGCATTTTCCGCAGGCAGGCCAAACGCGTCCCAGCCCATAGGCTGCATGACGTTTTTGCCCAGCATGCGCTGGTAGCGGGAGATGACGTCGCCGATGGTGTAGTTGCGAACGTGGCCCATGTGCAGCTTGCCGCTGGGGTAGGGGAACATAGACAGGCAGTAGTATTTGGGTTTGCCCGGTTCTTCTCTCACCGTAAACGTGTTGTTATCAGCCCAAAAATCGCGGGCGGTCTGTTCTACGTCACGGGGATTGTATTGCTCGTCCATACCTGCCATTACCAAAGTTACCCTGTATCAATATGATGTTCGCAGCGGGCAGTTATTCTAACGCACACGGGCGGTAACAGGTAGTCTGCCCGTCGTTCTGGTGGTGGCGCACGCGGCCGAAACGCTCATCAGCTTCAGAGGCACCCGCTGCCAATCTTGAAATAGTGTGCCATGATGATGAGATAGGGGAGCGCCAGTGATCTAACACCGAAACTGGTGGCAGTGTTGCATTTTCAGTGTGTCCTGAAATGCCAGGCCCCTCAAAGTTATTAGCAAACCACAAGGAAACGCCCATGACCGAACCCGAACGTAATCAGCTATCTGGAAAAGCCCTTGAGGCCTACGACCGTATGCTGGAGCAGGTACAGAGCCGCCTGCGTACGGTGCAGGAAACCTCGATGGAAACCCTGGAAGAGGAAATCGACAAAGCGATTGAAGCCGAGCAGGAACTGCAGGAAATGACTCGTGATGAGCTTAGCCTGCTGGGTGCTTACCTGCAGCGGGACCTGGAGCATCTGCTGAACTTTGTGGGGGAGACCGGAGAAGGCCTGGCGGAGTGGTTGCAGCTGGATTTGTCGATGCTGGAGCAACGGCTGACCGAGCGCCTGCTGTCGGTTGCTGACCAGACGATGGTGGATACACTGGCACTGCGCCAGAAGCTGGAAAGCCACGAGGCCGGGCAGTATATCTCCGGCGAAGTGGCCACCGCGGGCATGTTCCGCTGCCTGAACTGCGAGCACATGCTGTGCCTGACTTCCACCAGCCATCTGCAACCCTGCGAGGCCTGCGGGTCGCACTATTACGAGCGGGTGACCAGTCGCTGGCCAATTAAGGAAAGTTGATTTGTTGCCCTAGGGCTTTGGTATAACTCGCTCGCGTACAAAAACGATCAGGATGAGCGCAAATGTCAGCACCGGCCAGGATGACGTCACCATGTAAGGCGTACTGCCGCTTGCACGGTAGACCTCGCCGGTCATAACGGCGCGCTCGAACTGAGGAATGCGTTCGGTTATCTGGCCTTTATTATTGATGATCGCGGTGACGCCGTTGTTGGTGCCGCGCAGCATATAGCGGCCGGTTTCCAAGGCTCGCATTCGGGCCAGTTGCAGGTGCTGCAACGGCCCGATGGAATCACCAAACCAGCCGTCGTTGCTGATGGTCAGCAGAAGATCGGTGTTGTACGCGTTGCGCGCCAGAAAATCCGGATAGGCCACTTCGTAGCAGATAAACGGCATTATCCGCAGCCCATTAGCCGTCAGAGCCGATTGGTTTTTTGGGCCTGGCGTAAAGCTGGACATAGGCAAATCAAAAAAACCGATCAGCCCGCGCAGATATTTCTCCAGCGGCACGTACTCGCCAAATGGCACCAGTTTCTGTTTGTGATAAATGCCTTCGCCTGCGCCCAGCGCGGTAATACTGTTGTGGAAGGTGAAGCCCTCCGAGCGCTCGCTGAAGCCGTACCAGGGTATGCCGGTAATCAGCGTGCTGTTCTCGCCCAGGCGTTCGTTAATATGGTCAATGATTTTGCCGGCTTTATCCTGGGGGATAGGAATGGCGGTTTCCGGCCATAAAATGATGTCGGTGTTCCAGTGGTCTTCGGTCATGCCCAGATACGCCACAATCTGGTCCTTCAGAAACTCCGGGTCCCACTTGATCTGCTGGGGAATATTGCCCTGCATGGCGGCCACCGAGGTGGGCTCTTGTGCCAGGGTCGTCCAGTCGGCGCGGTTCAGGGCAGGGGCAATCAGCCAGGGCAATAGCCCCGCGACCACCACCGTGGCGGCCAGGGTATGTCGCGTTTGCAGTATCAGCCAGAGTGCGCCATAGGCGGCAACGGCGGTGGTTATTATGGCCAGAGTAACTAGATGCACCCCGCCTATGGGCGCCAACCCGGCCAGCGGCCCGTCGGTGTGTGCGGTGCCCAAATACAACCAGGGAAAGCCGGTCAACAACCAGCCGCGGATCCAGTCGGCCAAAATCCAGATGGCCGGAAACAGCAACAGCCGGCGTACCGCACTGTAGCGCGCGAGCCTGCCCCAAAACCAGAACGCCAGGCCGTGAACCAACGCCAGACCGGCTACAAACAGTGCCGTAAGTAAAATGGCGATCCACTGACTGGTATTGCCGTATTGGCTGATGCTGACGTACACCCAGCTGGCGCCGCTGGCGAATAGCCCTAAACCGGTAAGCCAACCGGCGCGAAACAGCTGGCCGGAAACCAGAGGCACGCACACCAACAGAATCAGCAATATGGAAACAGGCCCCAGCCACCATAAATAGTAGGGCGCAAAGGTCAAGGTTTGCAGCCCGCCGGCAATCAACAGCAGCACGGCTCCCAGCCAGCGGTTGGCTGACAGTGAGCGGGTGACGGCAGAGGGAATGCTGGCGGGGCGTTGGTTGCTACTGTGGTTCACTTACGACTCACTGCGGGTAACCTGTAATAAGCGAATAACACGGTTGTCGGCGTTGGCGATGGTAAAGCGCAAGCCGCCGAATTCAACCTTTTCACCGCGCCTTGGCAGGTGTCCGAATTCTTTGAGAACCAGGCCGCCAATGGTGTCGAATTCTTCTTCGTCGAAACTGGCGCTGAAGGCTTCGTTAAAGTCATCAATGGGGGTTACGGCTTTCACCGCCCAGCTATCATCGCCGTGGGCTTTGATGTGGGTTTCTTCGTCGAAGTCGTGCTCGTCTTCGATTTCGCCCACAATCTGCTCCAGAACGTCCTCAATGGTGACCAGCCCGGCGGTACCGCCGTACTCGTCGACCACCATCGCCATATGGTTACGATTTTCTTTAAACTCCTTGAGCAGCTGGTTCAAGCGCTTGCTCTCGGGCACAAAATTGGGCGGTCGCAGAATTTCGCGGATATGATTCCAGTCCAGCTCGCCATCCATCGCGAGGGGCAGCAGGTCTTTGGCCAGCAGCACCCCAATGACGTCATCCGGGTTATCGCCAATCACCGGAAAACGGCTGTGAGCGGAGGAGATGATTTCACCAAGGAATTCACGGGGGTCCTGGTTGGCTTTCACCGTGATCATTTGCGAGCGGGGAATCATGATTTCTTCAACGCGCATGTCCAGAACCTGCATCGCACCTTCGATGATGCTCATGGCATCGGTGTCGATGATTTCCTGGGCTTCGGCATCGCGTAGAATTTCCAGCACGTCCTCTACAGATTCTGGCCCGCTGGAAAAGGCCTGTGATATACGCTCCAGCCAAGATTTGTTACTGCTACCCTGGCTGCGACTCGAGTGATCATCGCTCATGAGTCTTTTTCGGTTACCTCTGCGTGGTCGTAAGGATTGGCAATGCCGATCTGCGCCAACAGACGTATTTCGAGGCCTTCCATTTCCTCTGCCTCGTTATCGTCGATGTGGTCGTAGCTCTGCAGATGCAGCATGCCATGAATAACCATGTGCGCCCAATGGGCGTGAGTGTCTTTGTACTGCTCCCGGGCTTCTTGTGCAACTACTGGCGCGCAAATAACCAGGTCACCCGCTAATGGAATGTTTAAACCGGCGGGCGCTTCAAACGGAAAGGACAAGACGTTCGTCGGTTTATCTTTTTCGCGGTACTGTAAATTCAGCGCCTGCATTTCAGATTCATTAACGATACGAATGGTCACTTCGGTTGGTTCATCGCCCTGCCAGGCCAACTGGGCCCATTGCCGTAGTTGGTCTTCCGGCGGGATATCCGCCGCATCGCTGGCTAACTGTAAGTCCAGTGTAACGATGTTCACCGCTCGTTTTCGCCGTTGCGATCGTTGCCATCGTTAATAGCACCGTAGGCTTCAACAATACGCTGAACCAGCGGATGGCGAACCACGTCTTTCGATTCAAACCGAATAAAACTTATCCCGGCGACGTTGTTCAGTACCGTGGCGGCGTGAATCAACCCTGAATTCTGGCCGCGGGGCAGGTCAATCTGGGTAGTGTCCCCGGTAATCACCGCAGTAGAGCCAAAGCCGATGCGGGTCAGGAACATCTTCATCTGCTCGCGGGTGGTGTTTTGGCTTTCGTCCAGAATGATGAACGAGTTGTTGAGTGTGCGCCCGCGCATAAACGCCAGCGGTGCAATCTCGATCACGCTTTTTTCAATCAGACGCGTTACGTGTTCGAAGCCCAGCATCTCATAGAGAGCGTCGTACAGCGGGCGCAGGTATGGGTCAACCTTCTGTGCCAGATCGCCGGGCAGGAAACCCAATTTTTCACCGGCTTCCACCGCCGGGCGCACCAGCAGAATGCGTTTAACCTGCTCGTCTTTTAATGCTTCCACCGCACAAGCCACCGCCAGCCAGGTTTTACCCGTGCCCGCTGGCCCAATGCCAAAGTTAATGTCGTGGGTGCGAATATTGTGCACATACCGCTGCTGGTTGGCACCACGGGGTTTAGCCGTCAGCTTCGGGGTTTTGATAATGGTGACTGAACCGTCAAACGGCACCTCTTCTGGCAACCGCTCAAACCCGGTTTCGCGAATATACAGATGCACGGTCTCTGGCGTAAGATCCTCGGTGGCTTCTGTTTCCCGATACATGTGCCGCACAACCTCAGTGGCGGCTGCCACATTTTCGGTCGCACCTTGAACGCGGAAGTGGTGCCCTCGGCGGCTAATAGAAACCTGCAGGCGACGCTCAACCTGTTTCAGGTTTTCGTCAAACTGGCCGCAAAGGGTCGTTAAACGGCGCTGATCAATTGGGTACAAATCAAATTGTCTGGAATCGTTGGTGTCCAAGTGCTCTCCGTTTTACTCCCTTGTCGTTTAGCAGGGGAGTGTCTTTAGATTTTGCTGCTATCGGTGATGGGTGAATTCTATCAGTACAATTCAGAATTCACCGGCAAACCGCGCAAAGAGTTCGAATAAGCCTCTACAATCTCAACATCGATAAAGTGCCCGATGACCGCCGGATTCTCATGGCGGAAATTGACGATGCGGTTGTTCTCCGTGCGCCCTGAAAACTCGCCCGGATCCTTCTTCGACAGCCCGGTTACCAAAATGCGCTGAGTTGTACCCACCATCTTGCGGCTGATATCCATAACCGTCTGGTTGATACGATCCTGCAGAATCTTCAGACGCTGCTTCTTCACCACCATCTCCGTATCATCCGGCAAATCTGACGCCGGAGTGCCGGGGCGGGCGCTGTAAACGAAGCTGAACGACATATCAAAACCAATGTCGTTGATCAGCTTCATAGTGTCTTCAAAATCTTTCTCGGTTTCACCGGGAAAACCAATGATGAAGTCCGAAGAAAAACTGATGTCCGGCCGGATTTTGCGCAGGCGGCGAAGTTTGGATTTGTACTCGAGTGCCGTATGACCGCGCTTCATGGCCGAGAGTATGCGATCAGAGCCGCTTTGAACAGGCAAGTGCAGGTGGCTAACCAGTTCCGGTACTTGCTCGTACACGTCAATCAACGCATCAGTGAACTCCACCGGGTGCGAGGTGGTGTAGCGAATGCGGTCGATGCCGTCAATGGTGGCGATCAGCGTGATCAGCTCCGCCAAATCCATCACATCACCATCGTGGGTGTCGCCACGGTAGGCGTTTACGTTCTGGCCCAGAAGGTTAATCTCGCGCACGTTCTGTGAGGCCAAATGCGCCACTTCCGCAATCACATCGTCCGCCGGCCGGCTGACCTCTTCGCCGCGGGTGTAGGGCACCACGCAAAATGTGCAGTACTTGCTGCAGCCTTCCATAATCGACACAAACGCAGACGGGCCATTGGCGCCGGGGTCTGGCAGGTTGTCGAATTTTTCAATTTCCGGGAAGCTGACGTCCACCACGCCAACGCCGTTACCCTTAACCCGAACTTCGGTAATCATATCCGGCAGACGGTGAAGGGTTTGCGGGCCGAAAACCATATCCACAAACGGCGCGCGATCAATAATTGCCTGGCCTTCCTGACTGGCCACGCAACCGCCAACGCCGATGATCAGCCCCGGCTTGTTCTTTTTGAGATTTTTCCAGCGACCCAACTGGTGAAACACCTTTTCCTGGGCCTTTTCACGAATGGAGCAGGTATTCAACAATAGAATATCAGCGTCTTCCGGGCTGTCGGTCATTTCAACCGCTTCACCGACTTTTAACAGATCAGCCATGCGGGATGAATCGTATTCATTCATCTGGCAGCCGTGGGTTTTGATGAATAACTTTTTGGCCATGGGTCTCAACGCAACTGGATGTATTGGGTGCCCGTAGTCAGGATTTTCGGACAAGAAGCTTTCGGAAACATTCTGAAAAGAGCAACTACGCATTATAACGGGGCGATCATTCCGCAACCAGCCTTGTCTCGATAATCTGTAAGAATCACAGAAACCGCCGGGCTGTTTTGAAATGGCTGAATGTGAGATCCTCTTCAGTATTCGCGGCCCCAGCTCAAGCGCCTCGTCCATCTCCAGAGACTCCCGATACTATGCAAACAAGGCCAGTCGATACACCCATACGCTCAGTGTGGCAACTGACGGCGCTGCTGATGCTGGCGCTCCTGCTAACCGGCTGCGGCATTAACAACATTCCCACCTATGACGAAAACGTTAAGGCTGCTTGGTCACAGGTTGAAAATCAGTATCAGCGCCGGGCCGATCTGATACCTAACCTGGTGGAAACTGTCAAAGGCTTTGCTGCCCAGGAAAAAGAGACCTTGACGGCCGTTATCGAGGCACGTTCCAAGGCAACCTCCATTCAGGTAGATGAAAGCATTCTGAACAATCCCGAGAAGCTTCAGCAATTTCAACAAGCGCAGGGCGAGCTTAGCAGCGCATTGAGTCGATTGATGGCTGTGTCCGAACGTTACCCGGACTTGAAATCCAACCAGAACTTCCTCGTGTTGCAATCGCAGCTCGAAGGGACCGAAAATCGGATAGCAGTGGCCCGGCGCGACTTTATTCAGTCGGTCGAACGTTTCAACACCGAAATTCGCACCTTCCCCGGAAAGATCTGGCACAGCATTCTTTATAGCGATCTGGAGCGGCGTGAAAACTTCAAAGCTACCGCAGAAAACGCCGAAGAAGCACCCAAGGTGACGTTTTAAATGCAGTTTCCTTCTCGATATTCTTTGTGCCGCTTCGTCGCGGCGTTGCTTGCCCTGATCGTTTTGCCGGTGACAGCTGCTCCGGCTCAATCTGCGCCGGTATTCCCGGAGCTGAGTGGTCGGGTAGTGGACAAGGCTGAAATACTGAGCCCGTCCACCGAATCCCAGATCACCCAGATGCTGCAGGCCCACGAACAGGGAACCACAGAACAGGTCGTGGTGGTCACAGTGCCTGACCTGCAGGGCTACGCCATAGAAGACTATGGTTATCAGCTGGGCCGGCATTGGGGCATTGGCCAGAAAGGCGATGACAATGGCGCCTTGCTTATTATTGCCGAGCAGGAACGCAAGATTCGGATAGAAGTGGGCTATGGCTTGGAGGGGCGCCTTACCGATGCGACTTCGGCCACCATTATAAACCAGATTATAACGCCTGCGTTTAAGCAGGGGCGGTTCGAGCAGGGTGTTCTCGACGGCGCTGCCGCCATGGTGCAAGTTCTGGGAGGCGAGCCATTGGCCGTGCCGGACCAGACACCCGGCGTTGGTCAGGAAAAACCGGAACTGTCCCTCGTATCGCTGCTGTTTCTGATCATTATGGCCGTGATTTACTTCGTGGGTGGTGGTCGCGGTCGTGGCGGGCGCAGTGGCGCAGCGCTCTTAGGGGGCGCGCTCTTGGGTGCCAGCATGGGCGGCCGTGGAGGCGGCGGTTTTGGTGGTGGTGGCTTTGGCGGCGGAGGCGGTGGCTTCGGTGGCGGAGGTGCCTCCGGTGGCTGGTAAATACACGGCAAGCATCACCAAGACCGCCCTCAAACCCTTTAAAAGCGATACCCCATGACATTATTAACCAAGCAAGAACAGGAACAGGTCGCGGCCGCCATCAGCGCCGTCGAGCAGGAAACAGACGCGGAGATAGTAACCGTGCTGACGGCACAAGCCGATAACTACGCCTATATCCCGCTACTTTGGGCCGGACTGATTGCGCTTGTGGCGCCTGGCATCGTCAACTACTTTGCTGGCTGGCTGACCGCAGACACGTTGCTGCTTGGCCAGTGGGGCGTGTTTATAGTGCTCAGTCTTATATTCCGGATACCCGGCATAAATAGGCGACTGATCCCCCGCTCCGTGCGCTACTGGCGCGCCTCAAACCTGGCCCGGCGCCAGTTTCTGGAACAGAACCTGCACCACACAGCCGGCGCTACGGGCATGCTGATTTTCGTCTCTGAAGCCGAGCGTTACGTCGAAATTTTGGTGGATCAGGGCATTTCCAGCAAAATAGACAACAGCGCCTGGGAAGCCATCGTTGCGGATTTCACTGAGCAGGTGAAACAGGGCAAAACCCTGGCGGGCTTTGTCACCTGTATAGAAGCTTGCGGAACGCACCTGAAAGCTCACGTGCCAGCCACCCATCAGAAAAATGAACTGCCAAATCATCTGGTGATATTGTCTTAGCTTTTTGTTTGAAAGACTTTGGCTTGACTTTAAGCATTAATGAAAAAAAAGATTAAAGCGGCAGCTCAGTGCTTGATCGGCCACGGGGTGGGGGGAGTCTTTTCTGGCAGGAAAAAGGTGTCTGAGCGCAGCGAGTTCTTTTTCCATAAGAAAATACTCCCCCCGCCGCGGGGCCAGCCTCAATGCCTAGCTCCAATGTTCAGAAAGATAAACCTGCTCAGTCTTTCAAGTGTATTTTGACGCAGACTCTTGATGCCTGCTGTTGATACTAAGCGCCATAGCCTCGGCAACTTTAATGCCGTCTATGGCCGCCGACAGAATGCCACCGGCGTAGCCTGCGCCTTCACCGGCGGGGTACAAACCTTGGGTGTTGATGCTCTGAAAATCTTTACCGCGCTTTATGCAGATAGGTGCAGACGTTCGGGTTTCTACACCGGTCAATAGCGCATCTTCCAAAGCAAAGCCTTTAATTTTTCTGTTGAAAACCGGAATAGCTTCGCGGATAGCCTCGATGCAAAAATCAGGCAGAGCTTTCGACAAGTCGGTCAGTTTGATGCCGGGCTGGAAAGAGGGTACTACACTGCCGACCGTCTCGGAGGACGTTCCTTTTAAAAAGTTACCGACTTTCTGCGCTGGCGCATCGTAGTTGGAACCACCTAACACGTAGGCATTACGTTCGAGTGTTCGCTGGAAATCGATCCCTGCCAATGGATTGCCCGGATAATCTGACGGATCAATACCCACCACAATCGCACTGTTGGCATTACGCTCGGCACGGGAGTACTGGCTCATACCATTGGTCACCACGCCATGCTCTTCCGATGCAGCGGCTACCACGGTGCCACCCGGGCACATACAAAAGCTGTACACAGAGCGCCCACTTTTACAGTGATGAACCAGTTTATAGTCGGCGGCACCCAGAATCGGGTTGCCCACATTTTTGCCAAAACGCGCCTTATCAATGACAGATTGCGGGTGCTCGATGCGGAAGCCAACAGAAAACGGCTTGGCTTCGATATACACATTGTTATCGTAGAGCATCTGAAAAGTATCGCGGGCACTGTGGCCAATCGCCAAAGCGATGTGCCGAGACTTGATCACTTCGCCATCGGCTAGAACCACACCGGTCATCTGGCCGTTTTCGACCTGCACGTTATCAACGCGGGCGCTGAACCGTATCTCGCCGCCCAGCTCAATAATTTTCGCGCGAATCTGCTCAACCATGGTCACCAGCCGAAAAGTGCCGATATGCGGCTTGCTGACAAACATGATCTCGTCTGGTGCTCCGGACGCCACAAACTCGGTTAATACCTTACGACCGTAGTGATTCGGGTCTTTTACCTGGCTGTAAAGCTTGCCGTCAGAAAACGTTCCGGCTCCGCCTTCCCCAAACTGCACATTGGACTCGGTATTAAGAATTTTCTTGCGCCAAAAACCAAAGGTGTCTTTCGTACGCTCACGCACCTCTTTGCCGCGATCCAGAATAATGGGCTTATAGCCCATCTGCGCCAGCACCAATCCGGCCAACAGACCACAGGGCCCAAAACCGATGACAACCGGGCGTTCCTGTAAATCTGCCGGGGCGTTCGCTACGAACTGGTAGCTCATATCCGGAGTTTCTTTAACCAACTGATGTTCAGAAAATTTTTCGATCAGGGATTCGTTTTGTGTTGTCTCAACATCGAGCGTGTAAATAAGCACGATATTGGTTTTTTTACGAGCATCGTATCCGCGCTTATGCACGTGAACGCTGACCAGATCTTCAGCCGTGATTGATAAACGATCCAATACAGCGCTGGTCATCGCCTGATCATCGTGATCAAGCGCCAGTTGAATATTCGTCAGCCGTATCATTTTGAAACACCCTCAACTTCAATCACCGTTCTAACGTCAGATCGCTCAATAATCTTCACCAGGGTCGATTGAATCGCTTCGTCTTTCCGTGCGTCAGTATCGCTCGAGAATGCCTGCTTCTGAGGCTCTGCGTTCTCCTCCGCAACAAATGAAATAACGACTTTCGTAGCGGAACCCGACGTCTCTCCAAAGTATTCCAACGAAATCAACGGATAGCCATCAAAGCCCTTCTTTACCAGCTTCGCGATCCGCTTTTTTGCCTTATCGATATTCATAATAAAAGCCCGCTGATAAACAGCTCAAAGAAATAAGTATAAGTGAAACAGGCCAATTCCCTAAAAAAGATAAAAGTCGATCTAATCAGTTTTAAAATTTATGGGGTCGTAATTATAAGGTTAAGTCGGTCGCGGGGTGGGGGGAGTCTTTTCTGGCAGGAAAAAGGTGTCTGAGCGCAGCGAGTTCTTTTTCCATAAGAAAAGACTCCCCCCGCCGCGTGGCCAGCCACCAAAGCTCAGCCCCAAGATTCAGCCACCCAACCCAAACCAAACCAATTTAATCCTCGCGAGTATCAAGATAACGCTGCAACTGCTCCCGCAAAACCTTAGGCAAACGAGTAATCGTCAAAGAATCCTTGTCGCGATCATAATAAACCGCCTGATTCATCAAGTCCGAAGAAAACGACACGCTCATACCACCACCCGATCCCCCAATCCGCACCAGCTTCTTCACCTTACGATGATCCGGATGCAGCACGCCGCTTTCCGGCAACTCAGTCGTTTTACTGGCGAACTCGCGAAAACGCTCAGGTTGGTCTTCATCCAGATAACCCGATAACGCCTCGATGGCCACCGGCTCTCCCAGAGCGTGCTGCTCCTTGCAGAACTCATAGGCGCGGCTGCGCACTTCGCCGGCTTTATCCGGCTGCTCGTTTTTTGCGAAAGCTTCCACCGCGTCCAGAAACGTCAGGGTCTCTTTTTCTACATCTACCTGATTGGTAAAACCGCACAGGCGAATAAACAGCTCACCCGGCTCAGCGGTGCCGCGGGCGTGTACCAGCGTCAGATAGTTGCTGTCGCTGCTGGCATCGCCATCACGCTGCCAGTCGGTAAGCTCAATCCGCAGCGCCAGGTTCAACCGTGAAAGGCTGAGAATGTCGGTGGCGTCTAACGCCTGGTTGCCATCAAATCGCATGGCGCTGTCTGCTTCTATAACCAGCAAGTACGCAACCTCTGTATCCGCCAGGGCCTCGTGCACCAGCATCAAATGGCCGTGATGCTCTTCCTGACAGCCGCTGAGCAGTTCCTGCCATTGATCGAACAGCCGGCTGCTCATGGCCGCAAAGCCCTGTTTGCCTTCCAGATAATCTTTCAGCCAGCTACTGAAGGGGCTTTCGCCGATATCGTCAGAGAAACGGCCAAATTTCTTTCCGGGTTTGGCGTTGAACAAGCGTTTCATTTGCTTGTGCAGGCTTTCGTAATCGCCACCGGGCTCTTCCAGAGCTTCGCCGCTGCGCAAGCGTGCAGGTTGCCCCGGCTGATATTGGCTGGCGAAAGCAGTGCGAAGATATTTGATTGCCATGGAATAGCGGGTCCCTGATTGGTGAACGAGTAATGCCGAGTCTGATTGCAGCTCAGGCGGCCGGGTATTGTAATGGTTTTGGCGGGGAGTTCGGGGCTTTCAGGCAGATTTGCCGCGATCATTAAGAAGACTGCGTACATAGTGGTCAACACAAGCGCATCCACCGCCTTCAAATTCTTCAAATTGAATGCCAACCTGAAACTGGTCTTGGGCAATTCGTCGAAAATGCACAATATTACCTGCGGCGATAATTACCGGCTGTGCCGGTTGCATGGGCACGGAAAAACGGGCTTTCACCGGTATGGGGTTTCCCGGCGCCAGCGCCCGGTTGCCCTGCGCCAGAAGGTTCGCCGTCGATTGATTGCACGATACCATCACACCTGAACGCGACAAGTTTGTCGTTGTGCAACTGCACTGGCAACCATCTGGCTTTTCAAGAACGATATCGGCCTTAACGTCAACCCGTTGCTGATCGCGTAGATTTGGTTGTGCAGATGTGAATTTCATAGGCAGTGGTCGGGCTCAATCAGTCTGATGATTATATGGTTAAAATTCGTTTGTTTCACAGTGTGGCAGATTATTCGCTTTTTTACGGATGGATGTTCACAAATTTTCACTTGGAATGATCCATTGTAGATGGAACAGGTTTCGGCTTTTGCTGTAGCGGCGCGCTCGTCTGGTGTAAAATACTGGTTACATTTATTTGCGTTGATACGCTCGGCACCAGGAACTACGAACCGCTCTATGATAGAAAAGACCGAAAACACAAAGGCCAGTAACGGCAAAGTTGGCTTTATCAGTCTGGGTTGCCCCAAGGCCCTGGTAGACTCCGAGCGTATTCTTACCCAGCTAAGGTTGGACGGGTATGACGTAGTGCCAACCTATAAAGACGCCGATATTGTAGTGGTGAACACCTGCGGTTTTATTGATGCGGCAAAACAGGAGTCACTGGACGCTATTGGCGAGGCCATCAATGAAAATGGCAAAGTCATCGTTACCGGCTGTATGGGCGTGGAAGCAGACAAAATCCGCGAAACCCATCCCGGCGTGCTGGCGGTATCCGGCCCCCATGCCTATGAAGAAGTGGTCGGTGCGGTACACCAGTTTGTGCCGCCCACCCGCAAGCACGATCCGTTTACTGATCTGGTGCCGCCCCAAGGTATCAAACTGACGCCGCGGCACTACGCTTACCTGAAAATCTCCGAAGGCTGCAATCATCGCTGCACCTTCTGCATTATTCCGTCTATGCGTGGCGACCTGGTTAGCCGCCCCATTGGCGATGTGATGGACGAAGCCCAGCGGCTGGTTGACGCCGGCGTTAAAGAGCTGTTGGTGATTTCCCAAGACACCTCGGCCTACGGCGTAGACACCAAGTACCGCACCGGTTTCTGGCAGGGGCGCCCGCTGAAAACCAAAATGCAGTCGCTGTGCGAAGCCTTGGGCGAAATGGGCGTTTGGGTGCGCCTGCACTATGTGTACCCGTATCCCCATGTGGACGATATTATTCCGTTGATGGCCGAAGGAAAAATCCTTCCGTATCTGGACATTCCGTTCCAGCACGCCAGCCCGAAAGTGCTGAAAGCCATGAAGCGCCCGGCACACGACAGCAAAACCCTGGACCGCATTCGTAAATGGCGGGAAATCTGCCCTGAACTCACCATTCGCTCCACCTTTATTGTGGGCTTCCCCGGTGAAACCGAAGAAGATTTTCAATACCTGTTGGACTGGCTGGACCAGGCGCAACTGGACCGCGTGGGCGCATTCACCTACAGCGCGGTTGAAGGAGCCAAGGCTAACGAGATTGAAGGCGCCGTGCCGGAAGATATCAAAGAAGAACGCTTGGAGCGGTTTATGACCAAGCAGGCCGAAATTTCAGCCGCCCGTTTGCAGGCGAAAATCGGCACCACCATTGACGTGCTGATTGACGAAGTAGACGAAGAGGGCGCCATCGGGCGGTCAAAAGCCGACGCGCCAGAGATTGATGGCATGGTGTATCTGAATGACGCCACGGGTTTGGTGCCCGGGCAGATTGTTCAGGCGGTGGTTGAGCACGCTGACGAGCATGACCTTTGGGCGACTCTGGTCTGATCGTTTATTGAAACCAAAAAAGCCGCCTCTGATCTCAGGGGCGGCTTTTTGCTTTTATCCAAACCAAATCTTGCGCCGATCAGACAATGTCGATCAGCATTTCACCCGGGGTTACCCGGTCGCCTTTCGTGACGTAAATTGCCGCGATTTTGCCGTCAATATCAGCGTGCACCTCGGTTTCCATCTTCATCGCTTCGGTGATCAGTACGGCTTGGCCGGCACTCACCGTGTCGCCTTCCTTCACCAAAACCTCGACCACATTGCCGGGCATGGCGGTGCTGACGTGGCCGGGCGCGGACGCCTTTTTACGGCCGCTGCTGTTTTCGGCCACGTAGTCGTTGAGGGATTCAAACACCACTTCTTCCGGCATACCATCGAGCGAGAGGTACAGCTTACGCTTGCCCACACCCGACTCGCCGGAGCCGGTAACGGCCACTTCGTAGCTTTCACCGTGCACTTCAATGCGGAATTCAGTGGCAACACCGGTAACCAGGCGATCACGGGATCTTGTTTCCGGTGGCAACAGGGCCTCCGGTACCAGTGTGCCGTCTTTGCGTTGTTGCAGGAATTCGCGGCCAAGGTCAGGGAACATGGCGAAGGTGAGTACGTCTTCCTCGTTGAGCGCCAGTTCGCCAATGTCTTTGCGCAGCTTGTCCATTTCGGGTCTGATGTGATCGGCCGGGCGGCCTTCGTCAACGGTTTTATTGCCAATGGCTTTTTTGCGCAGGTCGGCGTTCACCGGCGCTGGCGGCCGACCATAGCCACCCTGCAGGTAGCGTTTTACTTCGTTGGTGATGGTTTTATAGCGCTGGCCGGCCAGTACGTTGTATACCGCTTGGGTACCGACAATCTGTGAGGTGGGCGTAACCAGTGGCGGAAAACCAAGGTCTTCCCGTACCCGCGGAATTTCGTCGAACACTTCGCGGATACGGTCCAGCGCATTCTGTTCTTTGAGCTGGTTGGCCAGGTTGGACATCATGCCGCCGGGCACCTGATTAATCTGAACCGATACATCTTCGCGGGTGAACTCGCTTTCGAACTGCTGGTACTTCTTGCGGACTTCGCGGAAGTAATCGGCGATTTCGCTCAGCAGATTCAAATCCAGGCCGGTGTCGTAATCGGTGCCTTTCAGCGCGGCCACCTGGGATTCGGTTGCCGGATGACTGGTGCCCGAGGCGAACGAAGAAATGGCCGTATCCATGCGGTCTACGCCGGCTTCAATGGCTTTGAGCTGGCACAGAGGCGCCAGGCCAGAAGTGGAGTGGCTGTGGATCACCAGCGGCAGATCCACTTTCGCCTTGATGGCTTTGACCAGATCGTAGGTGCCGTAAGGCGTCAGCAGTCCCGCCATATCCTTGATGGCGATGGAGTCGGCGCCCATGGCTTGCATATCTTTGGCTTGCTGCACGAACAATTCTGCGGTGTGCACCGGGCTGGTGGTGTAGCAGATGGTGCCCTGGGCGTGCTTGCCGGCTTTTTTCACCGCTTTCATGGCGACTTCAATGTTGCGCAGATCGTTCAGGGCGTCAAACACTCGAAACACGTCGACGCCGTTGTCAGCGGCTTTTTGCACAAAGGCCTCGACCACGTCGTCCGCGTAATGGCGATAGCCCAGCAGATTCTGGCCCCGTAACAGCATTTGCAGACGTGTGTTGGGCAGGGCGTCGCGCAGCTGGCGCAGGCGCTCCCAAGGGTCTTCTTTCAGAAACCGCACGCAGGCGTCAAAGGTGGCACCGCCCCAGACTTCCAGCGACCAATAGCCTACCTGGTCCAGTTTGCCGCAGATGGGTAACATGTCTTCGGTGCGCATGCGGGTGGCAATCAGCGATTGGTGCGCGTCACGCAGAATCAGGTCGGTTACTTCAATTCGTTTTGCTTGGCTCATGATCTTGTTCTCCTGCGGATTACCAGCCTGAGTGCGCGGCGATGGTGGCGGCAATGGCGAGCGCAATGGCACTGGGATGGCGTTTGGTGGAATATTTCAAAAGTTCCGGGTGGCTGGGCACAAAACTGGTGTCAAAGTTGCCAGCGCGAAAATCCGGATGCGCCAGAATCTGCTGGTAATATTGGGCCGTGGTTTTGATGCCGTGCAGGCGCATGTCGTCCAGGGCGCGTTTGCCGCGGGCGATGACTTCGTCCCAGGTCAGAGCCCACACCACCAGCTTCAGGCACATGGAATCGTAGTAGGGAGGAATTTCGTAGCCGGTGTAGATGGCGGTATCCACTCGAACGCCGGGGCCGCCGGGTGCGTAGTAATGGGTAATGCGGCCAAAGCTGGGTAAAAAGTCGTTTTTCGGATCTTCCGCGTTGATGCGAAATTGCAGCGCATAGCCGCGGAACTGAATGTCTTCCTGGCGATAACTCAGGGGCAGGCCGGCGGCTATACGAAGCTGCTCGCGCACAATATCCACACCGGTAATAGCCTCGGTGATGGTGTGTTCCACCTGCACCCGGGTGTTCATTTCCATGAAGTGCACTTCGTTGCCGGCGAGCAAAAATTCCACGGTGCCGGCGTTTTCGTAGCCCACGGCTTCGGCCGCCCGCACGGCCAGGGCGCCAATGTACTGTCGTTGTTCCGGCGTAAGCTGCGGGCTGGGTGCGATTTCAATCAGTTTTTGGTTACGTCGCTGTATCGAACAATCGCGTTCGAACAGGTGAATAACGTTGCCGTGGCTGTCCGCCAGTATCTGCACCTCAATGTGGCGCGGATTCACAATGCATTTTTCCATAAACACTTCGGCAGAGCCAAAGGCCTTGGTGGCCTCAGAAATGACGCGCGGGTACTGGGCGGTCAGTTCCTGGGGGGTGTCGCAGCGGCGAATACCCCGGCCGCCGCCGCCGGAGGTGGCTTTCACCATGACCGGGTAGCCAATCTCGTTGGCCAGTTTCAAGGCTTCCTCCAGATCTGCAAGATTGCCGTCAGAGCCGGGGGTGATGGGTATGCCAGCGGCGCGCATGCTGTCGCGAGCTTGGGTTTTATCGCCCATTTTGTGAACAACGTCGGATTTTGGGCCGATAAACGCCACGCCTTTTTGTTCGCACAAGCGCGCAAAGTTGGCGTTTTCTGATAAAAAGCCGTAACCGGGGTGAATGGCGTCGCAGCCGGTCTCTACCGCAAGGTTAACGATGCGGGCTGGGTCCAGATAGCCCGCCAAAGGGTCTTCGCCCAAAGAATAGGCTTCGTCGGCGCGCTTTACGTGCAGGCCGTAACGGTCTGGCTCGGTGTAGATGGCGACTGAGCGTATCCCCATTTCCGCACAGGCCCGCACAATGCGGACGGCAATTTCGCCGCGGTTGGCGATGAGTACTTTCTTCAACATGGGGGATTCCTCATTTCTTCGTCCCTAATGAAGGTAATAGCACCCGAATGGCGCATTTAAAAAGATTAGCGCTCTCGACTCTTCAGCAAAAATTGATATTATTTTGTTTGAGTATAAGTAATCCCTTATAGACTGATTCAGGAAGGCCCCACGCCATGCCGCTAAGCATTCAGAATCTCGCCAGTCGCCTGACTTTTCGCCAGCTTCAGGTGTTCAAGGCGGTTTACGATTTGAAAAGCTACAGCAAGGCCGGGGAATTATTGGGGTTGACGCAGCCGGCGATTAGCAGCCAGGTGCGGCATCTGGAACAGGCACTGGGGTTGCCGATGTTTGAGTACGTTGGGCGCAGGCTTTACTGCACCGCCGCCGGTGAAGAAATGGCGAAATGTGTGCGTTCGGTGTTTGTCGCACTGGAGCAGGTTCAGAACAATCTGGCGGCGCTGGAAGGGCAGGTGGCAGGGGAGTTACGCCTGGTAGCAGTGAATACGGCGCAATATGTAGTGCCTTACATGTTAGGGGCATTTTTGCAGCTGAACCCGCAGGTAACCGTGTCGGTGTCGGTGGTGAACCGGGCAACGGCGCTGCAAAGGCTGAATGACAACGCCGACGACCTGGTGATTATGGGTATGGTGCCGGCGGAGCGGCCACTGACGTCTTTGCCGTTTCTGGATAACGAACTGGTGCCGGTGGTGCCGCGGGGGCATCCATTGCTTGATCAAGCGAACGTCAGCGCCCAGGCGTTTCTGGACAGTGGGCTACTGGTGCGTGAGAGCGGCTCTGGCAGCCGCCTGGCGCTGGAGCTGCATTGCCAAAATCAGCGTTTGCGAGCGATTCCAAGTATGGAGCTTGGCTCTAACGACGCGGTGAAGCATGCGGTGTTGGCAGGCCTGGGAGTGGCTGTTTTACCAAAGCTGGGGGTGTTGTCCGAGTTGGCCCTGGGCAGCCTGAGCATTGTGAATATTGCCGGGTTTCCGCTCAGGCGCAGCTGGTGCGTGGTGTACCCGCAGGCGCGCCACCCAACCCCGGCCATGCGGGCGTTTATTGATTATGTGCAGCAGAATATTCGCAGGTTTGAACAGTTGTTCCTCAGGCGCTCCGAGGAATAGAAGCGCCTGAGGCGTCACTTTAGGCGTTGAGTTTTCTTTGCAGAATTTCGGTGAACAGGCGCGGGTTACCCTGGCCTTTTGAGGCTTTCATTAGCGGCCCCATAAAACCGCCCATCAGCTTCTTTCGCTTTTTCTCGTCGGCTTCCTGGTACTGGGCAATCTGCTCGGGCATGCCAGCCAGTACTTCATCCACAATGGCTTCCAGAGCGCCGGTGTCTGACACCTGTTTCAGACCTTGGGCTTCTATGATGGCGTCAGCCGCATTAACTTTAGAGCCGCCGTCGCCATTCCACAGTGCTTCGAACACCTTTTTTGCGCCTGACGACGACACGGTATTGTCTGCAATGCGCGCGACAAGCTGGCCCAGCTGTGTGCCGCTTATCGGTGCCTGCGCAACGGTTTTGTTGTCTGCGTTCAGGCGCGCCAGGAACTCGCCCAATACCCAGTTTGCTGCCAGCTTGGGGTCTTTGCAGTGAGCGGCGGTGTCTTCAAAAAATGCTGACAGGCGAGCGTCGTCGCTCAACAGGCTGGCGTCGTAGTCGTTCAGGCTATATTGCTCTTTGAAGCGTGCTTTGCGGGCATCCGGCAGTTCTGGTAACAGAATGCGCGCACTTTCGATAAAGGCTTCATCGATCACCACCGGCAGCAGATCAGGGCAGGGGAAGTAGCGGTAATCATTGGCTTCTTCTTTGCTACGCATAGAGCGCGATTCGTCGCGATCGCCGTTGTACAGGCGGGTTTCCTGAACGATGCGGCCACCGTCTTCCAGAATGTCCATCTGCCGTTCCACTTCGTGGGCGATGGCCTGCTCCATAAAGCGGAAAGAGTTCAGGTTTTTGGTTTCGGTGCGGGTGCCCAGGGTGTCAGAGCCTTTGGGTTTGAGTGAAATATTCACGTCAAAGCGCAGCGAGCCCTGGCTCATATCGCCATCGCAGATGCCCAGAGACGACACCAGGCTGTGCAGTTTTTTGGCGAAAGCGACGGCTTCTTCCGCGCTGTTCATATCCGGCTCGGTGACGATTTCAATCAGCGGGGTGCCGGCGCGGTTTAGGTCGATACCGGTCATGCCCTGAAAATCCTCATGAAGGGATTTACCGGCGTCTTCTTCCAGGTGGGCATGGTGAATGCGCACACGTTTGCTACGACCGCCTGCTAAATCAACGTCCACGAAGCCCGGGCCCACAATAGGGTGGTCGAGTTGGGTGGTTTGATAGCCCTTTGGCGAATCCGGGTAAAAGTAGTTTTTTCGGTCGAACACCGAGCGCCGGCCGATTTCGGCGTTTACCGCCAGGCCAAACATTACCGCGTAACGGAAGGCTTGTTCGTTGGGCACCGGCAAGGTGCCGGGCATGGCCAGGTCAACCGCGCTGGCCTGGGTGTTGGGCTCGGCGCCGAAGGCGGTGCTGGAGCCTGAAAAAATCTTGGTTTTGGTGGCAAGCTGAGCGTGTATTTCCAGCCCGATCACAATATCCCACTGCATAACGGTTCTCCTGATTCGGGCTTACTGGGGAAGCTTCTGGTGCCAGTCGGTAACCTGCTGGAACTGATGGGCTGCGTTCAGCAGGCGGGCTTCTTCAAAGTAATTGCCGACTATCTGCAGGCCCACCGGCAAACCGTTGACAAAACCGGCCGGTACTGACATGGCTGGAACACCCGCTAGGTTTACCGCAATGGTAAATATGTCTTCCAGATACATGGTCACCGGATCGCTGGTTTTTTCGCCCTGCACAAAGGCTGGTGAAGGCGATACCGGGCTCATCAGCACGTCCACTTCCTTGAACGCATTAATAAAGTCCTGTTGAATCAGGCGGCGTACCTTCTGTGCTTTCAGGTAATAGGCGTCAAAATAGCCGGCGGATAGAGCGTAGGTGCCTACTAATATGCGGCGCTTCACTTCGTTGCCAAAGCCTTCGGCACGGGTGCGTGTGTAAAGGTCGTTCAGATCCTGCGGGTTGTCGCAGCGATAGCCGTAACGCACGCCGTCAAAGCGCGACAGGTTGGCGGAAGCCTCGGCCGGCGCAATGACATAATAGGCGGCAATGGCCAGTTGGGCGTGGGGCAGCGATACCTCTTTAACGATCGCGCCCAGTTTTTCGTATTCCTTCACCGCGTTGCGTACCTGCTGTTCCATCGCCGGATTGAGCTGGTCGGAGAAATACTCTTTTGGCAGGCCCACGCGCAGGCCTTTTAAAGGCTGGTTCAGAGTTGTGGTGTAATCCGGCACGGCGCGATCAGCAGACGTAGAGTCTTTTGGGTCAAACCCGGCCATTATATTCAACATCAGCGCGTTGTCTTCGGCGGTGCGCGCCATGGTGCCGCCCTGGTCCAGGCTAGAGGCGAAAGCGATCATGCCGTAGCGCGACACCCGGCCATAGGTGGGTTTCAGGCCTGTCACGCCACACAGCGCTGCCGGTTGGCGAATGGAGCCGCCGGTGTCGGTGGCGGTGGCAGCCGGCACCAAGCGCGCGGCGATAGCTGCAGCGGAACCACCGGAGGAGCCACCGGGTACGCGCTTCTCGCCCTTACTCATGCCCCAGGGGTTGGTAACCGGGCCAAAAAAGCTGGATTCGTTAGAAGAGCCCATAGCGAACTCGTCCATATTGGTTTTGCCCAGGCACACGGCACCGGCAGCGCGAAAGTTGGCAACAATTGTGGCGTCGTAGGGCGGTACAAAATCCGCCAGCATTTTCGACCCGGCGGTGGTGGTCACGCCGTTGGTGCAGAAAATGTCTTTGTGGGCAAAGGGCACACCTGTCCAGACGCTGGCATTGCCGGCCGCGCGCTGTTCGTCAGCGGCTTTGGCATCGGCCATGGCAAGGTCTTCGGTGATGGTTATAAAGCTGTTGTATTGGCCGTCTTCGGTTTTGATGCGATCGAGGAACTCACGGGTCAGTTCCACGCTTGAAATCTTGCCGCTTTCCAGTTCGCGGGAAAGCTCTGCTACGGATTTGTTATGCATGTTCAATCCTGATGGGATAGTTCGTCAGATCACTCGATTCCCTTTATTCACTCAATCACTCGGGGTACGAGATAGAGGCCGCTCTCGGTGGCCGGAGCTATGGCCTGAAAGGCTTCGCGCTGGTTGCTTTCGGTGACTTCGTCGGCGCGCAGGCGCTGTACCGCATCCAGTGGATGGGCCAGAGGCTCTACGTTGTCGGTGTTGGCGGCGCTGAGTTGGTCAACCAGGCTGAGGATGTTGCTCAGGTCGTTTTCCAGTGCGGGTATCTGTTCGTCATCAAGACGGATACGGGCCAGCACGGCGACTTTTTCAATGTCTGCGCGGGAAATGGTCACGTTGACTCCGGTTCTTTGCATTGGGCTAGTGGGGTTATTCGACAGCCACTGCCTTATTTTTCAGTTGGGAGTTAAGAGCAGGTGAGGGCTGGGCTTTTCAAAACACGCTCAAGCCCATCCATGGGGCGCTTGGGCTCCGCCATCCATGGCTCCGCACAGTTTTGAAAAGCCCAGCCCTCACCCGCTCTATCTGAGTTTGGCAATAAGGCCGTCATAGTAACAGATTAAGGGCTTTGCGGGAGAGTTACGGGGCACTCTGCTGACTTTGGATCGGTGCTTTAAACGAGCAGCTCAAGGTTTATTTAACGGGCCTGGCATCGTCCAGCAGGTCTTCCGAGGTGGCGTCGTTGCGCTCCTCTCGCACCTGCTTGGGTATGTGGGTGTCCGGGGCCACATTGAGCGCTTCATCGGCTGGAGTCAGGGGTAGGGCTGTTGGTGTGATCGGGCTGATGTTCTTGGATTGCGAGCCTGCTTCTGAGTTCGCTTCCGGGTACTTGCCTGAGATTGTGGTCAACAGAGCCGCCGGAGCCGGGTCGAAACGCAGCCGGAAATGGGCCAGCGGCAATAGCCAGCGCCAGAATAATCGATAGGCGCCACGCCATTGCCACATTTTCCGCGGATCCCGGATGCTTAATTACTGGCGTCTTCAGCTGCGCCTTCAATCGCACCACCGGCAGCTTCAATGTCTTGACCCACGCCCGCGGTGGTGTTGCAGCCGGACAAACCGCCGGCAAGCGCCAGAACCATCAATAAAATTGAGGCGTTGAGAATTTTCATAGTAAGTCTCCACTATTGCGGGTTAATCCGCCCAGCCAAGGCGTTGGTGTTAGCTATTTTCAGTCTAATCAAAGTCTAGTTGCTGACTTTCGTCAAACGGCAAGTCGCACAAAGCGGCATTTTGGCCCCGTAAATGCATGACGTTTTGTTCATGCTCGGGCAGGTCATTTGCTTTTGCGAAGGCTGCGCCTTGCCTGTGCGGGGGGGCGCTGCTAAAGTTGCCGCATCTTTTCGCAGCCGCCACTCTTAGGTTGAAACTACACGAATGTTGATTAAAAGACTCCGAGGATTATTTTCCAGCGATCTGTCCATTGATCTGGGCACCGCAAACACTCTTATTTACGTGCGCGGTCGCGGCATTGTGCTGAATGAGCCTTCCGTTGTTGCCATTCGTACCCATAACTCGCAGAAAATGGTGGCTGCCGTCGGCGCGGAGGCCAAGCGTATGCTGGGCCGTACCCCGGGTAACATCAGCGCCATTCGCCCCATGAAAGACGGCGTAATCGCCGACTTTGTGGTGACTGAAAAAATGCTTCAGCATTTTATTCATAAAGTGCATGAAAACAGCTTTATTACTCCCAGCCCCCGAGTTTTGGTGTGCGTGCCCAGCAAATCCACTCAAGTCGAACGCAAGGCTATTCGCGAGTCGGCTATGGGTGCGGGTGCGCGCGAAGTGTTCCTGATAGAAGAGCCTATGGCGGCAGCCATCGGTGCCGGCCTTCCCGTGGAAGAAGCCAGCGGCTCAATGATTGTGGATATCGGCGGCGGCACCTCTGAAATTGCCATTATTTCTTTGAACGGCATTGTTTATGCAGACTCGGTGCGGGTAGGCGGTGACAAGTTTGATGAAGCTATTGCCACTTATGTGCGTCGTAACTACGGCAGCCTGATTGGTGAATCCACCGCGGAGCGCATCAAGCATGAAATCGGCTGCGCCTACGAAGGTTTGGAAGTTCGTGAAATTGACGTGCGTGGCCGCAATCTGGCTGAAGGTGTGCCGCGGGCGTTCACGCTAAACAGCGAAGAAATCCTGGATGCTCTGCAAGAGTCCCTGGCGCAAATTGTCCAGACCGTTAAAAGTGCTCTGGAACAGGCGCCACCGGAACTGGCATCTGATATTGCCGAACGCGGCATTGTGCTGACCGGCGGCGGCGCCTTGTTGCGGGGGCTGGACAAACTGATTAGCGAAGAAACCGGCCTACCGGTGATCATCGCCGAAGATCCTTTGACCTGTGTTGCCCGTGGTGGTGGCAAGGCGTTGGAAGTGATTGACCGCGGTGGCATTGGAATGTTCTCCCCAGAGGTCTGATCCCGTGGGGAGAATAAGCTATTAAAACCATATTCGTGCAGGGACCGATTCCGGGATTCCGGCTGCTGTTGGTTGTGGTGCTGGCGCTGGCGCTGATTGTTGCTGATGCGCGCTTTGACAGGCTGACAGTGGTGCGCAGCACGCTGGCCACGGGGTTGACACCGGTCTACTGGCTGGGCAACGCGCCCACTCAATTTTCTGATTGGGCGGCCAGTTTGTTCGTCAACAAAGATGACCTCAAGCGTGACAACGACGAACTGCAGGCGCGGCTGCTGATTCTGGAACGTCGGGCTCTGAAATATGCCGCTCTGGCCTCCGAAAATAATGAACTGCGCCGCCTGATGAACTCCTCCGAAGTGCTTGACGACCGCGTTATTGTCAGCGAAGTTGTGAGCGTGTCGCCCGACCCGTTTTCCCATGAACTGGTTATCAATAAAGGCCGCAGCGACGGTGTTCACGAAGGCCAGGCCATATTGGACGCCGGCGGCCTGATGGGGCAGGTGATTCAGGTCAGCCAGATAACCGCTCGCGTTTTGTTGGTATCTGACAGCAGCCATGCGGTGCCGGTAGAAGTGGTGCGCAATGGCCTGCGGGCTATTTTGCTGGGCACCGGCAAAGCGAACAGCCTTGAACTGGTGCACGTTCCGGATACCGCTAACATTCGTGAAGGTGATCTACTGGTGAGTTCCGGCCTGGGCGGGCGTTTCCCTCGCGGTTACCCGGTCGCTGAAGTGAGCCGCATCAGCAAGGAACCCGGCGAACCGTTTATTACCATTGAGGCCACACCCACCGCCACGCTCAATCAGAGCCGTATGTTGCTGGTTGTGTTTCAAGCTCTTGTCCCCGATAACCAACGTGCTGAAAATCAGCTTGAGCCTGCGAAAGGCAGCACCAGCGTGGTTGATCGTTTGCAGAAGGAACGCTGATGCTGTCGGTGATCAGTTACCCGGTGTTTGCTCTGTCGGTGCTGTTGGCGCTGACGTTGAGCATTGCTCCGGTGCCTTCCGGGTGGCTGGAGTTTCGCCCCGAATGGTTGGCGTTAATGGTGTTTTACTGGACAGTGCGTGCGCCTGCGCAGTTTGGCGTTTTCCTCGCTGCCGCTCTGGGTCTGCTGCTGGATGTACTGGAATCAACGCCGCTGGGTGTGAACGCCATGGCCATGGCGGTTGTGGCGTTTCTGGTTCTGACCATACACCAGCGCCTGCGTATGTACCCACTGCCGCAACAGTGCGCCATTGTGTTTCTGCTGCTGGGGATTAATCAGATGCTGGTGCACGTTATCAAGCAGTCTCTGGGGGCAGACAATACCGGTTTCGGGTATTTGTGGCCGGCGCTGACCAGCGCGGTGGTCTGGCCCTTTTTGAGCCTGGTGCTGGACAATATAAACCGCCGACTGGGCTAAGCTCGCACAAGAGGCAGTCAATGCAGACACTGATACTGGCTTCGGCTTCTCCACGCCGTGCCGAATTATTGCAGCAAATTGGTGCACTCTTCGACGTGTGCCCTGCGGCTATTGATGAAACCCCGCGCTCCGCTGAGACTGCCGCCGACTACGTTGAACGCATGGCGCGGGAAAAAGCGCTATTTGTGGCTGCTGCCGCGCAACCCGGTGCACTGGTATTGGGCGCTGACACCGCGGTGATAGTAGAAGGCGTCATTCTGGGTAAACCCGTTGACGCTGCGGATGCCAAAATCATGCTGGGGGCGTTGTCCGGGCGCCAGCATCAGGTGCTCACCGCCGTAGCGCTGGTAAGCGCGGATGGTTGCCGTTCTTGCCTGGTGACCACCAACGTGAGTTTTTGCAGTCTGACGGAGGCGAAAATTGACGCCTACGTGGCTACCGGCGAACCCATGGATAAAGCCGGCAGCTATGGCATTCAGGGCCTTGGTGGCATATTTGTTGAACAATTGCAGGGAAGTTACAGCGCGGTGGTGGGTTTGCCGCTGCAGGAAACCGCGGCATTGCTGAGCGCAGCAGGCTATCCTGTGTGGAACCAGTGGCCATGCAGTAAGGAGCGCCAATCATGAGTGAAGAAATTCTGATCAACGTAACGCCGGTAGAAACCCGTGTTGCGCTGGTTGAAAACGGGATGTTGCAGGAAGCCTACATCGAACGCGCCAGTCGAAAAGGTATTGTCGGTAATATTTACAAAGGCAAAGTGGTGCGGGTGCTTCCGGGTATGGAAGCCGCGTTTGTTGATATCGGCCTTGAGCGTGCGGCCTTCATTCACGCGTCCGACGTGGTTACCAGTCAGCCCGGCAGTGATGACATCAGCGACGGCCCCCGTGTGGTGCCCGATATTCGCACCCTGCTGCGTGAAGGCCAGTCGCTGGTGGTGCAGGTCACCAAAGACCCCATTGGCACCAAAGGCGCACGATTAACCACCCAGCTTTCGATTCCTTCCCGCTATCTGGTATTTATGCCGGGTGTTAATCACATTGGCATCTCCCAGCGCATCGAAGACGACACCGAGCGTGCCCGGCTCAAGGCGATTGTGAGTGAAGCCGCCGCAGAGCAGGCGTCTTCCGTAGCTATTCAGGGTGGTTATATTATTCGCACCGCTGCAGAAGCTGCCAGCGAAGAGGACCTGACCGCCGACATGAAATATTTGCACCGGCTTGGTCAGTCTATTAACGAGCGCATGGACAAGGTTCAGGCGCCCGCGGTGATTTATCAGGATCTGCCGCTGTTTATTCGCACTATTCGCGATCTGATTCGTCCTCAAACTGAAAAAGTACGCATCGACAGTCGTGAAAGTCATCAGCGAGTGATGGAGTTTGTGCATGAGTTCGTCAGCGAGTTTGCCGATAAAGTTGAGTATTACCCGGGTGAACGCCCGATTTTTGATCTGTATTCGGTAGAAGATGAAATCCAGAAAGCCCTTAGCCGCAAAGTGCAGCTGAAATCGGGCGGCTATGTGATTATCGACCAAACCGAAGCGATGACCACCATCGACATCAATACCGGAGCCTTTGTTGGCCACCGCAATCTTGAAGAAACCATTTTCAAAACCAACCTGGAAGCGGCTCGTGCCATCAGTCGCCAGCTGCGCCTGCGTAATCTGGGCGGCATTATTATTATCGACTTTATCGATATGGAAGACGCCGAACACAAACGCCAGGTGCACCGCATGCTGGAGAAAATGCTGGAGCGAGACCACGCCAAAACCAAGATTACCGGGGTGTCGGAACTGGGCCTGGTAGAAATGACCCGCAAGCGCACCACCGAATCCCTGGGCCAGGTGCTGTGTGAGCCCTGTCCGATTTGCGACGGCCGCGGCTTTCTGAAAACGGGTGAAACGGTCTGTTACGAAATTTTCCGCGAAATTTTGCGGGTGAATCGCGCTTATGACACCGAAAGCTATCTGGTGATGGCGTCGCAAAGCGTTGTCGATCTCCTGGTTGATGAAGAGTCGGATAACGTGGCTGATCTGGAAACATTTATCTGCAAAACCATTCGCTTTCAAGTCGAGCCTTTCTACAGTCAGGAGCAGTACGATGTTGTGCTGTTGTAAGCTTGCTGCTGGCAACCGGCGTTTGGAGTAAAGCCCAGTGTCAAAGCAGGAATCTCCGCCCCCGGCCCCGAATTCCCTGCCGCTGCGTTGGTTAGCGAGTTTGTCTACGCTGGTATGGTGGCTGGCGCTGGCTCTGTTGCTGCTGTTAGCTCTTTATGCCGGTCTGGGGCGCCAGTTGACCGCGGATATGAACCAATATCGCGATACCTTGCAGACCCAGCTGTCAGAGCAGTTGGGCTATACGGTTAGCATTGGTGAGCTGTCGGCGCGTTGGTATTGGTTGAACCCGGAATTCAGCGCGCAAGATGTGACGGTCGCAGAGACCGGCCTGGACGAGGACGAGCCTTTGGCCTACCTGAGACATCTGCGAATGCGGGTAGATTTTCTGGCCTCGATGTTACGTTTGCGCCTGGTGCTGGAAAAGTTCGAGGCAGACGGCCTGGATCTAGCCCTGCGCCAGAAAGCGACTGGGCAGGTGGTCCTTGCCGGCAGCGGTCTTGAGTTCAGCGACAATTCGTTGCAGCGCTTGGTCGCCTTGGCCGAACGCTGGCTTTCAAAACCTTTTGTCCGCATCACACGCATTCAGCTGGCCGTTTCCGACAGCAGTGGCAACCTGCGTCAACTGGACATTCCGCAACTTGATCTGCTTTATCAGCGCGGTCTTTTCCGCGCCTCCGGCCGCGCTATGCAAGCCGGCACCAATCAGCAGTTGGCCAGTTTTCGCCTGGTAGGCCGGAGCTTTCTGTTGGGTCAGTTCACCGGCCAACTTTACGTAGACGTTGCTTCCGGGCGCCTGTTTGATGGTCTGATTGACGACTATCGCTGGCGCGATATGCGGGTGGAAGGCTTTGATGTGGGCGGCCAGGCCTGGCTCAGTTTTCGTGACGGCCAGTTGGAGCAGGTCAACGGGACCTTGCGCACCCCCTATTTGCAATTAGGGGCCGGCGCTATGTCGTTGGCTCCGCTGGAAGACATTCGCGCCCGTTTCGGATGGCGGCGCGACGACCAAACACTTGGCGGCAGTGGTGCATGGCACCTGCGGCAGCTGCAGTGGCGTTGGAGCGGCGATCAGGTATCGCCGTTCAGCGCACGGCTGGCAGCGCTGCCCAATAGCTCTGCCAAGGCCGGTAATGACTCCGCTGGCGTAAGGTTTGTGGCCGATGCGCTGCCGCTGCGGCCATTGCGCCGGCTGATGGCGGCATTGCCGTTATTGCCGCAGCTTGCCCAGGAGGCGTTGGCCGACTATAAACCCGCAGGCTTTCTGGACGCTATGAGGCTGGACATACCCCATGCGGACCCGGCCGATTTTCAGCTTAGCGCCCGGCTGCGCGATGTCAAAGTTAACGCACATAACGGCGCGCCTGCTGCCAGCCAAGTGCAGGGGCATATCTACGTTGACCGCCGTGGCGGCTATGTGGATACCTATGCCGCAGAGCAGCCGGTAGAAATTGAATTTCCTGAACTGTTTTCGGCACGCTGGCAGTTTCCCCGCTTCAAAGCCCTGGTAGCTTGGCAGATTGACGGTGCTCTTATACGGGTATTTTCTGAAGGCATGCGCCTGGGTGTGGGTGAGCAGACCGAGTTGATTGGCGGTTTTGATCTGCGCCTGGACCAGCACGGCGATGATAATCTGGGTTTGCAGGTACAGGTTGAAAACGGCGACGCCGCAATGATTGCGGACCTGGTGCCAGAGTACGCCGTGGCACCGGAGCTTTATAAATGGTTGACCACCGCCATTGAGGCCGGTCGGATTTCCTCTGGCGCTTATTACGGCCATGGCCAGATTGGCGCTGGGGCGCCACCGGGTTCGTTTATGTCGGCTATGTGGTACCAGTTCGAAGAAGCCACTCTGCGCTATGATCCACAGTGGCCGGCGGTGACCGGCGCCCGCGGCCGGGTGGAAGTTCATAACGGCTCGGCGGTGGTCAGTGTAGAACAGGCAAATAGTGGTGGCTTGCAATTGCGGCCGAGCACGGTGCGACTGGTCACCGGTAATGATAGCTCTGTGGTGAGTGTTAACACAGCGGCTCGAGTACCTGCGCAGGCACTCGACCTGTGGATGAAGAACAGTCCGCTGGGCGAAGTAGCCGGCGATGGATTAAGCCAGATTGCGCTTACCGGAAGTGCGGATTTACAGCTGGCATTGCGCTTACCTTTAAATCAGCCCCGGCAGTTTTCCGTGGATGCCCTCGTGGCGGCCAACGATGTTGGATTGCAACACTTGCCCTCAGGTCTGCAATGGGCGCAGATTCGCGGGCAGGCCCGGTATCGCAGCGAACAAGGCTTCAGTGGCGCACCGATGCAGGGGGTGTTTGAAGGCCAGCCCGTCACCATCGGTTTGGGTATTAACGAACAGGACGGGTTAACCGTCAACCAGAGTGGCCAGTTGGACGCTGAAGCCCTTCGGCAATTAGCCGGTGTGGACGCTGATGCCAGCTACGGCATCAGCGGAGCCTTAGCCTACAGCGCTGATCTGGTTCTGATGGCGGCAAGCCCGCCAGAGCTGGAGTTGTATTCAGACTTGCGCGGTCTGGCTATAGACTGGCCCGGGTCTCTCGAAAAAGCGGCGGCCGAGACCGCGCCCTTGCGCCTGACTCTGGATTCGTCGGTGAAAGACGGTGTGGCATTTGGAGTGAATTGGGAAAATCGAGGCCATGGCTATGTGCGTACACTGGACATCGGGTTTGATGCCCGCGTGGATTACCTTCAGCTGGGTGGCAGTCGATTAAGTGATATAAACATCAGTGCTCTGGATCTGGATAAACAATGGACAGTGCGATTGGACTCAGACCTGGTCAGCGGGCGCATTGAAGTTCCGAACGACGGTTCTGAGCTGACGGTGGATTTACAACACCTGAACTTGCCCCGTAACGATTCGCAGGACCCAACACCTACTGCAGCGGCGAACCTGCGCGATAGCGTTGACTCAGGCGCCGCGGCCGAGCTGCGGCCCCAAGACTGGCCTTCCGCAAATGTTCGCATAGCTCAGCTCGCCCTGGCCGGCGAGCCGCTGGGGCAATGGTCATTCTTGCTGCGCCCCCAGGCTGGTGGTGTAAACATCGGGTCCATTGAGGGCAAATTGGATTCCCTGGCGCTGGCGGGTGAATTCAACTGGCTGTTGCAAGGGCAAAATCAAGTTAGCCGTTTTAAAGGTAGCGTCACGGGGGGCGAACTGGCTGAACTTGGAGGGTTGTTTGGTGCGGATATACCTCTAGAGAACCTTGCGACCAATATTGAACTGGCGCTGGAATGGCCAGGTCGCCCGGATCAGTTTGGACTTGAGCAGCTGAGTGGCGATATCAGTATGACTCTGGAAGACGGTGTGATTCTGCAACAAAACAACAGTGCCCAGCTTTTTCGCGTGTTCAACCTGCTGAACACCGATACCTTATGGCGTAGGCTGCAGTTGGACTTCTCAGACTTGTATGAGCGTGGCGTGGCGTTTGATGCGCTTTCCGGCAAGGCGCAGATTGCCAATGGGCGGTTAACCCTGAACCCGGAATTACAGATTGTGGGCCCTTCCGGAGCTTTCAAACTCAGCGGCACCACCGATATGGCTTCTGAGACTCTGGATATGCGGCTTGTAGTGGTGGTGCCGTTAACCCAGAATCTGCCTTTGGCGGCTCTGCTAATGGGGGCAGGAGCACCGATTGGCGGTGCTCTGTTTGTGCTGGATAAAATACTGGGCGATCCGTTAAGCAAGCTGACCAGTGCCAGTTATAAAGTGTCTGGAACTTGGGACGAGCCCAAAACCAACTTGCAGGGTGTGTTTGGCGCAGGTGACTGAACTCCGCTGCAGTTAGGGTTCATAATCGCGTTGGTAATGGGCACAAACGCAAGGTATCGGGCAGTAACAACAAAGATATCTGGCGATAACAATGAAGGAGTGTGGCAATGACACAGCAATCCCCGGCGCTTTTGGCGGCCCTGCAAATGGTCAGTGGGCATCAGCTTCAGGACAACCTGAAGGCTGCCGCCGCACTTTTACAGCAGGCTGCGGAGGCGGGCGTAAAGGTGGCGGTACTGCCGGAAAATTTCGCAGTGTTGGCTAGCGATCAAATGCTTCCCTGCGGGCAGCAGGAGGCTGGTAGCGAAAGCATTATTCGAACTTTTCTAGCACAACAGGCGAAAACCCTGAAGCTTTGGATTGTAGGCGGTTCATTGCCGTTGGCTCTGCGCCCGGATGGGTCGGTCATTGCTGACCGGGTGCGAGCCAGTTGCCTGGTGTTCAATGATCTGGGCGACGAAGTGGCGCGCTATGACAAGATTCATCTGTTTGATGCCCAAGTGGACGATGCCCACGGCCAGTACCGTGAGTCGGATACCTTCGAAGCGGGAGATCAGGTGGTTACCGTGGACACGCCAGCAGGGCGCCTGGGGCTGGCGGTTTGCTACGACCTGCGCTTCCCGGAGCTGTTCCGTGCGCTCCGTGACAAAGGTGCTGACTGGGTGTGCCTGCCCAGCGCCTTTACCTGGAAAACCGGAAATGCCCACTGGCACGCGCTGATTCGGGCGCGTGCCATTGAAAATCAGCTATACGTAGTGGCGGCCGGGCAAGGCGGGCACAACAGCAGCCAGCGCCGCACCTACGGCCATAGTTTGATTTGCGACCCCTGGGGCAGTGTGCTGGCCGAGGTTAGCGAGGATGGCCCCGGTATGGTAACCGCAGCGCTGGACAAACACTGGCTGGATCAACTGCGCCAGCACATGCCGGTATGGAGTCATCGCCGCCTGTAACGGCCGTTACGTAAGCACGCAAAACGCTTTTGGCTGGCTTACATTTGCTCGTTGGCGTCAATGCACTCGCGCAGGTAGCGGAATAGTTTTCGGCCGTGGCCGGCGCTTTGCGGCTTCTGCACTTCATTGCGGGCATTACGTGCCAGATTGCGCAAATGCTGGATATCCGCACTCGGGCAGTGGCTTAAAAACTCGCCAATAATGCTATCGCCCTCGGTGATGATACGGTCGCGCCAGCGCTCAGCCAGGTGATGGCGGCGGGTGTGCTCTACACTGCCCGCGGAGAACGCGGTGATAGCGGCCTGCAGGGCCTCGGGGTCGGGCTCCTGACGGATGATCTTGCCAATGTATTGCAGGTGCCGGCGCTTGGCTTCGTTTTGGCGAATGCGGACCGATTCGTCGATGGCGCGGCGCAGCGTGTCGCTGATTTGCAGGCTGTCGAGCTGCTCATGGTTTAGCTCCAGCATTTGCTTGCCCATGCTTTGCAGCGCGTGCATCTCGCGCTTGAGCTGGGACTTGCTGGGGCCGTCGTATTCAAACTCTTCTTCGTTATGATCAATCATGATATTACCGGTTACTTAGGTGTAAAAAGCTATTTAGATGTAAAAACTATCTGGATTTAAACAACTCACGCATAAAAAAGAGTCGCGAGGCCAAGAAAGGACACAAACCCGACAACGTCGGTGACGGTGGTTAGAATCACACTGCCAGCCAGTGCTGGGTCAATGTTACGCGACTTCAGAAACAACGGTAACACGGTGCCCACCAGGGCTGCAGCGACAAGATTGATCACCAGCGCCGCGGCAATAATAGCGCCCAGCATAATATCCTTGAACCACAGGGTAGCCGCGCCGGCCACTACCAAAGCCCACAACACGCCATTCATTGCACTCACCAGAAACTCGCGGTTTAACAACCAGCCTACATTGGCGCTGCTGATCTGACCAACGGCCATACCGCGGATGACCAGTGTTAGGGTCTGGCTGCCGGCAATGCCGCCCATACTGGCCACAATGGGCATCAGCACCGCCAGTGCCACCACCTTGGTGATGGTCTCTTCAAACAGACCGATCACTCCAGAGGCGATAAACGCGGTCATTAGATTAATGCCCAGCCAAACCGCGCGCCTGCGCGAGGTTTTCCACACCGGCGCAAAGGTATCTTCGTCGTCGTCCAAACCCGCCATCCGCATCAGCGAGTGATCGGCATCCTCGCGGATAACATCGACCACGTCATCAATGGTGATGCGGCCCAGCAGTTTGCCATTTTCCGCCACCACCGGCGCCGAGATCAGGTCATAACGCTCAAACAGGATGGCAACCTTGGTGTCTGACAGACTGACCGGGATGGGCTCAATATCGGTGTCCATCACTTCACGCACGGTGGCGGCAGGATTCGATACCAGCAAGGAAGTAACCGGCAGCATGCCGATAAATTCATCGCGGCGGCTGACCACAATCAGGCTGTCAGTCATGGAGGGCAGGGTGCGGTGGCGGCGAAGATAGCGCAGCACCACGTCAATGCTGATGTCCGGGCGCACCGTAATGGTGTCGGTGTTCATCAAGCCGCCGGCGGTGTCTTCGGGGTACGACAGTACCTCTTCCACCCGCTGGCGGTCTTGTTCGTCCATGGTGTTCAGAACTTCCTGAATCACCGTGTCGGGGAGCTGCTGAAGTAAGTCGGCCAGATCGTCCGACTCAAAGTCTTCAATCAGATCGGCCAGCTCCTGAGCGTTGAATTTGCTTAGGAAATCGCCCCGAATGTCTTCGTTCAGATACTGAAGAACTTCGCCTTCAAGCTGTTTGTCGACCAGATTCCACAGCAGCGTCCGTTGCCGCGGAGGCGATGATTCCAGCAGGTGAGCGATATCACTGGGGCTGAGGCCGCCATTGAGGATGCGTGCGACCTGTTTCAGGGCGCCACTGTCCAGCGCCTCGCCTAATGAGCGAAGGCGTTGGCGTGCCTGGCTTTTTTCCAGAATATCGGTCATGGCTCATCCGCGGTCAGAAAACGGCTGTATTATAGCGGACTTGCAGGCGCTGCGTGAGCGACTATTCGCCCTCGCCAAAGTAATCGTTGATCAGTTCTGTCAACGCAATGATGGCCTGTTGCTCGTCTTCACCGTCGGCAATCAGTTCTACTTCGGTGCCCTGGCTGGCGGCGAGCATCATCACCTGCATGATGTTTTTGGCGTCTACTTCACGGCCTTTACCGGCGATTCTGACTTTGCTTTGGTGAGCAGACGCTGTGGCCACCAGTTTGGCCGTTGCGCGGGCGTGCAGGCCCAGTTTGTTGATGATAAACAGATGGCGTCGGATCATGGTTGAATCAGGCGTCCTGTACGGTTTTCAGGTGTAACAGTTCGGAGTGACGCACTTGCACGTTGTTGCTGTGCTGGCGGAAGTGGGCACCTATCTGCTCGCAGACGTAAACCGAGCGGTGCTGGCCGCCAGTACAGCCAATGGATATGGTCATATAGCTGCGGTTGCTGTCGGCAAATGCCGGTAGCCACGAGGTCAGAAAAGCGATGATTTCCTGAACCATTTTTGCGCTCATGGGTTCGTTTTCCAAAAACTCGATCACCGGCTGGTCCATGCCGGTGAACTTGCGCAGAGAGGTGTCCCAGTGGGGGTTAGGCAGGCAACGCACGTCAAATACGTAGTCTGAATCAACCGGTACGCCGTGCTTGAAGCCAAACGACTGGAACAGCAGCGCCAGTTCCTGATCTTTGCGGCCGACCACCCGCTGTTTGACCATGTCCCGCAACTCGTACATGCCCATGCCAGTGGTGTTGATGTACAGGTCAGCCAGGTTCGACAAGGGTTCCAGCAGTTTTTTTTCCGAGCTGATGGCTTCGCGCAGTGACGTCTGATCGTCGCTCAGAGGATGCTTTCGTCGGGTAGCATGAAAGCGTTGCAGCAAAGATTGCTCGTCGGCGTCCAGAAATATGATTTCAGCGCTGACGCCGGTGTCCTTCAGGCGTCCGTGAATATCTTCGAAATTGGCAAGCTCACCGGACAGGTTGCGCGCGTCTATACTTACTGCCATTTTTTGCAAGCGGCCGGCCGGCTCTTGTGCGGCCGTTTCTTTGGTCAGCGGGAACAGCAAGCCAATGGGTAAATTGTCGATGCAGTAAAAACCTAGGTCTTCAAGTACGTGCAACGCCGTACTTTTACCCGATCCGGAACGGCCGCTGACAATAATCAGTTTCATCGTTAATAACTCTTTAGGTGCGAACGGTCGGAGTAGGACAGATCAGCGTCCGGAGGTCATGCGCTGAAATAGGGTAATGGCATCTTCCGATTGGCGCAGGCGGTCGCAAAAAGCCCGATCGTTGAACTTTTCTGCAAGCTGGCTAAGCAGCTCAAGGTGCTCGCTGGTGGCTTCTTTTGGCACAACCAGGGCAAAAACCAAATCTACCGGCTGGTTGTCAATGGCATCGAAATCCACGCTTTCGCTGAGAGTGATCAGCAGGCCAATAACGTGCTCCAGGCCTTCCAGGCGGCAGTGGGGGATGGCGATGCCCTGGCCGATTCCGGTGGAACCCAGGCGCTCGCGGGCAATCAGATTGCTGAATATCTGAGTGTCGCCCAAGGTGGCGTTATGCAGGTGAATCTGCTCTGCAATAAACTCAAGAACCCTTTTCTTGCTGGACGCTGGTACGTTGCAAAGTGTCAGTTCCGGGGCAAGGATGGTTTCTATGGTCAGGGATGTCTCGCTCATGGGTCGACGGCACTTCCATTAAAAAAAGGCTGCAGCATGGTGTCATGCCGCAGCGCGTGAAGCGTTTACGCGTTGTGTCCGGTGTTAGTTACCATGCATCCGGGACACTTGCTTTTCTTTGTGCTTGAGGATCTGGCGGTCCAGTTTGTCCACCAGAGCGTCAATCGCTGCGTACATATCTTCGGTTTCGGCCTTGGCGTGCAATTCGCCACCGCTGATATTTACGGTAGCTTCGGCTATCTGGCGCAATTTTTCCACCTGCAGAATCACATTGGTGTTGCTAATCTGGTCGAAGTGGCGCTCCAGGCGCTGGAACTTTTCGTTCACGTAATCTTTGAGTGCTTCGGTCAGTTCTACATGATGGCCTGAAATGTTGAGTTGCATAGGCTTCTCCTGCTATTGCATCGGTGTTGTTACATTGGCGCTGCTACACCAGTCGCTTTCTTTCATTAGAGGGAGGTATTTGCAGTGCCTCCCGGTATTTGGCCACGGTACGCCGTGCCACTTGGATTCCCTGTTCCCCAAGCATGGCCGCAATCTTGCTGTCGCTCAACGGTTTTTTGGAGGTTTCGACTGCTATCAGTTTTTTTATCATGGCGCGGATAGCGGTTGAGGAACATTCTCCGCCAGCGTCGGTGCTGACATGGCTGGAGAAAAAATATTTGAGCTCAAAAATGCCGCGAGGTGTGTGCATGAACTTCTGGGTGGTCACCCGGGAGATGGTAGATTCATGCATTTCTACGGCTTGGGCGATTTCCGAGAGGATCAACGGTTTCATGGCTTCTTCACCCTGGTCCAGAAATCCCTGTTGATATTCCACAATACGGGTAGCCACTTTCAGCAGCGTTTCGTTGCGGCTCTGCAAGCTTTTGATGAACCATTTAGCCTCTTGTAACTGATCGCGCATGTAGGTGTTGTCAGCGCTGCTATCGGCGCGCTTTATCAATGAAGCATAGCTGGCATTGACGCGAATGCGCGGTGCAATTTCTGGATTCAGCTCTACCCGCCAGCGATCGTTGCGCTTGTACACAATGACGTCTGGAATGACGTAGTCCGGTTCGGTCCGGTCAATCACATCACCGGGGCGCGGGTTCAAGCTGGTAATCAGCGCCAGTACGTGTTTTAGCTGGTCTTCTTTCAGGCGGCTACGGCGCAGCAGTTGGGCGTAGTCACGGTTACCCAGCAGGCTGATGTAGTGGGTGATCACCATGCGCGCCTGAGCAACCCAAGGGGTGTCTGGCGGCATCTGGTTCAGCTGGATCAGCAGGCATTCCTGCAGGTCACGACCAAACACACCGGGGGGGTCAAAAAACTGCAGGCGCCTGAGTACCGCTTTCAGTTCATCCAGTTCCAGCGGGTCGTCGTCGTGCTCGTCCTGCAGGCCGGTATAAATCTCGGCCAGCGAGCTGGTCAGGTAGCCACGCTCGTCAACGGCGTCCATCAGGGTATGAGCAACGGCGCGGTCGCGGTCGGTCATGGTGGTCAGGTTGAGCTGCCACTCCAGGTGATCGCGCAGGGTTTCAGTAGGCGAGTTGCGGGTTTCAAAATCGTAGTCGTTATCGTCGCCATTGCTGCTGGCCGGTGCCGGCGCCGACTGGTATACGTCGTCCCAGGCGGTATCTACCGGTAGGTCGTCTGGCAGGGTATCGGGGATTTCGTTTTCGCTGGCCCAGTCGGGACCGTTTTCGTTTTCGTCCCAGTCTTTGCTGGTGTCTGGAGAGGTCTCTGCTGCGCTGGCGTCCGAATTTTGATCGTTGTTAGTGTCGGCGTGCGTAGGTTCCTCATCGCCGTGATCGTCGTCTTCCGGTGCTTCCAGCATGGGATTGGACTCCAGTGCCTGCTGGATTTCCTGCTGCAAGTCGAGGGTGGAAAGCTGTAGCAGGCGAATTGCCTGCTGGAGCTGGGGCGTCATGGTCAGGCTCTGGCCCAGCTTGAGCTGCAAAGAAGCTTTCATCACCATTCTTGGAAGTCCATTACTCGATCGGTTGGCGCGTGGCAGCCGCAAAAAAAAGTTGGCTAACCGGGGTTTGCGTTCACAAGCAAGTTCTCTGCCGAGTCTACTAGAGTTCGCCGGGGAATCAACCGATTCACCTTTTACGATGTCACGGTATGCACACTTTGAGGATCTATTACAGCCGGAATTCATTGCCCAGATAGACTTCTTTTACCTGTTGATTGGCAAAAATTTCGGCGGAGCTGCCGGAGGCAATAATATGGCCGCCGGATACAATATAAGCGTTTTCGCAGATGTCCAGGGTGTCGCGCACGTTGTGGTCGGTGATCAGTACGCCTATGCCTTTGTCTCGCAGATGGCGAATGATTTGCTTGATGTCGCTCACCGATATTGGGTCTACCCCGGCGAAGGGTTCGTCCAGCAGGATAAACGCGGGCTCCATAGCCAGAGCGCGAGCAATTTCAACCCGGCGACGCTCCCCCCCAGACAGCGCCATTCCCAAACTGTCGCGGATGTGATTGATGTGAAACTCAGCTAGCAGTTCCTCCAGTTTTGCCTCGCGCTCGGCCCGCTTCATACTTTTTCGGGTTTCCAGAATGGCCATGATGTTGTCGCGCACGCTGAGCTTGCGGAACACCGAGGCTTCCTGGGGCAGGTAGCCAATGCCTTTTCGTGCCCGGCCGTGCATGGGCAGCGGAGTGATGTCCTGGTTATCGATCGTAATGCGGCCGCGGTCAGCCTGCACCAGCCCGACAATCATATAAAAGCAGGTGGTTTTGCCGGCACCGTTAGGGCCCAGCAGTCCTACGATTTCGCCGCTGCGAATTTCCAGCGAGACGTCAATCACCACTTTTTTCTGTTTGTAGCTTTTTGCCAGATTACTGGCTCTGAGAACGGCCATCGGATTCCTGTGTGCTGCGCGGCTGGATCGTCATTTCTACCCGGCCTGACCCGGAGCCTGCTTCGGTACTGCCTTGGGCAGTGACGACGCGGTTCACGGTGTCGTAAAGAATCAGCTCACCGCGAAAAATATTGCCAGTTTGCCTGATCACTGCGTCGCGTTCAAAGGTCAGCTGCTTCTCGGCAGCAGACCAGGTTATGGAGAGGGCTTTTGCGTCGGTTTCCCCTTTTCCGTTGGCTGTGGGCTGAACGTAGTGGGCCGGGGTACCGGTGGCTTCAATGCGGTTAAGCCCGTTTATGTCGCGGTAGAGCACCACCTCTTGAGCAAACAGCCTGGTGTCCCCTTGCACCAGTTCAACATCGCCGGTGTAGGTTGCCACGCCTTTGGCGTCATCCAGCCGTGCTGAATTGGCGGCCACGTTGATGGGAATGTTGGAATCAAGATCAAACGCCAGGCCCGGCGTGCTGACGAGCAGGCCTGCCAGCCCGAGGCTCATGCCCCGGCCTCGCACGCGACGCCAAAAGGGGGTGTTACGTTCAGTTGCCAGTTTCATAGCGTCCTTTTACCTGGGAATCTAGTTCCAGAATACGTTCATTGAGCCAGGCTTTCATACCCGTGGCGTTGGTAGTTCCGGTGGCGTCAACGATTTCGACGGGAGCATCGGTGTACGCCATATTGGTGCGGTTATCCAGCGTTAATGTGGTGGTGGTCAAGATGGCGCTGCGCTCGCCAATCTGTCGGACAATGCGCACATCACCCTCAAGCTCCAGCAGACTGTTGCCATCGCGCAGTTTGCCGTGTTTGGCGGTGAGCTGCCAGGGTTCTGAACCGGGCTGGCCTTGGATCGTGGCTTGTGGCTCGGCCATAATGGCGTAGTCGGTGGTCTCGAATTGTTCAATGCGGGGGCTGACAAACTGGATCTTGATGGTGCCTTGTTCGTCGTACGAGGTGTACAGGGCATCCACCACAAAACTGTCGGGCTCGCTATCACCGCGCAGTTCGCTATCTTGCGTTGGCATCGGCAGTTCGTTGTCGCTGTGCCACAGCAGGGCAACGGTGGCAATGACCGTGGCCAAAAGGGCAACCGTTCGCCACCTGGGGCGTTGTTCCGGTAACAGCGCAACAAGCAGGCTGCCGCCTTTACCAAAGCTCATAGCCGGCTTTCCAAGTCGCAGGAGGGCTCAAGGCGGGTTTCAAGGTAGGGCGCGAGGGCCGTGTCGAGCTTGCCTTGGGCCGCAAGAATCAGGTCGCAGGCTTCGCGCACGGCGCCTTCACCGCCGCGACTGCGGGTGCAGAAATCGGCGTGCTCCTGTAGCAACCAATAACCGTTAGGCACAGTAATGCCCAGGCCGGCGTAGCGAAGCGCTGGTAAATCAGGCAAATCGTCGCCCATATATGCAATATCACTGGCCGGGATACCCAGCAGATCGACAATTTCCAGCAGTGCGGTGCGTTTGTCTTCGCGGCCTTGCAACAGGTGAGGAATGCCCAGGTCGGTCATGCGTTTTTCGGTCAGTGGTGAGCGCCTTCCGGTAATGACAGCAACCGTAATGCCTGCGGCCATCAGTTGTTTGAGTCCGAGCCCGTCGAGAATGTTGAAGGCTTTTAGCTCGTCACCGCTGGCACTGAAGTAAACCTTGCCATCGCTCATAATGCCATCCACATCCAGAGCAATCAGGCGAATGTTGGCTGCCTTGGCGAGCACACTGGTCGGCCATTGCGGGCGGCCATGAGTGTTGCCGACAATCGAAGTGTCCATTAAATGACTCCAGCACGCAGTAGGTCGTGCATGTTCAAGGCTCCCACCAGCTCACCCTGTTCATTGACTACTGGCAGGGCGCTGATTTTCATTTCTTCCATAATATTCAGAGCTTCCGCCGCCAGTTGGTCGGCGCGGATGGTTTTGCCGTTACGGGTCATCAGTTGTTCTATTGCGGTGGTGTGTACGTCTACGTTTTTATCCAGGCTGCGGCGCAGGTCGCCGTCAGTGAATACACCTATCAGGGCGCCGTTACTGTCCACCACAGTGGTCATGCCCAGACCCTTGCGGGAAATTTCCAGCAGCGCGCCGCTAAGGGTCGTGCCTTCAGTGACGACCGGAACACTATCGCCACTGTGCATGATGTCCAGTACTCGCAATAGCAAACGGCGGCCCAGGCGCCCTCCCGGGTGCGAAAACGCAAAGTCTTCGGCACTAAAGCCTCTTGCTTCCAACAAGGCAACGGCTAAAGCATCGCCCATCACCAATGTGGCGGTGGTACTGGATGTGGGTGCCAGGCCTAACGGGCAGGCTTCTTTCAGTACGCTAACGTCCAGATTGGCCAGTGCCTCCTGTGCCAGCACCGATTGCGGATTACCGGTCATGCTGATCAGCGGTGTACCCATGCGTTTCAACAGGGGTAGCAGGGTGACGACTTCGTTGGTATTGCCGCTGTTGGAGATGGCGATCACCACGTCCTGGCTGGTGATCATGCCCAGATCACCGTGGCTGGCCTCACCGGGATGAACAAAAAAAGCCGGTGTGCCGGTACTGGCCAGAGTCGCGGCAATTTTGTTTCCGATGTGACCCGATTTGCCCATACCGGTCACCACAACGCGGCCGCGGCAAGCCATGATGGCCTTGCAGGCACAGATGAATGATTCACCAATGCGCTGTTCAAGGCTGGTAATGGCGTCGCGCTCGATGCGGATGGTGTTGAGCGCGGATTCTCGGAAATCCTTTGGCACTGGATCTGTCATCCTGTTCCTTTTCTTGGTCCTAATTCGGCTGATGGCCGAAATGTCGCCGCTCGGGCAGTCATGGAGAGCCGCTGGGGCTGTCGTCATAGAGTATAACATTGGACAGCCGGCGGCTGTCTCGGAATGGGACAAAACCGCGGCTGCGGCAAGTTCGCAAGGTTACATTTTAGCCATAGCGGATTGAGCTTGAGTGCGTCTTGGCATAATGTAGCGGCTCTTTTAAGGGGTGGGTTATGGCAGAAGCTGCTTATATTTCCTTGGAAAACGTGGTTTTTTCGCGGTCTGGGCGGCGTATTTTTGATGGCCTCAGTTTGCAGATTCCTCGTGGCAAGATCACTGCGATCATGGGCCCTAGTGGCACCGGGAAAACAACATTGTTGCGTTTGATTGGCGGACAGCTGAAGCCCGAGTCTGGCTCGGTTCTGGTTGACGGTCACGACATACCCAAGCTGCGGCGCGGTGCGCTCTATCAGCTGCGGAAAAAGATGGGCATGCTGTTCCAAAGCGGGGCCCTGTTTACCGATGTGAGCGTGTACGAGAATGTGGCCTTCCCGTTGCGGGTACACACCAAACTGCCGGAAGACATGATTCGTGACATCGTTTTGATGAAGCTGGAAGCCGTGGGCCTGCGCGGCGCGCGCGACCTGATGCCCGCAGAGCTGTCCGGCGGCATGACGCGGCGAGTGGCCCTGGCGCGCAGCATTGTGCTGGACCCGGAGTTGATTATGTACGACGAGCCTTTCGCCGGCCAGGACCCCATTGCTATGGGCGTGGTGGTGAAGCTTATTCGACAGCTGAACAGTGCCATGGGTCTGACCAGCGTGCTGGTGTCTCACGACGTACCGGAATCTCTCAGTATTTGTCACTACGCCTGTATTCTTTCCGACGGCAAGGTGATCGGCGCGGGCACGCCAGAGCAGCTGCGTGAGCACTCATCAGACAAGGTGCAGCAGTTCTTGCAGGGCAAACCCGACGGGCCCGTACCTTTTCACTATCCGGCGCCAGAACGAGCCGTCGATTTCGGGCTGGGAGCAAAGCAATGATGGATGCGATTGCCCGCCTGGGCAAAAACACGCTGGATTTTCTGGCGTCTTTCGGGCGAGCCAGTCAGTTTTTGTTTGGTGTGCTGGTCGGTGTGCCAAAACCGTCGGTGGGCTTACCACTGCTGTTAAAACAGATATATTCGGTTGGGGTGCTATCACTGGTCATTGTGGTGGTTTCCGGGCTGTTTATTGGCATGGTACTTGGGTTGCAGGGCTACACGATTCTCAGCGATTTTGGCTCTGAGTCGGCCATTGGCCAGATGATTGCGTTGACCCTGGTGCGCGAATTGGGGCCGGTGGTGACCGCGCTCCTGTTCGCTGGCCGCGCCGGTTCTGCGTTGACCGCAGAAATTGGCCTGATGAAGGCCACGGAGCAGCTTTCGAGCATGGAAATGATGGGCGTAGACCCTCTGCGACGGGTGATAGCGCCGCGGTTATGGGCGGGCTTTCTGAGCATGCCCATTCTGGCCCTGGTGTTTTCGATGGTGGGCATCCTTGGTGGTATGCTGGTGGGGGTGGAATGGCTGGGCGTGTTCGAAGGCTCGTTCTGGGGCAACATGCAGGCTTCGGTTGATTTTCGTGACGACGTGCTGAACGGCGTCATAAAAAGTGTGGTGTTTGGCTTTGTGTGCGCCTGGATTGCGGTGTACCAAGGTTATGACTGCGTGCCAACCTCCGCCGGCATCAGCTCGGCAACCACAAAAACCGTGGTGTATTCGTCGCTGGCCGTGCTTGGGCTGGACTTTATATTGACCGCCGTAATGTTCGGCAATTTCTGATTATCTGGAAATTAACAGGAGCCGGTGATGGCGCAAAGAACCACTGAAATAATTGTTGGATTGTTCGTGCTGGCAGGCATGGGTGCCATGATGTTTTTGGCGCTGCAAGTCAGCGGTTTGTCATTGGCTGCTGCTGGCAGCACCTACACCGTGTATGCAGACTTTACCGATACGGGCGGCCTGGGGCCGAGGGGTAGAGTGTCAATGGCGGGCGTGCAGGTTGGCTCGATCGAGGCTATCGAGCTGGATCGCGACACGTTTAAGGCCCGCGTAACATTGTCTATCAACTCGGATGTAAACAACATTCCTGCTGACAGCGCCGCAATGATACGCACATCCGGTCTGCTGGGTGAGCAGTATATTGACATATCCATTGGTGGTGATTTGGAGTCCCTGCAGCCGGGTGACAACTTTTACACTACCCAGTCGGCGATGAATATCGAACGGCTGATCAGTAATTTTGCCTCAGGCCGCTAAGGCCTTTGCAACAAGCACCCAACCGGAGACACCAAGATGGTCGTCGCGCATTATCGATCCATTTTTCTGTTTGTTTTGCTCAGTCTGCTGGCTGTGGCTGCTCAAGCTAACACGGAAGAACAGTTGCAAGCCTATGTAAATGATAACACCCAACGCATGGTTGAACAGCTCAACCGGGAGCGTGGGTTATACCAGGACGACTCCGAAGCGTTTTACAGCAGCATGAACCAGACAATGGAGGGTTTTGTTGACTTCCGCCGCATTGCAGCCCGGGTAATGGGTCGTTACGCCCGCCAGGCATCTCCCGAACAGCGTGATCAGTTTGTAGAAAAGTTCAAGCGCAGCTTGTTTGAGAGCTATGCCCAGGCTCTGGTGGAGTCGCGCAACTTCCGCATCGAGGTGCTAGGCGCTACGTTCAACCCTCGCGACGATAACCGTGCGTCTGTTGATATGCAGGTCATCACTGAGACAGGGAATCGCTACCCGGTTACCTATTCTATGTATCGCGCTAAAAACGATCAGTGGATGATGGAAAACGTAATTGTGGAAGGGGTGAATATCGGACTGGCATTCCGCGATCGTTTCAGTCAGGAAATGGAAGCCAACCGGGACCAGGTGCAGGTGGTGATCGACGGCTGGAATGATGCGGCTAATAGTCTCGATCTGGAGCAGGCCATTGACGAAAAAGCAGAGCAATAATGAGCGCGAGTAACCCGCAGCCAACGCTTAATTTCAGCGATAATACTCTGAGAATTGACGGCGAAGCCGACGCCATGGCCGCTGCCGACCTGCGCCAGCGCGGTGAGGTTCTGCTGGCCGGGGCCAAAGGCGACATTACCGTGGATTTGGCCAGGTTATCCAGCGCCAGCAGTTCCTTACTGTCGGTACTTTTGTGTTGGCAGCGCTTCGCCAGCGAGCGTTCGCTGAACCTGCGCTTTGACCACCCCGGTGAGCGCTTGCTGGCGCTGGCCGCGCTGGCGAATCTGAATGACGCATTACCAGGGTTTACCACTGCCGGGCCGGGTGTAAACGCGGATTGACCTGACAAGCATCGCTGGCGGCCAGCATTGATGGGGATTATCCAATGCGAAAGCTGACCCCGGCTGAGGAATTGGTTACAATTCCGCCCCTTGATTTTTCAATATCCAAGGAGTGTTTATGGATGTCGCCGAAATTACCACGCTGGTGCAGAATGAGCTGCCAGACTGTGAAATTCAGGTGCAGGTTGACGGTTCACATTGCATGGTTGTGGCAGTGGGCGACGTTTTTGAAGGTTTATCAACCATCAAGCGCCAACAGCTGATCAACAAAGCGCTGTTTCAGATGATTATGGATGGCTCCATTCACGCTCTGCATCCAAAGGCCTTTACTCCCGCCGAATGGGCTGCGCGCCAGGGCTGATAGCCCGCAAAATACAGGATACTATTTGTTGTGGATAAACTTCTTATTCGCGGGGGCAGGCCGCTAGACGGTGAAATCCGCATTTCCGGCGCCAAAAACGCGGCTTTGCCGATTCTTGCTGCGACACTGTTGGCCGATGAACCGGTTACCATCAGCAACCTGCCGCACCTGCACGACGTCACCACCATGATTGAACTGCTTGGCCGTATGGGCGTTGAGCTGATGATTGATGAGAAGATGAGCGTGGAAATTCACGCCAATACCATCAAACATTTTCATGCGCCCTACGAGCTGGTGAAAACCATGCGCGCGTCCATTCTGGTGTTAGGGCCGTTGGTGGCGCATTTTGGCGAAGCACAGGTCTCATTACCCGGCGGTTGCGCCATTGGTAGCCGCCCGGTAAACCTGCACATTCAGGGCCTGGAAGCCATGGGCGCTGAGATTTCCTTGGAAAATGGCTACATAAAAGCCAAAACCAATGGCCGCCTGAAAGGCGCGCACATTTTCATGGATATGGTGACCGTCACCGGTACTGAAAACCTGCTGATGGCAGCGACTCTGGCTGATGGCAAAACCATTCTGGAAAATTCTGCTTGCGAGCCAGAAGTGGTGGATTTGGCCGAGTGCCTTATTGCCATGGGCGCCGATATCAAAGGCCATGGAACGTCGACCATCGAGATTAACGGTGTAGAACGTCTGCATGGCTGCCACCACCATGTACTGCCAGACCGAATTGAAATTGGCACCTATCTGGTGGCTGCGGCTGCTACCGGTGGCAGAATAAAGCTGAAAGATACCCGCGAAGGTCTGATGGATGTGGTGCTATCCAAGCTGGAAGAAGCCGGGGCCCACATTACCAGTGGTAAAGACTGGATAGAGCTGGATATGAAGGGCAAACGGCCTAAAGCCGTTAGCATTCGTACGGCGCCCTATCCTGCCTTTCCGACCGACATGCAGGCCCAGTTTGCGGCCATGAACTGTATCGCCGAGGGCACGGGCACCATCATAGAAACGGTGTTTGAAAACCGCTTCATGCATTTGCAAGAACTGATCCGCATGGGTGCCGATATCACCATGGAAGGCAACGCGGCGATTATAAAGGGCGTTGACCACCTGACTGGCGCACCGGTTATGGCCACCGACTTGCGTGCCTCTGCCAGCCTTGTGATTGCCGGCCTGGTAGCTAGGGGCGATACGGTGGTTGATCGTATTTACCACATCGATCGCGGTTATGAGTGTATTGAGGAAAAACTGCAGCTGCTGGGTGCCAGCATTCGCCGTTTGCCGGGTTAAGTAACACGGCAGCAAAGAGATAACGGGAAACCGGATACGATATGACAGATTCCATCACCATTGCCTTGTCGAAAGGCCGCATTCTGGAAGAAACCTTGCCCTTGCTGGCAGAAGCCGGAATTGAGCTGATCGACGACGTAAATAAGTCCCGCAAACTGGTGTTTCCTACCACCAACCGCCATGTGCGCGTGCTTATTCTTCGAGCCACCGACGTTCCGACCTATGTGCAATACGGTGCCGCTGATTTGGGCGTGACGGGCAAAGATACGCTGATGGAGCACGGCGGTGAAGGCCTTTACGAGCCGCTGGATTTGAATATCGCCCGCTGCCGCCTGATGACCGCCGGCGCGAAAGGGTGTCCGGTGCCAACAGGGCGCCTGAAGGTCGCTACAAAGTTTGTGAATCTGGCGCGGCGCTATTATGCAGCTCAAGGCCGCCAAGCCGACATCATCAAGCTTTACGGCGCCATGGAGCTGGCGCCGATTCTGGGTCTGGCCGATGAGATTGTCGATATCGTTGATACCGGCAATACTCTGAAAGCCAACGGTTTGGAGGCGCGGGAATTGATCGACCACATCAGTACCCGATTAATTGTGAATCGTGCCTCTATGAAAATGAAACACGAACGTATAAATCCCATTATCGAAATGATGTCGGCTGCGGTGGAAAAACGCCGTTAGTTCACGGATACGTGCGAGGTTGCGTCCATAAACGGCTTGCGCCCTTGCATCGGTGGCTCTAGCGCCTGCGGGGCGGCCTACCAAAACACGCTCAAGCACATCCATGTGACGCTTGGGCTCCGCCATCCATGGCTCCGCACAGTTTTGGTAGGCCGCCCCACAGTCCCTTAGTCGAACTTTGAGTGGTTGCAAGCCCTTTACGAGCGCTTGGCACGAGTTGCCTATAATCATTAATTTTCAGTTTCAACCTCAGTTTTTATTCACTACAGGGTTTAGCACATGACCGTTAATATCCAGCGATTGAACGCCTCCGATGCAGACTTTGACAGCGCGCTATCTGCCCTGTTGGCCTGGGATGACAGCGTGGATCATCAGGTGAACGAGTCGGTGCGTCATATTCTGCATGAGGTGAAAACACGAGGCGATGCGGCTGTTCTGGAGTTTACCGCCAAATTTGATCGCTTGAGCGTTGGCAGCGTGGCCGAGTTGGAAGTGAGTCAGGAGCGGCTACAGCATGCTTTGAAAACCATTCCGCAGGACCAGCGCGATGCCCTTGAGCACGCGGCTCGCCGGGTGCGTGATTATCACCAGCGCCAGAGTCAGGAATCCTGGCAGTATGAAGAAGCCGACGGCACGGTGCTGGGGCAGAAGATTACGCCGCTGGATCGGGCAGGGCTGTACGTGCCCGGCGGCAAAGCGGCCTATCCGTCGTCGGTTCTGATGAACGCTATACCGGCAAAAGTGGCCGGGGTGGGTGAGGTGATTATGGTGGTGCCGACCCCGGATGGCGTGGTGAATGACTTGGTGCTGGCTGCGGCAGCGATTGCCGGCGTTGATCGGGTGTTTACCATTGGTGGCGCTCAGGCTGTGGCCGCGCTGGCTTATGGCACTGACACGGTGCCGGCGGTGGACAAGATTGTGGGCCCGGGTAACATTTTTGTCGCTACTGCCAAGCGTGAGGTGTTCGGCATCGTAGGTATCGACATGATTGCCGGGCCGTCTGAAATTCTGGTGATTTGTGACGGTCAGACCGATCCGGACTGGATTGCGATGGATCTGTTTTCCCAGGCCGAGCACGACGAGCAGGCCCAGTCGATTCTGATCAGCCCCAGCGCCGGGTTTCTGGATGCGGTGGAAGCCAGTATTGAACGACTACTGCCCACCATGGAACGAGCGGAAATTATCCGCACCTCATTGGCCGATCGCGCTGCGCTGATTCAGGTTGCTGACCTGGCAGAAGCGGCGAGAGTATCAAACAGAATTGCGCCAGAGCATCTGGAATTGTCCGTTGCCGACCCACAAGCGTTGCTGGCGGACATCCGCCATGCCGGCGCTATTTTTATGGGGCGCTATACTGCCGAGGCCCTTGGGGATTATTGCGCTGGTCCGAATCACGTGCTGCCCACCAGCGGTACCGCGCGTTTTTCGTCACCTCTGGGTGTGTACGATTTCCAGAAGCGCTCATCTATTATCGGATTTAGCGCAGACGGTGCCAGCCGTATGGGGCAAGTGGCTTCTGTGCTGGCCCGGGGCGAGGGTTTGACCGCCCACGCCCGCTCGGCAGAATACCGAATTCAACAAGATTAGACGCCGCGTTACCAACGGCGACCGCCACGGAGAAAACCCATGAGCAAATTCTGGAGCCCACTGGTTCACGATTTGGTGCCTTACGTCCCTGGCGAACAGCCCAAAATCGCTAATCTGGTGAAACTCAATACCAACGAGAATCCCTTTGGCCCGTCGCCCAAGGTCATCGATGCGATTCAGGCCGAGCTTAACGATAACCTGCGCCTGTATCCGGATCCAGAAGGTCAGGCGCTGAAGGCAACGATCGCCACCTACCACGATATAAAAACCGACCAGGTGTTTCTGGGGAACGGCTCCGACGAAGTTCTGGCGCACGTTTTTTGTGCACTGTTTCAGCAGGACCAGCCAATACTTTACCCAGACATCAGCTACAGTTTTTATCCGGTGTATTGCGGTCTTTACGACATCAAGGCTCGCCAGGTGCCACTGAATGACGAGTTTGCAATTGATCCTGCGGACTATACCCAGCCTAACGGCGGCGTTATTTTCCCGAACCCGAATGCGCCGACTGGCCGCTATCTGAACCTCACCGAAATTGCAGTGGTGTTAAAGGCCAATCCTGATCGGGTCGTGGTTATCGACGAAGCCTACATCGACTTCGGCGGCGAAACCGCCATCAACCTGATTGATCTTTATCCAAACCTGCTGGTTATCCAAACCCTCTCGAAAGCACGTTCGCTGGCGGGTTTGCGGGTAGGGTTTGCCGCCGGTAACGCGGAACTGATCGAGGCTCTTAACCGGGTGAAAGACAGCTTCAACAGCTACCCTCTGGATCGCCTCGCTTTGGCGGGAGCACAGGCCGCTTATGAAGACGATGACTGGTTTCAGGACAGCCGAAACGGGGTGATTCGTGAGCGTAAGCGGGTTAGCGAAGGTCTGCAGAAACTGGGCTTTGAGGTGCTTCCGTCCAGAGCTAACTTTGTGTTTGCCCGCCACCCGCAACGGGCTGGAGTGGATTTGGCGAACGGTTTGCGCGAGCAAGGCGTGATCGTTCGGCACTTCAATAAGCCGCGGATCAGCGAGTTTCTGCGTATCACCATCGCTAAAGCGCCGCAGAATGACGCTCTGTTGGAGGCATTAAAAACGCTCTGTGATACACGCTGATTATCGAGGCCTGGCACAATTATGGCGCATAGAAACGAGATTATGGCGCTGCTGGAGAGCTGGCTGACGCCCGAAAAATTTCAGGATTACAGCCCTAACGGGCTTCAGGTGGAAGGCAAGGCCGAGATACACACCGTGATTACCGGTGTTACGGCCTCGCAGGCGCTGCTGGATGCGGCGGTGGACTTGAAAGCAGACATGATTCTGGTGCACCACGGTTATTTCTGGAAAGGTGAAGACCAGCGTGTTGTGGGCATCAAGCGCAATCGTTTGAAAACCCTGCTGACTCACGAGATCAATCTGGTGGGTTATCACCTGCCATTGGACGATCACCCGCTGTATGGCAACAACCGCACTCTGGCCCGGGTGTTGGGTATTGATAACCCGGAGCCTTTGAACGGTCTGGTGTGGCGTGGTGAGTTTGCCCAGGCATTAACGCCACAGGCGCTAGGCGAGCGTATTTCAGGTTGTTTGCAGCGGCAACCTTTGCATATTGAAGGCGGGCCAGACCTGATCAAAACCGTGGCTTGGTGTACCGGTGGCGCCCAAGGTTTTATTGATACTGCGGCAGATGCGGGGCTGGATGCCTACATAAGCGGAGAGATTTCAGAACCCACAACACATACCGCCAGAGAGCGGGGGATTCACTATTTTGCGGCTGGTCACCACGCCACCGAGCGATACGGCGTGCAGGCGTTGGGGGAAGCTTTGGCGAAGGAGTTGGGGCTGGTCCACCGGTTTATCGAATGCGATAACCCGGCTTAGACCAGCCTTTGTTCAGGTTTTAGCGTTGGCTTTAGCTTTGGCTTTTTCTTTCAGACCGTAATCTTCTGCCAGCGTACCAGAGCCGTCAGGGTCTTTTGGCGCATAGTCGCGAGGCGGTTCTGAACCTTCCTTGCGCTCATCTTTCAGACGTTGGGCCGAGTTCTGTTCCAGCTCATGGATCAGTTCGTCGTCGTTACACAGGCGAGTTGCGCTTTTGGCCATGTGCTGATTAACATCGCGATAGCTGTCATTGAAACGGCGCAGCAGGTGGGCAGACTCCATAAAGTGCTCGTTAACCTGCGCCTGATAGCGGGTGTATTCGTTGCGTAGCTCATCAACTTGCTGCTCGGTGCGGCGCTGCCGCAAAGATGAGCCTTGCCCGGTAGAGCGGCCCAGCAATACCCCGATCAGAATGCCAACCACCAGGGCGGCAACTGCTGCCATAATCAGGTTTGTCATAAGTTGCTTTGTCCTTTTAAAAATAGTGAACCGTAGAACAGGTAATGAGTATAACGTCACTGACTCCATACGCCCACGACAAAAGCTTGAGCCAATCGTCTTATTGTCGCGCTCTGGCGCCACATGGCGAAAAAATTCAAATTGCGCGAGAATATAGCGCCAAAATTAACCAGTAACCCGCGGAAACCACTGATGACAGCGTCTATGCCCACTGCCAGTTCTATCAATATGCCACCCTGGCAACGCTACCAGCAGGATCTCCAGCGTCCGGAGTTCCTGCGTGATGCTGCGCAGGAGGATGCGGTAAAGCGTCTGCAGTTACTTTACGACAAACTGGTGGCAGCGGAAAGGTCCCGCGGCAGCAAGATGTCAAAACTGCGGCGCAAGCTGGGCAAGGGCAAAAAGGAGCCGATCACAGGTCTGTATTTTTGGGGTGGCGTTGGCCGCGGCAAAACCTACCTGATGGACACGTTTTTTGAGGCTCTACCGTTCGATCGCAAAATGCGGGTGCATTTTCACCGTTTTATGCAGCGTGTTCATAACGAACTTAAACTGCTGAAGGGGCAGAAGAATCCTTTGGAGCTCGTGGCCAAAAAATTTGCCGATGAAACCCGGGTTATTTGTTTTGACGAGTTCTTTGTGTCCGACATTGGTGACGCGATGATATTGGCAACCTTAATGCAAGGTCTGTTTGAACGTGGCGTTACTCTGGTGTGCACGTCTAACATTATTCCTGACGGCTTGTACAAAGACGGCCTGCAGCGTGCGCGCTTTCTTCCGGCTATTGAGCTGGTAAAAAAACATACCGATGTGGTGAATGTGGATGGCGGCGTAGATTACCGCTTACGCACGCTGGAGCAGGCCCAGCTTTATCATTCACCGTTGGGGGCTGAAGCCGATGCCAGTCTAACCAAGAGCTTTGAGAATCTGGCGGTGGAGGCAGGCAAGCATAGTAAATCGATGGAAATAAACGGTCGCAAGATTCCAGCCCGTGCCCACGCCGATGATGTGGTGTGGTTCGATTTCGAGGCGGTGTGCGACGGTCCTCGCAGCCAGAATGACTATATCGAGCTGGCCCGCCAGTTCCACGCTATTATCATCAGCAACGTGCCGTTGTTGGGCAAGGATAGAGACGACCAGGCGCGGCGCTTTGTTAATATGATCGACGAATTCTACGATCGTAATGTAAAAGTTATTATCTCGGCGGCGGTGCCAATTGTAGAGTTATACGCCGGTGGTCGGCTGAATTTCGAATTCGAGCGCACGGAATCGCGCTTGCTCGAAATGCAGTCCCAGGACTATCTGGCTGCGCCCCATAAACCGTGAGCTTTCGTGCAATGGCTTGAACATTGAAATAAGCTTGGGCGAACCAGCTTCCGTCGATAACAACGATGCAATTATTAAGGGAATAAGAAACCAATATGAGCAACAGCGATCAGGTAGTGATTGTCAGTGGCGTGCGCACGCCAATGGGTGGGTTTCAGGGCAGTTTATCCTCTGTACCTGCACCGGAGCTGGGTGCCGTGTGCATTGCTGAAGCCGTGCGTCGCGCTGGTTTACAGCCGGGTGATGTGCAGGAAGTGATCATGGGCAACGTGTTGCCCGCGGGCTTGCGTCAGGGCCCTGCGCGACAGGCCATGCGCAAAGCCGGCTTACCAGACAGCACCGGTGCAACCGCCATCAATAAGTTGTGTGGTTCGGGTATGAAGGCGGCGATGCTTGCCCATGACATGATCAAAGCAGGCAGCAACGACATCATGGTGGCTGGCGGTATGGAGAACATGTCGAGCGCTCCCTATTTGCTGTTAAAAGCACGCAGTGGCTACCGCATGGGGCCAGGCGATGCACCTCAGGACCACATGTTTTTTGATGGCCTGGAAGATGCTGAAACGGGCCGTTTGATGGGTGCTTTTGCTCAGGAAATGGCCGATAAAAAAGGCTATACCCGCGAAGACATGGATAACTACGCCATCAGCTCCCTCAAGCGTGCGCAGCGCGCAATTGAACAGGGTCTGCTAAAAGACGAAATTGTCCCGGTAACCGTGAAAACCCGCAAGGGTGACATTTTGGTAGAGCACGACGAGCAGCCCTTTAACGCCAACCTGGAAAAAATCCCGACCTTGCGTCCTGCGTTCAGCAAAGACGGCACGATCACGGCTGCCAACGCCTCTTCTATTTCTGACGGCGCATCTGCGCTGGTACTGATGCGCGAATCCGAGGCTGAAAAGCGCGGGCTCAAACCTTTGGCCCGAGTGGTTGCCCACAGCACGCAATCCCAGCATCCCTCAGAGTTCACCTGTGCCCCGGTGGGTGCGCTGGAAACGTTGTTTGCCAAAACTGGCTGGAGTAAGGACGACGTTGATCTGTACGAAATCAACGAAGCTTTCGCCATGGTTGCGATGATGCCGATTCACGAGCTGGGGCTAGATCCGGATAAAGTGAACGTTCATGGCGGTGCCTGTGCCCAGGGCCACCCCGTAGGCTCAACAGGTTCACGAATTTTGGTCACTCTGATGTACGCGCTGCAGCGCTACGGCAAAAAGAAAGGTGTTGCGGTCCTGTGTATTGGCGGTGGCGAAGCGACGGCGATGGCGATCGAAATGCTATAAGGCGGCGGCCAGGCTGGTTGGCGTTAACAAAACGGGTGGTTGCGTAATGGCAACCACCCGTTTTGTTAGGGTGTCTTGGGACTGTTTGTGTCTTGAATCGTCAGCCGGTTTGCATTTTTTTCGACCGTTCGTGCGCCAATGCCCTTAACGTTTGCCAGGTCTTGGGTGCTGGCGAACGGGCCATTGGCCTTTCGGTATTCGACAATCGCTTCGGCTTTACTTTGGCCAATGCCTGAAAGCGAGGCCAGACTGGTACTATCGGCGGTATTGATATTGATGCTTGCCGTCTGAGCAAAAGCAAAGCCGGACATAAGGCTTAACAAAAGAGTAAGCGTAGCGAGCAGTGAGCTGCGTTTCATGATTTAACTCCGGACGTTCTCGTCGGTTGTTGTGGTTAGTATCCACACGGCAACACAGGGCTAAACCAGAGCCGAAAGGGGCCGGCGCAGTTTCAAGAGATAAGAAAATAGGTTGCTACGGGGCGCACGGCACAGCTGACATCCTTGCCAGCTACGTTACCCGTGACTATGACCCCGGCCTGATCCGTCAGGCTTCGCCCATCCTGGGCGCATCTTCCCTGAATTCCATCCTTGTATGCCCGACTCCTTCGAGCGCCCCCGGTTCCGTGGGGTATCTTCCGTGTGTTGGCATTCCATGCCAGCGCGTCATCCTTGACCGTTAAAGTGTAACCAATCCTGCGACGCTTTGTTGTAAGCCTTTTACCCTTTATTGTGTAAGTCCAGGCTTACAAAAAACGCACCCAGAGCCCGTGTCACATCATATATCTACTTCAGCACCCAGCTCTGGCACCTCAGCGTCCCAACCCAGGGTTTCATGCAGGCGACGGCGCATTTGGTCGCTGGCAAGCGGTTCACCGTGAGTGACGTACACCTTGTCTGGTTTTAGGGCGGGGTCCTGTTGCAACCATTGAAGGATCTCGTTGTAGTCGCCGTGGGCCGACAGTGAGGTCAGATTGTGTATTTGCGCCTTCACCGGCCAATATTCACCGTGAATCTTTACGTCGCTGGCCCCGTTAACCAGGCTATCACCACGGGTGCCCAGCGCCTGGAAACCTGCAAAAACAACGCTGTTGCGATGATTGGGTAGCAGGGTTTTCAGGTGGTGCAGTACCCGCCCGCCACTTGCCATGCCGCTGGCTGAAATGATGATGCAGGGATAACGAACGGCATCGAGTTTGATGGAATCTTCGACCTTACGCACATACACGGTGTGCTCATCAATACCTCGGCATTGGGCGGGGTTGAGCCGGTGCTCTTTATGAAAGTGACAGAAAATCTCGGTCGCTTTGATCGCCATCGGGCTGTTCAGAAACACCGGCAAATCCGGTATGCGCTTTTCAGCGATCAGTTTGTGTATTATATACAGCAGCATTTGCGCGCGCCCTACGGCAAACGACGGAATCAGCGTCAAGCCACCGCGGGCCGCTGTTGCCGAGATGATCTCTGCAAGCTCGGTTTCCGGGTCGCTGGTGCCGTGAGTACGGTCACCGTAAGTGGATTCGCACACCAGAACGTCTGCGTTGCTCAGGGGTTCCGGAGGTCGCATGATGATGTCGTTTTGGCGGCCCACATCGCCACTGAAAACAACGGTGCGATTCGAATTTTCATGGTGTATGTGCACACAGGCCGATCCCAATATGTGCCCTGCTGGTGTGAAATTTACGGAGAAGCCGGGCACCGGCTCAAAGGGTTGGTGATAGTCCAAAGATTCGAAATGCTTGAGTGCCTGTTGGGCATCTTTTACGGTGAACAGTGGCTCGGGGTTGGCGTGTTTCGAAAACTTTTTGCGCGCCGCATAACGGGCGTCTTCTTCCTGCAAAAAACCGGCATCTGGCAGTAGAACCTTGCACAGTTCGTGGGTGGCGCGAATGCAATAAATTTTGCCGTGAAAGCCGTTTTTGACCAGCGCTGGCAAGTAGCCGGAATGGTCGATGTGGGTATGTGTCAGCACAACGGCTTCGATACTGCCCGGCTCTACCGGAAAGCGGGCCCGGTTGCGCAGGCGCAAGATCTTTACGCCTTGATACAGGCCGCAGTCTACCAGAAGGCGATGCTGTTCATCTGAAACAAGATAGCGTGAACCTGTAACGGTGCCGGCGCCGCCTAGAAATCTCAGCTTCATGATGTCATCCTTAATTCAGTCGGTGTCTACTTCAGGGTAGCTCACGGGCTGTTTGTGAGTAGTATTTGCCAATGATCTTGCTGCCACATTCGCGTTACAATTACGCTCTACGCCTATGTGGCGATAGCGGTCGTTGCGACTGGCTGCTATTGAATGTTAAAGATGGGTTGTAGGTAGGCGCGCCATATCAGCAATTTCGCCGTAGGTATAATCCACTAAGTATTACTAATAGGCTCTGTTATGAAGTGGTATGTCCTGCAGTGCAAGCCCGGTCAAGGAGATCGCGCTCTTATGCATTTACAAAATCAGGACATTCCCTGTTTTTACCCGAAAGTAATGGTTGAGAAGCTGCGCTCGGGAAAGCGTAGTTGCAAGCTAGAGGCGCTGTTCTCGGGCTATATTTTTATCAATTTATCGCAATCGAATCCCGTCTGGTCAAAACTGCGTTCGACTCGCGGTGTGATAAGAATTGTTGGGTTCGGTGGTAAACCTTTGCCAGTTGAAGATGAAGTGATCGATCATTTGCGTGCCAGTCTTGACAAGGTTGCGTCCGCAGGTGGCATTAAAAGTGGCGACGATGTAGACGTTGCAGAAGGCCCCTTTGCTGGCATGCGGGCAATATTTCAATGTTACGATGGCGATGAGCGGGCAATTGTGTTGATTGAGTTCATGCAGAAAAATCAGCGTATATCTGTACCGATATCGTCATTAAGAAATCAGTGATAATTGATAATGCCTTTAAAAAAATTCAGAGATGTTGGAATCTGAAGTGATTGTAAGTTTTAATGCAGTGGATAGTTCATTAATCCTTTGATTTGGCGTTACTGATTCATTACTATTGATATCGACATTTTGGTGGCTACATACTATCGGTATATTGCCATCGTTCATATCAAGCATTTCAGACCTTAAGGTTTAAATTTCATGGCGAAAATTAACGACTATTATCAAAAGAAACAGCTGATGGAAAAGCTGGCAGCCGAGCTGGAGAAGCTGGAAGAAGATCAAGCGTTGAAAAGCGAATTGGCGTTTGAAAACAAAGTCCGTGAACTGATGGGCGAATACAGCAAATCGCCGAAAGATGTCCTGCAAATTCTGGCCGCGATTGATCCGTCTATTGCTTCGGCATCAACCGCCACCACTGGCGGTGGAAATCGCGCTAAGCGTCCTGAGAAAACCTATCGCAACCCGCACACCGGCGAAGTGGTGAAAACCCGCGGCGGCAACCACAAGACTCTTAATGAGTGGCGTGAAAAGCACGGAAAAGAGGCGGTACAGAGCTGGCAGGACTAATCTGCCAGCTATAATCTGTATGCAGTCATAGTGTGCAAAAAAAACGGAGCGCTTATTTGTCAGCGCTCCGTTTTGCGTTTCTGGTGGCAAGTATTACGATCGGGGCTTAAGTGGTTATTGATTAGCCGCAGCTGACATCAAAACGGTTAAGAGAAAGTGACAATTTGATTGCGTCCACCCTGTTTTGCCGAGTACATGGCTTGGTCTGCCTGTTCTAACCAAGCCAAGTAATTCTTTGGTCTATCGCTGAGTGGCGCGATGCCCATGCTGACGGTGTAGCTGATGTTGTGGCTATTTACGGTGACAGTTTCCCGTGAAATGGCGCTCAAAATGCGCTCACAAATAGTGAGAGCCCCTGCCGTGTCGGTTTCTGGCAGAATAATAGCGAACTCTTCCCCGCCATAACGCCCGGCGCTGTCTGAATGGCGCAAGTGTCTGCGGGTTGTTGCCGCGGTGTGGCGAATGACTTCATCTCCTACCAGATGACCGAAGCTATCGTTAATGGCTTTAAAACGGTCAATATCGAACATCACCAATGTGCTGTTGCCGCCGTAGCGCTGATGGCGTGAAAATTCCGCATCCAGTAGATTTTCCCAGGTTCCGCGGTTAAGCAGTCCCGTCAGTTTGTCGATCATGCTTAGCTTGGCAAGTTGATCGTTAGCACGCTCCAGTGCACGTTTGCTGCTTGCAATATCGGTAACGTCGTAGATCATCAGGCACACTTTGTCTATTTTCCCGGATGGGCCGCATAGCGGGCTGATGGTGAGGTTCTGATACATGAACTCTTCGGTACCGGTAATCGGCCGGGTATTGCGAAAGCGCAGCAGGTAAGGGCGCTGCTCCCACGACGTAAAGGCGCGGGTGTTCAGTAGCGTCACGGCTTCAACTTTGCCGCTTAGCCAAGCGCGGGGAATATCTGGAAACAGCTCGAACAGCACTTGATTATGAATTTTGCTAGCCGTCATCCCGCTGTGGTGCTCCATGAAGCCGTTCCACATCTGCACGCGAAATTCCAAGTCCAGCACGACCAGCCCAACCTCCACAGACTCAACCATGTCAGCCATCCAGTGGAACGAGCTTACGCTTTCCGGGTTTAATGATGGCATTCGTTACTCCGCCAGATATTGCAAACGTTGCTGCAAAAATGGCAGCGAATCTTCGGTAAACAGCACAAGCATGTCACATTGGATATTATGGTTTTCAATGGTGTAAGTGATTTCAATGCACAACAATTGCTGTTCGTGATTATGATGGTGGTCTAGCAGTTCGGCAATTTGTCGATGCTGTCCTAGCACTGTTGGGTGACTAAGGCCCAGCCGTAAATCCATCTGATCACCAATGCCTTTCAAAAATGCACCGAACAAAATGCTGGACATGTCCATAAGCACCTCAACATTGACCTCCGGACCGTCTAGGTTGTCATAGTGCAGCATTTCTGCCATTTCGCGAAAACTGCTGTCGGCGAACAACAACAAAGCTTCGCCGGCAACACCGGCTCCCGTAAACCCTTGGCATACTGCCGAATAATGGGCTTCATCGTTGGCTGCGGCGATGGTCATGTGCAGTTCGGAGCTGGCAATAAAAGCCACTTTCGGTATCGGCTGGCGCACAAAAATACCCAGTAAACGCGCTAACAGGTCTGACGAGCGCCCCATGGCGACGTTGGCTATTTCCCGCAGGTAGTCATTCAGCAATAGCTGCAGGTCAGGGTTGGTGTTTGCAGGGTGGCTCGGGGTGTCGGTTTCAGGCTGCGAGCCCGAAGCTAGCGATTCGTCTGACTCGCGATAAATGCCGTATTGGGCAAGAAGCTCGGCAACCTTTTCCGGGGCTGTCGGTTTATTGAGAAAAGCCATGGCGCCCAGACTGAAAACCCGAGCCTTTGCCTGGGGCTGAATGTCACCAGACACTACAATTGTCAGCAGCTCGATCTGTTCGCTGCGAAGATGTTCGAGCACCTCGTAGCCGTCCAGATCGGGCATGTTCAAATCCAGAAACAGGAGGTCTGGCACGCTGTTGCGTATGTACGCAAGTGCTTCGCTACCATTGCGGCAGAAGCTGACCTGGTGACGCAGTGCGGTTGGCAAAGCTCGTGCCATCTGTTTGCGAGCCATCTCGGAATCGTCGCAAATCAGTATGTCAGGTAACATATGCAAACCCAGATAAAGATAGAAGTGCCACCTATTATAGCAGTGAAGCCTTGTATGTACATTGGTGCTACGCTAATTATATGATTTTTGTATGTATATAGATGCCCGGTGCTATGGGTGCGCCGGCTACAACCGGGCGCAGGCGGTATTTTCTGTTAGACTCATCGCCGTGATATTTGCAGGAGTTTTCGGTTTTGACCCCCACATTTTACTGGCACGACTACGAAACCTTTGGTGTCGACCCATTGCACGACAGGCCCTGTCAGTTTGCCGGTGTTCGCACTGACAGTGAGCTGAACATTATTGAAGAGCCTCTGGTTATTTTTTGCAGGCCCGCTGATGATTATCTGCCGGCCCCGGAAGCCTGCCTGATTACCGGGATAACGCCGCAGCAAGCCATGCAGGAAGGCTATCCTGAAGCCGAATTCATTACGATGATCAACCACGCCTTCAGTCAGCCTGGCACCTGTGTGGTGGGCTACAACAGTTTGCGCTTTGATGATGAAGTAACCCGCAATACCCTTTACCGCAACCTGCGCGACCCTTACGCCCGGGAATGGCAAAATGGTAATTCCCGGTGGGACCTGATTGATGTGGTGCGCCTGGCTTTTACGCTGCGCCCGGACGGCATAGAGTGGCCGCTAAAACCCGATGGTAGCCCAAGCTTTCGCTTGGAAGATCTGGCCCGAGCCAATGGCGTCGAACACGGCCAGGCCCACGATGCCATGTCTGATGTAACCGCGACGCTTGCGTTGGCGAGGCTGATCAAGGAACGTCAGCCCCGGTTGTTTGAATTTGCGCTGGCCAACAAATCCAAGCAGGCGGCCCGCAAAATGCTGGATACCGCCACTCGAAAGCCGGTTTTTCACGTGTCTGGAAAGTACCCTGCGAGCCAGGGCAGTTGCGCGCTGGTAGCGCCAGTTGCCGAGCACGCCAGCAACAAAAATCAGGTAATTGTGTATGATTTGCGTGAAAATCCCGCCGAACTGATTAACGCCAGCGTTGAGCAGATTCGCGAGCGGGTTTTTACCGCGCAGTCTGCGCTGCCTGAAGGTGTTCGCCGATTCCCGTTAAAGGCGATTCAGCTGAACAAGTGCCCGGTATTGGCGCCGGCGACCATGCTGGCAACGCTCTCGCCGGAACGCTTGCAGCGGCTGGATCTGGATGGTGAGCAGATGCGACGCCATCTGGCGATTCTGCGCCAGGCAGGGCCAGATTTTGCGCAGCGCGTGGCTGCTGCTTTCGAGCGTGATTACGACACCAAGCTGACGGATCCGGACGAACAGATCTATGCGGGCGGCTTTCTTAGCCAGGGGGATCGTGGGCAATTGGATCGCGCGATGGCAATGGAACCGCAGCAGCTTGGCGAAAGCGAATTCCAGTTTGCCGACGAGCGCCTGGCCGAAATGCTATTTCGTTATCGCGCCCGCAATTATCCGGACACCTTGAACGGCGAGGAAATGGAACGTTGGGAGCAGTTTCGCGAGCAAAGACTGACCCAGCCGGTGAAAGGTTGGTTGTCACTTGCCGAGTATGGCGCGGAACTCCAGCGCCTGATGGTTAAGCCAGATATAACCCAGCAGCAGCGGCACATTCTCGAAGAGCTGCATCTGTATGGTGAAGCAATTTCGCCTTATATTTAGACGCGAGTAATCGATAGAAGCAAAGATCAACGAGCCGCGAAGGCCCGTTGATCTTTGCAATGTCGTGGGGTCAGAGGTGTATTTTTAGCGCCGACGCTGAAAATACACGCTCAGTTGCTGGCCCAGCAGACTTTGAACGTGACTGCCTAGGGCTTCCTTGCGAATCTGCTGCTGTACCGGGCCGGTGGCCAGGCTGTGACCGTCTTCGTCGCGGGCCTTGACCAGCTTCCACTGCACTTCGTTACTGACCATGGCCAACACAGATTTTAGCTGCTGCTTGCTCTGTGGCCGGAACCAGCGGTCGTGGCAGCCGCCCAGACTGTAGAAATTTTCATCTTGCAGCAGGCTCTGCCATAGGTCGCCTGTGCGATTATTCAGTACCATGCGCCGCAGTTGCTGCAAGGTATTACGGCGAGGCTCCAAACTGTGCTCGCTGATAAGCCGGCGTATCTGCTTGTCGCCACGGGTTTGCTCGGCCATATCGGTATGCAGATGGACCACTGCACCAGAGGCGGCAACCTGGTCTACCAGGTTGGCCAGCGACAGATCGGCCATTGCCGGCGAGGGCAGGCGGCCTATTTCAACCCAGTGCACCTGGTGGCCGTCGGCAATAAAGCGCTGCGCTAACGACCATGGCCAGAACACAATGTTTTCAATATTTGTTGCCTCGGCCATGGCGCTGCCGCGGGCCACATTTGCCAGAGATTCGTCCACCGCGATGACTTCCACATCGCTTAAATAGCGCGCCAGTTCCAATGCTCGCTGGCCGCTCTGGCAACCGCACACCATCAACCTTAGTGTAGCTGGAAGCTGCTCGACAGACAGGCCGAATTCGTTGGCCATCAGCGCCCTCAGGCTGGTTTCCGTGTTGTTATTGAGCTCCGCCCAGGCTGGCCAGGCCTGGGGCGTGTCGTCGCGATCCAGGCGCAGCTCGTCTGCTTTCTCTGCAAAATTCTGTTTTACCGCCTCTTCCCAGGCGCGGTCGTAATAACTTGCCGCCATCAGTGGTTGCATCGCCAGCGGCCAATCCACCAGATTCCACTGCCCCAGGGTTGCGGCAAAATCCTGGTGGAACAGTGCGCCGTAAAGCGCGCTGATAATGACCGAGCCGGCCAACGCCTCCGGGCCGTCACCCAGAGTGAGTTGTGCTCGCAGATTGATGTTTATGGTCGCTGCCAGTTGCTGTTCGTCATCTTTGGTGGCCAGCGCGTAACCGGTTCGTTCGGCGTAACGACCCAGCCCGAGCGCGAGCTGTTGCAGGCCATCTTCTAGCTCGCCACTGTCGGCAATGTGCTTCACCAGCTGGTGTCGCAACGAGGTAATCAGTGATTCCACCGCAGGGTCGGGCAGAATGATCTGGTTCAACGCCAGCAGCAGCAGTTCGTCGTTGGCTGCAGCGGCCAGTTCATCCATTGCGCCGGTTGTGTCTGGTGCTGCTGTGTCGGGTGAATAGTGCTGGCGCAGAATCTCACACACAAAGCGTCCGATTTTCTGGTGCGCCAGGTGGCTTTTGTTGAGCAAGGTAATGGCGTCGGCACGCAGCAGCGAGTCAGCCTTATGAACGCTAAGGTGGCTGGCACACTCCAGCATCGCGCTGTACATCCTGGCGTTGGCGTGGCCGCTGCGAATCAGTGTGCGGTAATGCAGATAGGCAACATCAAATTGATTTTGAAGCCGTTTTGCATGAGCGATGCCGCTAAATGCGGAAGCAGATTGCCGTTCGTGCTGCAACGCCTGGGAAAAATATTGCTCGGCCTGGGCCGGGCGCTCAACTTTAAGCGCCCAGTAACCCAGGTTGATATATTGCTGTGCCTGGCCGGGTTGCAATGCCAGGCTTGTGTCAAACAAGGTGCGGGCTTTTTGCAGGTTGCCATCGTCCATCTCCACTCTGCCCATCAAACCTTGCGCCTGAGCATTTTCGGGCGCTCGCAGCAACAGGCTTTGCAGCTGTTCGTGGCATTCGATACGCGCGGCCACGCGCTGAGCATAGGCCGTGTCGCTTTGGTTAGAGCGGCGGTAAGTGTCATTGGCCAGCAGTAGCAGCCGGGCTGTTTCGGTTTGGTGGACGGGATTGTGACGGGTTTCGGACTGTGCGTGCATGGGGCACCTCGTGTTCGCATAAGAAGCGGCAAAACCCTGCAGTTATGCCGGCATTTAACCGTGTGTTGACGGTGACGTAGCGAAACTTATGCCAGTTTTTGCGAAACCCTTGCCAATTTCTTGCTGAATTGGCAAACCAGGCAGAAGTGTGTGTCTCCAGCGCAAAAAAAAGCACGCTGAGTGTGGCTTTGTGGCGGCTGATTTAACGGCGGATTTCCGGTAGAATCACGCCACTGTTTTAATCATCACTTGCCAGAGCGAGTCCGCATTTCATGGAAATCAATCCCATTGTTATGAAGATCAAAGAACTTCGCGAGCGCACTGAAGCGCTCAGGGGGTATCTTTGACTACGACCAGCGCAGCGAACGTCTGACCGAAGTAGAGCGCGAACTGGAAATGCCCAGCGTTTGGGAAGATCCCGAGCGAGCGCAAGCTCTGGGTAAAGAGCGCTCCGATCTGGAGCTGATCGTGTCCACCATTGATCGACTGACCAGCGGCCTGACCGACGCCGAAGGCCTGCTTGAGATGGCCGTTGAAGAAGACGACGAAGCCACGGTTGCCGACATCGAAAACGATCTTGCCGAGCTGGATGCAAATCTGGAAAAGCTCGAATTCCGTCGCATGTTTTCCGGTGAAATGGACGCCAATAACGCCTATATGGATATTCAGGCCGGCTCTGGCGGCACCGAAGCCCAGGACTGGGGCAATATGCTGCTGCGTATGTATCTGCGCTGGGCGGAGCGCCGTGGTTTTAAGGCCGAGATTGTTGAACTACAGGAAGGCGAAGTGGCGGGTATAAAAAGCGCCACACTTCATATTCAGGGCGAGTACGCCTTCGGCTGGTTACGCACCGAAACCGGCGTGCATCGTTTAGTACGCAAGTCGCCGTTTGATTCCGGCAACCGTCGCCATACATCGTTTTCATCGGTGTTTGTGGCACCTGAGGTAGACGACAGCTTTGTTATTGAAATCAACCCGGCGGATCTGCGGGTGGATGTGTATCGTGCCTCTGGTGCCGGTGGCCAGCACGTTAACCGCACCGAGTCGGCCGTGCGCCTGACTCACAACCCAACTGGCATTGTTGTAGCCTGTCAAGCCGGTCGTAGCCAGCATCAGAACAAAGATCAGGCCATGAAACAGTTGAAAGCCAAACTGTTCGAACACGAAATGCAGGCCCGTAACGCCGAGAAGCAAAAGCTGGAAGACTCCAAGTCCGACATCGGCTGGGGCAGCCAGATCCGCTCTTACGTGCTGGATGACAGCCGTATCAAGGATTTGCGCACCAAGGTAGAAACCAGCAATACCCAGTCGGTACTTGATGGCGATATCGACAAGTTTATTGAAGCCAGCCTGAAAATGGCGCTGTGATCCAGCGCCCTTCCCTTTGATCAGGATTAACCCGATTCTTATTCCCAGTGAGCCAAAATGACTGAACAGATGCACAATGCCCAGCCCGATGCCCAGCCTGATGAGAACAAGCTGATTGCCGAGCGCCGCGCTAAACTGGCGGATATTCGCGAGCAGGGCAATGCGTTTCCCAACGATTTTCGTCGCGACAGTACCGCTGCCGAACTGCTGGAAAAGTACGCGGACTATAACAAGCAGCAGTTGGAAGACATGGCGATCCCGGTGGCCATAGCCGGCCGCATGATGCTGGATCGCAAGGCGTTCAAGGTGGTTCAGGATGTGACTGGCCGAATTCAGGTGTACGCCACCAAAGATGTGCAAAAGGCCACAAAGCACTGGGATTTAGGAGACATTATCGGGGTTCGCGGGATATTGGCGCGCTCGGGCAAGGGTGATCTTTACGTCATCATGGACGATTACCGGCTGCTGACAAAATCTCTGCGCCCACTGCCGGAAAAGCACAAAGGCCTGACCGATACCGAGTCCCGCTATCGCCATCGCTATGTAGATTTGATGGTCAACGAAGACAGTCGCCGGGTGTTCCTGGCGCGCTCGAAAATCATTACCGCCATGCGCCAGTTTTTTGCCGACCGTGACTTCATGGAAGTTGAAACCCCCATGTTGCAGGTGATTCCCGGTGGCGCTGCGGCGCGGCCGTTTATGACACACCACAACGCCTTGGGCATTGATATGTACTTGCGCATCGCGCCGGAACTGTATTTGAAACGCCTTGTAGTAGGCGGTTTCGAGCGGGTGTTTGAAATTAACCGTAACTTCCGCAACGAAGGGCTCTCGACCCGTCACAACCCGGAATTTACCATGGTCGAGTTCTATCAGGCTTACGCCGACTACAACGATCTGATGGATATGACCGAAGACATGCTGCGCACTGTTGCCGAGCAGGTTTTGGGCTCTAGCCTGGTGGTGAATACGGCGGTTGACCCCGACGGTAACGAAACCCGCATTGAATATGACTTTGGCAAAGCGTTTGATCGGCTGACCGTGGTTGACGCGATTGTGCGCTATAACGAAAACGTCAGCGCTGAGCAACTGGCGGACGAAAGCTTTGCGCGGCAGATGGCGAAAGACCTGGGCGTTAAAGTGAAGGCCAGCTGGGGCCTTGGCAAAGTGCACATCGAGATTTTCGAGGAAACCGCCGAGCACCGCTTGATGCAGCCCACGTTCATTACCGAATACCCGAAAGAAGTGTCACCGCTGGCCCGCTGCAAAGACAGCAATCCGTTTGTCACCGAGCGCTTCGAGTTCTTTGTCGGCGGCCGTGAAATTGCCAACGGCTTCTCCGAGTTGAATGACGCCGAAGACCAGGCCGAGCGTTTCCGCGCCCAGGTGGCGGAAAAAGACGCCGGCGACGACGAAGCCATGTTCTACGATGAAGACTATGTGATGGCGCTGGAATACGGCATGCCGCCCACAGCAGGTGAGGGTATTGGTATCGACCGCCTGGCTATGCTGCTGACCAACTCTGCGTCTATCCGCGACGTTATCCTGTTTCCGGCCATGCGTCCGGAACATAAAGCGGATAGTAAAAAGAGTGAAGGCTAAGCGATGACGCCGCTACAGGGGCTGGCGCAGCAACTGCTGCCCGGCCGCGGCTGGTCGGAACGGCTGGCGGAAGAGTTTCAACAGCCGTACATGGCTTCTTTGGCACAGTTTTTATCAGCAGAGGAAGCGGCGGGTAAGAACATTTATCCACCGGCGCACCAGGTATTTAACGCGCTGAACAGTACGCCGTTGGGACAGGTGAAAGTGGTGATTCTGGGGCAGGACCCCTACCATGGGCCGGGCCAGGCCAACGGTTTGAGCTTTTCGGTGTTGCCCGATACTCGTATGCCGCCATCGCTGGTTAATATGTTTAAAGAAATCCGCACTGACCTTGGCATAGAGCCTCCCGCCCACGGCTGTTTGCAGGCGTGGGCCGATCAGGGCGTATTGCTGCTGAACAGCGTATTAACGGTTGAGAAAGGAAGCGCTGGTGCGCACCAAGGTAAGGGTTGGGAAGAGTTTACCAATGCCGTGATCGCCGCAGTCAATGAGCAGGATCAGGGAGTGGTGTTTATGCTGTGGGGCAGTTACGCCCACAAAAAAGGCCGGGGTATTGATCACCAGAGGCATTTGGTGCTGGAAGCGCCGCACCCATCACCCCTGAGTGCTTATCGCGGATTTTTTGGTTGCCATCACTTTTCCTTAGCCAACCAATGGTTAGGTAACAAGGGTCTTGGCGCTATCGACTGGGCGCTGCCCCAGCGCCCCTGATTTTTCCCGCGTTGGCTTACCCTTTGCTTGCTACTGGAGCATCGCCATGGCGGCTGCCATCTGGGCGTCCAGATTTTCATCGTCGCTGCCGTCCGGGTCCAGCCCAAGCCGTTCAAAAGCGCTAATGCTACTCCAGTCCATCTGAGCCCAGGGGTGATCGGTTCCGGCAACTCTCTGCAGATTCGCTATCATCATCAGATCGCTGTAATCAGCCTTGGCCGGGCTGCGGTCGAACTGGTTATAAAGTAACGGAACGTCCTGCAGGTCGGCGGGGAAATCCCAGCGTTTGAGGATAATGGCGCCAATCTGGGGATGCA